>NZ_EQ973365.1:192436-236926 GCF_000157055.1 Bacteroides sp. 2_2_4 | reverse complement strand
CTCTAGCAGTCTCCGTACCCGTATTTATGATTGCTGTTTGCCCATAGACAGCGTTCGTCCTGTCCAGCAATGCCACTGAATGAACAGTGTTTCTGATAGATGACGCCACCTCTTTATAACTACAAGAGCTAAATAAATTTTGCTCTGACAAGTGTGCATAAACCAATACGTTAGTTGTTCTGAACCGGTTCCATTCCGGAATATCTTCTCCCTTGTTATCCTCATCACTACATGAAACGAACAGGCAAGAGATGACACATATAAATAGCAGATATAGATAGTTTGATTTCATATTTCATTCATTTTACAAATTCAACTTCAGCAAACAAAGCCCTGTGGTCAGAAACCTCCGGATTAGATAAAACTTTAAACGATTTCACTTTCCACTTATTCTGTGGAAGTCCGAATATATAATCAATCTTGATTGTCGGCTGATCTGCCGGATAGGTGAATGTATCATCACAGATTCTCTGCCAGTTCTTCATTACCTCACAAATCACATTAGAGTCGGTCCGGGCATTAAAATCTCCCCCCAGCAGTGTCGGGGTATCTCCCGTACCAATCCGCTCATTAATCTGTTCGGCCATTGCGCTCCTTATCAGGTCTGTCGAATGATCCAGGTGAGTCGTTCCTATCCTGATTACGTCTGAAGTTCCCGGTTCCTGAATATCTACATATAATAGCGTCCGGGGTTCTTTGGCTCCGTCTATCCCTTCAAAAGTTTTGTTATTGATATAAACAAAAGGATATTTTGAAAGGATAGCCACTCCATATTCTCCACCCCCAGTATCCATCGCTTTCCCGAATACGGAAAACAATCCCAACTCCGCAGCCAGTTGAGTGGTGAAATCCTGATTTTTGTTCCTTTTTGTGTTGTAATCTATCTCTTGCAACATTACAACATCCGGATTGTATTTCCTGATAAATACAGCATACTCCTTCACCGAGTAACCAGTCATCTGTCCGGACATCCGGCAATTATAGCTCATTATTTTAAGAGCCTGCGCATACGTACTTTGATACGCAAAGAAGAAAAGGCATACCCATACAATGGGCTTTAAAAGTGCTTTCATAAATTTGTTTTTGTTATTAGATTAAGTTTACTTATTCAACGGTATATGTATATTCTGATATTTTTTTAAAGCTAACCGGTGTTATGGATTGCATCACCTCCAACACATAGTTCAAATCGTTCCCTTTACAAACGAAGTCGTACGTAAACGAAGCAATCTTTTCGTTTTTAACTGTAATCTCTATATCAAAATGACGCGAGAGTGTTGTAAGCACCTCTTTCAATGATGCATTTCTGAAAATAAGCCGGTTGCTCTTCCAACTCGAAGCATCATCGTGATATCTATCAGTTTTTATTTTTATTACATTACTCCTTTTCTCATAAACTGCAGTTTGTCCGGGAAGCATTTGCTGCATAGGCCTGCGGCTTTGCACATGCCCGATATTTATACTTCCTTCGTCGAGTGTAGTTTTGATTACCTTATCCGAAGCGTATGCTTTTACATTGAAACACGTTCCCGTCACTTGTATTTTCACATTCTCGGCAAGCACCTGAAAAGGGGATTTCTTGTTTTCTGCTATCTCAAAATAAGCCTCTCCCTCCAGCGTAACATTCCTGTTGTATTTTGCAAACTGTTCCGGATAGGTCAATTTAGAATCGGCATTTAACCACACCCGGCTACCATCAGGAAGTAATACAAGTAGCTTCTCACCCCTTACAGCACAAACCTCCCGATAAACAAGGTTTGCCTCACTATGACTTTGATAGAAATTATATCCTACACCTATCACAAGCAAAACAATTGCACAAGCTACCGTCCACTTAAAGAACAATGGCATCCTTATTCTCCTGTTCTTTCGTTTTTCTTCCCGCATCACGGCTTCCTGAATATTCTTATAAATGCGATATTCATCAAAAGGAGGCAATTCTCTGTCGCCCAATTCGAGCTGTTTACCTTCTATTATCCTTTGAATGTCGTCATCCATATATTTCCCGATGCCGTCAACTACTTCAAAGTCCTGATTTGTATGTTTCTTTTTTGATTTCATATTTCAATATCTATTAGTAATACACACTGTTACAAAAAAGTATTATACAGACTACGTTAAACCGTGTTAATTCAAGAGAACGTTCCATATCAGCAAAAAGTGATAAAACTACATCATACAATAAAGCAACAATAGGCTAAGCTCTCCCACTGTCGCGCGAATCTGCTTCAAAGATTGGCTATATTGAAATTTAATTGTATTGATCGAAAGATTAAGTTTATCGGCTATTTCCTGATTGGAGTATTTTCCCGAAACTTTCATTTCAAAAACCTTGCGGCGTTGCGGCGAAAGTTGCTCAAGAGCTTGCTGTATGATGTTCATTTGTTCTTGCTTAAGGTTTTCGTTTTGAGAATTGTCTTCCAATTCCAAAACCATTGAAAGACAATCCTCAAGCAAATAGATATTTTTCTTTGAATCTCTCAACGTATTGAGCAGATCGTTCTTCAACATCGTAAAAAGGTATCTGTTTATAGGTTTTGTTTCGTCGATCTCTTCTTTTTTCAGCCAGAGTTTTAAGAATAAGTTCTGCACGGCATCTTCAGCCAATTCTTTATTCAGCAAATATTTAAATGCCAAAGAAAAGGTCTGCGCCGCATACGTCTTGTATACAATACTAAATGCCAGCTGGTTCCCCTCTTTCAGAGCCTTAACCAAAGCTTGGGCTTCATCCTGTGAGTATTTCTGGGACATCTTAATCATTTTAAATATGAAAATAAAAAGCTTATTATATCAAGTCCTTATTTTCAAATATATTAATTCTTTCTGATATAGCATGATTCGCGAGCAACAAATGAAACAGGCCTCTTATTTATTTCACCAGTCTTTGATATTTGCTGAATAAAAAGGTGGAGAATGATAATAATCCGTCAGTTGTTGAATGAACATCTTTTCGAGTATCCTCCCGATCAGTTGCATTTACCCAACCTTCTTCTATTTCTTTTAATTCATCTTCAAGTTGTTTCTGATCCACCTCTACACCTTTCTCGGCCGCTTTGATGAATGTATTGATATACACCTCCCAGCGTTTTGCATAATAATCACTTATCAGCCCGGCCCACGAACGACTGGCATAATCGTTCAGGCTTCCACCCCAAGTAGTAATCAAGTTGCGAGCATTCTTTTCATAATAGTCTTTCAACTGGGGAGAATCTCCCATCTTCCGCGCATCATCAATCCATTTATCCAGCGAACAGTAAGGATGAAAGGCATTCAGCTTATCCAAATCATTCAATATCTCCTTCATTTTCTCGCCGCAAGCTTTCAAAGCCTGATGGTCTTTAGTTTCAACCATCCTGTCAAACTCCATTTTCACATCAAGAAAGTAGTTTCCAAGCACCTGTCTACCTACAGTAATCAAATCCAGGCGAAAAGCATCTCTCCGGTCAGAAGATGCCTCATTCAATTTTCTCCAGACCTCTAGTAGTTCAACATTGCTGTACACATTACTTGTCCGTTTTTCACTGTTCTTATTCAATGCAGGGCGATACCCGGGTAAGGTACCCAATGTGCGCGGCACCTGTACATAAATGTCATTGAATAATCGTTTCCAAGCATCGCGCACAGACTGCGACACACATCCCACATGTCTGTCAGCCAGACATTCAATCCATTTATTATCATCTACATTCAGGTTCCATGCTTTCTCAAGAATGTATTCGTAGGGAAATTGCATCACATCCAATCCTTCCAACGTAGAGCCGATTCCCTTAAGGTTGCCTCCACCGTTAATGAGAGCATTCTCAAGTCGTGCGCCACTTTCTTTGACGTTACCTGTCAAAGTTGTGTTTCCCCCGAAATTGCCCAGATAACACCAAATATAGGGCTGATTATGAAAATGCTCTGTTCTTTTCCATAATTCAACATTTTCACAATGATAATCAAGTAATATCATTTTATTCTGTGGCACTCCTGTCAGCAAAGCCTTCATTCGCTCGGAAGTCCATTTATCTTTATCAAAATAAAACATCCACGTCATTTGCATCCATTGGGCTTTGGGATCGGCAGCCGTCAATGTAGCGTACATATCCGATGCTATCTTCCGCAAATATTCGGGTTCGAAACTGGGCGGGTCAACCTCGTTGAAAGGATCTAAACCATAAATATGATCGGTTCCGAAAAGTTTTTTTTGTTCATCAAGAAATAACTTCTGAATTTTCGCAAACAAAGCATCGTTAGGGTTCAGAAAGTTACAACGGTATGCATCAGCAAAGCCAGCCCATTTGCCCAAATGTTGAATATCGGCCTCGGGATAGATCCGTTTTAAATCGGCAGGTACATGTCCGGCGAAGGCTGGTAATACGGGCTTCATATTCAATTCACGCTCACGTGCGAGTATTTTTTTCTGCAAGCTTACCTGGTGTTCCAGCCATTCCATCGGCAACGGACCGTTCCAACGATCTATGTTAGCCATCCGATGCCAGGGCAGATACGGCGGTCCCGTGAAGTAAGAGCGTATTTCGATGTCCGACATTCCCATTTTCGACCAGACTTTATGCCACACGGCTTCTTGTCCGGTAATTGCCAAAGGCATATTTATACCATTAAGGGCCATCCAGTCAATAAAGCGCTCCCATTCTTTCCATTGCCACCAAGGCATCGTGTAACCATACGTGCAGTAATTCAGGAAAAAGCGAGTATCCACTCTCGCTTCCGAAACCACCTTCTCACCAACCATCGGCAATTCTTCAGGAATTTCAACGGCTATATCCGCATACCATGACACTGTAGTGAGACAGTAATATTTTAGATAATGGTTCAGTCCCATCGCCATTGAATTGGCATTGTTTCCGCCAATTACAATTTTATCTTTTACAGACTCTATCGTAAAGCAGTCTTTTTCTCCTTTTAACTTTTGAAACTGAAAACTCTCGATGTATGACGGAAGCAAACGTTTCAATAATGCTTCCGCAACAGCTACGTCTTTGTCTTTAGCCTGAAGAACCAACGACATAAGCAGCATAACCAGACACGTGTATACACTTTTTCTTTTCATCCTGATTTATAATTTTATATAGATTTTTCTTTTTAACAAAACATATCCCAACAGCCCATTGAACAACAGGAAAAATACACCGTACATAAATGAACCGAAGTAATTTCCGAATAACGGGTTAAGCAAATTACTGAATACGGCCGTATGGATATGCCAATGCACAAGTAATCCTCCGGCTATACAACTAAACACATAAATTACAAGCGGATTCGCTCCAAATGCTTCAAAAAACGAAAACCACTTTTTATTCTGCTTCACATCAATGATATAAAGCAGCAATGCCAATGACAATGCCGCAATCCCACAAGTGAGCAAAACGAACGAAGGAGACCACAAACGTTTGTTCAAAGGACAGGCATAGCTTAACAAATAGCCGACAAACAACAGCGTGGTACCTATAAGAAATAGATTCAGCATCCGGCGGTCATTGTCTTTAATGTCAATGATTATCTTTCCGCAAACAAAACCGATCATCACTTGAGACACAGCGGGAATCGTGCTAAGTATCCCCTCGGGATCGACAAACTGGCGGCCCTGAAGATACATGTGGTTAGCCCCTAAAATAGCCGAATCAATCATGCCGACGATATTATCCACACTTTTTTCAAATCCGTTTCCAAATAACTGAAAAATAAAGTAGACAACCAGCAAGATAATAGCTAATGGCATAAAACGCTTATGCGGTATTGTTACGGCCAATAAGGCTGTAATACCATAACAAATCCCAAGCCGTTGCATAACTCCCATCAACCGGAGCTGACTCAAATCAAAATAGTTACCACTATCGATTGATGTAATGAACCACTCCATAACCAGACCTATAAATATTAATAAGAGACTTCTTTTTATGATTTTCGCAATGGCCGGTCGACACTGGAAGTTATACTTACACAAGGAGATGTAGGTCGAAATACCCATCAGGAACATAAACATCGGAAATACCAGATCGGCCGGCGAAAAGCCATCCCACTTGGCATGTGCAAAAGCGGCAAAGTTATACCCGCACTTTCCTGTATTGTTGACCAAGATCATCCCGGCAACAGTAATACCCCGAAGTACATCAAGCGAAAGTAGCCGTTTGTTCGGATTCATAATATTTGATTCTTTTAATTACTTATTATATATAAAATAGTCGTTCCGGCAGCTAACACTATCCCTATAAGCGATTCATAAGGTATCAGCTTCAGACGTTCCTTAAAGTTGAGTTCGCATACGCCTCCTGTCGCATGAAAGAACGAGCCATGTGGCAAATGGTCAAGAACTGTAGCTCCGGAATTAATCATAGCTGCCCCCCAAACCGCAGAAATGCCTATAGCCAATATCGTTTCAGCAAACGAAGAAGAAGCCAGTGTTGCTCCGGCTGTTGTCGATGCGGTAGCCGCCGACATCAACGCGCCTGATATAGGAGCAATCAATGCATCACTAATATGAGCATGATCCAATCCTGTAAGAATCCAGTCTTTCAAAGAAGAGTTCTTTATGATGCCGGCAATAGTTCCGGTTCCTATCAACAGAATAGCTACCACAGACATCTTTTGCAGTCCATACGCTATACTCGGAAGAATGTTTTTCCATTGTTTCATACAGATAGCACCACATAAACCACCTACCGGCAACGCTATCAAAGGATCGATATTGATTCCTGCCGCAGGACGTAATGCCAATAAAACAATCGTAACAACAGGAGCAATCAGACTGGTTCTTAACGAAGGCAGATTTCTCTCTTCCTCTTTATCCTCTGTTTGCATCATCGTTTTTTTGTTTTTCACTGTTTGAGGCATCAGACGGACAATAACAAAAACAGTGAAAAACAAACCGATCACTGCCGGTAAAATATTGGCAAACATTACAGCCGATAGATCTGCATTAAAATTTCCGGCTGCTATAATGGTGTTCGGGTTAGGTGATATGATATTTCCACACTTACCTCCTCCGATCATAGCAATAAGTAACACAGATGGAGACAGGTTTAGACGCTTGCCTATCGAAAGAGCCACCGGCGCAACGGTTATCACAGCCACATCAATAAAGACGCCTACCGTACAAAGCAACATCGTTGCGAGTGCCAATGCCATAAATACCCGTTTTTCACCCATTTTGTTTATAATCGCATTGGAGATGACCGTGGTAGCTCCGGTTTGTATTAATATGCCTGACAAGACTCCGGCTGTCAGAATCCGCAATACCGCCGGGGTGACCTCTTTCACTCCTTCGGTCATCACCGTTACGGTCTCATTTAAAGATAGTCCTCCCAACAACCCTCCGACTATCGCTCCGATAATCAGACTGTATGTCGGAGAAAGCTTTCTTATGATTAACAGTATGGATAATGAAAGCCCGATTAATGCGCCTATCGCTGTCATTGAGTATTATTTAGTAAATTGTTTTATGATTCTCACCACCTGTCGCACCGTTCTCTCTATGTTTTCTTTCGTAAACTCCGGTTGCATCGCTTCTTCAAGTGTTACCGGAAAAGGTTGAATAGGCAGTACGGCAGTAAACCCCATCCTATTAAGCGCTTCGGTGGCTTCGACCGCTCCCCCCAACGCTATCACCGGAACCTGACATCTCTCACCGACACGTAAGATTCCGTCCAGCGCTTTTCCCATACAAGTCTGGCGATCCAGCTTCCCCTCTCCGGTCAGTATCAGGTCTGCCTGTCGGACGACCTCCTCGAAACGAAGCGTTTTCAATATAACTTCTATTCCGGATTGCAATTCTGCATTCAAAAACGGAAGCAGACCGCCTCCCATTCCTCCGGCTGCTCCAGCACCGGGAAGCTGCGATATATCCATATTTGTATATTCCTTTATCACCTGTGCATAATGCCGCAACCCATTGTCCAACTCTATCACTTGCAAACTATTTGCCCCTTTTTGGGGAGCATATACATAGGCCGCACCCTCTTTTCCAAAAAATGGGTTACTAACATCACAGGCAATCGTAAATTTACTTTCCTTCAATGCCGGATTTAATTGGGAAATATCTATTTGATGGACTTTTATCAGATTTTCGCCGACAGGCTCCAACTCACCGTTTCCGCTATCTAAAAAGCGTGCACCTAAAGCCTTCAGCATACCTATTCCCGCATCATTCGTAGCACTTCCGCCGATCCCGATAATGAATTCCCGACACCCGCGTTTTAATGCGTCAGCAACCATTTCTCCAACTCCATAAGTCGTAGTCTTCATGGGATTTCTTCGATTTGAATCAATCAATGGCAGACCGCAGGCCGAGGCCATTTCGATAATAGCCATCGCACCATTGTTTACGATACCATACGATACTTCAATTGGCTTCATGAATGGATCATGTACCCGACATGACACCATTTGGGCATGAAGGGCGGAGCATAAAGCTTCTGTAGTCCCTTCGCCGCCATCAGCTATGGGGAAACGTATAATCTGACAGTCGGGTAATTCCTCCTGAATCGCTTTTTCGGCAGCTTTTGCTATCTCAAAAGAACCGACCGAACCTTTAAACGAGTCGAATGCCAATACAATCTTTTTCATAAAAGCTATCACTTATTTGTTTTCTCTATTAAATTCAATGCAGCCTTGACCGGATCATCAAACGGAGTCGTACTGTTGCTCCAGGGAGATGTGATCCATTGCTCCTCCCATTCTCGGATTTTATTCCGGTCTTTTGTAAAATAGAGCTGTATACGAGGGATATAGTAGTCTTTAATCAGCCCGCTCCAGAAACGGGCAGCATAATCTTCCTGAATACCACCCCAACTTGTAATCAAGCGTTTGGCATTTGCTTCATAAGCATCTTTTTCCTGAAGAGTTGTTCCGCTATTGCGCGCAAGTTCCACCCATTCTTCTAATCGATATAAAGGATGAGAAGCCAATAGCTTGTCAACGTCCATCAACAAATCAACAGTTTGTTGCAGATTACGTTGCGCTGCGAGAACACGATTCTCCGAATCATCTTTCAAGGCCTGCTTATAAAAATTTTCAGCTTTAGCCGCTACATAATACGAAACAAACTCTATGAGGTCGTTTCTGTATAATTCAGAGCCTTTCAGTTCGTCAGCGCAACTAACATACAAACGTATAGCTTGCAAATAATCATCACTAAGGTCAATTTTACTGATCCGCCGTTGATCGGGAATTACAGTTTGCCAGGTAAAACGGGGGTATGAATACAAAGAGCTATATGCTGTCTTCCGAAAAAGTTTCCAAGCTTCCTCCATGGCATCGGGATATCCCCCATAACGGGCCTCACAGTATATCTTCATCCAATCGTCCAGATCGATACTGTCTGATGACCATCCCATATCGGCTAACAGTTCGTAAACAACCTCATTGTTTTCGAGTCCTTCAGGGGCAGAACCGAACCCAATCAAGTTACCTTTATTTGCGGCACGTAATGCTTTGACCGAGGAACTAGCATACATGTCCAAGTCTCCTGTCATGGTGTTTTTCCCACCAAAGTTGGGTACATAGCTGAATATCCATTTCTTTCCGTAAAACCCATCATGTACTTTCCATGTTTGCTCGGTGTTCCACACCCATTTCGGATAATCATTGCCCAAATCAATGATAATCATTTTATCATCAGGTACATTGCTTAACAAGGCTTTAAGCGATTCTTTATCCCAGAATGAATGTTGATATCCGAATGTCCATCCCTGTGTAACCCAAACGGCATCCGGGTTTCCGGCTGCAATTGATTTATAGATCGTTTCTCCATACTCGGCCAATAACTTATATTTCGCTTCTTTATCTTCCTTATCGATAGGCAGCTCCATCTCATTAAAACTATCCGAGAGATAATACGTATTTTCTCCAAACTCTTTTTCCCACTCTTCGACAAACAGTTTGCCTATCTCTTCGAAAAAAGGTGAATCCGGTGGCAATACATAGGCGTTGTACTCTTCATCAAAACCACCCCACCGCATGTGCCGGAATTGTGTGTCGGGATGTTTCTGGACGAATCCTTCCGGCACGAAACCTGCAAACGCGGGTGCTATGGGCTGCATACCCAACTCGCGCATACGGGTCAGGATTTGATGCTGCAAAGCGATTTGGTTCTGTTGCCATGCATCAGATAAGGGACCGTCCCACTTGTTCAGATTGCCCATGCGATGCCAGGGAAGGTGTGCGGGGGCAGTGAAAAACTCACGGATTTCTTCTTTGTTCAATCCCATACGCAGCCATACCCGTTCCGCAATGGCTTCGCTGGCCACAGTAGCCAAAGGCATATTTACACCATAAAGAGCCATCCTGTCAATTTCCTTTTCCCAACGCTCCCAGTCCCAGTAAGGAGTAGTGTAGCCGAATGTACAAACATTAAGGAAATAACGCAACTCATAAGGGGACACCTGTTCATACAATTCATAATCGGGCCACGGCATCACCGACGTTATATGTTCACCGCTCCATGTTTTCATACTCTTGCAGGCCTCTTTCATGTACGTATGAAAAGCGTAACAGATAGCAACGGAGCTGCTTCCCCTTAGGGTAAGCCGGCCGTCGCTTGCTATCACTTCGAATATATCTTTACCGTCGGATGGTTCGATATATTCAAAGTGGATAGACTGTGCTCTTTCCCCAATCTGACGTTCTATTAACTGTTTGGCGGGGGTGATAATATCCGTCTTAGGCTTGTGGCATGAGCAGAAAAAAAGCGTTGTTGAAATCAATAAATACTTGATTATTGTATGTATCATAGAAAATCATAAATGTTATAAGTGAGTATCAATATTTTTTCTTCGATGCTTCTTTCACATATTCCAGTTCCGTAATAATCGGTAAATGGTCTGACAAAAGCGACTGAACAGTTTGTGTACTAATCACACGCCATCCTTTTTGCGGGTAAGCAAACAAGTAATCGATCTTAATCACAGGTTTCCATGCCGGCATTCCAAAATCATCGTTGCTTGCAGCAAACCAGCTATCCATACCACGTATTGCCTCCGAGTAATGACGCGCGTTGAAATCACCTCCCAAAATTACAGGATATTTATAATTTTTGAAATGCCCGGTAATAAATTTTATTTGCTCCGCCCGTGTTTCTTGAGAGTTGACGTCCAGATGCGTAGAGGTAAAAACAATGGTATCATTACCCATTTCGAATAATCCCTCCAGCATGGCCCGCCTCTCATGCTCTTTGACCGGATGGGGCAGCATTATCTTTTGGACAGAAATATATGGATATTTACTTAACATCCCAATACCGTAATAACCGGTAGAATAGTCAATCGTTTTTCCGTAAAGCCCAAACATCCCTGTATGATAGGCAAGTTCGGATATAAAATCCTTCCCCTTCTGATGCGGGGTACGCTTACGGTCTGTTTTGCTATCCACTTCCTGAAGCGCCACAAAATCAGGTTTGAAGGATTTGATGTGATGAGCAAGTTCCTCTAAAGATGCCAGTTCGCCAAATCTTAAATTATAGGTCATTACCCGCACCCGTAGAGTATCTTGCGCATAGGCAACGCCCAAAGTCAGGCATAAAAACAATAATAAATATTTCTTCATTGAATACATGGTTTCTATTTTTTTATGATTACTTTTCCCAGCCCGGATTTTGTCCTAACAGAGGATTCTTCTGACGCTCGGGATTAGGCACGGGCCACAAATAATGTTTCGTTGCGTCGAAGTAGCGTGCTCCGCCTTCCGCGGTAGACTTTTCGTAGATAACATCACCAAACTCATCTACTCCGGTATCGGGATACGGGTTGGCGCCCAAATCATTCATACAAACTTTCAGGCTGGGACCGGTGATGGCACGTCCAAAGCGAAGTTCGCCTTCACGCCAGCGCATCACATCGGCGTATCTTGTTCCTTCACCTGCCAACTCAATGCGACGTTCTCTTCTCAATTCGGTTTCGAGATCCATCCCCCATGCGCCAAGTTCGTCAAGGTTCATACGATGCATATTCACACGATCTCTAAGCCTGTTGATGGAGTAATCAATCTGTGTTTGTGTCAGTTTCTTGCCTTGTAGTTCGAAAGTGGCTTCGGCATAAATCAGCAAGATTTCGGCAAAGCGGATGACATTGAGATTCCCATGCCCACCCACACTCGAACCGGCCAAATCAATATCGTTATACTTTTTCAGATAGAAACCTGTACGGCTATTTGCCCCCACACGGTTATTATCTTGCAATGAAGCAAAACGAGGCAGATTAAATATCTCGTTGGCCTTATCCGTATCAGGATCACCGTCATCTCCTCCCGGCCATTTGTCACCCGGAGCATATAAAGTCATCTTCATTCTAGGATCTCTGTTCTGGAAATAATCCACATAATGCTCTTCAGGCGACTTGTATAACGATGAGGTCTGCACACCGGTCTTTTTATAATATTCCAATCCGGTTTTTGCCGGTTTACCGTCTGTACACAGATAAGCATCCACTAATGACTTCGTTGGATTGAGGCGTATATAGTCTGTCGGACTGCAAGTTTCATTGGGCAGACTTTGTGTACGGATTTCAGGTACAAAAAGGCTATATACGATGGCTTCGATATTTTTCGGATCATTCTCGACATCCCCTTCGTGATGAAATAGTTTTTCATATTCATACAGGCCATAGGGACTGTTTTCGATGATATATTCACTCGTTTTTGCAGCCAGTTCCCACCTTTCGTTTTGCAAGGCAATACGTGCCAATATGGCTAAAGCGCCCCAGCGGTCGAGTCTTCCCAGTTTGTCGCCTGTATACCTTTCTTCAGGCATGCGCTCTGCCGCCCATTTCAAATCCTCGACGAGCTGGTCAATGACTTTCTCTCTGGGAGTACGTTCGATATATGCATCTTCGGGCTGGATGACTTCTCCTACCCAAGGTACATCACCCCAAAATGTCGTGAGGTAAAAGTACATAAGCGCCCGGATGGTTTTTACTTCTGCAGCATAAACGTCCTTCTTATTTTGAGCTACCTGCGCTTTATTATAGTTGTCCAGAAAATTATTGCAGCGATAAATATAGCTATACGCTCCTGTCCAATAGGTAGTGAAGGGGAAGCCGTCAGTATAAGAGTGCTTGCCTCCCGAAACCTTACTTAGTCCACTAGTAATATTCCCCCACATAACAGTTTCGGCCGTCGATTCACTCCAATTCACGAGATAGTCTTTTTGTAAAGCTTCGTAACAGGGAGGCAAGGCATTTTTAAGCTGATCTTCATTTACCCAGAATGTTACATTGTCCGGCTCGTTAGGGTTCGTTCTATCCAGAAAATCGCTACATGAGGTAACTATACCAAAGAAAGCAATGATTAAAAAGTATTTTGAGTATTTCATCTTTATAGTCGTTTAATAGGTTAGAATGTTATTGATAATCCAAAAACATAGGTTTTTACTTGCGGATAGACATCTCCGCTGGTGGTCCTCACTTCAGGGTCATAAGCTCCGAAGTAATCGGTTTTAGTAAACAAGTTATCTGCCGAAGCATATACTCTAAGACTATTAATACCAAGAGGTGCCACCATTCGGGCAGGAAAACGATAACCTATCTGAATATTCTTCAGGCGCAAGTACGATGCATCCTCTTTCCAGTAGTCACTGAAGAGTCTGTTGTGCTCCTGCGACTGATAAAGTCTGGGATAAGAAGCATTTGGATTCATAGGCGTCCATCTGTCAAGATGCTCTTTTTTAGGGATTGAGTAGTCATTGATAAACGCATGCCGAGCCTCATCCTCAAGGTAACCGGCAACTTTGCCTACGCCTTGCAAATAGAAACTGAAATCAATGCCTTTCCATTCCAAACCACCCTTGATTGCATAAGTGTAATGGGGCTCTTTCTCGCCAAACACCACTTTGTCGTAGTCATCAATTACCCCATCGGGAGCGCCGTCAGGACCACTGATGTCCCGATACTTAATATCTCCGGGCTGTACAATGCCGTTTTGTGATGCAACAAGAGGAAATTTTGGTTTCTGGTACTTACCTGTAGTTGTATTCACCGATTCGAAGTCATACACTTGCGCCAGCCCATCAGTCAGATAACCATAGAAAGCACCTATCGGATCACCTACCCGACGATACGAACCGGAAGCCGTACTGGTCAGCGACTCCGGAGTTCCACCCAAATCGGTAATCTTATTACGGGCGTCCGACAGATTGAACCCGAGATTGTAATTTACACTTCCGATCTTATCACGCCATGACAGATTAAGTTCCCATCCTTTGACATCAATCTTACCAAGATTGACATAACCTACGTTACTACTGGAAACCCCGACAATAGCCGGAACATCGGGACGAACCAATGCATCAATATTTTCTTTCTTATACCAATCAAAGTCCACATTCAGTCTATTGTTCAAAAAACTAAGGTCTACCCCGAAATTAAGCATGCGGATGGTTTCCCACTTGATGTCGGGATTACCGATTTTGTTTTGCCAAAGTCCCATAACAGGTGTATTAGAAGCTCCGATAGGATAAGACTCTTCGGTTATGATAGGTGACAAGTAAGGGTAGTAATTACCGGGAATGTTTTGATTTCCCAACTCACCCCAGGAAGCACGCAGCTTACCCGAGCTCAATACCGAAGTAGCGAACTCCATGAATTTTTCACGTGAGAAGTTCCATCCTGCCGAGAACGATGGGAAATATCCCCAACGATTGCCTTTGGCAAATCTCGAAGTTCCGTCGGCGCGCAGGTTAGCTTCAAACAGGTATTTACCGTCAAAAGCATAGTTGACACGACCAAAGTAAGAACGTAAAGCCCACTCGTCTTTTGTTCCGCTATTCATAAAATTAATCATTCCGGCACTAATAACGTGAATATCCTCAACCATCACATTATCACGCGTAGCACCCAGTGTGCTTCTATTTTCCCACTCTTGCGAAAATCCCAACAATGCTCCTAACTCGTGGCGCCCTATGGTTTTATTAAAGTTCAGGGTGAATTGCAGCGTTTGGGTCATAACGTCGAGATGGCTTTGTGAGATATAGTCCTTGGCATCTTCATTTGCTTTCAACGGGCTACCGTCCGAGTAATAAGACAACATCTTCGGGTTAAACTCATCCACTTGGCGGGTATATATATTTGCAGAGTACTGCATACCTACGTTCAGTCCGTCTATAATTTTGAGATCTGCATTGAAAATACCATTGAGCACACGAGTTTTCCGTTCTTCCATTCCCGACTCATAGGCTACCTGCAAGGGGTTACGTACCGAACCGTACGACCAGTTCTCACTATCTACCATCCGGCCATTCTCATCAGGAATTTGCCACATGACGGGAAGTAACGGAGACATACGCTGTGACAGGCGGAATACTCCTGATGTGCCGCTATAACCTAAGTCCTTTTTATAGAAATCGACATAGCTCATCTGTCCGGTCAGTTTCAAACGATCATATACCTCCGTGTTTACACTGATACGCGCATTATGTCTTTTGGAACTATATCCGTCACCTACAACCAGTCCATCCTGATCCAGAAAACCATACGACATAAAAAATCCGGTTTTCTCGCTTCCCCCCCGTGCGCTCACATTATGCCCCGTTTGAAAAGCCCGGCTTTTGTATATTTTGTCAATCCAGTCAGTATTGGAATATTCGTTGGGATACAGTCCCGAATCATATTTATCGAAAGCCTCTTGTGTATAGGGCTTGGAAAATCCGGCAGCACTCATGGCTTCATTGGAGAGCTCCATGTATTCCCTTCCATTAACAAGTTCGGGCAATGCTGTGGGAGTCTGGAATCCGGCATATCCGTTATATTGGAATACTACGCGCTCTTTCTTTTCTCCCTTTTTAGTCGTTACAAGAATAACACCGTTAGCGGCACGTGCTCCATAAATAGCTGATGAGGCGGCATCTTTCAGTACTGATACGCTTTCGATGTCCGAAGGATTCAATAAGTTAATGTCTCCCCCGGCTACTCCGTCAATCAAGATCAAAGGTGCTGTACTACTATTGATGGTTCCCGTACCACGAATGTTGATGCTGGGCACAGCACCCGGCTGCCCCGAAGAGGAAACAATACTAACTCCAGGCAACAATCCTTGCAGCCCTGTAGTTACGTTAGTTATAGGCCTGTTCTCAATAGCCTCCGCTTTAACCATAGATACGGCACCTGTTACATTCACTTTCTTTTGCACGCCATAGCCTACAACTACTACATCTTCCAGGCTGACAGCATTTTCTTTCATCACCACGTTTACTGTCGTTGCTTTCGCTATGACGCTTTCTTCACGATAGCCGACGTATGAGTACCGAAGTGTACTTCCATAGGGTACCTTGATGGAATACTGACCATTGATATCGGTGATTGTACCCGTAGTCGATCCCTTTACCGATACGGTGGCTCCGATGATCGGTTCCGTATTCTCGTCAGTAACTTTACCTTTCACATACAGTTCCTTTTTCTCTCCTTGCGAATCAACAGGGTCAGTTTTATTTTGATATTCTTTATTATAAAATAAAATACTGTCATCCAGGAAACGGAACCCAATGTTAGTCCCTTTTAGCAAAAGAGTTAGTGCTTTGTTTACATCTGTGTCTTTTACCTCCAATGACACTTTCCTACTCGTATCCACAAATTCTTTGCTATAGGCTACATTCATCAATGCCTTCTCTGCTATCTGACTGATAGCTTCTTTAAGAGGAAGCTCTTTGATACTAACCGATATTTTTTGCTGTTGTGCATAAACAAAAGCAGTGACAAATATGCACATTAGGGTTACAATACACCTTCTGCCGGTGGATGAAAAAGGAGAATCTTTTTCCATAATATTAGTCTTTAAAGTTAATAGTTCAATATCTATTAGCTAATACACAAGAGATATTAAAAAGTATTACGGCAAATAAGTTAATGAATATTAATTCGGGAAATATAGGAGAACTTGCCGGAAATCAATCCATACTTGATAAAAAAGAAAGAAAACACTTTAAAGGTATCGTTTTTAAAAGAAAATATAAAGGGGTAGATAGTATTTTCTCATTTAATGCATAAATTAGTGTCTTTACCTGAAATAATTAATATCTTTGAGTGCACAAATTAATTCATTTGACTATAGTGTTTCTTTCGATAGACTATAGTCAAATAAAAGAAGCACTATAGTCAACGTTTTAAATGACTATAGTCAAACGAATAAAATCATGTAGCCGGAGACAATATTTACTGAATAACTAAAAACAAAATAAGACATGAGTGTTTATTACGATCTTTATGCCAGTGGCAACCCACAAAAAAAGGATGAGCAGCAACCACTTCACGCACGAGTGATTCCATCAGGAACTCTTGATGCTAAGAAGTTTATAGAATTAGTATCTAAAAGTAACGGCTTCAGTCAGGCCACCATTGAAGGATGCTTGCAAGCAGTCACCGATGAGTTACAACATTGGTTGAAACAAGGCTGGATTGTGGAAGTCGGAGAATTAGGTTATTTCTCCTTATCGCTGAAATGCGACCATCCGGTAATGGAGAAGAAAGAAATCCGCTCTCCTTCCATCCACCTAAATAAAGTAAACCTCCGCATCAACAAGAAATTCCGTGAGAGTTTGGAACCATTGCCGCTGGAACGCATGGAATCACCTTACCGAAGCAATGGCAATCCCGATGAAGACAAATGCCGTAGCCTCCTTATGCAACATCTGGACGAGCAAGGTTGTATCACCTGTGTCGATTTTACGAGGCTGGCCGGCATAAGTAGGTACAAAGCAACCGAGCTGTTAAATAGCTATTTAAAAGAGGGAATCATACGAAAATACGGAGGAGGCAAGACGGTGGTATATTTAAAAAGATAATTGGCATTTCCTCCAAAGATATTTTTATCCTTGCTTCTTTCTGCACATCGGCAAACTTAAAAATTACTGCTAGTTAAAATTTTAATCTATAGAAATGTATAAGTAGGCTATTTTTATGTGCATTGCCAGTATTTGGATGAATAATCTTCCGAGAAAAACAGGCTAAAGCATCTATTTATATAACCAATCGCATTAATGTAAAGATTAATAAACACACAAACAACTATAAAACAATCGATTGGATCAATATTAATTATTTTATTAACGCACTTCTTCAAAATTGCTTGCACAGCAAATTCCGATACCATATCTTTGCATCGTGATCACAAAATAATAACTAGATTTACTAACGATTAAAACTATTAAAAATTATGGCACTGAAATATGTAGTCAAGAAAACAACCTTTGGCTTTGATAAGGAAAAAGCTGAAAAATATGTAGCTAGACCATTCAACGTGGTTACTGTTGATTTTAAAATGCTATGCGACCAGGTAACAAAAGTTGGATTCGTTCCACGCGGTACTGTAAAATCCGTACTCGACGGATTGATTGATTCACTGATAACGTATATGGAGATCGGAGCTTCGGTGAGCCTTGGAGAATTCGGAACTTTCCGTCCTTCTTTCGGATGTAAAAGTCAGGATGATGAAAAAGGAGTAACTACGGAATCCCTGAGAAACCGTAAAATTATTTTCACTCCAGGAAATTTGTTTAAAGGTATGATAAAATCGATCAGTATCCAGAAGTTGGATAGTTCGAAAACCAATAGCTCCACTACCCCTGATGATGGTAATGGAGACGATAAAGGAGAAGGAGGTGGTAGCGGAGAAGCACCGGATCCGGCAGCATAAGCAACGTATCATTCATTAATATTTAGAGACAAATCCGGCTTGAGTTTGCTTAAGTCGGATTTGTTATTTCTTGAAATCACTTGTTTTTCTCACAGAAAATCCCGATTATTGCAGCCTAATACCAATTGAAAGAACCTCCATGAAAAGAGTTGATTCTGTTATATCTCTCATATACTCTCTCTCAAAATCAAGAAAAAAAACACTTCTCTTTGCAAGTGGTCAAAGACAAGGAGGAGAAAGACTATCTGGTCATTTATGATATTATCACAAAGAGTAAACAGCCAAATGGAAATCTGGTAAAAGATGAGTTCTATAAACGTCGGCCAAATGGTTCTTTTGAAGTGTCTATCCAATATTTATATGAAAAACTGGTAGAAACTCTGCTCACTTTACGCAAAAAGAAAGATGTCTATTATGATCTATTGAACAATTTATGTAAGGCTCGTATGTTGTATGAGCGTTCACTGTTTGAGGAATGTTTCGAAATCTTATCTGATACCATCAAACAGGCACAATTTTACGAAAACAATGAAATACTGACCCTTGCACTAAAGTTAGAATTAGAATACCTGCTTCGACTAAACTTCCCCAATATGACGGAACAAGAGCTTTTCCATAAGCATTTTATTCAGAACGAAGCACTAAAGAAAATCCGGAAAATCACGGAACAATCGTCTTTACACAACTTATTAAAATATCGTCTTTCTCACATTGGCTCCATCCGGACATCCAAACAAAAACAGGATATGAATGACCTTATGGTCAATGAACTCTATATAGCCGCTTCCTCTGATTCAGAAGGTAATTTTGAGTTGACACGAAATCATAAACTCTTCCAGGCAAATTATTTAATGGGGGCAGGAGATTACAGGGCCGCTTTAAATTCATATAGAGAGCTCAACCTATTATTCGAACAGAATCATCAATTTTGGTCAAATCCCCCCATCTATTACTTGTCCGTGCTCGAAGGAGTGCTAGGAAGTTTACGGACAGTAGGCGGTTATGAGGAAATGCCTTACTTTCTGGAGAAATTAAGGAAACTAATTGTAGAAGATTCTTCACTTGAATTCAAAATAAACGCAACCTGCTTACTCTTTCAATATGAGCTATTTCCTTATCTAGACAGAGGAGACTTTCCAAAATGCACAGAACTAATGAACCGTTATAAGGAAACTCTCTACGATAAAGAAGCATGGTTAAGCCCGATTCGTAAAAGCGAGCTATTTCTCTATACGACCCTCATACACATCGGTAACCAGAACTACAAAGCCGCAAAAAAATATATCAGTAACGCCATTGTAGACCATAACATCAAGTACCTGCCATTGATGAGAACCATTCGTCTGGTACGTCTTATAGCTTACTATGAAACACAAGAATTTGAACTAATACGATACGAATCCCGTTCCATTACCCGTAATTTATCTTCTCCCAAAGAGCAGACCTTTAAAACCGAACACATTGTTTTATGGTTCTTAAATAAAAGTAACCTGCCCATTCTGCGAAAAGACAGAGAAGCTTTTTTGGAAAAACTCTATCCGGAAATCCGGGAATTGTACAATGATAAATATGAAAATCAGTTATTACGTATTTTTGATTTTACCGCATGGATAGAATCAAAAATACGAAAAGAGAACCTTTCCGAAGTCCTCAAACAGCGTACAAATGCAAAAGAATTTTAAAAAGATAAAGTCTATTATCTATATTTCTAATGCAAGAAACAGTTCTTTCACTCCTAGATTTATCCATTTTAAATTATATAAATCCACTAAATATCATAAATATCAACTTACCTATAAAAGGTATAACAGATAGTTATATACCTAATTTGAAATTATATAAATGAAGTATTAATGTAAAACTCAAAGCATTATTATTTCTTTTATTTGCATCATCTTAATTATTAATATTATGGAAACTATATCTAGCAATCGACCCAAAATCGTAGTTATCGGAAGCTGTAATACCGATATGGTTGTGAAAGCCAACAGACTACCTGTCCCCGGAGAAACCATTCTAGGTGGAACTTTCTATATGAACCCCGGAGGAAAAGGAGCCAATCAGGCAATCGCAGCAGCCCGGTTGGGAGCGGAAGTCACCTTTATCTCCAAGATTGGTTACGATCTATTCGGGCTGCAAGCTTTGGAAATATACAGATCTGAGAAAATCAATACTGAATTTATATTCACCGATCAGAAAAGCCCGTCAGGAGTAGCTCTTATTTCTGTCGATTCGTTTGGTGAAAACAGTATTATTGTAGCACCTGGTGCCAGCCGTTCGCTTTCAACAGAAGATATCAACAAGGCTGAAGAAAAAATCAAGGAAGCTGATATTATACTTATGCAGCTTGAAGTTCCAATCGATACAGTAGAGTACGCTGCTACTATTGCCAACCGATACGGCAAGAAAATAATACTCAACCCGGCACCTGCCTCTACTTTGAGCAACTCCTTTTTAAATAATGTACATACTATATTACCTAACCGCATTGAAGCAGAAATGCTATCGGGAATTAAAGTAATGGATATCGAAAGTGCGCATCGGGCAGCTAAAGCTATCGGAGAGAAAGGAATAGAAAATGTAGTCATCACTTTGGGAAAAGACGGAGCCTATGTGAAAGAAAAGGACGAATATACCATGATTCCTGCTAAAGAAGTAGAAACAATCGATACTACCGGAGCAGGAGATGTCTTCTGTGGAGCATTCAGTGTTTATCTATCTCAAGGACATTCGTTGGCCGAATCCGTAAAATTCGCAAATGCAGCGGCTGCCATTGCCGTCACACGTATCGGTGCCCAGAGTGCTATTCCATACAAAAGGGAAGTCAACTTATAGAATAAAGAAAAGCCTAGGTCTATCACATAAATCTGATTCAAATGAAAGTAGTAGTTATTGGAAGTTCAAACATCGACATGGTTGCACAAGTCAGCCATCTCCCGGCACCCGGCGAAACAGTCGGAGATGCAAATTTCATGCAGTCCCTCGGAGGCAAAGGAGCCAACCAGGCTGTGGCGGCAGCCAGGCTTGGCGGCTCTGTGACGTTTGTCACCTCTTTGGGGAATGATATGTACGCGGATATTTTAAAAAATCACTTTAAAAAAGAAGGTATCACCACCGATTACATTATTGATGATGTCAATCATCCCACAGGAACCGCACTTATTTTTGTGGCCCACAGTGGTGAGAACTGCATTGCAGTAGCTCCCGGAGCTAACTATTCTTTACTACCCGGTTCAATTACCCATTTCTCAGAAGTAATCGATGAAGCTGATATCATCGTCATGCAGGCTGAGATTCCTTACGAAACAATTAAAAAAATAAGCTCTATCGGCAAAGCAAAAAGGTAAAAAGGTAATTGTTCAACCCCGCACCCGCCTGTCTGATTGATGAGGAGCTGATGAAAGCCATTGATATACTAGTCGTCAATGAGCTGGAAGCTTCATTCATCTCAGGAATTGAGTATACAGATAACAATCTCGAGAAAATTGCTGAAACATTGCTGAAAGCGGGTACAAGCAATGTCGTAATCACACTGGGAAGCCAAGGTGTGTACATGAAAAATGTTAAAGAAACAATCCAGCTTTCCGGTTGCAAAGTAAATGCGATCGACACGATCGCCGCAGGCGACACTTTTTGCGGCGCATTGGCAGTCGTTTGTGCCAAGAAAGAAATAGATCAGGAAGCACTCAACTTTGCTAACACTGCGGCCGCCATTGCAGTCACACGTTCGGGTGCACAACCGTCTATTCCCACTCTCGATGAAGTGAAGCACTTCATGCTTGAAAAAGAATTAGCCTTATCGTTCAACTTTTAAATTTAATGAACCATGAAAACCTATTTGAAACGACTACTCATCCCTATTTTATCGGGATTGATAGTATGCAACTTTTATAGTTGTGATAGCGACGACGAACACACCGCTACCCCTATAGCTCCCATTCTAAAGGAAATAAAATTTCCTTCGGAAAATGACATCATCCCCGGTCAGGTGGCGCAAATCAACGGACTCGGATTTGCAAAAGAAGATATAGTCTATTTAAGTAACGCTACCAACCAGAAAGAAAAGGTAGAAGTCACCGAGGTTACAGATAGTTACCTGAAGTTTATCGTCCCAATGGAAGCAGGCGGTGAGTATACCATAATAATTGAAAGAGCAGGGAAACAGACCGTTTTAAACGGAACTTTCAAAGTGCCTTTCGTTGTTCCTATCACTGATATTGTTCTCCCTTCGGGCAATGTGCAGCCCAAGAGCAAAGTCGAGATTCAGGGAAAAGGATTTGAAGCAGGGGATGTTGCCGTATTATATGCTTCTTTCTATCCGGCAGGTGTCGAATACAATCTGCCATTAACTCTTAATGAAGAAGGAGTAGAATTTATACTTCCGGAAGGATTATACGGAGTAAACTCTATCATGATTGTCAGAGGAGAACGGAAAAGTAATCTTGGAACAATCACTATCGAGACGAATGTAGGAGACAAGCTTGGAGGAGGTGTTGTATTCTGGGTAGATGCCACAAAGGCACACGGATATATCGTAAACATGAGTAATATCGGTACGGGCACAGAACAATTCGGACCGGAAGTAAATCCGTCGGATGCGGCCGGAACGAGCCAAAGTATGGGAAGCGGCTATACAAACACTCAAAATATAGTCAAGAAGTTCAATGCATTACAGGGTGCGAACAACTGGCCCGAGTGGCAAGGAGTCAAAATTGCCGCCCAACTTTGTCTGGACAATAGTGTCACTGAAGGAAATGCCGTATATGCCGACTGGTTCCTCCCTTCCAGAGAAGAGCTGATCGAAGTATTCAAGGTGAAAAGTTTATTAGCAGAAAAAGGAGTCAATATTCCGGCAAACAACTACTGGACCTCAAGCGAAGGTGACGGAGAAGCCGGTTGGTCTGCCTATTATGTGAATTTCTACGAAGAGACTAATATCGTTTCGGAAATCTGCTCAAAAAGCGGTTGGAAAATTGGTGTTCTTCCTATCCGGGCCTATTAACTAACAATCCTTTAAAATAAGCGTCATGAAAAAACACATTATATTATTTATAGCCATCTTTTTTGTCAGTGTATTACATGCACAGACAATCAACATCAGAGGAACCGTTACCGACACGAGTAATGAAACATTGCCAGGTGTATCTATAACCATAAAAGGTACTCAAACAGGAACCGTAAGTGATGCAAACGGAAACTACAGCATCAAAGCCAAAAGAGGAAATGTCCTGGAGTTTACTTTCGTGGGCATGGTAAAACAATCAGTTACCGTAGGAAAGCAAAATATCATTAATATACAAATGGCGGCAGACGCCATTAACTTGGACGAAGTAGTGGCAATCGGGTATGGTATTGCCAAGAAGAGCGATTTGACGGGTGCTGTTGCCTCTATCAAATCGGAACATCTTACCAACTCCAAAGTAGGAACAGTGACAACTGCCCTGCAAGGACTTGCCGCCGGTGTGCAAGTAACTACCGGCTCCGTAAAACCGGGTGGGGATGCTTCTGTCGTTATTCGCGGAGTAGGTTCGCTCCGGGCCGGCAGTGAGCCGTTATATATCGTCGACGGTATTCCTGTACAAGGTGGTTTGCAGGATTTATCATCCGGTGATATTGAATCTATCGAGATTTTAAAAGACGCTTCTTCCGCATCTATCTATGGTTCAAGAGGTTCTAATGGTGTAGTACTCGTGACTACCAAGAAAGGTACAAGCGGAAAAGCCAAAATCTCCCTGAATGCCTCTTTCGGTACGCAACGAATGTTGAACAAGCAAGATTTGATGAACGCACAGCAATATTATGAATTAGTATCCATTGCCCAGCCTAACTACAAATGGACATCAGAAGAACTACGCTTGCTAAGTCGTGGCGAATCGACCGACTGGCAGGATGCTGTTACCCAAAACGGGCAATACCAGAACTATAACTTCTCAATTTCCGGAGGAAAGAACGATATACAACACTTTCTGGGAGTAGACTGGTATGACCAGAAAGGTACGGTCAAAAACTCGTCTTTCAATAAACTGACCGTTCGATATAATATGGATGCCAAACTAAACAAGTGGTTAAGATACGGTGTACGTTTCAATGTCGTCGAGTCTAAACTCATGAATATCAACGAAGAAGCAGATTCGGGATACGGAACTATGTTCAGCGCCATTAGTTCACAGCCGACAGCTCCTATTTATACCGAAGACGGAGAATATTTCGATGGTTTCCTCAACACGAAAGCAAATCCGGTAGCCATTGTCGACTTGCTTGACAAAGCCACACTCAAATCCAGATTCGTAGGTTCCGCCTACATTGAGATAGAACCGATAAAGAACTTGAAATTGCGTTCCGACAACGGTGGAGAGCTTGTCTTTTACAAAGTAAATACTTACGAGGACGGACGTATGGGACAACATTATACGGCTGGCGGCCATGCCAATGTAATGTCGAATAAAAAAAGATACTGGCAAACAGAGAACACTGCCACTTATTCATTTGATATCAACAAAGAACATCAATTTTCTGCAATGGCTGGTTTCTCAGCTTCCCGGACTGACTATGAAGAAGTTACCGCCGACTCTAAAAAGTTGTCATCCATTCTCAAGTATTACAATTTGCAAGGAGCGGAAGAACATGGGCCGAACTCTTCGTATGCAGTTCCCTCTTCCCTGGTGTCTTTCTACGGACGATTCAATTATAATTTCAGCAACCGCTATCTGGCAACATTGACCATGCGCGGCGACGGTTCTTCCCGTTTTGCCCCGGGACACAGGTGGGGATTCTTCCCGTCACTGGCTCTTGCATGGCGTACCTCTGAAGAAAGTTTCATCAAAGAAAACGCTCCGGTCATCAGCAACCTGAAGTTAAGAATCAGCGCCGGAAAATTGGGCAACCAGAATATCGGAGATTTCGCTTATGCTCCGACAATTGCCCTCGGAAGTGCTTCAGCCAATTACGTCTTAGGAAATAATCTGGTAACCGGTTCTGTACAAACTTCCATCTCGAACCCGGAACTGACTTGGGAAAAAGCCAACCAACTAGACTTAGGTATTGACTTCGGGTTATTCAACAACCGGATAGCCGGTACGATTGAAGCTTATTATAAACGTACGACCGACCTGCTATGGGAAGTCCCCCTTCCACTGGAATCCGGTTTCGGCACTTCACTCACCAATATCGGTAAAATCGATAACAAAGGTATCGAATTTACGTTGAACACAGTCAACATCAGCACCAAAGACTTCTTATGGACGACAGCCTTCATGATTTCTTATAATAACAACAAGATCAAAGAACTTTACGACGGCAAACAAGACGTCAATAAAACATTGTTTGTGGGACGTCCTATCGGGCAATTCTACTTATTAAAATCCGAAGGTATCTGGCAAACGAACGAAGCTGCCGAAGCTGCCAAATACAATGCCCGACCCGGTGACCGCAAGATTCTGGATTCTAAGAAAGACTATGTTATCAACGGAGAAGACCGTGATTTCTGCGGAGTTTCCACCCCCAAATATTACGGTAGCTTTACCAATACATTCTCATATAAAGGTATTGACCTTACCGCATTCTTTACTTTTGCAGGAGGACATAAAATCAATAATTCACTGAACCGTTACCTCAACTCTTTCAATGTATGGGGAAACATGAGTGAAAACTATTACAAATATTATTGGAGACAGGACCGGCCGAATAACAAATATCCGGCCCCGCGAGTTGGTAGCGCTTATGCTAACGGAGACGGTACTGACGCCAATCTCCAAAAAGGTGATTACCTGCGCCTTCGTAATCTGGAAATTGGTTATAGCTTGCCGAAAAGTGTCATCAGAAATATCAAAGCCTCAAATATCAGGGTTTATTTCTCTGTACAGAACCTATTCACAGCTACTGAATTTACAGGATTTGACGTAGAGTCCAGCGACAATACCAATCCTTATCCGAACGCCCGTAGCTTTATCGGTGGTATTTCTCTTAACTTCTAAAAACAGAAACATTATGAAAAAATATTTATTAATATTAGCTTTCAGCTGCCTGACATTATGCAGTTGCGACAACTTTCTTGACTTGACACCTCAAAGTGTACTGACACCGGAAAATGCTTATGAAAAACCGGAAGACTGGCAACAAACTCTTTATGCCGCTTATGGCACGCTCCAAGAAGTCTTTGTCGGAAAATATACCATTACCCTTACTGAATTCGGTACAGATGAAGTAATTCCGTTTGATATGGGTTGGGCGGCTTATTCCCAATTACATTATTATACTTTTTCCGCTTCACACGAATTTCTGGACAATCACTACCGGCTCTGTTACGAAGGTATCAAACGTTGTAATGCAGTTATTGATATGCCTTCGGATGCAGTCAGTGCAGATCTCCATAGTTCCATGATTATGCAAGCCCGTTTTTTAAGAGCGATCTACTATTTTGACCTGGTGAGAATGTATGGCGGGGTTCCTTTATGGACAAAATCATCCATTGATAGAAGTGAGATAATGAAACCGCGTGCCACGGTTGACGAAGTTTATACACTGATTACCCAGGACATGGAAGCTGCTCTCGGGCTCCCTACCTCCTGGCCGAATGCCCAAGATAAAGGAAGAGCTACGTCCTATGCAGCCCAAGCTCTGCTGGCACGCATTTATCTTCAGTGGGGAAAACCGGGAGAAGCATTAAAATACTGCCGGATGCTCGAAGGCAAATTCAAGCTGTATGATAATCTAAAGGATATATTTGATCCAAAAAACAAGAATCAGGAATATGAGAATATATTTGAAATTCAATTCAAGCATTCCGGTTCGTGGGGATTGGAAGGAAGCATCCAGCATTCATATTGGGGACCTCGTAATGTAGGAGGCCCGACCAACTTTGGCGGTTGGGGCGGATTCGGTCCGACACAATATCTATATGATTCTTATGATAACGCCGATAAACGTAAAAAGGCATTCTTCATCACAGAATATGCAGGTGTCACCCAGACACCTCCTTCTTCCGGTAAATTCTGGGACGCAGAAACAGGTAATGTGATTGAAGATGATAATCTGAATTTTACAATGATTCGTTATGCAGACGTACTTTTGATGAAAGCGGAAGCGCTGAACAGCATTGATGACACAAGTAATGATAAGTATGATGCCTTGAATGAAGTACGAGGCAGAGCGGGACTGACTTCCATAACAGCAGCCGACAATCTGAATAAAGAACAGTTTGCCGAAATCGTACTGGAAGAAAGATTGCATGAATTATGTTGTGAACACCTGCGCCGCTGGGATTTAATCCGCTTCGGCAAACTGGGCGAATATATGAAAGACCATGCCGGAGTCACCATACAGCCTTATCATGTTCTATACCCAATCCCACAGGCAGCCGTCGATGCCAATGACGCTATCACAGAAAACAACGAAGGATATTAACATAAATCATTTAGCACATGAAAAAATTTATTTTTATCACAGGACTATTGATGAGTATCTTCTTTTATTCATGCAAAGAAGAGGACCATGGCATACTTCCTCCTATCGATGGAGGAGGAACTGTAGAAGTAAAGGATGGAAGAGTTACAATCAATCCGGCAGAGTATCTTTATGCGATACGAAATCCGATGAAAGGTTTACGCGAATTCTTCGGCCCGGGCTATGACAAGGTAAGAGACGAATATCCGTATCCTTACGGCTCTATCATTAAAGAATATATGCAATGGAATATGCTGGAGGACAATGAAAGCGACGGTGTCGACAAGATTATAGCTTACAGTAACCACAGGTGGCAGGGAGTAGAAGATATCAATGTCAAGGTTATCCCACGTATCTATATCGTATGGATGGAACCTTGGCACGGAGGATATGCCAAGAACACTCATACAGACAACCCGGACGACCTGAACGGTTGGCATTGGCCAAGCGACATTCCGGGAGAGACGTACGATGAAGACGATCTTAACGCCCCTATTATTGGGGGCTATTGCCACCCTACTTTTCAGGAAAGAGTGAAAAAACTGGTAGAGAAAGCCGGACAAGCATGGGACAATGACCCTAGAGTAGCATATGTAGAAATGGGAATTATCGGCGAATTCGGGGAACATCACGACCCGGATATCACCACAGTATGGGCTCCTCACGACCAACCCAATCATGTAGAGAACCGTACCTGGCTGCCGGGCATTGAAAAGGTGTTGGGAGATGCCTTTACTGCTGCCTTCAAAAACAAGAAAGTAATGGTTCGCTATGCGTATGAGTTTAAAGATTATGAATTCGGGATCTATTGGGATTCATGGGCTATTGATGAAGAAAAGGTGCGTGGCTACGAAGAAATGAAAAAGCTCGGCGACCGCTGGAAAACTCAGCCCATAGGCGGAGAAATAACCTGGAACTGGGGAAGCCTCTATAAATTCAAATCTTTTGAAGAAGTAGTAGCAGATGCCCAAACGCAAGACCTCGTCATCCAGCAAATACGCGATCTGCATTGTAACCACTTGGGAGGTATCACTTGGGCTAATTTCAATGACCCGACTTTCGAACCCAATGCAGAATTACTACAAAAGACAATGGGTTACCGCTTTCTTTTGTCCAATTTCAGTTACCCGACAAGTATCAAGCCGGATGAGCCGTTCAAAATATCATTTGACGTAACCAACACAGGATCGTCACCCTTCTATTATGACTGGCCAGTAGAAATTGCCTTACTAAACTCCCAGACTCAAGAAGTTGTATGGAGCAAAACATTGGAAACTCCTAAAATATCACAATGGATGCCGGGAGACAACTGGAATAATTCAGCAAAAGTCTATACTCAACCGGCTGCAACGAATCATATTGAGGAAGAACTGACTTTAGACAAAAAACTGGACACAGGAGATTATATCATCGCAATTTCCGTATTAGATCCGTCCGGCATGCTTCCTTCATTAAGATTTGCCATTCAAAATTACTTTGAAGGCGGACGTCACCCCATGGGACATATCGGTGTCAATACAGAACCTGTATATTTTGAAATCCCAACTGACGATTTCGATGACATGAGACAGGATAAAACTCTGAAATATAAAATCCAATAATAAGCAAGCTTAATGAAATCAAACATCAGAAACATATTACTCCTAATGTTATTCGGAACGATATCTGCATGCAGTGAAAAAACCGTGACGGTTTCTTATCAGGAATATCCGAATGCATTCAGGAATCCGATGAAAGGATTCAGGGAATTCTTCGCTCCCGGCATCGACCGGATTAGGGAAGAATATCCCTACCCTTACGGTTCACTGACAAAAGAATATATGCAGTGGAATATGCTCGAAGACGACGCCAATGACGAAGTAGAAAAGATTATCGCTTACAGCAATCATCGCTGGAAAGGAGTGGAAGATATAAACGTCAAAGTAATTCCCCGGGTTTTTCTTGTATGGCTGGAACCCTGGCATGGCGGAAAACCTAAAGACCCCACTAATCCGGATGACTTGACCGGTTGGCACTGGCCCAAAGGAATAACTCCGGAAAAAGGTCCTTATAAACAAAGACCGAACTCCGTGGCCGCCTATGTAGAAGAAAAAGACAAAAATACCCCCATTACCGGGGGATACTTTGACCCTTCTTTTCCTGAACGCGTAAAAAAACTTGTAGAGAAACTCGGACAGGCGTGGGATAACGATCCACGAGTAGCGTATGTAGAAATGGGGATTATCGGAGAATGGGGAGAACACCATGACCCGGATCTCTCAACTTACTGGGCTCCGCACGACGAACCGGAACACGTAGCTAACCGGACATGGATTCCGGGCATGGAAAAGATTCTGGGAGATGCCTTTGCCAAAGCATTCAAGAACAAGAAAGTAATGGTCCGTTATGCCTATGAGTTTAAAGATTACGAATTCGGGATTTATTGGGATTCATGGTCTCAACCCCAAGAGATTGTAAGAGGTTATGAGGAAATGAAGAAGCTGGGTGATCGTTGGAAAACCCAGCCGATAGGAGGAGAAATCACTTGGAACTGGGGAGATTTGGCCCGGTTCAAATCTTTTGAAGAAGTGGTGGCAGATAAAGATACCCGGGAATATGTCATGGAACAGATTCGGAACCTGCACTGCAATCATTTAGGCGGAATCACTTGGGCAGACTTCAACGAGCCGGAGTTCCGGAAAAATGCAGAGATACTGCAAAAAGCCATGGGATACCGGTTCATTATCAATGAGTTCTCTTACCCGAAAGAAATTAAAGCGGGAGCACAATTCCCTATTTCTTTCAAAGTTGTCAACACCGGATCGTCTCCATTCTATTATAACTGGCCGGTAGAAGTAGCTTTACTAGACCCTGAAAGTCATCAAAAAGTGTGGGGAAAAATATTGGAGGGAGTAAACATCTCCGAATGGATGCCGGGAGATAATTGGTCGGTAGATGAGCATAAATACCAGACAGTTCCGGCAACTTATCACATCCGGAAGAATATTTCTATTGATGCCCCCATTGCCAAGGGAAAATATATCCTGGCTTTAACGGTGCTCGATCCGGCCGGTATGCAACCTTCGCTCCGATTTGCCAATGAGAATTATTTCGAAGGCGGTTATCATCCAATGGGCTATATCGGTATTGACGAATCAGTTGCCGATACCCGTCTGAATCCGGATTTATTCTTTGACATTCAAAGTGACAAGTCTTTAAAATATCAATTGAAACAACCCGTTCCCGTGATATTCGACACGGATGTTGGCAATGACATTGACGACGTGCTGGCGATGCAAATGCTATTCAACTATGAGAAAGCCGGAAAAATAGATCTGCTAGGTATCACAATCAGCAAGTCCAATCCTTATTCAATTGAATATATTGACGGATATTGCCGCCTCAACGAGAGGGGAGACATTCCATTGGGATATGCATACAACGGAGCTACTCCCGAAGACGGAGGTTATCTCCGCCAGACTTTGGATACCATTATTGAAGGCAATAAGATATTGCATCCTCAAAGAAGCATAAAAGATAATCTGCCGGAAGGATATAAGTTGTTACGGAAATTACTGGCTTCGCAACCAGATAATTCCGTGGTATTTATTGCCGTAGGACCGGAAACGAACCTTTCACGCCTGCTACACTCGGAAGCCGATGAATACAGTCCTTTGGACGGCAAATCACTCGTTGCCCAAAAAGTGAAACTGTTGTCCGTAATGGGAGGACTCTATGGGAACGAGTTCGATTTCCCCGAATGGAATCTAGTGCAGGATATAAGTGCAGCCCAAACCGTATTCAGCGAATGGCCCACTCCGGTCATTGCAAGCGGCTGGGAACTAGGCAACAAATTGTTGTATCCGCATCAGAGTATCTTGAATGATTTCCCGGACGCTTACAAACATCCTCTTTGTGTATCTTACCAGATATATGACAAAATGCCTTATGACAGGCAAACTTGGGATTTGACCTCTGTCATACAGGCCATAGAGCCGGAGAAGGATTATTTTGAACTGTCAACAAAGGGAACGATTACAATAGACAGTGCAGGACACAGTCTATTTAATGCGTCAGACAAAGGACAACATCAATATCTTATGATTCAAGGAAAAGAGAATATTCAGAGAACATTAGATGCCATTGTCCGCCAAGTGACAGGAAAAGAAGAAAAGAATATAAACCAATAAAGAAAGAGTCATGTTTATAGTCAATAGTTATACATTAGCCATTATCTTTTGCTTCATAACCATGATATGTTGGGGTTCCTGGGGTAACACCCAGAAACTGGCCAGCAAGAACTGGCGTTATGAGCTTTATTACTGGGATTATACGATCGGTATCTTATTATTTGCCTTACTTCTGGTTTTCACACTCGGAAGTTTCGGAGATTCGGGTAGAGGTTTTCTGGAAGATATCCGGCAAGTAGATGCCAGATACATAGTCAGTGCCTTGATCGGAGGAGTTATTTTCAATGCTTCCAACATCTTACTTTCAGCTTCAGTCTCCATTGCCGGAATGGCGGTTGCTTTTCCGCTGGGTGTAGGACTTGCCTTGGTCCTAGGTGTGTTCATCAACTATTTCAGCACTCCCAAAGGAGATCCGTTCTGGTTGTTTACAGGAGTAATCTTGATTGTTATCGCTATCATCTGCAATGGAATAGCGGCAGGCAGACAACAAAAAGAGGAGAATAATAATAGCAAGAAAGGGATTATTCTTGCGGCTATTGCCGGCATACTTATGTCTTTCTTCTACCGTTTTGTGGCTGCTGCCATGGACCTTAACAATTTTGACTCTCCTACTCCGGGCATGGCTACTCCATACACCGCTTTCTTTATATTCTCAATAGGTATCTTCCTGAGTAACTTCCTGTTCAATACAGTTGTTATGAAACGTCCGTTTGTAGGAACTCCGGTAAGCTATAAAGAATATTTTACGGGAAAAGCGGGCACACATCTGGTAGGTATTCTCGGAGGATGTATATGGGGATTGGGAACTGCTTTGAGTTATATAGCCGCAGGAAAAGCGGGAGCTGCCATCTCCTACGCTCTCGGTCAGGGAGCACCTATGATTGCCGCCTTATGGGGTGTATTTATCTGGAAAGAGTTCACCGGTAGTTCCAAATCAACCGACAGGCTTTTAGGAGTCATGTTTATCCTGTTCATCACAGGATTATCATTCATCGTTTTATCCGGAGGAAACTAATTATGAAGATAAACTATATTCTTTTTCTACTGACGGCAGCCTTTTGTTATCCTTCGATAACCGTTGCCAAAATAATTGAGGCCGGTTCGCCGGACAAGAAAAATGTGATAACTATCGAGACTGACAACCAAGTCAGTTACAGCTTATCCCGGAATGGAACAAAGATTCTTGATACTTGCCCGCTCTCACTTACAGTCGGAAACGACACTTGGGGAACAGACAAATGTAGAAAGGTAACTCGCAAGAGCGTTTCGGAGAAAGTGGAATTTATTGTACCGCGTAAATATAAAGAGACAGTGGATAATTATAACCAGGTTGAGCTTATTTACAAAGACTATAAGATCGAATTCAGAGTCTATAATGACGGAGTGGCCTATCGTTTCGTAAGTACTGCGAACAATAAACAACCCGTAAAGAAAGAGTCTGTATCTTTCTGCTTCGGACAGGATCATACCTCGTACACTCTTTTAACCGACCAACTACAAAACTGGTTTGAACAGGATTATACGGTAAAGCCGATCAATGCATTACCCAAAGACAGTTTCTCCGTAGCTCCTGTAATGGTTGAAGTAGACAAATACAAAGTATTATTAGCAGAGGCCAATCTCTATAATTATCCGGGAATGTACTTACAACCCAGCCAAGAATCCTTCCATGGCATTTTTGCCAATTATCCGGATAAGGAAGTGCCATACGAAGGAGATAATAAAATTTACGTCTCCACACGCAAAGACTATCTTATTCCCAACTGCGGGAAACGGGTCTTTCCGTGGCGGGTGACCGGTATCTTCGACAATGCCTCTTCCATATTACAAAGCGAGCTTATATATTTACTCTCCGAAGAGAAGGAGCAAACCGACGACTATACTTGGGTTAAGCCCGGTAAAGTATTATGGGACTGGTGGAATGACCGTAATATCTATCATATAAATTTCAAAAGCGGCATTAACACCGATACATATCTATATCTGGTAGACTATGCAGCCAAACATCACATCGAATATGTCCTGATTGACGAAGGCTGGTCAGCACGTAACGATCTGTTAACCCTCAATCCCGATGTTGACATTCCGCGCATCTGTGAATATGCAACAGAAAAAGGAGTAGGTATCCAATTATGGTCGAAATGGGTGAACATCATGCGACAAATGGATGAGGCTTTTGCACAATTCTACAAATGGGGAGTGAAAGGAGTTAAAATAGATTTTATGGATCGCAATGATGCCAAGATGGTTAACTTCTACGAACAAGTAGCAGCTAAAGCCACTCAATACAAATTATTAGTAGACTTTCACGGTTCTTACCCCAACGAAGGCATGAGGCGCAAATACCCGAACCTGATGACACGCGAAGGCGTGATAGGACTGGAGTATAATAAATGGAGCAAAAGAGCCACGGTTACACATGATGTCATCATACCTTATCTGCGTATGTGGGCAGGTCCAATGGATTATACTCCTGGAGCTATGCTTAATGCACATCCGGAAACCTTCTATGAAAATCAGCATGAACCTATGAGTCAAGGAACGCGTAGTCATCAATTAGCAATGTACGTAGTCTACGAAAGCCCGTTACAAATGATTTCAGATAGCCCAACTAAATATGATGAAAATATTCAAAGCTTCGAATTTATCAAAAATACACCTACCACTTGGGATGAGACAGTCCCTTTGGGAGGAGAAGTAGGTGAATATATAGCTATTGCACGCCGACATAACAATACATGGTATATCGGTGTCATTAACGGAGCTACTCCAAGGCATATTGAGATTGACTTATCCTTCATAGGAAATAGACCGAAAAAAATAAAAGCACACATGGACGGCATAAACGCAGTTCATCAGGCTAAAGACTCACAAGTAAAGGACCAAATCATTGAAAACGATAAAAAGCTTCTCATAGATATGAGCAGAGGAGGAGGATATATAGGTATTATTCATATAGAAAAGTAGCATTTTGGAGTTACTCAAAAGATGATACGAAGTTCTATCAATATCGACCGATGGCTTTTGACCATCGGTCAATTTATATTGTAGATATAACAACAAAGCCATTAATTTTCTGCAATTTCATCTAATGCATCTTCTACCTACTTTACTTCAAAGGTAATTAAATAGTTTATAGCCCACTCAAGTATCCTCTTCTTCTTTCTATATATTCGCACTTTTTACGATCATTATAACACATCATCCACCAATCTACAAACAAAATGTTTTAAAACAAAGATATATTATTTCAATATATTTCATATCTTTGCACTCAAAATTCAAAAAGATACGTTTACTACCAAAAATAAATCTTTTTGAAACCAATAGTCATTACTAAGCTATAAAAGAATCGTATGAAGAAAAGATGGATTATCATGATGACATTAATGGTCATCATTAGTTTAATCGGCGTTTTTACCCCCGAAACTGCCGGAGTATGGGAACCTGATGAAAAGATGAATACAGCCAACGTGGCCTGGATGATTACCGCAACCATTTTCGTGTTAATGATGACTCCGGGACTTTCCTTTTTTTATGGAGGTATGGTTGGAAAGAAAAACGTAATTTCTACTATTCTTCAGAGTTTTATTGCAATGGGTATTATCAGCGTTATTTGGGTGGTATTCGGATTCAGCCTTGCTTTTGGTGATGATATAGGCGGATTTGTAGGAAACCCTGCTACCTTTTTCATGTTCAATAATGTAGGAGCTAAAGTAAATGAATTCCTGGCACCAACCATTCCTTTGGCGCTCTATGCACTATTTCAAATGAAATTTGCCATTATCACCCCTTCCCTTATCACAGGATCTTTTGCAGAACGCGTCCGTTTTTCCGGATATATGGTGTTCATGATTTTGTTCTGTATCTTTGTATATTGCCCGCTTGCACACTGGACCTGGCATCCTGACGGATTCCTTCGCCAGATGGGAGTTATCGATTTTGCCGGTGGTATCGTTGTGCATGCTTCCTCCGGGGTAGCAGCTTTAGCAGGTGCCATCTTCCTCGGCAACAGAAGGGAACAGACACATACACCTGCAAATATTCCATACGTGATATTAGGAGCATCCATGCTTTGGCTAGGCTGGTTCGGATTCAATGCAGGCTCTTCATTGGCAGCAGACGGAGTTGCTATCAAAGCTTTCCTGAATACAAATACGGCTTCAGCTACCGCCATGCTGGTATGGATATTCTTCGATTGTCTCCGCGGACGTAAACCGTCGGCAATGGGAGCCGCTATCGGTGCTGTGGTGGGTCTTGTAGCCATTACTCCTTCTGCGGGATATGTCACTGTCGGAGAGAGTATTTTTATCGCATTGACGACAACAATGGTCTGCAACATCGCCGTCCACTGGAAAAACCATACGAATGTGGATGATGCATTGGATGTATTCCCTACTCACGGAGTAGGCGGTATCTTCGGAACGATACTTACGGGCGTCTTTGTGCATGGACTGCTAGCCGGAGACGTTAAAGTATTCCTGATTCATATATTGGCAGTAGTTATCGTATGTGCATACAGCTTTATTGTCAGCTACATACTTTACTGGATAACTAACAAAATGATTCCAATGCGCGTATCAGCTAAAAGCGAGGCTATCGGTCTCGACCTTAGTCAGCATGACGAGTCTTACAACTTTGCAGATTTCGGAGAACGGGAATTGGCCGAATATCAGACTGTAAGTGATAAAGAAAAGAAATATTAATCCGGTTTTGCAGGTTCTGATTTTGTAGGAAAAAACAGGAAAAGGAGCTGTCTGACAAGTCCCTTATTAACAATTTCACCCACGCTACAGATAGTTATAGCGTGGGTGATTTTCAATAATCAGGACTTGTCAGACAGCTCCTTTATTACTGGGATAGCCTCTTTTAAAAGCGGGGGATAGAAAAGGCTATATCATCATTTCTAAGGTCGATATTTTTCGCTAAATCAATATTATAATCGATTATCAGACATTTGTATCATCTGTTGAACTTATTCATTTCTCATTTATTTTTCCATTTGTCAGTAACACTCCACATTGGCGGATCGACACTACTGAAATGCCAGAAACCGATTTGAGATATTCCAAGCTCATCAGCGAGTTCGAGTAAAGCTTCCGTACTCCTGGCATCGCTTGCATAAAACAGATGTCGGTTCCCATCAGTTGCATCATACAGGTATATATTTACCTTTTCATAACACAACCAGGTAGGAGAAGGTAAAACCCCACTCACACTATCGGGCACAGATTGGTAAATTTGTCTACCCTTCGTATGTCCAGTCACTGCGTAATCATTCGCATAAGCCGGTAAAGCCATCACCAGTTTATCTTTGGGAATGTGTTTGATCCAGAAAGACATAGCCTCTTTTGTCCACGAATAATCAGAAGTAGGTCCCATACCCATACAATCATCCCGATGTTTGAGTTCGGCTTTGCCTATTCCCGGTGCGAAATACATATCATAACACATCACCCTGACTAAATCACAAGTTCTCGCCAACACCTCCGGGTCATGAAACATTTTTGTCGTTTCATCCTGATACAAAGCCGGATAAAACCCGACACAATGACTTAGCTTCTTCCCGGCAGCGTGGAGTTTCTGTGAAGCGAGTTCCAAAAATCCGGTATACGTATCTTGAACATCGGGACTCAAATGCTCGAAATCCCAATCTATGCCGTCATATCCGTTGGCGTTACACACATCCACATACCCATCAACAAGTGTTTTTATTTTCTCGGGCGTGCTTATATTCTCTTCACTTCCACCTACAGCCTGATAGACTTCGATATGATTCCGGTGACACTCGTCAATAAAAGATTTCGGGGGATTTCCGAAAACACTGATGGAATTAATGATTTCTTTTACAGGCTCTATATCCTTAAAAGAGTTCCCGTCTTTATAGACAAACCAAGAAAACACTTTTTTCCCGGTGGCAGTAGGTGTTTCCTGCTTGCAGGAAACACTTACCACTACCCATATTGCACAATATGCAACAGTTCTGATAATTTCTGAATACCTCATTATTTACCGGAATTACTCATATACATACTTCTTATACTCAAAATAGTCATATTTGGCAGTATATATACCCTGGGTCTCTTTATCTCCCTGCCATCCACCACCATTGGCAAAGGTTATAAATGAATAACCAAATTGGAACGCCTCGGGTGTATACCAGGTAGTAAATGTCTTCACAACCTCTCCATCTATGATCCATGCCGCCCAATATGCGCCATCTGTATTAAGTCGGAGATCGATAGTCAAAGTGTGCTTACCCGGATCAATAGGAACACCGTAAACTCCCATTGATTCTGTATAGCAACGTACCAGCATCTGACCCGGAACAGGAGGAATTGTACAAGCAGCACGATCGTTTTCCGTGCCAGGGAAAACAAACATAGAGAATGACCTTTCTTCAGCGTTCGTTGCGGCTATATTACCTCCCGCCAACCATTTCTCACCTACACCTATACCAGGTACATCTATCTCCCAAGTATATTTTCCGGCTCCAACAGCTTCTCCGTAAGTCAAATTAGTACCGTTCGGCAGATTCAAGAAACCACCCGATACGCTTCCTCCGGCATTTGTCCATCCGGCAGGTATAACTCCTTCTTCGTCAAAATCCCATCGTGTCGTCGTTCCTTCCGGTTCAGGAGGTAACTGGCCTTCGATAATAGGCTTCATTGAATATTCGTAAGGAACGTATTCAAAATAATCAAATAAAGCATAATTCTCTTGAGTAGCCGCATGGTCGCCCATACCGATAAGATTCTCAACACTGGATATGGCACGGAAATAAGCCTCTTCACCAAAATTCAGTTGAGCTCTTTTCAGCGTCTTGCCATCGACCAGCCATTCGGCCAGGTATTTCTTATTTTCCAACTTCAAATCTAAAACAAATGTATGCCAGGCATCGCCTTTGATAGGTGTATATTCGGAGAAGAAAGGATTTGCCTGACTGGAAACCAGACATAACATATCGTCAGGTCCCGCATTATGTTGACTACGGGCCGCAGACGTACCGGAACAAATTTCAAAATCCAGTTCATGAGTGTCGTCGAAATAGACAAATGCTCCGATACTAGCCCGGTCATTCATCCCAAATTTGGGCACATACACTCTCCATTCATAACGACCGGAACCAAACTGTGTTGTGGTTTGTACTTTAAAACGGTCACCGTTCGTACCTGAATATTCCTCACCCGGCCGTGTATATATTCTTAGTGCTTTCCCGTCTTCGCATTCATCATTGTCTACGATAGTAATCGGATTTATCCCTGCCACAAGTCCCGTCTTTTGCAACCCGGTAAAGTCGCCATAATTATAAATAGTGCCCTTATAACCATCCTGAATAATTGTAATGGTCCGCAGTTCAGCACCTTTCGCCGCAATGGTCAGGGTTGCACCACGTTTGGGACCGTTATTCTTATCTGCAGAAAGAGTAATCGTTCCGTTACCAGTTCCTTCCAAAGGAGATACAGTAAGCCAATTACCACCGCCCTGATCTACTGCCACTTTCCAGTTAGCCTCCGACGTAATGTTTACAGTCTGCATTTCAGTCGGAGCGACCTCGAATGTCAAAGCATCAGCGGAGACTCCGCATGGGACTACCTCTACCTTCTCTTTGAAGCTATCGCCACATGATACCAGAGAGGTGTTACATAATACACCTATTGCTAAATACAAATATCTTAGTTTCATAATGATTGTTGTTTACATTGGTTTCATTCAGTTCTTCAAATTCGGATTAATGGACGAGTCCACAAAAGGACGGGGAAGATACATCTTACTGTCATTCCACGTACCGGATACAGGTACCGCTTCTTTTCTGAATACTCCCGGAGCAACTTCAATCTCTGGATTCAGTTTTCTGTATTCGAAATGATCTTTAATGCGGTTCATGCGGAACATGTCTCTCGCCCTGGTAGCAATGTTACCCCAATAATATCCGGCTATTTCCCAGCCATGTTCGTTATAGGCAGCTTCCGCCAACTCGTCATACGACATGGTTGTCTTATAGATATCCCGGTCTGCAACAACAGATCCATTAGCACGATTACGTACCTCATTCAATAAGTTGACAGCTTCCGTGATACTACCTGTTTTTGAACGACCTACGGCTTCGGCATACCAGCAATATACTTCTGCCAAGCGAATAATCTGATGCGTCTTTTCTCCATTCTGATTCATCGAAATTTTCGGATTCGTATAGTCGAATTCTTCTCCAGTGGTCGTTTCTACTTTCTTCATGAAACAGGGAGCAACAACCACACGCGGCGCTTCCGGATTAGGATCTTCCCACCAATCACGTAACTGTGTTTCATTCTTCAATATAATTTTCGGAAAATAAGACGCATCTTTGCGTGAGCCTTTCGGGAAATCATACCAGAATTTAATTTCTCCGTTCGTATCTCCCCATCCACCGCCACCATAAGCATAGTCTGCCAGGAAATCGGCTAAAGGAGCATTGGTAAGTGCATCTATTCCCAAATTATAGTAAACACCAAGCAACACTTCAGGATTATTCTTATTATACTCCATCGAATATACTTGCTTGTAATCAGGTAATAGCTTGTAGTAGTAAGTACCTTTCTTCGCAGCATCGATTACTTCTTTTGCCTTTGCAGCGGCCAGTTGATAATATTCTGTTCCTTTGTTCAACGGCCATCCCGCCATTGCCATATACACATAAGCCAATGTTGCTTTTACAGCTCCTTGACTAACAGCAATGTTTACCCCATTTCTTGCGTAGGGTTCTTTAGTATAATTAGCAGGGACCATTGTTTCTGCCTTTTTCAGATCAGATACAATCAGCTCGTAAATTTCAGGAACGGTTGCCAATGGCATGTTATAATTGATTTCATCTTTCACAACCATAGGTACCTCTCCCCAAGCCATTACAAAGTAAAAATAAGAATAGGCACGCCAATAATAAGCTTGTCCAATGGCTGCATCTTTCTCTTCCTGGCTCACCTCCGGAGTTCGTCCGGCATTATCTATAATGAAATTAGCAGCTTTTACCAATCTCCAACGAGCACCCCACAATTCAGTCACCCAAGTGTTATTGTCCGAAACATTATAAGTATCTACCTCACGCAACCCCTGTTTATTAGCTGCAGGGTGTGTAGAAATATCATCACCCATCACTGATTCGAAACCTGCCCAAATATTTGCATACATATCACTCGCAACTTTGGAATACATTCCATTCAGAGCCAAGTCCAGATCACCTTTTGAATTGAAGAAATTAGTTACCGCCAACTGCCCTTTAGGATCTTCTGTCAGTAAATCCTGGCAAGACACCATCCAAAGTGCTATCAATGCTAGTCCGACAGATTTGAATATTCTATATATTGTTTTCATATCCATGTATAGTTAAAAGATTAAAAGTTAAGTTTCATACCAAAAGTGAATGTTCTTGGAACAGGATAAGATCCCATATCCACACCATTAAAGCCATAATCGGATTCACTGTACACTTCTGGGTCCATACCTGTGTATTTCGTTAATGTAAACAGGTTTTGAGCACTGACCGACAGTTGAATATCGGCTACTTTCGTTATCTTCTTAGGAATATTATACGTAAGGCTTATATTTTTCAGTTTCACAAATGATGCATCTTCAAGCCAGAAATCGGAATCAGGATAGTTTCTATTATCTGAATTTTTATGACTTGCATACACAGCATCTGCTTTATTGGCTACTTTATCCCAACTTTTGTAATAAGCATCAGATAAAGAGATGAAACGATATACACCTGTCATAGATCCCATCGCATAGCGGCTTACATTCAGTCTATCTTGTCCTAATGCAGCATTGATAAAGAGATTGAGCGTCCAATTTTTCCAAGTAAATGTATTATTCCATCCGAAAGTCCAATTAGGCTCGGCCTGCCCTTTAGTAACCAAATCGTCAGCACCCGGATTGGTTGTCAAACTTCCATTAGATTGATGTTTATACAAGTTGGCGCCCTGGTCATTAAAGTTTGCCCATTCATAAAGATAGAAAGAACCAATCGGATACCCTACTTTTTTAATTTGAATGGGACCACCGCCAATACTTGTATAATTCTCCCCAACGATAAAATCACTACCTGCCAGATCGATTATCTTATTCTTTAAATAAGATGCATTCAGCGATGTTTCCCAACCAAATATATCTTTATCTGTCAAAGGAGTAGCTGTAATGGTGAATTCAACACCAGAGTTTCTAACTTCACCTTGGTTGACCCAGAAAGAGCCACCTCCGTTATACTGAGGAGCAGGTTTGCGAAGCAACAGGTCCTTAGTATCCTTTCGGAACCATTCGGCAGTAAAACTCAAGCGACCGTCTAAAACACTGGCGTCCAAACCTATGTTATACTGATAGGTGCTTTCCCAAGTTACATCCGGTGTAGCGAGATTTCCAGTCCAATAACCGGTATGGATTGCATCGCTACCATAACCGTCATAATTTGTAGGAGCCAACATACCCAATGTTGTGTAAGCACCGATACTTTGATTACCAACAACACCAAAACTGGCTCTTAGTTTCAATTGCTGGACAATGTTTTGTTTGCTCATAAAGTTTTCTTTGGCAACATCCCAAGCAACAGCTACTGACGGAAAATATCCCCATTTATTCTTCTTCTGAAACTTAGATGAACCATCGGCACGGAAAGTACCTGTCAGCATATACTTCCCTTTGTAATTGTACATAATTCGACCAAGCCCGGATACAATAGCTTCTGCGGAATAGCCATTCTCTCCATCGCGTGTCTTTGCATTTTTTGCATTCCAATAACCAACAAACTCATTGGCTAAATCACTTCCGGTCAATTTTAGATTTCTGCCTTCGGCACCACTTGCTTCAAATACAGCTGTTGCAGTCAGATGATGATCGCCGAAACTTGTGTTATAAGTCACATTATTGGTATTCTGCCAGAATAGATTCATCCTGCTCGCATTTTCCATACCACTAATTTGTCCGGGTTTTGCTAACGACGAGGTGAAAGAGTAACTCGGAACATGAGAGTAATTAGCAGCACCCTGTACAGACAATGTCAACCCTTTCATTATTTTGAAAGTCAAATCCATATTAGTATTCAAAGCATACACGTATGAGTCACCATAATTTGCGACACGTGCACCATAAGGGTTTCCGTTTACTGAATTATAAGGGTCCATATTATAAACGCCCGTTACCGGATCTTTCATTTCCATTGTAGGAGAATAGTTCAGGAAGTTCATAATGTCAATACCCCCATTATGACTGTGAGTACGTGAAGCATTAATTTTGGTAGAAAGTGTCAACCACTTGGTGAGTTCATTATCCAAATTTATCCGTAACTGTGCACGTTGATACTTGGTCGTGATGGTCATGGCTGTCATATTCAGTACATTGGCTGAAATAAGATACTTATTTTTAGCCGTTCCACCCGAAATACCTAATTTATAGTCCTGACTAATACCGGTCTGCAACATCAAATTCTGCCAGTCAATACCCTTGGAACCATTCTTATAGGCTTCCATCTCATCATCTGCAAATGAGATACCATTATACTCCTTTAATGCAGTCGCATATTCATAAGCATTCAGTAAGTCATATTTTTTAAGGATGTTCGATACGCCTATAGCCACATCTGCATAAATCTGTACTTTACCTTCCACCCCTTTTTTAGTAGTTACCAACACCACACCATTAGCGCCGCGTGAGCCATAAATAGCTGTTGCCGAAGCATCTTTCAGAACTTCAATAGATTGAATGTCAGCTGGATTTACATCCAGTCCACCAGACATAATACCATCGATGACATACAGGGGGTCATTGCTGGTATTAAGAGAAGTGGTACCACGAACACGAACTTTAACTGTACCACCCGGTAAACCATTTACGCTCGTCACTGCCACACCTGCAGTACGTCCTTGCAGAATATCTTCCACCCGCTTTACCGGCTGATCCTTAAATTGTTTGGAAGAAACAGAAGCCACAGCACCTGTTATATCTGATTTTTTCACTACACCATATCCGATGACCACTACTTCACTCAATTGGTTCTGATCCTCCTGCATTGTAATCTTCAAACTGGTATTCGTTCCCAGTTTAACCTCTTTAGTCACGTATCCGATATAAGAAAACAATAGTGTAGACCCAACAGGAGCACTAATCGAGAACTTTCCGGAAATATCCGTTACGGTACCAGTTTGTGCATCTTTAAGAGTTACGTTGACACCGATGATAGGTTCATTGCTGTCGGCATCCATAACAGTACCCGAATACTGCTTTGCAACCTGTGCATAAGTAG
>NZ_EQ973365.1:132252-192274 GCF_000157055.1 Bacteroides sp. 2_2_4 | reverse complement strand
GCAAGCAGCCAAGCGTTTTTCTTAGATTATCCATATACTTTTCATTTAGTTAGAATATAATAATATTAGATTTTTAGGAATTTTAGATACAAGTCAAGGCATTCAAAATGTTCCCAACATTACTCCGCCACCTCTTCATTCTACAGTTTTAGGATGTATTCATAGTAAATAGTCTTTTTTTTTTAAGGTTTAATACTATTCCGTATTTAGTGTCAACTGTGCAAATATAGGCGCAAAGCATGGAAATAGAGATCAAATAACATCCATAATTAGTCCGCTACTGTTCAAAAGGATCGTTCTGAATATCCTTTCTAGCTATCTAATGAGCTTTGTGGACAAAAGAAGATGAAATCTATTGTACAGTTTCATAACTTCTTTTATATTTGCTCTATCAAAAGAACATAACTATGTCAAAAGCGCACGTACTAAAGAGGTATTCTTTTCTAATCTGGATATTATTCTTTGTTCTTTCTACAAAGGCTGAACAACAAGACTACTACTTCAGACAAATTTCTTTGGAACAGGGATTGTCACAATCAAGAGTGCAGTGCATTTACAGAGATCATTTAGGAGTAATATGGATAGGTACCAAATGGGGATTAAATAGTTATGACCAATCTGAACTGAAAAGTTATTTTCATGACCGGGAGCAGCCCAACTCATTGCCCGACAATTTCATTCGTTTTATTACAGAGGATCGTTTAGGCGATTTATACGTTTCTACCAATAAAGGAATTGCCATCTACAATAAAGCAGAAAATCAATTTCAGCCATTGAAATATAACGGGAAGCCATTTAACGCTTGGTCTTATCTTCAAATAGGTGACAATTTCCTGTTTGGAGGAGAAGAAACTTTATACCAATACAATCTGACGGATAAAAGTATTACGACGATCTTCCCCGACATCGATGGAGACAAGTTAAAATGTATCAATCGCATCTTTCAGTGGAGTCCCGATGTGCTGATAACCAGCAGTAAAAAAGACGGGCTTTGGATGTACGACTTGATAAAAAAGAAAATGTATCGATGTCCATTTGTAAAAGAGCGCGAGATAAACACCATATTTGTTGACTCTCAAAACCGGCTTTGGGTATCATTCTATGGCAAAGGAATAGCCTGCTACTCGAAAGAGGGGAAAAGGCTTTTCAGTTTATCCACCAAAAATTCCGGGCTCAACAACGATATCATTTTTGATTTTCTTGAAAAAGACAACCAACTTTGGATAGCTACTGACGGAGGAGGTATCAACATACTTGACTTCCAGACTATGAAGTTCTCTCATCTTAAACATATTTCCGATGATGAACAATCCTTGCCGAATAACTCTATCTACCGGCTGTATAAAGATCAGATGGACAATATATGGATAGGCAGTATACACGGAGGATTATTCGCCATTAAGAAAGTGTTCATCAAAACCTATAAAGATGTTCCACTGAACAATCCCAATGGAGTTAGCGAACGTACCGTGGTTAGCATCTTTGAAGATAAGGATACATTGCTTTGGATTGGAACAGACGGAGGAGGTATCAACTCATTTGACCAAAAAACGAATACATTTCATCATTACCCTACTACATACGGGGAGAAAGTTACCTCTATCACAGATTTTTCTGAAAATGAGCTCTTATTATCATGTTTTAATAAAGGGGTCTTTACCTTTAATAAGAGAACCGCACAGATGCAACCTTTTCCCATTATCAATGACTCTATTTCGAAAAGAGAATTTTCATCCGGTGATTTGGTAAATCTATATGCTACAAAAGATAATATTTACATATTAGGAGCAAAAGTCTATATCTACAACAAGCATACCCGGCAAACATCTATTCTCTACGCGCCCCAAATAGACATTCAACGCCAAATAGCTATGCAGGCAATTTATTCCGACGATACGCATCTGTATCTAATGGGAACCAATAACCTGTTTAAACTAAACTTCAAAACTAACGAACTATCTTCATTAGTCAATATGAAAGAGGGAGATGATTTCACATCGGCCTGCCGGGATGATAAAGGTAACTTTTGGATAGGAAGTAATTTCGGACTGCTCTTCTATAATAAACAGACTGGAAAAACAGAAAAAATACATACCAACTTGTTCAACAGTGTATCCAGCCTTGCCTATGATAAAAAAGGAAAAGTCTGGATAGGAGCACAGAACATGTTCTTTGCGTATATTATCAACGAAAAACGTTTTGTTATCCTGGACGAATCCGATGGAGTTCCTTCCAACGAATTGATATTTACCCCTATTCCTGCTCTTCGTACTCCCAATCTGTATATGGGAGGTACTATGGGACTGGTACGCATTAATACGGATATTATTTTCGAAAGCAATTCGTCTCCTATTCTCAAGCTACTTGAAGTAAAACTGAATGGTAAATCAACTCTGAAACAGGTTAATAATAACTGTATTTCGATTCCCTGGAATCATTCATCGTTCAACATTAAAGTGATTGCTGACGAAAAGAACTCCTTCCGAAAACACCTTTTCCGATATGTCATCACAGGAAAAGACAAAATGGTGATCGAGAGTTATCTCCAGACACTCGAATTGGGTACATTAGCATCAGGAGAATATACCATCAGCGTATCCTGCGACACCTCCAACGGTGAATGGAGCCAGCCGACAGAGATCTTAACTATTATAGTCTCACCTCCTTGGTGGAAATCTACCTGGTTTATTATACTATGCATTTTCTTTGCATTTCTAGTGGCAGGAATGGTCTTCTTTAGTTTGATAAGAAAAAAAGAAAATCGGCTGAAACGTGAGATGCGGGAACATGAGAAGAAGATATATGAAGAGAAAATACGCTTCTTAATCAATATCAGCCATGAGCTACGCACCCCTTTGACACTCATCTATGCTTCCCTGAAACGAATTCTCAATAAAGAGGTGAAGCAAGACGAGCTACCGGAATATCTACAGGGGGCATTCAAACAGGCGAATCAGATGAAAGATATTATCAACATTGTGCTTGATACACGCAAAATGGAGGTAGGACAGGAAGTGCTACACATCTCTTCGCATCCTTTGCACAAGTGGATACAGGAAGTGGCAGAAACATTTCAAACTGCATCTAAAGCCAAAGAAATTGAAATTACATACGACTTTGACGACAGTATACAATCTATCGCGTATGATGACACTAAATGCAAAGTTGTTCTTTCCAATCTGATTATGAATGCTTTGAAATATAGTCCTAATCAGACTCGTATTGTTATAAAAACCATCCGTACAAATGAAAGTATACAAATACACGTACAAGACCAGGGAATCGGATTGGATAATGTAGATATAAAGAAGCTCTTTACCCGTTTCTACCAAGGCAAACATAATGAGGGAGGAAGTGGTATCGGTTTATCTTATGCTAAAATGTTGATTGACTTACATGGAGGTAGGATGGGCGCTTTCAATAATAAAGACAGAGGGGCCACATTCTTTTATGAAATACCGGCTAATCTACAAGAACAAGAAGTATCATGTCCTCAACATTCCTACCTCAACGAACTTTTAAGTTCTCCGGAGGAAGAAGAGAAAATAGAATCCGGGGCTTTCTCTCTACAAGGATACTCACTGTTGATTGTAGAAGATAAACAGGACTTAAGAGAATTCTTAAAAAATGCTCTTAAGGATAAATTCAAGAAGATCTATCAGGCAGAAAATGGATTGGTAGCGCTGGAAGTTATTAAGCAACAGCAACCGGACATTATAGTAAGTGATGTAATGATGCCACAAATGAATGGCTATCAGCTATGCAAGGAAATTAAAGAGAATCTGAATATTAGCCATATCCCTGTTATTCTACTTACCGCCAGAGCCGATTCTGAAAGCCAGATGTTAGGATACAAATTAGGAGCCGATGCCTATTTGCCCAAACCATTTGAAATGGAAATGCTCCTTAGCGTGATCCAGAACCAGATGAGAAATCGTGAATATATTAAATCCAGATACAGGGGCAATCAATTCATTCTGTCTCCGCAAGAGGCTACTTTCAGCAATGCGGATGAACAATTTATGATTAAATTGAATGAAATGATCGATCAGAATCTGTCTCAACCAGATCTGGACGTAAAATTCCTGACTGCTCAAATGGCTATGAGCCGGACATCCTTATATAATAAGATCAAGGAACTGACCGGCATGGGAGCAAACGATTATATCAATCGTAGAAGAATCGACAAAGCAATCATTCTTTTAATTCAGTCTGACATGAGCATTACTGAAATATCAGAGCAGGTAGGTTTCACTTATCAACGATATTTCAGTACGTTATTTAAAGAAATGAAAGGAATGACTCCTTCTCAATTCAGAGCACAACATGGTTCCACCCAACAACAATCAGAATAGATTCAGCACTTTAGTTTATCATTTATATAGAAATTATACTTCCCGGAACAGAGCGATTAAGATTTCCAGTGCAGATTTGGACGTTTCATGATTTGAAATGACTAAAATCTGATGAGTAGAATAAGGTATTCGACTACTTTTGCAGCAAGCAATTGATAGAAAACGAATACACTTAAATTCAATTATTATGAGAAACTACTATTTAACTCTGTTACTAATATGCATTTGCGGCCTTTGCTTTGCACAGCAACAGACCAATGACATCAGTACTAAAAATCCGCCAAACAAAGAATGGAACTTCAACAATCTGGATGGATGGAAATACGGACATCAGGATAACAACCCGGATAATCAATGCATATTAGAGAATGGCTACTTACGGATCTTTACCCGAGCTAACTCGGTGGATCGGAAAAAGGTTCATACTGTAGAACGGATTTATACAACAGGAAGATATACCTGGCGTACTCATATCCCGCAAATGGGAATAGGAGATCAATGTAGCGTGGGTTCGTGGATATACCATGACGACCAACATGAATTGGATTTTGAAGTCGGATATGGTAAAGACACAGTTCGCAAGGAGTTAAATGCAGCTCCCAACGAAATGATTGCTTATATGACATCGCAGGCATATCCTTTTTCTTCCGTTCCTGTAGTAATCAAGACCGGATGGCATCTGTTCGAAATTGATCTGACATTAAAAAACGGGAACTATTACATCACCTGGTTAATAGACAACGAACCTAAACATGAACTTCAACTGGAATTTGGGAAAGACATTGCATTCCATATTTTTTGCAGTGTAGAGAATCTTAAATTTATTGGAGAACAACCGGCACAACAGGAAAATTCCGGATTGTTTGATTTCGTCAGATATACATATCATGACTAAATAAATGAACTTAGTACACATTTCTTAAAATCCCCCCAATTACATACCATGAGAACAACGTTCATTTCACTTTCTCGGATATTCATGAACATTTGTCTCAATGCGCAGGATAGAGCAGTTGATGAAGGTCATGCTCTCTAAATATAAAATAGCCCTCGCTACAAATCTGTAACGGGGGTATTTTTTAGAGGAGTCATTTCTCCTCTTGCTAATGTTTTGTTTATGTGCTTTTTATATCTGAATACATCAATCAGATAATCCCTCTCACTCTATCGTCAAATGCAGAAAGCGCAGCTTTCGCTCCTTCGCCCATAGAGATAATAATTTGCTTATAAGGAACCGTAGAAACATCTCCGGCTGCATAGATACCCGTCACATTCGTACGGCAATGTGCATCAATCATGATTTCGCCCAGACGGTTGGTTTCCACTATGTCGCGGAATACACTGCTATTCGCAGAAAGCCCAATTTGTACAAATACACCATCCAACTCAACCAAACGTTCTTCTTCCGTTTTGCGATCTTTGATGCGCAGGGCAGTCAGTTTATCACCATTTCCTATCACTTCCGTAGTCTGTGAACTTGCAAACACTTCCACATTCGGCAATGATTTAAGTCGCTCTTGAAGTACACTGTCCGCTTTCAACTCATCCATAAATTCAAAAACAGTGACTTTGGAGCAGATACCGGCCAAGTCAATGGCTGCCTCAATGCCGGAATTTCCACCACCTACTACCGCTACATGCTTTCCTTTATAAAACGGCCCATCACAATGAGGACAGAAAGCGACACCACGACCGATATACTCCGCTTCTCCCGGAACATTCAGTTTACGCCAGCTTGCACCAGTTGCAATAATCAGTGCCGGAGCCAGGAATTTCTCCCCAACAGAGGTAGTGATCTGCTTTTGTTTTCCAACCACTTCTACTTTTTCTACTTTACGATGCTCCAGCAAATCCACCGGATAACGCAACAAGTGAGTTTTCAGATTATCGGCAAGTTCATTTCCTGTCGTTTCCGGAACAGAAATTAGATTTTCAATACCCACCGTTTCTTTTACCTGTCCGCCAACACGCTCGGCCACGATAGCTACACGGAGTCCTTTACGGGCAGAATAAATAGCTGCTGATACTCCTGCAGGTCCTCCACCGACTACAATCACATCATATTCTTTCACCTCTGCATTCGCTTTGGTTTCGTCAATACCATATTGATCTTCCAACTTGGCAAGCAATTCGCCAAATTCACCACGGCCTACATGAAGCAATTTTCCATCTGCAAAGACAGAGGGTACTCCTTGTATCTTCAGTGCATCTACTTCATCCTGATAAAGCGCACCGTCTACCATTTCATGCGTAATAGCCGGATTCAAAGTAGTCATTGCATTCAGAGCCTGCACTACGTCAGGGCAGTTCGTACAAGTCAACGAAACATAAGTGGTCAGATGTATCGGGCCTTTCAGTGCTTTCACACGGTTGCAAACGGCCTCATCGGGAAAGTTCTTTCCTTTGCCGTCCAGATTCAGGATAGCCAAAAGCAATGATGTGAACTCATGTCCGTTAGGAATACCCCGGAATGTGATTCCGGTACGATCACTATTCTTTAATAAAGTAAACTTCAATGCTTCTCCCTCATTCACCGAGCAAGTGATATGATCGGAACAATCCGCTACATCTCCCAGCAACTCCAATAATTCTGTTTTGTTTTCGTGGCTGGATGATACGGATATATCAAAAGTAAAGTTTGCCTCCAGCCCAGCAAAAATACCCTTTAGTTGTTCTTTTAATGCAGATTCTAACATATCTTTTTCCTTTCATTTTTTTAAAAGAAAGGCCGGCAGCGTCTCTCGTTACCGGCCTCCCATAATCACCATTATCAAGATCTATCAAATCTTACCTACCAGGTCAATGCTTGGTTTCAGGGTAGACTCACCCTTCTTCCATTTAGCCGGGCAAACTTCTCCGTCATGGCTGGCTACAAACTGTGCAGCTTCCACCTTACGAAGCAATTCACTTGCATCACGGCCAATATTGTTATCATTCAGTTCCACCACTTTAATCTTTCCTTCCGGATTGACAACGAATGTACCGCGATAAGCCATACCCTCTTCTTCGATATATACACCCAGTGCACGGCTCAAAGCGCCAGTCGGGTCTGCCAACATCGGATATTGAATCTTGCGAATACTTTCAGAAGCATCATGCCAAGCTTTGTGCACGAAATGAGAGTCAGTACTTACCGAATAGATCTCTACACCCATCGCCTTGAACTGATCGTACTTTTCAGCCATATCCACCAATTCAGTAGGACATACGAAAGTAAAGTCAGCAGGATAGAAGAAAAGAATCGCCCATTTACCTTTCAGGTCATTGTTGGTTACAGTCTTGAAAGCTCCGTTGTGAAAAGCCTGAACGCTGAATTCAGGAAGTTGAGAATTTAAAATTGGTTCCATAATCTTTATTGCTTTTATTGTTATTAATTGATTTGACTTATAACATCAGAAACAACGTTTTGTTTTTTGTTTCTGATGCAAAGATAAAGGCAGAAACCCCGCCTTTGCAAAAAAAGCCCAATCGAATATTTCTATGCGGTGATAGATGAAATTAATAAAAGCATTTTATACCTTTGCATGCATAAACAAAAAAACTGGAAAATATATACGATTATGGAACATCCTCTTGACCAATTCTTATATTGCCCTAAATGTGGTTCCTCTCATTTTGAGATTAACAACGAGAAATCTAAAAAATGTGCAGATTGCGGCTTTGTCTATTATTTCAATCCTTCTGCCGCCACAGTAGCACTCATCTTGAATGAGAAAAATGAACTGCTTGTCTGCCGGCGTGCTAAAGAGCCGGCAAAGGGAACTCTCGACCTTCCCGGAGGATTTATCGATATGAACGAGACAGGTGAAGAAGGCGTAGCCCGTGAAGTGCTGGAAGAAACCGGATTGAAGGTAAAAAAAGCTATTTACCAGTTTTCACTTCCCAATATTTATGTCTATTCAGGTTTTCCTGTACACACACTTGATATGTTTTTTCTCTGCACCGTAGAAGACATGAGCCATTTCTCCGCCATGGATGATGTAGCAGATTCTTTCTTCCTACCTCTCTCCGAGATTCATCCGGAAGATTTTGGGTTGGATTCTATCCGTCGCGGACTTAGCTTGTTTCTAGCTCAATGCCGCTAAGATAATCTCATCAGCCTGATAGATTGAGAGTATTTCATCTATAGTTATGTCCCATTTTTAAGATATTCCTCCAAAACATCAGATAAAAAAATAATGATCTGGAGAATAAAATGCATAAAAACATGCAACTGTATGCAAAATCACAGGCTAATACCGTATAAATTCAAGTCGAATATGCATCTTTTTCTATCAAGAAAAGATTCGTTGGTTTAAAACCAAGGAGTTCTTCCCCACCGAGGAACGCTTCCTTTCTCACCGACGAAGCAGCTTTTGCTCGGTGAGGAAGACAAATAAGGGAAAATTAAGACCGTTTTTCTTCTATTTCATCACAAATATCGAAAAGGCAACAAACAACAAAATGCCAGTTTCTAACCACATTTCAGTTTACACAACAAGTGAAAAAGAAGAAAAGCATTACAATTTAATCGACAAACATCTCCTATAACAAAAAGAAAGAATTTCGCACCTACAAATCTCTGCGTTTTGTTATATTTCTCAATCCCTCCCAGTAATTACGCCTTTTATTCTCGTTTAAATATTCCTTTTCTTAAGATGGGCCATTTTTCAGTAGCCAATTGATGTATTTGTAAAATAGAAGTTCATCTCAACCAAATAGATCAAAGTAATTTATCACATAATCTTAAACAATCATATTATATTACTATAAATGAACAAAATACAACATATTGTGTTATCTTTGTAACCACCATTAATTTAATGGCCATTAAATTAACCGCCATTAAGATAGCAATAATATGAAGTTCTACGACCGAAAGAAAGAAATGGCGATACTGTATGCAGCTAAAAAGCAATCACAAACGAGCGCTTGCTTTACTGTAATGACCGGACGCCGACGAATCGGAAAAACAGCTCTACTCTTAGAGTCTGTCAAAGACACCCGATTCGTATATATATTTGTAGCAAGAAAGAGTGAAGTCCTGCTTTGCGCACAATATCAACCTGTCATTCAGGAAACGCTTGGCATTCGTATCTATGGAGAAATCAGAGAGTTCGCACAGCTCTTTGAACTGCTGATGCAACATTCCCAAAAGGAAAATTTCACATTAATCATTGACGAATTTCAAGAATTTCTCTATATCAATCCGTCTATCGTCAGTGACATACAACGTATTTGGGACCAATATCACGCGACTTCCAAAATCAATTTCATTGTATGCGGTTCCGTTTATTCAATGATGAAAAGAATATTCGAAGACCGCAAGGAGCCACTATACGGACGCCTTACCGCCCGAATTGCTCTGCATCCATTCACCACCACCGTTATCAAAGAGATTCTAGCAGACCATGCCCCCAAATTCACATCGGAAGATTTGCTTTGCTTGTATTTGCTGACAGGTGGAGTAGCCAAATACATCACCCTATTGATGGAAGCGAAAGCATTTAATAAAACTGCCATGATAAATTATGCGCTTTCCGAAGGCTCACCATTTCTGACAGAAGGCAAAGACATGTTGATTTCCGAGTTCGGGAAAGACTATGCCAATTATTTTTCTATCCTATCTCTCATTGCAGAAGGAAAAACAACACAACGAGAGATTGATTCCATCATCAATAAAAACACCGGTTCCTATTTAGCCAACCTTGAGGATGAATATTCATTAATCAAAAAAGTGAAACCGATGTTCGCTAAACCTAATAGTCGTGCTACCCGTTATTGCCTGCAAGACAATTTTCTACGATTCTGGTTTCGCTTTATTTTCTCAAACAACGCAGTACTAGAAATGGGGAAAAACCATTTACTGATAGAATATGTAGAAAAGAACTATGAACAATACAGCGGCCTATTGTTAGAAAAATATTTCCGTGAACTTATCGCTGAAGAAGAGGAAGTTACCGACGTAGGTAACTATTGGGACAAAAACGGAGAAAATGAAATAGACCTGATCGCCCTCAAGCGGTTTAACAAAACAGCACTTATCGGAGAAGTAAAAAGAAATCCGAGAAAAATAAGTATCCCGGCATTGGAAAAGAAAGGAGAAACTTTACATAAAGAATTAAATGATTATAAAATAACTTTCAAAGGATTCTCATTGAAAGATATGTAGTACTTTTGCATAAACACCCGATTATGAAAAAAGAAATTACTAGACTCATTTGTGCCGCCATCTGCTGCACGCCCATTATAGGATTTGCCCAGACAGGTGACAAGTTCACTTCGACTGACAACCTTTATAAAGAAGGGAAAGAACTTTTCCAAGAAAAGAATTATGCAGCTGCTCTGCCGGCATTGAAAGCATTTGTAAAACAAAAGCCTGTAGCCAGCCTTCTTCAGGACGCAGAATATATGCTAGTCAGTTCGGCTTACGAACTGAAAGACAAAAACCGCATCGAACTCCTCCGCAAATACCTTGACCGTTATCCTGATACTCCATACGCTAACCGTATTTATGCGCTGTTAGCCTCCTGCTATTTCTACGAAGGAAAATATGATGAAGCACTGGCACTTTTCAACTCTGCCGACCTCGATTTGTTAGGTAATGAAGAACGGGACGACTGCACCTACCAACTGGCTACCTGTTATCTGAAAACCGATAATCTAAGAGAAGCAGCCATCTGGTTTGAAACTTTGCGTGCCAACAGCCCCAAATACGCCAAAGATTGTGATTACTATCTTTCCTACATCCGCTATACACAAAAACGTTATAGTGAAGCATTGAAAGGTTTCCTTCCCTTACAGGACGACTCGAAGTACAAAGCACTCGTCCCTTATTACATAGCCGAAATTTATACGCAGCTCAAAAACTATGATAAGGCACAAATTGTAGCACAAAACTACCTGTCAGCCTACCCGAACAACGAGCACGCTGCAGAAATGTACCGTATTCTGGGAGATGCCTATTACCATTTCGGACAATATCACCAAGCCGTAGAAGCATTCAACAATTACCTGAATAAGGATCGCTCGGCTCCCCGCCGCGATGCCCTTTATATGCTGGGTCTCTCCTACTACCAAACAAAAGTCTACTCCAAAGCAGCCGAAACATTAGGTAAGGTGACAACTGACAACGATGCCCTTACCCAAAATGCATATCTCCACATGGGACTCTCTTATCTGCAACTGGCAGAGAAAAACAAAGCACGCATGGCTTTTGAACAGGCAGCCGCCTCCAATGCTAATATGCAAATCAAGGAACAGGCAGCTTACAATTACGCTCTTTGCCTGCACGAGACTTCTTTCTCCGCTTTCGGTGAATCTGTTACTGCCTTCGAGAAATTCCTGAATGAATTTCCGACTTCTCCTTACGCTGAAAAAGTCAGCAGCTACCTGGTAGAAGTTTACATGAATACACGTAGCTACGATGCAGCTTTGAAATCAATCGACCGGATTGCCAAACCAAGCGCGCAAATATTGGAAGCCAAACAGAAGATACTGTTCCAATTAGGAACTCAATCTTTCGCTAACGCCGACTTCGAACAAGCTCTGAAATATCTAAACCAATCCATTGCCATCGGACAATACAATCGTCAGACCAAGGCAGACGCTTACTATTGGTGTGGAGAATCCTATTACCGTCTAAGCCGAATGGTAGAAGCCGCACGTGATTTTAATGCTTATCTGCAACTCACCACCCAACCCAATAACGAAATGTATGCGCTTGCCAATTATAACTTAGGGTATATCGCTTTCCACCGGAAAGACTATACGCAAGCAAGCAATTATTTCCAAAAATACGTTCAACTGGAGAAAGGTGAAAATGCAACCGCACTTGCCGATGCATACAATCGTATTGGTGACTGCCACCTGCATGTACGTAACTTTGAAGAAGCCAAACAGTATTATTCGCAAGCCGAACAGATGAATACTTCTTCCGGAGACTATTCTTTCTATCAGCTGGCTCTTGTATCCGGTCTGCAGAAAGACTATACCGGTAAGATCACCTTGCTGAACCGTCTGGTAGGAAAGTACCCTGCTTCTCCTTATGCCGTAAACGCTATTTACGAGAAAGGGCGTTCCTATGTTTTGATGGACAACAACAACCAAGCCATTACTTCTTTCAAAGAATTGCTTACTAAATATCCTGAAAGTCCGGTCAGCCGGAAAGCTGCCGCCGAAATCGGATTATTATATTACCAAAAAGGAGATTACAACCAAGCAATCGAAGCCTACAAACAGGTTATTGAAAAATATCCGGGCAGTGAAGAAGCACGTCTTGCCATGCGTGATTTGAAATCTATTTATGTAGACCTCAACCGCATCGACGAATTTGCTGCTTTAGCAAATGCTATGCCAGGACACATCCGTTTCGATGCTAACGAACAAGACTCGCTTACGTATGCCGCCGCAGAAAAGATTTATGCACGAGGCAGAATGGAAGAAGCCAAAACAAGCCTCAACAAATACCTGCAAACTTTCCCGGAAGGAGCCTTCAGCCTGAACGCACATTATTATCTCTGCCTGATCGGAAACGAGCAGAAGAATTATGATATGATTCTTCTCCATTCCGGTAAGTTGTTGGAATATCCAAACAATCCGTTTGCAGAAGAAGCACTGATCTTGCGTGCTGAAGTGCAATTCAACCAGCAAAATATGGCTGAAGCATTGGCTAGCTACAAAATGCTGAAAGAAAAAGCAACCAACGTAGAGCGCCGCCAACTTGCTGAAACGGGTATTCTGCGTTGCGCCTTCCTATTGCGAGATGACATAGAAACCATCCATGCAGCTACCGACTTGCTTGCAGAGGCCAAACTTAGTCCGGAGCTAAGAAATGAAGCTCTTTATTACCGTGCTAAAGCCTATACCAAGCAAAAGGCTGACAAGAAAGCAATGGAAGACTATCGTGAACTGGCCAAAGACACACGTAACTCTTACGGTGCCGAAGCTAAATATCAGGTTGCACAATCCCTCTACGACGCAAAAGAATATGCCGCTGCAGAGAAAGAGTTGCTCAACTATATAGAACAGAGTACGCCACATGCTTATTGGCTAGCACGCAGTTTTGTCCTTCTATCCGACGTTTATCACGCTACAGGTAAAGACCTGGACGCACGCCAATATCTGCTAAGTCTGCAACAAAATTATCAAGGGAATGACGATATTGAAAGCATGATTGAAAGCAGACTTAGTAAATTGAAAGTTGAGAATTGAGAATAAAAAAATAGAAAAGTATGAAACGATCTCATTATATAATAAGAGGACTCGCATTGGCAATCTCAATGCCATCCTGCCTTCAAGCCCAAACCACCCAACCGAAGGATACAACAATGACCCGCACGGTCGTTGTGGAACAAGAATATAACCCGGACATTATGGATGCTTCGAAAGTGAACGTCCTGCCTAAAGTAGAAGAACCGACAGTGAGCAAGAAAGAAGTAGAATATGCTACAACATTCTTTCCGGCCACTTCCGTTCCGGCAGGCCTGATGCGCCCCTATACCGGAAAAGAAGTTCAACCCGGCACTACCCCGGGATATGTACGTGCCGGATATGGTAATTATGGCAATTTGGATATTCTTGCCAATTATCTATTCCGTCTGTCGCAGAAAGACAAATTGAATGTACGTTTCCAAATGGATGGAATGGATGGTAAACTAACGCTTCCTTTCACAGACTCCGAAAAATGGAATGCATTTTATTATCGCACACGCGCAAATGTAGATTACACACACCAATTTAATAAACTGGACTTAAATATTGCCGGAAACTTCGGATTGAGCAACTTCAACTTCCAACCGGAAAGCGTAAACAGCAAGCAGAAATTCACATCCGGTGACTTCCATGCGGGCATTCATTTCACTGATGAGACTGCCCCACTGCGTTTCAACGCAGAAACAAATCTGTTGATGTATGAACGTCAACATAACATGTTCAATGAATCTGAAGCCAATACAGGTATCAAGGAAACAATCATACGCACCAAAGGCGATGTCACGGGAGCTATCGGCGACCAACAATTAATAACTATCGCTTTGGAAATGAACAATCTTCTCTACAACGGATATACAAAGAATGTTTCCACCGGAGATGAATACTTCAAAAACTACACAACGCTTCTTTTAAATCCATATTACGAACTGGATAATGATGACTGGAAACTGCATATCGGAGCCAATGTAGATTTATCTTTCGGATTTGACAAGTCTTTCCGTATCTCACCCGATATCACTGCACAGTATATTTTTTCTGATAGCTACATTGTTTATGCAAAAGCAACCGGCGGTAAGCAATTGAATGATTTCCGCAGATTAGAAAGTATCTGTCCTTACGGTGAACTGCCGGAGGCAAATACCACTGCCACTTTGGGATACGTACAACGTCCTTATGATACTTACGAGCAAATCAACGGTAGTATCGGATTCAAAGCAAGCCCTTATCCGGGACTTTGGTTCAACGTGTTCGGTGGTTATCAGAATCTAAAGAACGACTTATCTTATTTAGGTTTTGACCCAAGTAATATTCATTCAGGTTCTTACCTTTCTTTTGCTCAAGATAATACAGAAAATCTCTACCTTGGCGGTGAAATCAGTTACGATTACAAAGATATCCTCGGAATATCAGCTAAATATACTTACCGTAATTGGGACAGCAAAACAGAGGAATATCTGTTGGCTGTGAAACCAGTCAGTGAAATGTCTTTCAATGTACGTATTCATCCGATCTCTGCTCTTAACATAAATCTAGGTTATGATTACATCAGCCGGAAAGAAGTGAAAGAATATGCAAAAATGACCGCAATTAATGATTTGCATATCGGAGCCAGCTATAATGTATTCAAAGGAGTATCCGTTTATGCTCAAGTACATAACCTGCTGAACAAGAAATATCAATATTATTTAGGTTATCCTACGGAAGGATTCAATTTCTTAGGAGGATTGAGTTTCCGGTTCTAAAGTTTATCAATAAATCACAGTAACAGTTATAACACGAGACACTCATCTCATAAAAAAGAGGGCATCTCCCATAGGGATGATGTCCTCTTTCAAACCAAAAACTTAATCTTCAATTATTATTTTGTTATCCTCACAACAAACCCACCACCAGGAGCCATGTGTAAATTCAACTTCTTATTGGCTGATACGCGGATCACTTCACGCTTATAGTCTTTCCCAACACGATCGGCATTGATACCATCTCTAAATATTTCTGCATTGAACTCACCATCACCCAAGAAAGACAGATCGACTTCAACATCACGCTCTTTCCAGTCGGTCAATCCACCCACATACCAGATACCGTCTTTCTCACGTGCCATTACAATATGTTCGCCTACTTTTCCGCTTATTGGAAGTGTCTGATTCCATACAGTAGGAATGGCAGCGATAAACTTCGTACATTCTTCCTCTTTCAGATAATTAGTAGGTGCATCACACAGCATATTAATAGGAGAATCAAAAATAGTATACAATGCTAACTGACGGCAACGTGTACCCTGACTCATCGGTTCTGTATAGACAGCATGAAAGTTCTTCATGATTACGTTATTCATCGCTCCCTGTGTATAATCAAGTGGTCCGGCAACCATGCGGATGAAAGGAGCTGTCACATCATATATCACTTGATCTGTTCCCGGTTCTGCCCACTTCATTTCTTCCAGTCCATGGACACCCTCGAAATTGATCGTATTCGGATAAGTACGTTGCAAACCAGTCGGTTTGAACGTTCCATGGAGATCTATCAGCAATTTGTATTTTGCTCCGGTTTCAGCCGCTTTACGGTTAAACTCAACTACTTGTTGGTCGTCACGGTCCATAAAATCAATCTTGAAACCTTTGATTCCCATTGCGGCATAATGCTTACATACACGATCCATGTCTTTTTCAAAAGCACGATAGCCCGCCCAAAGTATCAAATCAACATTTTTGCTTTTTGCATAGCTAATCAACTCTTTCAAATCGATTTCAGGAATCACCTCAAACAAATCCGCTTTACCCGGCACTGCCCATCCCTCATCCAATATCACATATTCGATACCGAATTTCGAGGCAAAGTCAATATAGTATTTATAAGTCTCATTGTTGATACCTGCGCGGAAATCCACGTTGTAGAGATTCCAGTCGTTCCACCAGTCCCAAGCCACTTTACCCGGTTTAATCCAAGAAAAATCTGTAAATTGTGCCGGAGTAGCCAGTTTATATACCATATCATTACAAAGCAGTTCTGCATCATCCTTGGCAATGACCATGACACGCCAGGGAAATGCTGTGTTTCCCTCCACTCTAGCAATATAAGGTTCACGAGATTTTACTACCCCTTTCAGTCCGCGAACTTCGTCTACTATCGTTTTCGGATAAGCTGCAAAGATTCCATCCAGAGAATATCCATGCTCACCATGTTTCACATACATACCCGGATAGTTCATCAAATCGGCTTCAGTGATACAGATTTTTTTTCCGTTCTTTCCCTCGACCAAAACCGGTAAAAAGGCAATCTGTTCCTTATCCCATGCAGACAAGGCAGTTTCCAGATACGTATTTTGGAAAGAACTGTAGAAAGGATCTTTCTTGCCCTCGTTCATTCGGCCTTTCGGTGAAGCTACAAAAACTTTCGGATCATTCGGAAAACAGAAAGAAGCCTGCTCGCTTTCCACCATAAACGGCTTCTTCAGTTCAGAGACAAAACGATAGGCTGCACCATCTTCATAAGCTCTGAACACCAAGCTATATCCTCCTTTAAAGTCAATGGTTAGTTCATTGAACTGGTCCTTGATTGATTTCTTCTTATAGATGGGAGGATAGATAGTCTCATTTACAGAACGGCGGCTGATCTTCTTTACTTTCGGATTGAGTCCGAAAGCTGTACCATCAGTTAGTTTCATGAAAATAGGAGATGGAGCCACCATCACATCGTTGTCGTGAAGAACGGAGTATTCCACATTCTTATCATTCACAATCACATTCACCTGCACTTTACCGGAAATGTCTTTCAGCTCGTACACTTTCTGTGCACAAATGGTTAAAGGTGCGATAGCCATTAGAACCGGCAAAAGTCTTTTCATCATACGTTTCATAAACTAATACTTTTTGTATTTCACACAGTTTTTTATTTACATATTTATCATAAGAGTACCGCTTGGCAGAGATAAAGGAGGAAGCTTAACAGGAAGAATTTCCTGCTAATAAAGCATTGAACAAGTGCTAAATAGCACCTTTCTTATCTCATTCGCGCTACCATTTTTTAGAAATCAATTGTCACCTGATAGGTATCCTTATTCTCAAAGAAGGTCTGTTGCACCTCATATTCGGGAAGCCATACGTATTTTTTTTCCCCTTTATATTCGGCTTCGAGCAAGAAAGTGAACCAGCGGTTATAAGGCAATTCGTCGGTATGCAAAGGAGGTGCGGGGCTATCATATAAGTTGGGGACACCAGTTATCAGATATTCTCCTTTCTTATCCGTCTCATAAGTACGGTAAGGAGTAGCGATCAGGTCATTGAATTTTGCACGTGAACCATACAGATTCAGCTTTACCCCTTTTTGCTTTTTACCTTTCACTTTTACAGATACCTGTATGTTTTCGGGGAACATTTGTTTGAAGAATCCGTCGAAATCACGTCTCGGACGTTTGGATTTGGCGGTGTGATTGATTATATGAACTGCATACGAGCTCCATTTATATGTTTTATAATGACTGTTCATCACACAAGAGTCAGGTTCATATTCGATATGGTTCACCGGATTGTTCTTTGCCCGGATTCTATCAGCATACAAGTCGGTTACCCCACGATAATGTCCGAACTCATGTGCCACTCCTCTATGAAAATAGTCGATACCAAACAGATCTTCATGTTCCGTCTTGCTACGGCTACGGCAAATTACCATATTCAGATCGTCCGCCCCACCGCCGCAATACCATCCTTTAGCCGATTCTTCATCGTCAAAATCAAGAATAGAATCTATAATCAGCAGTACATCGTGATTGGGAAAACCGGCACTCTTCTGATAGATTTTCTCCAATTGGCGGGAGGAGCAGTCGTAAATCACCTGCAGATCCGGTATATAACGGAAATAGTAGTTGAAACGTCCATTGCCGGCTTTGTTCCAGAAGTCGTTCACTTGGTCGAAAAAAGCATTCAGCTTCGCTTGATAAGCTTCTTTACCTCCCCAATGCTCCACTCCGGCCTTATCGACAGCCACAAATACCCGGTATTCAATGGTGTCCAAAGATTGTTGAATCTGATTTTCCTCCAATGTCTTTGCCTCCATCCAAGAGAAGAAAGGCAATAGAGCGGGAAATATGAGCCATCTTTTCCAGTTGTTTTTCATATTAGTTCTTAGTTAAGAATGTATTTTATTTCTTGTAAATCACGACTATTTCCACCGACCATCAAAGTGAAGTCTCCTTTCTCCACAATGAACTTCATTTGATTATTGTAGAATCCTAGTTGTTCATCTTTTACGTCGAAGGTGACCGTTTTGCTTTCACCTGGACTCAGCTTAATCTTTTCAAAGCCTTTCAATTCTTTGATAGGGCGAGTGATAGAAGCCACCTCATCACGCACATACAACTGAACAACTTCCTCGCCCTCGCATTTTCCAGTATTGGTAACCGTTACAGCAACACGTGTATAAGTACCTTTTCCATCACCCGGAAGCAGTTTCACATCCGAATAATTGAAAGTAGTGTATGACAAACCGTAGCCGAACGGATAAGCAGGCTCCGTAGGAATATCAATGTACTTCGCACACCATCCGCCCAATGCAGTGGGGCGTCCTGTGCTCTTATATTGATAATACAATGGTATCTGTCCGTTATGCTGCGGAAAAGTCATTGGCAGCTTACCCGAAGGATTATAATCTCCCCAAAGTACATTACAGATAGCATTACCCGCTTCACTCCCCAGCCACCAGGTACATAAGATAGCGGGAGCCTCCCGACGAACTTCATTGAAAATAACAGGACGACCACACATCATTAGTACAACTACCGGTTTGCCAGTCTTCACCAATTCGGAAACCAAACGCTGTTGTTCGGCAGCAATAGAAATATCTCCTTTCGAACGCATCTCACCGCTTTCCCAAGCTTGTTCTCCCATTGCAACGATAACCACATCCGATTGGCGGGCAGCAGCTAAAGTCTGATCCAGATTTACAATTTTATTCGTTTTCAAGTCGTAGCCATCGTTATAGTTGATGTCCACTCCTCGTTTCTCCATTGCCTCATACAAGGTTACTACTTTACCAACCTCTGCACAGGACCATGCACCGCACATATCTTTCTGCGATTTGGAAAGTGCACCAATCAAAGCAACTTTCTTGATAGAAGAAGAAAGCGGTAACACCGAGTTTTCATTTTTCAAAAGAACAATAGAACGTTCGGAAACGTAGCATGCTTCCTTGCGGGATTCCTGTGAACCAATCACTGTACGTTCCCTTTCTTCATCACAGTATCTGAACGGATCATCAAATAATCCCAGTTTATATTTCTGTTCCAAAATACGTCTGACAGCATCATCCACCAGCTTGATAGATACCTTACCCTCTTTTACCAGAGACACCAGATTCTTGGAATAGCATTCACTTACCATCTCCATATCCAGTCCGGCCTTGATTCCTTTATAAGCAGCTTCTTTTTCATCTTTCGCATAACGGTGGTTCATCATTTCTCCCACTGATCCCCAGTCGGATACCACAAATCCTTTAAATCCCCATTGATTCTTCAGGAGCTCCCTCAACAGAAAAGTACTTCCGGTAGACGGTTCGTTATTAAAGTCATTGAACGCACTCATGAAAGTAGCAGCACCGGCCTCTGCACCAGCCTTGTAAGGAGGCATATAGAAATTGACAAACTGTCCCATCGACATATCCACACTATTATAATCTTTTCCGGCAATAGCTGCACCATATCCGGCAAAGTGCTTAATACAGGATAAAATAGTATTCTCTTTCGATAAATCATCTCCCTGTAAACCATGTACACGCGCCTTAGCAACCAACGAGCCATAATAAGGATCTTCACCGGCCCCTTCCATCACACGCCCCCACCGGGCATCCCAGCTAATATCCACCATTGGAGCAAACGTCCAATGCAACCCGGCTGCTGCAGCTTCCTTTGCCGCACATCTCGATCCTCTTTCTATAGCATCCAGATCAAAACTCGCAGCCTCTGCCAATGGCAACGGAAAACCTGTTCTATATCCATGAATAACATCCAATCCGAAAAGCAAAGGAATCTGTAAACGTGATTTCATAGCTGCCTCCTGATATTTACGAGTATTGGCAGCACCGGATACATTCAGCAAAGAACCGATCAATCCCTTACTTATATCTTCTGTCCGACTGATACGTGTATTATCAGGACCTGTGGCAAATCCACCGGAACATTGGCTTAACTGCCCCACTTTTTCTTCCAGTGTCATCTTTTTCATCAGACCGGATATGAAACGATTCATTTGAGCCTCATCCTTTTGATTCTGCGCCATGCTTCCCATAGCGAAAATCGCCATACACGAATATGTAATTAGTCTTTTCATCATTTTATTATAAGAGTTTATCTGTATTGATTTAAATGTTAATATCCTCCATACGTTTTACTTTCTATCGCAAAGATAGCCGCTGGTCAGATTCACATTGGCGAATTGCGTACAAAAGGACAATAATATCGTAAAGTCTGCTTTTTTTCTATTTCTTTCCGTATAGCATTCAAGCACTTCTGTCATTTTTTTGCCTTTATTGATACGATTTTCTCCTTACTCTTCACTTATTCGTAAGAGATATTATCCAGCACTTTTATTCCCTCTTTCCGAACACCTGTCTCAAACAGATTCTTAAACGATTCTACCGACAATGAAGTGGACGGTTTAAAATCTGAAGAATTCATATACGCCAGCAAAGCGGCATAGAATTGTAATCCTTCCGGTGTGTCACGTACCGCTTCCAAGTCGGACATACAAAGCAGTAATTTACTGCCCTCTACATTCAACTCCATCAATAAGCCGAGTTTATGATTTCGTTCCACATTGTCAATTACCTGCACAATAGGGCGGTATTCTTTTGGCATACCATCCAGAATAAGCGGATAGCTATGTTTGATAATTGGATACCACTGCCAGTTCGTATGGTATTCGGTCGGGAAATCATCGAATACCGGATGCTCGGGATTGGTCAGAATCCCCAATGTACCAGGTGAAGCAGGTTTCTTGATGCGGTCACAGATACTTTTGAACATACGATAATTCCAATAGTCGGTCTGGAACAATCCTCCCACTGTTACTTCTTTACAGTCTTCCTCAAGAGGCATCAACAATACCTTTCCACCTTGCTTTAAGGCATTCAGCACATCATCCGTTAGTTGGCGGGCAACTACAACATTACCTGCCTTCAATTGCTTCTTTGCAGGATATATCCATAGCGGATAACTATTCTGATAGGAAGTTCCGGATACTTTCAAAAGTAATTCGGCTTTATACGCTTGCTCCACATCGGGCAATGTCAAACGAATAGTTCCGGCAGTCAATAATCCTAATCCCGATGGAATAGCCATCTTACCTTTGCCAAGGCTTTTCTTCCCATTTTTGAGTTCCCATGAAATACTTTTTTCGTTCAATGAAGTTTCTCCATAATTGGCAATCTCAACAGTACCTGCGAATGATTCACCGCCTGTCCAACAGAATTTGGCAGTTGTCAATAAAGGAACCACTTCACTACAGAATTCTCTCCATTTCTTCGGTTCAACCAATCCTTTACTATCCATAAAAGCATCCAGAATACCAACATAAGCCGACCCCTGTCCCGGATAATCCTGTAAATCGAGTAACTGAAAACCAGCCATCCGTTTGGAACGGAGATTCATTTCAATATCTGCCCGGTAAAGTTCCACAGACCATGCACCCGATGCTTTAAAAAAATCATCCGCCTGCTCCAGCATGCCGGCTTTCTCCAAGCGGTCACGAAACACTTCAAAATTCCAGGGAGCTAAGACTCCTGTATATTTCTTCATCTCCTCATAATTCGGGTAAGTTTGAAACTGTCCGGTTTCATGTCCGATCACCGGAACAGGAGATTTTTCCAGAGCCTCATCAAAGTTCATTACCGAATTAGGATAGGTATTATTAAGATAGCCACCTTCTTCCGCATCTGCGAAAGAGAAAGAAGCACGAGCATGAGTAGAATAACCCTCACCACTGCCTACACGACAAGTTACCAGAAAATCCTCACCCGGAATATGTCCTCGTGAGCCTAAAAAGATATTCGAACCATACGTGTATAGGTGTCTCGGCTCTATGGACCGGAAACAATCTACAAACTCTTTCATCACATCGATGTCACCTCCCAGCTCATTTCCCAAGGCAAAGAGTACAAAAGAAGCATGGTTACTATATTCACGCATGATATTCTCTCCATCTTTCATCAGAAAATCCATCAGCTCGGCAGATTCTTTCTTAAACCCTCCCCAGATAGGTAATTCCGGCTGCAAGTAAATACCCTCCAAGTCCGCAGCTTCAAAACACGCAGCAGGTGGGCACCAAGAATGAAAACGACAATGATTCAATCCATATTCCTTACAAATCCTGAAATAACGACGCCATTGTTCCAAGTCCATCGCCGTATGGCCCGTCAAAGGGAATACACAGGCATCATGTTTTCCTCGAAGAAATGTTTTGGCGCCATTGATAGTGAAATGCGTTTCTTCAGTTTTAAAGTCACGCAAACCGAAACGAACTGTTTTCTCGTCTATGCCATTTATCTCTGCTTTCAGTTGATATAGAGCCGGCTGGAGGTCACTCCACAATACAGCATTATCTCCCAACTGATAAGTGAATTCATATTCCTTGCTCCCCTCTTTCAAATTATATTCTGCAGATCTGGCTTTATGCTTTTTGGCAGTATTGAAAGCAGAAGCTGACAACTGCAGTTTCTTCCCACCAATGCCTGAAGAATTGGAAAGAGTTATTTTCACTTTTACGGAGCGGTCTTCTACTTGAGGAAAAGCCTGAATGGACTCAATAAACAATGGATTCATTGCCTGCAATTCCATCCGTCCGATAATACCGTTCCAGTTTGTCTGGGTAGATTCCGTACAAGCGTGAGAACTTGAACGAATCTGCCCGGGAATACTTTTTCCGTTATCTACACAAATAGTCAGCTTATGTGAACCGGGAGCCAGGAAGTGAGTGAGATTAAATTCCTGTGGGGTAGATAAATAGTTGCATTTACCCACTTCCCGACCATCGATCCACACGGTTGTCGGACGAGTACGTTCCAGAAACAACACGATATGCTTTTCTTTCCAGTCGGCTGGTATTTCTATATTCCTGCTATACCATGCCGCACCTTCATATTTATAATATCTGGACAAATAAGTGGTCTCCGACTTGTTGGTATTCTCTATTCCTTTTCGATTCGAATCTGTTGTACCGGGTAAAGTCACAGTTTCTGCAAAATCCATGTTCCACAGTTTTTCCTGTTCTCCCTTGCCGTGAGGGTCCAATGCAAAACTCCACGTTCCGCTCAAATCAATCATTTTGCGCAAACCTGATGTCTGCGCCCATGATGTACACAAAAAAACAAATAATAATAAAAGAGTTCCAGCTAATCGATTACGCAAAACTTTATTCATAATATATGATTTAATGTCCTTAATTTATCTGTTTACAAAGATAGGACGGAGAACAAACCACAATGACAAATCCCGTACAAAAAAACAATAATATCGTAAAAGATACTGTGTATCATCTCTTTTATATCACTATCAGCATGATAATGTCCTTGCCTGACTGATAAAATACACAAATAGTTTTTTCATAGCTTCATCCCCTTCCACAGCCTGCAACTCTGGGTGGAACTGAACACCCCAAATATGTTCGGAATCAGATTCGATTGATTCTATGACTCCATCATCAGCGAAAGCAGATGCCTTGAATCCACAAGCCAATTTCTTAACGGCTTGATGATGAATGGAGGAGACTTTCAAACTTTCCTTGCCTGTAACAGAATACAATTTTCCGGTCCTCAAACATCGCACATTATGCTGTAATATCATAAACGCATCCGGTGACCGATGATTAATTTCCGAGGGATATTGAGCAGGCAAATCCTGATATAATGTTCCACCAAAATAAGTATTAATAATCTGCATTCCCCGACAAATACCTAAAACGGGAATTTGCCTTTCGGATGCTAAGCGCAGCAAAGCATAATCAAAGTCATCCCTATCCCGGCAACATTCTCCACATTCAGGAAGAGTCGATTCTCCGTATATCACAGGCGATATATCTCCCCCACCTGTCAGGAGTAAACCATCAATAAAAGAAACCACAGATTGTAAAATCTGTACATTGTCGGTAAACGGAAGAATAAAAGGGATGCCGCCCGCTTGAAGGACAGCATCCACATATTTTCTTTTCACAGATATTCTTCCCGGAATATCAATTTCAGTAGAAATACCAATAACAGGAATTTCTCTTTTTATCATTCTCATTGTCTTTTATCAACTTAATCCACAGCCTGTAGTTGTAAAGCCAAACTTGAATATTCACTTTTCAGCAATGATTTTAATGCAATGCCTTCTTCCATCAATATCTTTCCACTAATGATTTTACCATTCAGGTCACAAGGTTTGCTACTGTCCACAGGTGTCAAATCTACCAAACGATAATTCTTCGACGGATCCAATCCATTCATACAAACCTTCGGAATAACCATATTGATGAAATGAGAAATCTTATATGCATAAAAGACCGCCTTATTCTTTTCGGAAGTGACATACATCAGAGAGGATACTCCTTTATTATCGTATGGAGACACCAACCGATACAAATCACCGAACTGAACCACAGGACGAATATCTTTATACGCTGCAATAGCACGCTTGGCGAATGCCTTATCAACATCATTCATGTCCTTCGGCTGAATTTCCATTCCCAATCGCCCGGACATTGCCACATCAAAACGGAATTTCAATGGAATACGGCGTCCGGTCTGATGATTCTTGTCCGCACTTACGTGAGATGCCATAGCAATAGCCGGAAAGAAACCGGAAACTCCCCATTGCATATAAATTCTTTGCAAAGCATCCGTATCATCACTCGTCCAGAACTCATCAAAATACGGAAGCAATCCATAATTGACGCGGGCACCGCCACCAGCACATAGCTGCATCACGAGTTCAGGATACTTAGCACGAATACGCTGAAGTACTTTCTGCAAACCCCTATTATACTCAATATAGAGATGTGATTGCTTGTTTTTTGGTAAGTAAGAAGAACCATAATCCAGCAAACTGCAATTATCATCCCATTTCATATAGGAAATTTCCGGATAGTTCGTCATCAAATTATCGACCACTCCAAAAACAAAATCCTGTACTTTCGGATTAGTCAAATCCAGAACTACCTGCGTTTTGCCACGCCCGGTAGATAAAGGACGGTTATCAATTTTCAGAATCCAGTCCGGGTGCTTTTCGAACAGTTCGCTCTTAGTATTCGACATTTCCGGTTCAATCCAGATACCGAATTTTATATGATGCTTCCTGGCAGACGCAAGCAATCCTTCAATACCTTCAGGCAGTTTTTCTTTGCAGACTTCCCAATCACCCAAACTACTGTTTCCACCATTACGGGGATATTTATTTCCAAACCAGCCATCGTCCATGACAAACAACTCTCCACCCATGGCAGAGAAAGCTTCCATCATCTCATCCATCCCTTTTTGGTTCACCTTGAAATAAACACCTTCCCAGCTATTCAACAAGATGTCATGCAGCCTTTCACCCTGATTCATTTTATATTGGCGTGCCCAATGATGAAAAGCACGACTCACCCCACCTTTGCCATTGGTACTATATGTCATGGCAAATTCAGGAGTGACGAATGTTTCTTTCGGTTCCAATATGTATTGTGAACTTTCCTCATTCATACCGACTATTATATTCAGTGCTGTGTTGCGAACATCCAGCTTCAACTTATAATTACCACTCCAAGCCAGAATGCCCCCAAACACTTTTCCTGATTCTTCCTGCGGTCTGCCATCCAATGATAACATAAAAGACGGATTATCAGTTTCCGTATTCGCAAGTCCATCTTTGTTGGCAATCACTTTTTGCCCGTTCGTCAGTTTCTCTTCATCCATCGTATGTTCCGCGCCCCACGAACCATGAAAATGAGTCAGCCAGTTGTCCCCGCGAGACATCGGCAAATAAGCGGAAGAAAACTGAAACAGTGTTACCGGTTTCTTACCTGCATTGCCAATCTCAACCCAAGTGGTAATTATATCCGTTCCTTTATAAGCCTTATAGCATTGTTTCACCCAAACAGGATATATCTTATCTTTCAAAAGCACTTCCAAAATCTCACCATCGTCAATCCCGTATTGCTTTACATTATCTACTCCCAAATCCAATGACATATTGCCGTCGGCATGGGTAATTGCGACCGCCTTTTCGCCTACGGTCTGAAGACCGAATGCTGGATAACTATCCGCTTCGAAAGCCAAACCGGCATCATAAATATTCTGGATCTGAACGGGAGTGATGCTCACTCCATAATATTGCATTTTTGACTTTTCACCCTCATTGGCCGTAATCAACAATGAGGTCCGAGGAGTGGAAATCAAGTAATCTTTTGACAACAATGGAGCTGATATCAACAGCCCCATTGCCATCATTAAACCCATCTTTTTATTCATGGCTTTATTGATTTAATTCATTGTATCGTAAACAATACCTATAGAAAACGTTGTAAACTAACGATCTTTTTACCCTTAAAATTCAACTTTTATTTCACAGACATCCTTACCTGTTTCCAAATGTTGTCTCTGTAACTCTACATCCGGTAACCATACATATTTCTTCTGTGCCGCATCATCTATCACCTCCACTAGGAAACTGAACCAATAAGAGTAAGGAAATAAGTCCTGCGGTTCCTTAGGCGGAATATTGGGGTCAGTCATATCGGGATGATACAGTTTATACAGATTGGTCAGTTCTACTTTTCCTTTTTTATCCGTCTGATAAGTCCTGTACACCTTTGGGTATACATCACGCTTATTATATTTACCACCGGCACGTGTACCATAGAAATTCACAGTATAGTTGGATTTCGCCTTTCCATTCTTTTCTACCTTAATCACCAGTTTACGCGGAAATACCTGATCTGACAAGTCCTTATCGAGCGGCTTCATCTTCGCCGTATAATTGAACAATTCCGAGCAATAATCACTCCATACACGATAGCCCGTCCCCATATTGCATTTAGATGGAGTCAGTTTCTCGTGGCTCACAGGATTGTCTTCTGCGGCAATCATATACTGATATAAATCCGTAGCACCACGCATATGACCATATTCATGTCCTAGATTGCTATACGTTCCCTGATTGGGATAAAGCGCATCCGTAAAGATATTATGAGGTTCGCGAATATAACACATCACTACAGATTGCCCACTCGCTCCACCTCCCCCACAGGAAAGCCCTTCATTCTTTGCACCCAACGCCAAGAACAACACAAAATCATATTTCGACAAATCCAATGGTCCATAAGCCTTATTCTTAAATTCATCATATTTGTTTTTGTCTCCCTGAATGTCGTAGACGTACAATTCTTCAGCAGGAACAAAGCGAAAATAATGACTGAATTTATTAGGACTTTCATTCCAAAAACGCGTAGTATTATGAAACATCTTTTTCAAGTTCTTCTTGAAATCCTCTTCTCCACCATAACGTTCCAGGTCTGTTTTATCAACCCATACCTGGGCACGATATTCTATTGTATCTTTCGCAATCGGAGATTGAGCATGAGCTGCCCCAATCAGACAGCTACATGCAATCAGTAGATATTTTAAAATATTCATGCTAAACTTATTATAACTGTATTTCAAACACATAAGGTTCTTGCTGCCCGCCATCCAGATATTCAGGAACAATATCCAAATCCGACAACCACACACATTTCGTCTGTCCACCATCCAACTCGACTTCTACTACAAAACAATACCAGCGTGAAAAAGGAAATTCATCAACCGGACTCTTAGGGGGAAGATTCGGAGTATTATTATAATCCGGAATAAACATCCGGTATATATCATTAATGGTAAATTCACCGTTTGCATCTGTTTTTTTCTTCATATATGGAGAATTGCCCGGTTCTGCATATATATCCCTAAAAGTGGCACGTGAGCCCCAAAAATTGACTGTGGCACGTTGTACCGGTTTACCATCTTTTGTTATCCTGACCAACATCTGCTTAGGATACGTACTTCGGGTCATATCAGCAGTAATTTGTTTATATTGGGCATTATGGTTAAATATCGCCGAACAATAATCACTCCATTCCTGATAACCCGTCCCCATATTACACTTAGGATAATCATAAGCAACATGACTGACCGGATTGTTTTCAGCCGGAATCATATACTGATATAAATCCTGCGCACCACGAACATGACCATATTCATGACCTAAATCACTGTATGTACCTTTTTCCGGCCATTTCTTTGCAAAAATATCATGCCCTTCCTCAAAATAGGCCTGTACAACTGACTGCTTACTTGCTCCGCCACCGCCACAAGAGAGTCCACCTTTTGTACAACGTAAAGCCAGAAAGAGAACAAAATCATACTTCTCTGTATTCAAAGTACCATAAGCCTTATCTTTATACACATTGTATTCCGCCTGGCTTTTTACACCACTTTTTATATCGTAAATAACCAAATTGTCATCTCCTTCACCCATAGCCCATTCAAAGCGATAATCAAACTTGTTCGTACTTTCATTCCAAAAAGTAGTCGTATTGCGGAACAACGCTTCCAGATTCTGTCGGAACAAACGTTCTCCGCCATATAATTCTTTCATATCGTTTTTCTCTACCCATACTTGTGCACGATAGGTAATCGTTTCTCCTGCCTGCGGTCTATCCGGTTTCTCTTCTGTAATAAGTCCCGGATTCGTTATATCAATTTCGAGATCACACGCAGCCAGTGTGAACAGGCTGCATGCGATTAATGTATATTTTTTAAAATTCTTCATCATAACTCATTTGTTTTTATCATTCAACTGTCGTTCTATCCGAAGCAAAGACTTCATCCAAAGAAACACTCTTTCCGACACCTTGGAAACTTTCATATAAATACAAACGAACATACCGTTTATGTACTACTCCATTGAGTTTACACCAATGAACAATGCCTTCATAATGGTCATTATATGTATTTGTGCTACCTTTCAATTCTGCATCTGTAAAACAGTTTCCAGTCTTCTTTTCAAATGCAGTTTCCCAACCAGCATTTAAGTCATCGCTAACTTCAATAGCTACAGTTTTAGGAGCTTGTTCTGTCCACTGTAATCTTGGCATAAATCCGAAGGAATCATATTGACGAGGATTCTCACCTAAATCAAAAGTCAAAATATAAGGCACAGCAGCATGATCATCATTATTATTTCTTCCCCAAAATTCAACATGCTTCTCATTTGCCTTATCGGGAGTCCAAAGATTGTCGAACAACTTATTAGCCGAACCGTCATTATATTGCGTATTGGTATTCTCACTATGTGCCACTATCTTCCATAACGACTTGCTCAGAACAATCCCATATCCAGCCATTCCTTGTTTCAGAGATACCTTAGTTTCTACGCTTGTCTTCGTATTCTTTACCCCAATTTCTGTCTTACGTTCCGTATTGGTGCTTTCATTTTTTTGAACTTTTGCATAAATCTTGCCTTCTTCCTGACTCAATTCCAACCAAGAAGTATTTCCTTTCAACTCCAAGTCTGTCGGATTTATATTCTCACAAGTAGCTACAAGGAGTTTTTCATTCGCATCCGAAGATATAATGAGCTCACGTTCCTGTTGATAATACTCCTCATTCCAAATAATCTTCTCAACACCAAACTGGATTATCTTTACCGTCTTTTGAGAAGTTACATCTCCAGCAGTAGCTGTAAAATTAACCAATACTTCGCGATATACATTCGCTGTATTTTCTTTGATTGTCAAAGCCAGCGTTTTAACTTCCGAACCCAAAACTGATTCTACCGGAGCTTCCGTAAGTATCACCCAACCAGTCTGTTCTACATCAGGATAGGTTACATCTATCACCGGAGAAGTAGTGCCCTGGTAAGTCAAGATGTTCAGTTCCCGTTCTCCCGCTGCTGTAAAGTCTTTAGGTAGAGTCACATCGAAAGAGCCATCAGCTTTCGTTGTAATAAATACATCCTTCGGAAAACTACTTTCATCAATAGTACCGACAAGCAAGAGTTCATCCACATTTCCTTGAATCACAGTAATTGTTTTTTTTACCGGAATTTCTCCTTTTGTGGAAATCACAACAGAAGCTTTACGGTCTTTCGCTGTTTTATTGTCAGCAATGACCAACGATAATGAAGCAGAGCCCTCACCACCTTCTGCCGAAGGAGTGATCCATTTTTCTTCTTCAGTCGTCATATAGTTGACTGCAACTTCCCATGCCTTATCAGTCTGAATTTCCAGTTTTACAGTTCCTTTATATTCAGTTGGCAAAGTCACTTTCCAGTGTCCGTCTCCAGCTTCCTCCAAAGTTTCATTGCATGATACGGTCAACGCATCAGGTGTCCAGTCCACCTCTTTCTCATCATTACAAGCCTGCAAACAGAGCAGACACGATAGTAGTAAAAATATGTTCCTCATAAATATATTGTTTTTACTATTTCTATATTCCATTATTTTTTAGAGACAAATATTTCATCGAAGCAGTGTGTACTATACCATGAATCCCACATAGACAATCGTATATACCGATGATGCATATTTTCACCCAAATCATGCCATTTTACAAACTGTTTATCAGCGTACCAATCATTCCAGTTACCACCATCGTGAGCATCCAATTCCGTTTTCGTGAATGCGTCCCTTTTAGCACTGCCAACAAGAATCCAATTTGTAATATCTTCACTACGTGTCAACACCTCGTCACTAACTTCGATCTTCAGGTATTTAGGTGAATTTCCTACCCATTGGAGTCTCGGTATCAATCCGATCGAATTATATTCATGAGGATTCTCACCTAAATCAAATACGATCTGTACCGGATTCTCTTCCGACCCTTTATCACTTATCTCGATGTATGACAAAGTACTTCCGGAACCTACCTCCGCCTTACTTGTCGGCCAGAAATTATCAAATAGTCTGCCTAATACAGATTCTTTTCCGGAGACATGTTCACTATAGCCTACCACACTCCACAAAGATTTATTCAGAGTAATGCCGTATCCCTTCATTCCTTGTCTCACAACAATCTCTTTTTCAAGCCAGGTTTCATTGTCTACGAGTGTAATCGTTGCAACACGTTCCTTCCATGTCGAAGTATTTGCACTGCTCACAGTAATCTGAAGTTTACCGCTTGCCTCATTCACCTGCAGCCAAGTGGGTTCATCACCATATTTATCTGCTACGGAATAAGATAAATCGCTGATCTGACTTACATCAGCAATTACTTCGCGGGATGGTGTATTATCCGAAGAAAGAATAATATCACTTCCTTGCACATAAGTTCCTTCCAATTCAACCTTTGAATCCAGTGAACCTTTGACAACCGTCAATTTTACCCAATTCTCTTCCGCGTCAGAACCAACTTTATCATTCGTTGTTCCCACACGTACCGGAAGTATCCATTTTCCGTCCTGCATTTCCGACGGTTTCAGGGTCAGATAATTCTCTGCATATTTCTCGCCAACCGGAATCTTCACGCTCTGTGCATATTCAAAACCAGCAGTCAGCAAATGAGATTTCTCTTCTTCTGTCAACAGATTATCCGCTTCTTTATCATAACCATAGGTAACAACCAGCTCTTCCGTCGTATTGATATCCAATTTAGCTGTAATATCTATCTGACGCTCTGTTGTCGCTTTAGATAAATCCATAAAGACTTCTCCTCTTTGTTCTCCTGCGGCACCGTCAATCACCAGTACCGGCTTTCTGATATCCAAAAGCAGAATAAAGTGAGATTTATCTACATAAACATCCTCTTCTGGCGTACGGCTATTGACAGACAAAGGAATATAATAAATACCATAACCTTTATCCTGAAGAAGCTGTTCTATCTTCAGACTCAATGGCACAGCTGCCTCATCCGCTCCGGCTTCGATAACGAAATCACGTTCGAACGAGTAATACTTTTCATCCAACATCTCGTAATCAGTGCCGTTCTCTGTATTATACTGAACCAGATAATTATAATCCAGCTCTACCCTTCCGGCAAATCTATTCTGATAGTAACCCGCCTTATGAATCCAAACGTTGTATACATAATCATTGGCATTCATCACGTAAAGGGTTTCTTTCTGTAAATCACTCTTAGGGAAATATGCAGTATCTCCCATCATGTAATCAGTTCTAGTATCGGTACAAGAAGTCCCCAATAAAAGAGCCGCAAATAAAAAACTTATATATTTCTTCATTGTTACCATCTTTTTTACCATTTATAGTTTTGTACTAAATCTTGGTTTTTATTAATCGCACTTTGCGGGATAGGGAACAGATAGAAACTCGGTGTAAACACACGTTTCTCTACCACTGTACGCTGGAAGAAATCCACCGGATATTCTTCTTTGCCGGGAGTACCCTTAGCCTGGATATTCATACCGTGAATATTTCCTTTTTCTGTAGCTTCCGCAGTCAGCCAGCGACGACAGTCATAGAAGTTGATGCCCTCGAAAGCCAGTTCTACGCGACGTTCGCGATGAATCAAGTCTCTCAACTTATCCTGATCGTTCATAGCTTCAGGATATGCATCTTCGATATCATTCAATCCGGCACGGTTACGAATCGCATTCCAGAAAGTAAACAAGTTCGGATCTTTCAAATCACCTACCTCGATAGTAGCCTCCACATAGTTCAGCAGGATTTCAGCGTAACGCATATAAGGTAATTCACGTTTTACGTTCTTCGTTGGGCTGGCTTCATATTCCGGCATAGCCAGTTTTGCCAGGTTATATCCTGTTGTAAAGTGGTTATGAGAAGCATCCGGACCATTATTTCCATTCTTATACATCTCCAGGAAAATTCTCTCACCTGCTTTCTTTGGAATAAACCAGGACATACCGCCATACACTATCGACACATAGAAACGAGGTTCACGACCCACAAACATATTATAAGTCTTTCTCTCCTTACCTTCACATGGATTTGTAAATTGAGAATATCCAGCTTCTTTGTATCCAGCCTCCGGATCTATAACCGGCGTGGTGCGATCTTCATTCGTGTATCCGGTAATTGGGAAACGACCGGTTTCAGCCATCGCATATGCATCGACAATCTCTTGGGTAGGATTATAGCCTCCTCCCCAGCCACCATTACTGTTAGGAGCAAGACGCTTATCAATACCGCCACCATCTTCGAGGTAAGAGAAAATCATTTCTTTATTCTGTGAAGTGGTAAATACAGATTTATAAGAGGTATAAGGGTCTATTTTACCCATATTAGCTCCACTTTCATAATTCACTTTGACCAATTCATAATTACCATCCTTTATAAGGCTCAGAGCAGCCTGGCGAGCCAATTCCCATTTATTCTTGTCATACGTTGTCGGGAATAACGGAGTTCCGTCCGCATTGCGGATATTATTATATTTCGGATTACCATTGAATTGTGGACTGGCTGATTGCAACAGAATGCGTGCCAGATAAGCCTTAGCAATTCCCCGGTTCATTCGAGCATAAGTCTCACCCTCTGACTTTAAAGGTAAAGGAGAATTTTCTATCAAATCCGTAAACTCTTCTGTAATCCATTGCACACATTCATCCCAAGTATTACGTTCACGAAACATATCCGTACCGGAGAAATCCGGTTGTTCGTCCTTCAATAAAATGACCGGACCGTACATACGCATCAATTGTGCATAATAATAAGCACGCACACAGCGCACTTCAGCTTTCCACTGCTCACGAGTATCATAAGTCAGGCGAGGATCCGGACACTTATCTACATTCTGCAGGAAATAAGTTGCTTCACGAATGGCTTTGTAGAAAGTATACCATCTATCATACTGTGCAGACGAAGCACTCCACACTCCCATATCAAAAGTATGCGTATTTGTATAAGCCACATCCACATCACTAGTACTATATGTATCCGGCATATCAAAAGGATAAGTGCCACGAATATAAGAATATACTCCAAACATTGCGTTCTGTGTAGACGAGTAAGTCTCATAAATCTGTTCCGGAGAGCGCAAATCCTCGGGAGACGTATCCAAAAACGAATCACAAGATGACATAGTCAAGACTGCGGTAGCCAAAAGCATAATACGTTTCATATATTTGGATTTCATAATAAACATGTCTTTTAGTATTAGAAATTAATATTTAAACCTACATTAAATACACGTGTCGGCGGATACTTTCTTCCGTTCACCGGAACCCAGATCCGGGTCGAACAGATGCACATCCGGTGCCCAAGTCAACAAGTTTACTCCTGATACATACAGGCGTAAATTCTGTATAGCCATCTTTTCCATCCATCTCTTCGGGAAGGTATAGCCTATCTCCGCATTCTTCAGACGAAGGAAAGCGGCATTACGTACCCAGAATGATGATTTCTTCGTATTGTTATTATCCAAAGCGTCACTCGGACGGATCGTGCGCGGATAACGCGCATTCGGGTCAGGATTGTCCACCGTCCAGCGGTTTTCCATCACTCCTCTCAAGAATCCGTCATTATTCTTATAACCGGAAGAGAAGGGTACAATAGTAGAACCTTCTTCAAACAGTGACACACGGGCTGTACCCTGAAAGAAGATAGAAACATCAAAACCCTTCCATTCGATAGCACCACCAAAGCCATAAGTAATCTCCGGAATATCACAGAATCCGATAGGCATTTTGTCATAATCATCAATAACACCATCACCATTCAGATCGCGATATTTAATATCACCCGGACGCAAACGACTATGATTACCTTCACTGAACTGTATCGGACTGCGATCGATTTCTTCCTGTGATTCGAACAATCCAACGGCCTCCCATCCGAATTTCTGATAAATTTTCTGTCCTACGGAATTCATCCAAGGATACTTGTTCAACGCATCTCCATTGCGAAGAATTTCATTATTTGCATAAGTAAACGTACCACGTCCGGTTATATTCACCTGACCGATTCTATCACGATACTCTAACGAACCATCAAATCCCCAGCTTTTCATCTTACCTACATTCACCATCGGTACGGTAGTCATACCGACATAAGCCGGGATATTATTATTGCGTACAAAGATATGATCGCGTACATCATGATACCAGTCACCCTGAATTTCCAGTTTATTGAACAAGCCTAGTTCAAAACCATAGTTCTGTTTGGTTGAGACTTCCCAACCTACATTTGGGTTGGCTACTTCATTAACACGCTCACCACTTGTCTTCGAATAATTGCCATATACATAATCATTAGTAGTAGATACAGTTCCTAAATAGATGAAACGAACATCTCCACCAATCTGGTCGTTACCTACTTGTCCGACAGATGCTTTCAATTTCAACTTTGAAACGACGTCTGTCAATGGCGAGAAGAACTTTTCATTGGATATATACCATCCGACAGCTACCGCCGGGAAAAAACCGACACGATGACCGGCTGCAAAGTTCTCGGAACCATTGTAACCGAAGTTTCCTTCAATAAAATAGCGACTATCGTAATCATAAGTCAGACGTCCGGCTATACCCTGATTTTTATAAGGCAATGACTTGATAGATGATATATTATCCTTATAATCCTTATTCCGGTAGGTTTCATTCTTAACACGTTGATTATACAGGAACAAAGCACCCACACGATGTTTTCCAAATAAGCGATTATACGTAATAGAAGCCTCCAGATAAGTAGCATTATTACCACCTGACTTATTACCAAACCATGGACCTCCTTTGGCACTTTCCGGTTCAGAGTTGAATACCAGATCGCCATTTGCGTCACGACGTACAGCATGCCAAATTTCATCCTGCTGTGTATATTTATTGCCATGCCATGCCTGCGTATCGAATGCAAACTTAACATTGGCTTTCAATCCTTCAGTAATAAAAGAAAAGTCCTGGTCCAGACTGACCATTGAGTTGAGTGTACTTTGCCAGTCTTCTACATACCCTGCTCTGGTTACCTGCCAATAAGGATTGGTAACCCCTTTCTCTCCACCCCAGTAACCGTTGGAGTATTGAATAGGAAAAGCATTAGGATTCAGAATGAAAGCACTTTTCCAAACACCATCCGAGTCGGCAGCATCTCTCCTTTTTGTGAGAAATCCTCCTAAAGTCAATGAAAGAACAGTAGTGGGATGTAGGTTTATATCCACATTCGAACGGAAATTATAGCGCTGATAATCAGGATTACCATTATAGGAGTTTCCCTTTCCGGTCATAAACAGGCCATCTTCATGATAATAGCCGGCAGAAATAAAGTAGCGTGCAATTTCACCACCACCACTCACATTGGCAGTGACACGTTGATTGAACGTATGTTTCTTGAAAACAGACTTCAGCCAGTTCACATTCGGATACAAGTCTCCGTCTGTATGATTTCTATATTTTTCAATATCACTTTGGCTATAAGTTCCCGGCACAGCCTCATTATACATATTGGCAAAATCCACAGCATCCGCCATTTCAGGAATTTTGGTAGGAGCTACCATACCCGCTTCCATTTTGATGGAGATTTTCGGCTTACCTTCAGAACCACGTTTTGTTTTAATCAATACAACACCATTTGCACCGCGTACACCGTAAAGAGCAGTAGCAGTAGCATCTTTCAATAAAGAAAAACTTTCAATTTCTTCCGGATCAAGCAGGTCGAGCGAGCGCTCTACACCGTCAACAAGAATCAGAGGTGTCTTATTCGCACCAAAAGTAGAAATACCACGAATCCAAAATTCTGCCGAGCTACCCGGAGAACCATCACGCTGAATAGAAACAACGCCTCCTAACTGACCAGCCAGATTGGTAGATATAGAAGCACTGGGAACTTTCAGATTACTAACACTCAATGTACTGATAGAACCAATCACACTTTCTTTACGTTGCGTACCGTAACCTACTACCTGCACTTCTTCAAGCACTGTATCATCGGTACTCATTTCAATAAGCAAATTATTTGCCGAAGGGGATATCTCCTTTTCTATATTAGCATATCCCAAATAGCTGATTACCAATGTTACGGTCTTACCCCCCGGAACGTTGATATTGAAATTACCATCCATATCCGTAGTACCTCCGATACTAGTATCTTTCAACCACACACTAGCACCGATAAGAGTCTCCTTCGTATTCTTATCTATAATCTTACCTGTTAATTTTCTAGTAGCAGCCTTCTTCCCTTCCTGGAATACTTCAGTCACTGCACCTGACGCATACGTCGAAGCAAAAGGTGCCGCAAAAAAATAAATGATGATAAGAGCACTAACCAATCGTCGTAATGAGAAATCTAACTTACGTGCAATTTCATTCATAATACATGATTTAATGTTATTAATTTAAGTTTGAGATGTTTTAGATTGTTGCAACCAAATTCTAAAGTAACGTTCACAAAGATAAACGAGAAAATAAATTTTCCAGGCGAATCCCGTACAAAAGAACAAGAATATCGTAAAGCTATACTTTTTTTTCGCACGCATACAGCCTCCTCACCAATTATTATCCAAGCCTTGAACTATTTTATCCAAACTCCATATTTAAGTGCTTCTATTATCAATAAGTGCCTTACCCCAATTAGCATCCCAATGGAATTAAACTAATTGAAGTAAGGCATCTTACACTAAGCGACTGCTTACTGCAGGATTTATAAACCCCAGATATCTTCTATCGACGAACCCGCTATTTATCTTTCATTTTAGCAAAGAGAACCACATTATTTCCCCCTTCATCCAATGATTTCACTAATGTTTGGATACGTTTCCGCACATCGTTCGGAAGATCTTTCCGGGCCAATTCTTTTTCCAATGTTTCTTTTAATTGGGCAGGTTCCATATTGTTAATATAATAGCCATTGGCAAACGAGGGCCATATCTGCATCTTCTTCGTTCCCAGGAAATCATTATATAAGCGGAAATAGTTGCCGTGCAGGGTTTGTTTGTCAACGATATATTTGGCAGGTCTACTTCCACTCCAGGTATTTGCTGACACTTGTACCGGAACAGAAACATCGCCAACGAAGTGACGTGGATATTCAGTATAGCCATGCCATGGGATTTCTTCCTTGTTCGGATAACTCACTGTGAACCGGGCTTCAAGCCTGTTTTGTTGTGAATTATAATGATCAAACTATCTACCCGCGGAGAAGGCACGATAGTCATCAGCATAACGCTGTAATCGGAAGTATTCTTATCCATAAAAACTTCATTACTGAAATCACGGAACCATCAGATGTAGGGCAGGAATAAAATTTTTGCGTTTACCTTCAAAGTCCTGTGTCCATACTACAGCCGGAGTACCTTGGAAAGGTAGCGTCGTCACCGTTACTTCCGACTTCTTTGTGTCGACTTTGAATTGTCCTTTAGGGACACGCAAACACAAAGGGATGGAAGGTTGAGGGTTTCCTTTCAAGTCGAATACCAATAGCTTATTACTCTGCCAGGGTAAGATATAGATACGGTCATGCGCTTCATCCAATTGCTCGGCATAGGTATTGGCATACTCGTTCGGACCTTCTCCATAAGCTCCAATAGTAGTAACAAATTTGCCGTCACGAGTAAACAGTTTATATGGAGTCTGCTTTTTATTACTCACCAAGATATAATTATCACTCACTGTGGTACGGACCCATCCCCCTATCAACGCCTCATCCCGATTGTCCAGTTTCACAATTTGAAGCTCTTCGGTCAAATAACTGAGTGGAATATCCACGGTGTCTTTCAATGCTTTCAAGTCACAGGAAATCAGTGTTCCGGTAGGTGTTGAGATTCGCTTACCTACAACTGGCGACAAAGCCAAAGGATCTTTTGTTACCTCACTGTTGAAGATAAAAGCAACCAGCGCGAACAGCCCCAAAGTACACAAACTCAAAATCATAATTTTCTTTTTCATACGAACATGTATTTAGTTAGTTTCAAATGAATATTGGGACAAAAGTAGATGGAAAGCAATAAGGCAACAAAAAAAGCAGCGGACAAAAAAGATGACGCCAGACGAATACATATTATTGATTATCAATACAATAAACATCTATCGCATTCTTTAAGAGGCGGACAAATACATTGAATCCCCAAAAATCAACAGCTAAAACGCCTTAAGAAAACTGTCTAAACTTACATTTTCATCCGTAATACCCAGCCTGTCTGTTTTAATACGGTATTTCCGTTTGGTAATGGCTGCTTTACTGACACAATAAATATCTGAAAGGTCTTGTATGTTAACATTAATCTTGACGAGACAACAGAAACCAATATCCTTATTGTTCAATAACGGATAAATTTGTTCCAGTCTTGTCGCAAAATGGTCGAAAGCTTCGTTGACAACAGAAATCACCTCTACCCACTCCGCATCCGTCACTACAATTTTACGACTGGAAGCCACTTCATCCTGACTTTCATCATTATGGAGCGAAGGTAACTTCCGAAAAAAGGCTATCCGCCTGAAAAGGGCCTCACGCAATTCTGCTTCTTTATTTTGCAAACGGATTTCTTGCTCCCGTAGTCCGCTGAGCTCCGCCTCTTTGTGTAGCAAAAGATTTTCCCGTTGCAGCCGTTTCTTCTTCTCCTTCTGATAAAAGAAAAACACTATAAAACCGACACTAAGCAAAGCTGTTACAATGCCCAGCATCCATAGTTCTTTTCCGCGTTGTTTCAAATGCAACTGAAAAAGTTCGTTTTTTAATTTAAGCTCATTATATTCTCTTCTTTGTATTTCCGTCTTGGTACTAGTCAGTATATCGTCCTTAATCTTATTCTCCTTTTGTTTGATATAGAAAGCCTGTTCCGGATATTCTTTTTCATTGATTAAGTCAAATAAGAGGGCATTGGCTTCCACGGCAATAAAATCCGAAGAAGAGGTCGCGGCCTGTTGATAGTAATACTTGGCAGAGTCCGTCTGATTCAATGCCTCATAAGATTTGCCACGAAGAAGAAAATAGTGAGGTATGACATGACGGCTATGCCGTTGAGCCGATAATTGACGGAGATACAATAGTGATGTTTGGAAGTCTTTTGCCTCCAAACTGGTAGTCAATAAGTTCTCCAGTACATGATAATTTAAATATTGGTAATTGGGAGAATCTGCAAACTCTCCCATTAATTGTAGAGACTCTTGTGTATATCTGTCATAGCCCTGTACTTTTTTCAGAAGATTCAAGTAAAGTCTACTTGCTGAAAAATAGGCAAGAGTATCTTTGTTTTTACGAGTTAACCACCGACTACTGTCTGCCATATTCAATGCCTGCCCATAATTCTGATTTCTTGAATAGACTACTCTTTTAAGGCCATACAATTGTGTTCTTAATGTATCATTCAGCAGTTGTTGTCGTAGAAGATTATCCGAAATCAGCAATGTAGAATCAGGCTGGTTACTATATAAATAGGAAGCACTTTGGGCTATACGCGCTTGAAGACATTGAGATAACTGCCCATTTTGCATATAGCGATGGATGGCAGTCTGCAATAACGATTCTACTGGTTTCCCGGTTTTCCACAAAGTTGCTTTATAGGATAAAAAGTAATAATCTCCCTGCTCTTTAGAAGATAAATTCTCCGGTTTATCTATTTGCTGAAGATAAAAGAAAATACTATCGACAGAAACATTTTCCATCTGCATAGCCTTTTTCAAAACTGAAGACGGGGAAGAGTGGCAGGCGGTCAATGTGATAACCCATCCAACAAGTAGAAGTATAGTACGATAATTCATAGTTGCTTAATTTTGACTCACCAGGATTATGTAAGTTTACGCCCCTTTTATATATACTACCGAACGTCCGTATCCATACTTTTTCAATATCCCTTGCTCGATAAAAGAGTTGATATCCTGCAATGCCTGCGTTTTTGTCTTTCCGACAAGCTGTGCATAATCCCGCCGATTGATACACGGATGTTCTTCTAAAAACTTTGTCAAACGTTGCAGGCACTTCTTTTCAGACAACGGATTCTTTACACGAAACGGCGAATGATAAAGTTGTAACTTGAGTTCACTCTCAATATCCTTTTTAAACTGCCGGTTGACACGGAAATTAACATCTTTCAGAGATACGGACGGTGAACGCAATTCTTTTGATTCCATTACTTTCTTGTCAACACTCAATGAAAGAGTGAAATAACCAATATCTCCCAGCTCTACAGAAAACCCTTTTAAGAGTAAATGCCGCAGTTCTTTTGATATAGCTTCTATAATGCCCACCACTTGCGCATGAGGCATATGCTGAAACGCAGTCACCTGTTCCACAAACTCTTCAGCCGTATAACTGCCCTTCAAGACGACCCGTGCATGTAAAGGCTGTTCTTCCCCGCTTTTAGCAAGATCGGGAGTTTCATAAAGATCATAATTTACACTCATTATTTATTAGCTTTTCATTAGGAAGGATTGATAACCTCTCTCCCATAAATTAATTTTCTAAAACACATTCCAGTTTCCGATTGACTTAAGTCAATCGATAGTTTAACTTAAGTCATTCTTTCGTTCAACTTAAGTAAAACGAAAAACAGAGTACTAATGAAACAAATGTACGTAGAATAAACGTATACTAATCTATATAAAGTGAGATTTTATTTTCTGAATCTCATTTGTCCTTAGTTATTTGCCAATGCTCTTTTCATCTTTAACTCTCATCCAACAACGGACCTTTGACTGTTCTCCAACCTTATATTTACTAAACAAAGGATTTTCACTGCTTTTCATTTATTGTTTAAATACTTTATAGCAGCTTCCAAAACTTCATCACGTCCTTTACATATGCCTTGAATTGTGTTTTTAACTTCAATATCAGGAAGAATGCCGATTTGCTGGGTTTCCGACTTATCAGGATAGTAAACTCCAAGTCCTGTAAATGTTGCTCTGAAGTTACCAGGCAAAATGATTGATGAACAATTGCCATCAGCCCCGGCAGTTGTACTTCCCATAACAACAGTATTGGGAGTACATCTATATTTCATAGTCATAAATTCTGCATGGCTTTGTGTTACCTCATTTACTAGGATAACTTTTTTACCTTGATAATAATCTTCATTCTCTTTTCCAGCTTTTATTATAGGACCGAAGGTAAACAATCCTGGCTGCAAAAGACTTCCGTGAGTAAATATCGAGAAGTTTGTAGAAGATGGATACAGAGTATTATACTCCCAATATCCTTCAATTTTCTTCATTACAGGATATGCTCTCAAATCAATAATCATCTTTTTTGCTTTTATCTCTTGGGGAACTTTTCCACCAATGTTACTCCCCAAATATAAATACAAAATATCAGAAGGGAGAACTGTAACAAGTGGATGAGGCTTTTCGAAGATAGTAGATTCACGCATTCTATTCGGTAAACATTTGATTCTTGATTTTTCTACAACACCATTCCTTTCATAGTCTACATACAATAGTGTATCATTGGACCATAAAAGTTCATCAACAGCTATCCTTCTCAACAAAGAAGCTTTGTTAGAAGCTGATATGTATGGCGTGATACGTTTTATGATGGAATCTACCGCTTCACTGTTGATACGTAGAATCACATCTCCCGGCTGCAAAATTTGCTTCTCCTCCTTGAACTCGGATTTTAATTCATAATATTCTGTTACTACAGCTTTGCCTTCAATGAAACGTATCACAACGGGTACTAAATATTTTTTTGTTGGTCCGCCATAAATACCGGCATGAGTATCATGGATTTCTGCAATAAATCTCTTTAAAGCACTCTCGTAATCCATTCTGCTGGTAATTTCCAGAAATAAAGGTATATGATTCAATAATATCTCATTCCAATTGTCCTTAAGAAGATATTTGTAAGGAAAATAATATTGAATTGCATTCCATAACCGGAATAAAGATAAGAGCTGATAGTCAATATTCGGAAAAGTACATTTAGAATATCTTTCTTCGTGCTCAAATACTGCATTTCCCATATTTATCACCCCTAAATTCACATAATAACTTGCCGTATCCCTTTCTGCATCCCTAATTTCTTTTAACCTATCTGACAGTATCGTTTCCAAGTTACTTTTATCTTCTATCCAATCCAAATCAGGAAGTAATTTTATCGAATCCGACGCACACAGACTATAGATCCCATTCTTCTTTTTAAAATCAAATTGATCTATCCATTTTACTAAAACCTCATTCCGCTTTTCTTTTGAGGGAAGAGATACTAAAGAAGGCATTATACAAAGCAGTTCACGATCCCAATCATATTCTCCGGCACGTACCGATGGGTGATAGTATTTCATAAATCCCCAAACCTTACACAACAAAGCCAGATTCTCTACATCTGCATGGGTATATTCCCCTCCAGGCATTTCGGGCGACATATTATTATCCTTATGTAAAGAAATACAAGAACAACACCACCATACAAATGACACGATCAACAAGAATCTGGACATAGTACTAAATTTTAATTAGTTAAGCATTAACGATAGCTGCAAATGTAACCGAAGTTTTATTAGAACACAAACAATATTGTACAGAAAAACAACAATGTTATTAAGCTATACTCATTTAAGGATAGCCACAGACTAATCCGTATGCATTTTCACCAATAATTATCCAAGATTTGAACGATTTTTTTGTTCACTTTCAAAAGTTTTATTCCACACCTAAAAAGACAGCCTATCATTTGCTTTTGCTACTAATTCTTCCTAATATTGTCCTATACTAATGAAAACTAATACACATAAAATGAATCCCCCATGAAAAAAATCGTTCTTTTGATAACCATACAAATCCTGTGCATGCATTCATTCGTCGTGAATGCGCAGCGTATATTTTCCACCTCCTATACAATGGATGATGGACTGGCAGCCAACAGAGTATACAGCATTTTGCAAGATTCATGCGGATTCATGTGGTTCGGTACCGATGATGGATTAAGCAGATTCGACGGTATTGCATTCAAGAACTACTATCTATCAGAATATATCAACGCAACAACCAGCAACAGCGTCAAGAAAATATTTATCGACCGCAGGGGCAGAATGTGGATAGGATTGGATACCGGAATTGTCATTTACGACTCGAAAACAGACACTTTCCAACCTTTCCATGCCAAAACTGAAACTGGAGAAATGATACAAATCTACGTCACCGATATGATAGAAGACAGTGACGGAGAAGTATGGATTGCAACGAGTGGAGAAGGGCTTTACCGTTTTTCTCCATCTGATAAAGTCAGGCTTAGAGTATACCGGAATATTCCCAGAAAGATTAATAGCATCTCCCAAAACATTATCATGACATTGCAGCAAGACAGTAAACAAAACATTTGGATAGGAACCTATTCGGAAGGATTATGCTGCTTTGATAAACAGAAAAACACGTTCGTCACTTACAAAAAGAGCAATCACCCTAATAGTTTATCAGATAATTCCATTCAGAAAGTGTTTGAAGACTCACACGGCAATTTATGGATAGGAACTTTTCAGAACGGGCTCGACCTGTTCAATCCAGTGACTAAAACTTTCACCAACTACCGGGACAGAAGTCCAAACAACCTATTATATCATATCCACGACATTAAAGAATACAGACCTGGCGAGTTGTTCATTTCATCCGACAACGGTATGGGAATTTTTAAAGCAGACAAAGGAGAAATTATACAATCCGACAATCCGAATCTGAAAATAAGAACCGGAGCCAATAAGTTTATATATACCATCTATATGGATAAGGAAGAAAGCCTCTGGCTGGGCTCCTATTTCGATGGAATCAAATTCTATTCGGCATTTCAGAATAATTTCAAATATTATAGCTGTTCATCATCGTCCACGCCACAATCAGGAAAAGTAATCAATGTTATCAAAGAAGACAAAGATGATAAATACTGGATAGGTACGGATGACAATGGCATTTTCCGATTTGATGCCAAAACTCAAGAAATTACCCCTTTCCGGGATGCAGCTAGTATAGGCACAACTTACTATTGTATACACGATCTGCTGGTAGACGGAGATAAACTATATGCCGCCACTTATGGAAGAGGTTTGGAGGTGATTAATTTAAAAACAGGAAAAGTGGAAAGTTTTCTCAATAATCCGGAAGATTCAACATCTATCCCCTCCTCACGGGTATTCACTCTATATAAAGCCAGTAATGGATGTATTTACGTGGGCACTTCTGCAGGATTCTGTTACTATAACCCCGAAAAAAACAATTTCATCAGAATTGGTTCTTTTACAGGCAAAATATCGGATATCATTGAAGATTATTTCGGAAGAATATGGATAGGAACAAGCATCAGTGGATTATATTCATACAATGTCAGAACCCAAAAGATAACATCTTATCAACGTTCAGACCATCCGAATTCACTAACAAAGAATGTAATCACCACGCTAGCTATCGACAACAAGAAACGACTATGGGTGGGAACTTATGGGCAAGGACTTTGTAGATATAATGATGAAACAGATGATTTTACCAGATACGACTACCTAAAGTTGCCGAATAAAATCATCACTTCCATTATCCCTAAAGGAGACTTACTATGGATTAGTACCAATAAGGGACTTGCTGTATACAATCCGGATACAGAATATCTAAAAACCTATTCGAAATCAAACGGACTATACAATGAACAATTCACACCATGTTCAGGCTTTGAATCTTCTGACGGTAGACTATTTTTGGGTTCGACAGACGGTTTCTGTTATTTCTTCCCGCAAGACTTAAGAGAAAATACATACAATCCACCTGTCGTCCTCACTAATATGACCATTTTCGGAAAAGACATACAGGCCGATACATCCCATTCACCCATTCGCCAATCCATAGGATATACAGATGAGATTGTGTTGAAATATAACCAGTCCATGATCGGATTCGATTTTGCCGCACTAAGCTACATTGCTCCCAAAGAGAATGATTATCAATATATGCTGGAAGGTCTGGATAGCGAATGGCAGTTCACTAAAGGAAGTAACAACCATCTTTCCTATGCAAACTTACCTGTCGGTGAATATGTATTAAGGATCAAGGGAACGAACAGCGATAAACTATGGAGCAGTAATGAAGTACAGCTAAAAATCAAGGTGCTGCCTCCATTCTTCCGGTCGCAACTGGCTTATCTGATCTATGCCCTCGTCCTGTTAATTGCGATTATGTTAACCGTATGGTATTACGTAAAACGTACGGAGAAACATCAGAAAGAACGCATCAAGAGGCTGAACGATGAAAAAGAAAAAGAGCTCTATAACTCCAAAATAGATTTCTTCACTAACATTGCCCATGAGATTCGAACTCCTTTGAGCCTTATTATCGGCCCATTGGAATACCTGATGAAAACTTCAAGTATCAACAATGTGTATGGGGAATACCTAAGTATTATTGAACAGAATTACAAACGCTTGTATGCGCTTGTCACCCAATTGCTGGATTTCCGCAAAGTAGATACGGGATCTTATAAACTATCGTACGACTGTTACCGGATTAAAGAAATAATATGCAAAGTAAGCTGCATTTTTGAATTATCTGCCAGACAAAAGAAAGTGACGATTGACACTTCCTCTATCCCGGAAGAACTGAGCATCGTCATAGATGAAGAAGCTTTTACCAAGATTATCAGCAATCTACTAAGCAATGCCTTGAAATATGCCAAAAGCACGATTCGTATTACGACTATAGAAAAGGATTCCGAGATAGTAGTCACCGTGACCGATAACGGTATAGGCATCACCGATCAAGAAAAGACTAAAATATTCGACGCATTCTATCAGGTTAAGAACAACAGTGAAATAAATAAACTGGGCATTGGTATCGGGCTTCACATGACACGCTCACTCGTCCAATTGATGAACGGAAAGATCGAAGTCAGCGATAGGGAAGACGGTGAAAACGGTGTTTCTATTTCTGTATATTTCCCCAAACAAGCGGCCATCACTGCTTTGCCACAAGTGGCCAAACGAGTGGAAGATACGATTATTCCAGAAAACAGCATAGAAGAAAATGAACTGGAAAGCACTCTTCCCAGTGAACCGTTGAAAAAACAATATGCCATTATGGTTGTGGACGACAACCCGGAGATTCTGGATTTCCTTTCCAAAATTCTGTCCGAGGAATATTTTGTCATATCGGCTTCGAGTGGAGAGGAAGCGTTGCAAATCCTTGAAAAGAATAACATCGACCTCATCATCAGTGATGTGATGATGGAGGAAATGGACGGGTTCGAACTCTGTGGGAAAATTAAAAGTAACATCAATATTTCCCATGTTCCTGTCATTCTGCTGACAGCCAAAACGGATACAGAAAGTAAAATCAAAGGACTGGAAGCCGGTGCGGATGCATATATAGAGAAACCATTCTCACCTTTCCACCTGAAAGCACAATTGCTGAACTTACTCAAGAAAAGGGAAAGTCAGCAGAAAACGTATGCCTCTACTCCGTTGTCCGATCTGCACTCCGCTGTCCACAATAAACTGGATGAAGAATTTATGAATAAATGTACCGAAATCATCCAGAATAATATTGAGGACTCCGAATTTTCGGTAAATACACTGGCACAGGAACTGGGAATGAGCCGTACCTCTGTATTTACCAAAATCAAAGGCATTATTGGCATGACTCCCAATGATTTCATCAAGGTCACTCGATTAAAGAAAGCCTGCAAAATGATGGTGGAGGGAGAATATAGGGTTACCGAAATAGGATTCCTCGTCGGGTTCAGTTCTTCTTCCTACTTTGCCAAATGTTTTCAGAAACAATTTGGAATGTTACCGACAGAGTTTCTCAAAAAAATAAAGGAAGACCCCTCATCCGCAACAAAATAAGCCGGCAAGCATCCTCTCTTTAAGCTAAATCTTAAGATTTACAGATGTAAAAGTTAACATCAACATTGGTAAATCTTAAGATTTTATTAAATTCTCCTTATAATATAAGGTAAGGAGAATCTTTTTTTTTACTTTTGTCCCCGAATATTGTGGTACAAGCCATTATAAAAGAAAGAATTATGCAGAAAAACCTTGTCATTGTCGAGTCTCCGGCAAAAGCAAAAACGATTGAAAAGTTTCTTGGGAAAGATTTCAAAGTCCTTTCTAGTTACGGACACATACGCGATCTGAAGAAAAAAGAATTCAGCATCGACGTAGAGAAGAATTTTACACCCAGCTACGAAATCCCGGCAGACAAAAAGGCTCTGGTTAACACACTGAAGACAGAAGCTAAAGACGCAGAAACCGTATGGCTCGCATCCGATGAGGACCGCGAAGGAGAAGCGATAGCCTGGCATCTGTATGAGGTCTTAAAACTAAAACCGGAAAACACAAAACGAATCGTATTTCATGAAATTACGAAAAGCGCTATTTTAAAAGCAATTGAACAACCACGCGACATTGACCTCAACCTCGTAAATGCACAGCAAGCACGACGGATTCTAGACCGTATCGTAGGTTTCGAACTCTCTCCCGTGCTTTGGAGAAAAGTGAAACCGGCACTTTCTGCCGGACGTGTTCAGTCAGTTGCTGTCCGCCTGATCGTTGAACGTGAACGTGAAATACATGCTTTCCAAACGGAAGCTGCTTATCGCATCACTGCCGTATTCCTCGTCCCGGACACGGATGGAAAACTGGTAGAAATGAAAGCTGAACTGGCTCGCCGCATTAAAACAAAAGAAGAAGCAAAAGCCTTCCTCAACGCATGTCAGGGAGCAAGCTTTGCTATCGACGATATTACTACCCGCCCGGTCAAGAAAACACCTCCTGCTCCATTCACAACATCTACGTTGCAACAGGAAGCCGCACGCAAACTGGGATATACCGTAGCGCAGACCATGATGCTCGCGCAACGCTTATACGAATCGGGATTCATCACTTATATGCGTACGGACTCTGTCAACCTCTCGGAATTTGCGACAGCAGGCAGTAAAGACGCTATCATCAAAATGATGGGTGACCGCTACGTACACCCCCGCCATTTCGAAACAAAGACTAAGGGTGCACAAGAAGCGCATGAGGCTATCCGCCCTACCTATATGGAAAACCAATCCATTGAAGGAACAGCACAGGAAAAGAAACTGTACGACTTGATATGGAAACGCACCATTGCCTCACAAATGGCAGATGCAGAACTGGAAAAGACAACTGCTACCATAACAATAAGTGGCAGCAGCGACGTGTTTACAGCCATCGGCGAAGTGATTAAGTTTGACGGGTTCCTCCGTGTATACCGTGAATCTTATGACGATGACAACGAACAGGAAGATGAGAGCCACCTGCTTCCTCCTCTGAAAAAAGGTCAGAAGCTGGAACACGGCCCTATCATCGCAACCGAACGTTTCACCCAACGTCCTCCACGCTATACGGAAGCAAGTCTTGTACGCAAGTTGGAAGAACTGGGTATCGGACGTCCGTCTACGTATGCACCTACTATCTCTACCATCCAACAACGCGAATACGTGGAGAAAGGTAATAAAGACGGGGAAGAACGACAGTTTAATGTCATGACATTGAAAGATCGTCAGATTAAGGATGAAAACCATACTGAAATTACCGGTGCAGAAAAGGCGAAGTTGTTCCCAACGGATACCGGCACTGTGGTAAATGATTTCCTTACCGAATATTTCCCAGACATTCTGGATTTCAACTTTACCGCCAGTGTAGAAAAGGAATTTGACGAGATTGCAGAAGGAGAAGTGAAATGGACTTCTATCATGAAGAATTTCTATGATAAATTCCACCCATCTGTAGAAAACACATTGGCTATCAAGACGGAACATAAAGTAGGCGAACGTATTCTGGGAGAAGAACCGGGAACAGGCAAGACTGTTTCTGTTAAGATTGGTCGCTTCGGTCCTGTTGTACAGATTGGTACTGTAGAAGATGAAGAAAAACCACGCTTCGCACAAATGAAGAAAGGTCAATCCATGGAAACCATCACTTTGGAAGAAGCACTGGAATTATTCAAATTACCTCGTACACTGGGCGAATATGAAGGAAAATCAGTCAGTGTAGGCGTAGGCCGTTTCGGTCCGTATGTCCTGCATAATAAGGTATATGTATCGCTCCCGAAAACACTTGATCCGATGGAAATTACTTTGGAAGAGGCAGAACAGCTGATTCTGGAGAAACGCCAGAAAGAAACGGAACGCCACATCAAGAAGTTTGAAGAGGAGCCGGAACTTGAGATTCTGAACGGACGTTACGGACCTTATATTACCTATAAGGGTTCCAATTATAAAATTCCTAAAGATATCGTCCCGCAGGATTTGAGTTTGGCTAGCTGTTTGGAACTCATCAAATTACAAGATGAAAAAGGACCAGCGACCACAAAAAAAGGACGATTCGCAAAAAAGAAATAAAAAAACTAGAAAAAGAGCAAATTATATAATTAAATGTATATATTTGCTCTTTATCTTTTAATACACAAACTTATGAAGCAAACAAATTTAAAGTATTTAATGATAGGAGTGCTTACCATAGCTTCCATCAGTTGTATGGACAAAGAGCGTGACTTATCTTGGGAGAGAAGGCATATGCCAAAAGAAGCATACTTCGACTTCAACATGACCCAAGCTGTTGCTTTGGATATCAATTATTGTTTCAAAAGCGAAAATTATCGTGTCCTTTTTGACATTTACGATCAGGATCCCATTGAATACTCAGCTGACGGCAGCGTGTCCCAAAAGGACATAGAGCCTATCTACCGTGCAGTTACAGACGAAGAAGGCAAATTCAGCGGAGAGATGAATATTCCGGCGGACCTCTCGGAAGTATGGTTATCATCGGACTATTTAGCCACCGTATCTCCTCTTAAACTAACGATTGACGACAGTCGTCGGCTTTCATTTAATCAAGATGCATATATCGCTACCTTACGTTCACAAACGGCATCAAAAACCAGAGGAGTGACCGTGAACCAACATACCTATCTAAAAGAATGGCATGTTCTTCCCGATGCAGACTGGGATGACAGCGGAAGACCAACCAACCTGGAACCTAAAATAAATATACCTCCGGCAGACGTACTATACAACATCAAGTATGTTTTCAGAAAGGTTACAGTCAAAGATGAGAGCGGTAAAAGCAAGGTTATGAACATCAGTCAGAATTATCCGGAGTTTTTTGATGGTTCCATCAAAATGACTTCAGATATTCCAATTGTTAACCCGACTGAAGTGAGTCTCGTATTTATAACCAGCTCTGCTACATGGTACAATACAGTTGGATATTACACCTATCCTACCAACAATCCGCCCCAGAGCGCGAGTGATATAAAACAAATAATCGCATTTCCAAACACCTCTCCTATTTACAAGACTTTAGGAGCAGGAGCATTAGTGTGTGGCGAAGAAATAAAACTCAAATATTGGAATGAAGAGACACAGGAATACGAAGACAAATTTCCTGCAGGAGTCACAATTGGCTGGTGCCTGCAAGGTATGGGATTCAAGAGTAAACTCACCTCAGAAACAGATAAAGACAAAGTGGGCGATATCATAAAAGGTATGGGGGCACGCTACTCCACCAGGAATCTAAACACGAATAACACACAAAGAACTGTATCTCTCCGTGATTCCAAGTCCGGGCAGATTGTAGCAGTAGGATTCGAAGATAATATTGACTTCGATTATGCAGATGCCATCTTCTATATTCATACGTCAGAAAAGAATGCTATTGACCCGACATTGCCTCCACTGCCTGAGGACCCCGAAGCAATCCCCGAGCAATATAAAATTTCTTATTCCGGTACACTGGCTTTTGAAGACTTATGGCCTAAGTTAGGTGATTACGATATGAATGACGTAATGGTAAAGTACACCAGTACGATGACCCGAAATGCTCTTGACAATCGCATTTACGAAATAGAAGACAAGTTTATCTTACAGCACTGTGGCGGTTATCTGCAAAACGGATTTGGATATCAATTACACAAGCTCTCAAACAGCAATGTCAAGAGTGTAAAAATAACGGGGCCTGATGCCAGTGGTTTATCAAGTTCTATATACATGGAAGGAAAAGAAACAGAGCCTGGACAGTCTCACCCAACCATATTGTTGTATGACGACATGACAAAATTCAAAAATATCACTGATGAATCAAAGAAAGAATATACTGTAACCATCACGCTTGATGGAGCTAGTGAGAAAGAGGTGGTACCTCCTTACAACCCGTTTATCTTCATCAGTTCCAACGAGGGTAGAGGCAAAGAATTACATCTGATAAATTATCCCCCGACTGACAAAGCCGACTTATCGTTACTGGGAACCGGAAAAGACATCTACAGACCAGAAGAAGGGATGTATTATGTTTCTGCAGACTTGATGCCGTTTGCTATCAATATGCCAGTAAGTAATCTCCCGGTTCCAGAGGAAGGGAAACGAATCGATCAATCATATCCCAAGTTCTCTGGATGGGTATCATCGAATGGGAAACAAAATAAAGATTGGTACAAATAAAGATTGATACGATTTAAATAAGAGCAGCCCGGATATTGTACGGAATCGCTATCGGGACTTCGCATTGCGAACCATCGATGAAAAAGACATAATAGACATCCGTTTAGAAAGGCGCGAATTACGCAGTTCACACAACTTCTTGAATACTCACCAAGAATTCGTGTGAACTGTGTTTTTATTTTAAGCCATAATATTATAGGATATAAGTATTATCCGTTACAAATGGGCTTTTATCATTAAATCTTCGGCTCCCATTTTATCTTAAAACCTTTATTAGGGAATAGCATATCAAACACAATCACGAATATAAAAACAGATGTTACCAAGATATTCATCGTCAATAAAGAAATGTGATAAGGCCAGGGAAGCAGTAAAGCCAAAGCTATTACAGCAATAATATGTGATAAAGGAAGCATACGGCACGTGACATATTTATAGATACTATTTGCCAGAATATAAACGATTGGTCCGATAATCAGAACAAAAACAACTTCCGCTCTCATTTCTTGTTCGGGATGGGCAACAATCAGTTCGTCTCCTACCGCACAAATAATCAATGCTCCCACCAATACAATATGAATTGCATTATAAATCAACCCCAGCTTTCCGGGATCTTTCACTTCCTGTATTTTCCGACTACCGGCTTCACTGCTCACATCAAAGTAAACCCACCACATAGCCAAACTACCAATAAAAGATGTGACAGCAGAAATAATCACGAGAGGCGTCCATTCTTCTACTTCACTCAAAGAAGCTCCTGTCATCAATAGAGTTTCTCCAAAAGCAATAATCACAAACAACTGGCAACGTTCCACCAAATGATGCCCTTCAATAGTCCATTCCTTGCTACTGTCCGAACGTCCCAGACGAGGTAAAGCAAATCCGTGCATCGGGGCTGTATAATCACAGATGGCGGCTATAATCCACAGTAGAATTTGCCATTCTCCCTGCAATATGGCACCCGTAATCCAAAAGACGGCAGATATACAGAACCAGCCCATAATTCGCTTAAAATTAGCAGCCAGATGATGATCTCCTAACACCCCGATAATATAAAGTGTTCTCCCTGCCTGTATCAGAACATAGCAGACAGCAAATATCAATCCCCGGTAAGTAAAGGCATAAGGAATAGCAGCCGCCATCACCAGCCCCACCAGCATACTGATAAAAAGAAGAATACGTATCGGCCGGGTATCCGGGTTGAACCAGTTAGTCACCCAGATGGTATGTTGCCACAACATCCAGACTGCAAACCACAGGATTGTTTCTTTCAATAATCCTTCCCAAGTGAGATTATGAAGCAAATAATGTGAAAGTTGCGTGACCGAGAAAACATAAATCAGGTCAAACAGTAGTTCGGAATAAGAGACAGTAGCAGTTTCCGTTTCTCTCTTCCGAAGCAATGGATGGGGGGAGTAAAACATACGGGGTTCCTTTTATATATATAAAAGAAACCCCGCAGAAGTCTATTTTGTTCAGAGAAAGTCTTACATTCTGGAAGGAACTTCGATACCCAGCAAATTCATTCCCAAGCGAACAACTTTAGCTACATTAGCAGACAGAGCGATACGGAATACTTTCACCGCCTCATTCTCTTCGCGCAGAATACTATAGTCATGATAGAACTGATTGTATTCTTTCACCAAGTCATAAGTATAATTAGCAATAATAGACGGGCTGTAATCTTCACCGGCTTGTTTTACAACAGCAGCAAAGTCGGCAACCATCTGAATCAGCCCTTCTTCCTTTTCACTCAATTCAATACCAGCCGGAATCTGTTCAGGAATTACGATACCTGATTCGGCAGCTTTCCGAAGTACAGACTGGATACGTGCATAAGTATATTGAATAAACGGACCTGTATTACCATTGAAGTCGATAGATTCTTTCGGATTGAATGTCATATTCTTACGGGCATCGACTTTCAGAATGAAATATTTCAATGCTCCCAGACCCACAATACGGGCAATATCATCAGCTTCTTCCTGTGTCAAACCATCCAGTTTGCCTAGTTCTTGTGAAGTTTCTTTAGCAGTGGCAATCATTTCCTCCATTAAGTCGTCAGCATCAACTACCGTACCCTCACGGGATTTCATCTTACCTTCCGGCAGTTCCACCATTCCGTAAGAGAAGTGTACCAGACTCTTACCCCATTCGAAACCAAGTTTATCGAGCAAGATAGAAAGCACCTGGAAGTGATAGTTCTGTTCGTTACCTACTACATAAATCATCTTATTAATCGGGTAATCGGCAAAACGAAGTTTAGCCGTACCGATATCCTGAGTCATGTAGACAGAAGTACCGTCACCACGGAGAAGGAGCTTATGATCCAGTCCTTCGGCAGTCAGGTCGGCCCATACGGAACCATCTTCTTTCTTGTAGAAGAAACCTTTTTCCAGACCTTCCATTACTTTTTCTTTTCCTTCGAGGTAAGTATTGGATTCGTAATAGATCTTGTCGAAGCTGACACCCATCTTCTTGTAGGTTTCGTCGAATCCTGCATATACCCAGTTGTTCATCATTTCCCACAATCCGCGTACTTCCGGATCACCGGCTTCCCACTTCACCAACATTTCGCGGGCCTCCTGCATCAATGGAGATTCAGCTTCAGCCTTTGCTTTCGCTTCATCGCCACTCATTCCCTGCGCTGTAAATTTAGCCATCAGCTCCTTTACTTCCGCTTTATAATGCTTATCGAAAGATACATAATAATCACCTACCAGGTGGTCACCCTTCTTACCCGAAGTTTCAGGAGTTTCACCGTTTCCGTATTTCTTCCATGCCAGCATGGACTTACAGATGTGGATACCACGGTCGTTTACAATATTTGTTTTGACTACCTTATTGCCGTTTGCCGCTACAATGTTAGCCAATGCGTTGCCTAAAAGGTTATTACGCACGTGTCCCAAGTGAAGCGGTTTATTTGTATTCGGAGAAGAATACTCAATCATTACCAATGGAGAAGCGTCAGTGACCTGCATTAAGCCATACTGTTCATCTGCCTGAATCTCGTTCAGCAACTCAATCCATGTAGCCGATGCAATAGTCAGGTTCAAGAACCCTTTTATCACATTAAACGCTGCTACAGCCGGATCGTTTGCCTTCAGATATTCACCGATTTCCTGTGCCGTTTGCTCCGGTCCTTTTTTTGACATCTTCAGGAAAGGGAACACGACCAGTGTCAAATGTCCTTCAAATTCTTTCTTCGTTTTTTGCATCTGCACCATTTTTTCAGGGACTTCCTGACCGTAGAGTGCTTTCAGTCCGCTGATAACGGACGCTACAAGTTTATCTTCTATCTTCATAATCAAGTTATTTCTTGCGCGCAAAGATACAAAAAAAGGAGACGCATCGCGTCTCCTCTCCTAATTTCTTTCAACTATCTATCTTATTCAACAGCTGCAGATAATTCAGCACCAGCTTTAAATTTAGCTACTTTCTTAGCAGGAATAGTAATAGTTGCCTTTGTAGAAGGGTTAATACCAGTTCTTTCAGCTCTTTCGCTTACAGAGAAAGTACCAAAACCTACGAGAGATACTTTGTCACCAGCTTTCATAGCATTAGTAACTGAAGTGATGAAAGCATCAAGTGCTTTTTTTGCATCGGCTTTGCTCATTTGAGCTTCAGCAGCCATTGCACTAATAAGATCAGACTTATTCATAATACGTAAAATGATTAATTAATATATTTGTTACACAAAAGATTATCCCACAATGGATTGATTCCACAAATATAGCCGAACAAAACAACATATCAAATAAAAACATAAAAAAAACGCAGCAAATTATTGAAAAAGAGCTAATAGGAAGCGTTTTTCATGCTTTAAAACAGAATTTATTCGTACTTTTGCGTCTATTATCTAAATATTCAGAAATTAAAATGATGCCAACTGTAACTAAAAACCTGATAATTATCAATGTACTAGTATTTTTCGGGACAATCGTAGCCCAACGTTACGGCCTGGATTTAACGAATTATCTGGGATTACATTTTTTCCTTGCAAGTGACTTTAATCCGGCACAGCTTATCACTTATATGTTTATGCACGGCGGATTCAGCCACATTTTCTTTAATATGTTTGCCGTTTTTATGTTCGGACCGATTCTCGAACAAACCTGGGGACCCAAACGTTTCCTCTTTTACTATATTCTCTGCGGTATCGGTGCGGGACTTATCCAGGAAGGAGTGCAGTATATTCAATATGTAACGGAGCTTAGCCACTACGCACAAGTGAATATAGGTACAGGTGTTATCCCAATGGAAGAGTATCTGAACATGATGACCACCGTAGGTGCTTCGGGAGCCGTTTACGCCATATTGCTGGCATTCGGTATGTTATTTCCCAATAACCGGTTGTTTATCTTCCCGCTGCCATTTCCTATCAAAGCGAAGTTCTTCGTTATAGGATACGCCGCGATTGAATTATGGTCAGGACTTGCCAATAGCGCCGGAGACAATGTCGCTCACTTTGCTCATCTGGGAGGAATGTTATTTGGATTGATCCTGATTTTGTATTGGAGAAAAAAAAGCAATAACAATGGGACATATTATAGCTGATTTAAAGGAGACATTCAGAAGAGGAAATATTTTCATCCAACTGATTTATATCAACGTAGGCATCTTTCTGATCGGCACGTTGATTAACGTTTTCTTGCGACTGTTTGAAGTAAGTACCCCCGATATATTCGGTATATTTGCCCTGCCGGCATCCTTTATCGGATTTATTCATCAGCCGTGGTCGTTATTTACTTATATGTTTATGCATGCCGGTATCCTGCATATTTTATTCAATATGCTCTGGCTGTATTGGTTCGGAAGTTTGTTTCTCTACTTTTTCTCGGCCAAACATTTAAGAGGACTATATGTATTAGGAGGTATCTGTGGAGGTTTACTGTATATGGTTGCCTACAATGTATTTCCTTTATTCAGTTCGCAAGTGACGGGTGCAACATTGGTAGGAGCATCAGCTTCCGTATTAGCCATCGTAGCTGCTACGGCTTATCGTGAACCAAATTACAGGGTGCAACTTTTTCTTTTCGGTGCTATCCGTCTCAAATATCTGGCACTGGTTGTTATCGGAATCGATGTATTATCCATCACCTCAAGTAATGCCGGAGGACATATCGCCCACCTGGGTGGTGCTCTTGCTGGACTTTGGTTTGCCGCCAGCCTAAATAAAGGAACTGATTTGACTTCCTGGATCAACTGGATTCTGGATGGTTTCACCTCCTTGTTTCAGAAGAAAACATGGAAACGGAAACCGAAAATGAAGGTACACTATGGAAACAGTGCCACCGGTCGCGAGAAGGATTATGATTACAATGCCCACAAAAAAGCACAGTCAGATGAAGTGGACCGTATTTTGGAAAAACTAAAAAAATCCGGTTACGACAGTCTGACAACTGAAGAAAAGAAAAGCTTGTTCGACGCAAGCAAAAGATAAAAGAATGGAACATATTGGCAAATTTGTCGCATATCTGATACTTGCTGTCAACGCTCTCTTCGTGGGAACGTTGATATTAAGCGCTTATAGCCCTTACCTTAACCCGAAAATAAACCCACTTGCTTCCAGCTTGGGACTTGCATTTCCGATATTCCTGACGATTAATCTGATTTTTATCGGCTTCTGGGCATTCGTCAACTACCGCTATGCGCTCTTGCCCGCCATCGGTTTTCTGATTTGTATTCCGCAGATACGAACTTATATTCCTTTTAACTCCACCACTAAAACCATACCGGAAGGAAGCATCAAAATCCTATCCTATAACGTAATGAGTTTCAACAATCTGGAGAAGAAAGATGGAAAGAACCCTGTATTATCTTATCTTGTAGATAGCAACGCCGATATTATCTGTCTGCAAGAATATAACACCGCTACCAACAAGAAATACCTGACGGAACAGGATATTAAAAAAGCATTGAAAGCCTATCCTTACCAATCCGTCCACCAACAAGGGAAAGGAGATGTGCAACTTGCCTGTTTCTCCAAGTTCCCCATACTCTCGATACATCCCATCAAATATGAAAGTAATTATAACGGTTCCATGAAATATGTATTGAATGTAAATAACGACACTCTTACATTAATCAACAACCACCTGGAATCCAACAAACTCACCAAAGAAGACAGAGGGATGTATGAGGATATGATTAAAGACCCGAATGCCAAGAAAGTAAAAACCGGACTTAGGCAATTAATCAGAAAACTGGCGGAAGCATCGGCTATCCGGGCTTCACAAGCTGATTCTGTGGCTAAAGCCATTGCAGCATGTAAATATCCGACAACTATCGTATGCGGCGATTTCAACGACGGTTCTATCTCGTATACACATCGCATCCTGACTCAAAAACTAGACGATGCATTCACACAGTCCGGTAAAGGATTGGGCATTTCCTACAATCAGAACAAGTTCTATTTCCGCATAGACAATATCTTGATCAGCCCCAACCTGAAAGCCTACAATTGCACGGTAGACCGGTCTATCAAAGCATCAGACCACTACCCGATCTGGTGCTATATCAGTAAACGATGAGAACTGAAAACTCTAATAAAAACACTTATGATGATTAAAAAGACACTAACCATTTTAGCAGTAAGTTGTATGATGTACTCCTGTGCTACGAAAACAGAAAGCAATCCTTTCTTTACAGAGTTTCAAACCCAGTACGGTGTTCCTTCTTTCGACAAGATTAAATTGGAGCACTATGAACCTGCCTTCCTGAAAGGGATAGAAGAGCAGAATCAAAACATCGAAGCTATCATCGAAAGTCCGGAAATTCCGACATTTGAAAATACAATTGTAGCTTTGGATAACAGCGCACCTATCCTGGACCGTGTGAGCGCCATTTTCTTCAATATGACAGATGCGGAAACGACTGACTCACTAACCGCACTTTCCATCAAACTGGCACCGGTTCTTTCGGAACATAATGACAATATCTCCCTGAATGGGAAACTATTCAAACGGGTGAACGATGTCTACCAAAAGAAAGATTCATTGAACCTGACGTCGGAACAAGAACGTCTGCTGGACAAGACTTATAAAAGATTTATCCGTTCCGGAGCGAACCTTGGCGAAAAGGACCAAACTCGCCTCCGCGAAATCAACAAGGAGCTTTCTACACTTGGCATCACTTTCAGCAACAATGTGCTGAATGAGAATAATGCCT
>NZ_EQ973365.1:121894-132034 GCF_000157055.1 Bacteroides sp. 2_2_4 | reverse complement strand
GAATGGTTCCGCCAAAGTGCGGCCGAAGAAGCGAAAGCAGCCGGACAACCGGGAAAATGGTTGTTCACCCTGCACAATGCCAGCCGTCTGCCTTTCCTGCAATATTCTGAAAATCGCCCGCTCCGGGAGCAAATATACAAAGCTTATATCAACCGCGGCAACAACAACGACGGAAACGATAACAAGGAAAACATCCGCAAGATCGTTTCTCTCCGCCTGGAAAAAGCGAACTTATTAGGTTTCGACTGTTATGCAAACTTCGTCCTGGATGAAACCATGGCAAAGAACGCCAACAACGTAATGAGCCTTTTAAATAACCTCTGGAGCTACGCACTGCCAAAAGCAAAAGCAGAAGCTACCGAACTTCAGAAATTAATGGATAAGGAAGGAAAAGGAGAAAAACTAGAAGCATGGGACTGGTGGTATTATACCGAAAAACTACGGAAAGAAAAATACAACCTGTCTGAAGAGGATACAAAACCTTACTTCAAACTGGAGAATGTACGCGATGGCGCTTTCGCCGTAGCCAACAAATTATATGGCATCACCCTAAGCAAACTGGAAGGCATACCAACTTATCACCCTGATGTAGAAGTCTTTGAAGTGAAAGACGCAGACGGTTCCCAGCTCGGTATCTTCTATGTAGACTATTTCCCACGTCCCGGGAAAAGCGGTGGTGCATGGATGAGCAACTATCGTGAGCAACACGGAACAACCCGTCCGTTGGTATGCAACGTTTGCAGCTTTACCAAGCCGGTAGGCGACACCCCCTCTTTATTGACCATGGATGAAGTGGAAACCCTGTTTCACGAATTTGGTCACACTCTGCACGGACTGCTGACAAAATGTGAATACAAAGGAACATCGGGAACCAACGTGGTACGTGACTTTGTAGAACTTCCTTCTCAAATCAACGAACATTGGGCGACTGAACCCGAAGTGCTGAAAATGTATGCCAAACATTATCAGACAGGAGAAGTGATACCCGACGAAATCATCGAGAAGATACTGCAACAGAAAACTTTCAACCAGGGCTTCATGACCACCGAATTACTGGCTGCCGCCATCCTCGACATGAACCTGCACACGATGACAGATGTAAAGAATTTGGACATGCTTGCATTCGAAAAAGAAGCGATGAACAAGCTTAACTTGATTCCCGAAATAGCACCGCGTTATCGCGTGACTTACTTCAATCATATCATTGGCGGATACGCAGCCGGATACTATAGTTACCTATGGGCCAACGTATTGGACAATGATGCTTTCGAAGCTTTCAAAGAACATGGTATTTTTGATAAAAACACCGCCGACCTGTTCCGCCATAACGTATTGGAGAAGGGAGACAGCGAAGACCCGATGGTGCTTTATAAGAATTTCCGTGGAGCGGAACCAAGCCTGGAACCACTACTGAAAAACAGAGGAATGAAATAATTCAGCAAAAAAGCCCTTAAACATCAAATATTTGAGGGCTTATTACACATGAATGTGAAAAAAAAACTATATTTGCAGCCTTGTATGCGGCAAAAAGAACTTGTGTACGACAGAATTTAACTGAAAATTAAATTAAAAAAGTAATCATCATAAATTAAAAGTAAAATGCAAAACAAAGGATTTGTAAAGGTTTTTGCGGTATTACTCACACTGGTATGTGTGTTCTATCTCTCCTTCTCCTTCGTAACACGCCATTATACCAACAAGGCGAAAGAAATTGCGAACGGCGACCCGAAAGTGGAACAAGACTACCTCGACTCTCTCTCCAATGAGAAAGTGTGGTTGGGTAACTGGACGCTGAAACAATGTCGTGAGATGGAGATTAGTTTAGGTTTGGACCTAAAAGGTGGTATGAACGTTATCCTTGAAGTTTCTGTACCTGATGTTATCAAAGCACTGGCTGACAACAAGCCGGATGAAGCTTTCAACAATGCATTGGCAGAAGCTGCAAAACAGGCTGTAAACAGTCAGGATGATATCATCACGCTATTTGTCAGAGAATACCACAAAGCTGCTCCTAACGCAAAACTTTCCGAACTCTTCGCAACACAACAGTTGAAAGACAAAGTTAACCAGAAATCATCGGATGCAGAAGTTGAAAAAGTATTGAGAGCAGAAGTAAAAGCTGCTGTTGAAAACTCATATAACGTACTTCGTACACGTATCGACCGTTTCGGTGTTGTTCAGCCGAATATCCAGAGCCTGGAAGACAAAATGGGTCGTATCATGGTGGAATTGCCGGGTATCAAAGAGCCGGAACGTGTGAGAAAACTTCTCCAAGGTTCTGCTAACCTGGAATTCTGGGAAACTTATACAGCTAAAGAAGTTCTTCCTGCTATGCAATCTGCTGATGCTAAATTGCGCGCTGTATTAGCGCAGGAGACAGGTGCAGACTCTACCGCTGTAGATTCCACCAAAGAAGCTCCGCTTGCAGAAGCTACTCCGGCCAAGAAAAGCGTAAGTGCTGCCGACAGTCTTGCTGCTGCCCTGAAAGGAGATGCTACAACTACTGAAGATAATTCAACAGCTAACCTGGCAGAAATTAAAAAGCAATACCCTCTGTTGGCTATCCTGCAGTTGAACTCTAGCGGACAAGGTCCTGTGATCGGTTACGCTAACTACAAAGACACTGCTGATATCAACAAATATCTGGCTATGCCGGAAGTTAAAGCAGAACTCCCGAAAGACCTTCGTTTGAAATGGGGTGTTTCTCCTTCTGAATTTGACAAGAAAGGACAGACGTTCGAATTATATGCTATCAAGTCTACCGAACGCAACGGTAAAGCTCCGTTGGAAGGTGATGTAGTAACAGACGCGAAAGATGAATTTGACCAATACAGCAAACCGGCTGTCAGCATGACTATGAACTCTGACGGTGCACGTCGTTGGGCACAGCTGACCAAACAGAACATCGGTCGTTCTATCGCTATCGTTCTTGACAACTATGTATATTCTGCACCAAACGTAAACTCTGAAATCACAGGTGGACGTTCACAGATTACAGGTCATTTCACTCCTGAACAGGCAAAGGACTTAGCAAACGTATTGAAATCAGGTAAGATGCCGGCTCCGGCTCACATCGTACAGGAAGATATCGTTGGTCCGTCATTGGGTCAGGAATCTATCAATGCAGGTGTATTCTCATTCGTAGTGGCTCTGATTCTGTTGATGATCTATATGTGTATGATGTACGGCTTCATACCGGGTATGATTGCCAATGGTGCATTGTTCCTGAACTTCTTCTTCGTATTAGGTGTCCTCTCCTCCTTCCAGGCAGCATTGACAATGTCCGGTATTGCCGGTATGGTGTTGTCACTAGGTATGGCAGTGGATGCGAACGTACTTATCTACGAACGTACAAAAGAAGAACTTCGTGCCGGTAAAGGTGTGAAGAAAGCACTTGCTGACGGTTATTCCAACGCATTCTCCGCTATCTTCGACTCGAACCTGACATCCATCATCACAGGTATCATTCTGTTTAACTTCGGTACCGGTCCGATCCGTGGTTTTGCTACGACATTGATTATCGGTATTCTAGTATCCTTCTTCACCGCTGTGTTCATGACCCGTATAGTTTACGAACACTTCATGAACAAGGACAAACTATTGAACCTTACATTCACAACCCCTGTTTCAAGAAACTTGATGACCAACACACGTTTTGATTTTATGGGAACAAACAAAAAATCCCTTATCATCACTGTAGCCATCATCCTCGTTTGTATCGGTTCATTTGCCATGCGCGGTTTAAGCCAGAGTATCGACTTTACCGGTGGACGTAACTTCAAGGTACAGTTCGAGAATCCGGTAGAACCCGAACAGATTCGTGAATTGATCTCCAGCAAGTTCGGTGATGCTAACGTTAGTGTTATCGCTATCGGTACAGATAAGAAAACTGTACGTATCAGCACCAACTACCGTATTGAAGATGCAGGAAACGATGTTGACTCTCAAATCGAAGCATATTTATATGAGACTTTGAAACCTGTGCTGACTCAAAACATCACTCTAGCTACCTTTATCGACCGTGACAATCACACTGGTGGTAGTATTGTAAGTTCTCAAAAAGTGGGTCCGAGTATCGCAGACGATATCAAAACAGGTGCCATCTATTCCGTAGTACTGGCTTTGATCGCTATCGGTCTGTATATCTTAATCCGTTTCCGTAACATCGCATATAGTATTGGCTCTATCGTAGCTCTATCATGCGATACCATCATGATTATCGGTGCTTACTCATTGTTATGGGGTATCGTTCCATTCTCACTGGAAATTGACCAAACGTTTATCGGTGCTATCCTGACAGCTATCGGTTACTCTATCAATGACAAGGTGGTAATCTTCGACCGTGTACGTGAGTTCTTCGGCCTGTATCCGAAACGTGACAAACGTCAGTTGTTCAATGATTCATTGAATACTACACTTGCACGTACTATCAATACATCATTAAGTACATTGATCGTATTGCTGTGTATCTTCATCCTTGGCGGTGATTCAATCCGCAGCTTTGCATTCGCAATGATCTTGGGTGTTGTTATCGGTACATTGTCATCACTGTTCATTGCATCTCCGATTGCATACAACATGATGAAGAACAAAAAAGTCGTACCAGTAACTACGGAAGAATAATAAATTCCAAAAATAGAAAAAGCCTCTTCCGAACATTCGGTAGAGGCTTTTTCTATTGATTATTAAAACAAATAGAAGCTATAAGACGTTCATCTTAAAAGAAGCCATTGTTAAACTCAAAACCAGATACGATATGAAAGCAAAACAAAACAACTTCTCACAGATTCTTCGTAGTAGCCCCGAGGGGAATCGAACCCCTATCTAAAGTTTAGGAAACTTCTATTCTATCCGTTGAACTACAAGGCCGCTTCAAATTTGCTTGCAAAGATAACGGTTTCTGTCGATTTAACAAGAATAAAAATACAGGTTCCTTTCAAATATCTCAAATATTTAGCGTCAATAGGACAATAAAGTTCGATTTATTTTGATAATTCGATTAACTTTCCGACCTTTGCGCTCACAAATTGAAAGTAAAATCAGTTTTTAAATTAAATATAGTAATTAAAGTTATGGCAGACGAAATGATGGTTAAAGAATTGGAGGAAGTAGTAGTACGTTTCTCCGGCGACTCCGGTGACGGTATGCAGCTGGCCGGCAACATCTTCTCGAACGTGTCGGCTACAGTAGGAAATGACATCTGTACATTCCCTGACTACCCGGCAGACATCCGCGCCCCGCAAGGTTCACTGACCGGTGTTTCCGGTTTTCAGGTTCACATCGGTGCCGGACAGGTTTACACTCCCGGAGACCGTTGCCACGTATTAGTGGCTATGAATCCTTCCGCACTGAAAACACAAATCAAATTCTGTAAACCGCAAGGACTTATCATTACCGACTCCGACTCATTCGAAGCCAGAGATTTGGAAAAGGCACAATTCAAGACCGACAATCCTTTTGAAGAATTAGGCATAAAACAGGAAGTACTTGAAGTTCCCATCTCTTCCATGTGCAAAGAGAGCCTGAAAGACTCCGGACTAGACAATAAATCAGCACTCCGTTGTAAGAACATGTTCGCACTCGGACTGGTTTGCTGGCTGTTCAACCGTAACCTTGCCGCTGCTGAAAAAATGCTGCGTGAGAAATTCGCCAAGAAGCCCGAAATTGCAGAAGCTAATATTAAGGTATTAAACGATGGTTTCAACTATGGTGCCAACACACATGCTTCTGTCTCTACTTATAAGATTGAAAGTAAAGCTCCGAAATCAAAAGGACTTTATACAGATATCAACGGAAATAAAGCAACTGCTTATGGCTTGATTGCTGCTGCCGAGAAAGCAGGTCTGGAACTCTACTTGGGTTCTTATCCTATCACTCCGGCCACTGATATTCTGCACGAATTAGCTAAACATAAATCACTGGGAGTAAAAACCGTACAGTGCGAAGATGAAATCGCGGGTTGTGCTTCTGCCGTTGGTGCCGCTTTTGCCGGTGCTTTGGCTGTAACGACTACTTCCGGGCCCGGTGTTTGTTTGAAGAGTGAGGCCATGAACCTTGCTGTAATTGGCGAACTTCCATTAGTGATTGTAAATGTGCAACGTGGCGGTCCGTCAACAGGTTTGCCTACTAAATCAGAACAGACAGACTTATTGCAAGCTCTTTACGGACGTAATGGTGAAAGCCCGATGCCGGTGATTGCCGCAACTTCACCAACGAACTGTTTTGATGCCGCATACATGGCATGTAAGATTGCTCTGGAACACATGACTCCGGTTGTATTACTGACGGATGCTTTCGTAGCCAACGGCTCGGCAGCTTGGAAACTTCCTAACTTAAATGAATATCCTGCCATCAATCCTCCATACGTGACTCCGGACATGGCTGGTAACTGGACTCCATACCAACGCAATGAAGAAACCGGTGCACGTTACTGGGCAATTCCGGGAACTGAAGGATTCATGCACCGCATCGGTGGTCTTGAAAAGAGCAATGAAACAGGTGCGATCTCTACCGAACCAGAAAACCATAATAAGATGGTTCATCTCCGCCAAACTAAAGTAGATAAAATTGCAGACTATATCCCCGAACTCGAAGTACTGGGTGATGAAGATGCAGATTTACTGATTGTTGGCTGGGGCGGCACGTATGGGCATCTCCGTCTGGCTATGGACTTTATGCGCGATCATGGAAAGAAAATGGCTTTCGCACACTTCCAATACATCAACCCGTTGCCGAAGAATACAGCCGATGTATTGCGTAAATACAAGAAGATCGTAGTAGCTGAACAGAATTTGGGACAATTCGCAGGTTATTTACGGATGAAGATACCCGGATTGAACATCAGCCAGTTCAACCAAGTGAAAGGACAGCCTTTCGTTACGAGAGAATTGATAGATGCATTCACTAAATTATTGGAGGAATAAAAGATGAGCGATAAAGTATATACCGTACAAGATTATAAATCAGGCCAACCTCGCTGGTGTCCGGGATGCGGTGACCACGCTTTCCTGAACTCACTGCACAAAGCTATGGCCGAACTGGGAGTAGCTCCGCACAATATTGCCGTCATTTCCGGTATCGGTTGTTCTTCCCGCCTGCCTTACTACGTAAATACGTATGGGTTCCACACTATTCACGGACGTGCCGCTGCTGTTGCAACAGGAGCAAAAGTAGCCAATCCAAATTTGACTATCTGGCAGATTTCCGGTGACGGTGACGGTTTGGCAATCGGTGGTAATCATTTCATCCATGCCGTTCGCCGCAACATTGACTTGAACATGATTCTGTTGAACAACCGTATCTATGGTTTGACAAAGGGACAATATTCACCGACTTCAGAACGTGGATTCGTCAGCAAATCATCTCCTTACGGAACAGTGGAAGACCCGTTCCATCCGGCAGAGCTGGCTTTCGGTGCCCGCGGACGTTTCTTCGCACGTTGTATTGCAGTAGATGGTGCCGCTTCCGTAGAAGTGTTGAAAGCAGCAGCTAATCACAAAGGTGCTTCTGTTGTAGAAGTTCTGCAAAACTGCGTGATCTTCAACGATGGAACTCATGCTTCTGTAGCCACCAAAGAAGGACGTGCCAAGAACGCTATCTATCTGGAACATGGCAAACCCATGTTGTTCGGTGAAAACAAGGAATTCGGATTGATGCAGGAAGGTTTCGGACTGAAAGTGGTGAAACTTGGTGAGAATGGTATCACAGAAAAGGATATTCTTATTCACGATGCTCACTGCCAAGATAATACGCTTCAATTGAAACTGGCGTTAATGGAAGGTCCTGATTTCCCGATTGCACTCGGTGTGATCCGCGATGTAGATGCTCCAACTTACAATGATGCTGTAATTGGACAGATTGAAGAAATCAAAGGCAAGAAGAAATATCATAATTTCCAGGAATTGCTAATGACTAATGATACTTGGGAAGTGAAGTAATTCACCACTTCAATCCATAAAATAATAAAGGCGTAGACAAGAGAATCAACTCTCTTTCTACGCCTTTCATTCTTTCTATCGTGTAACCTATATTTATATCAACCTATTCGAGAGCAGTGCCACCCACTTTTTCCGGCCAATACGGATTCTGATAAATAACAGAATTATCTGTACTATTATCAGGAGACGCAAGTCTCATTTCATTAATAGCAACCGGACTCAAATAGTTGGCTTTAGCCCAAGAATATCCATCATATACCTGATTATTGATTCTCACCTTGCTAAAAGGACGAATATACTTGAATGCTCTGGAGGAAATATTAGAAGTAGCATCATCCGGATCATCTTTTAAAGTAACGTCTTCCGGAAGTTCATAAGTTTTATAAGCCTCTTCCCAAAAGTTATACCCTTCAGGAATAAACTTATTAGTAAGTACGCCATCCCAAGCTCTCCAACGCACCAGGTCATCCCAACGCATTCCTTCGCCAATAAACTCGCAACGACGTTCGCGACGGATATTATATAAGGTAGCATCCACTTCATACGAACCGGGATGAGCGGCCAAATCCGTCTCCTTATTCATATCGGTATTGTCAATGGTTGTCTGGAAATTGCCTGTAATGCCTGCCCGATTGCGTACTGCATCCCAATAGCTTTTCGCTTTACCGTCTACCTTATTATTACGCAAATAGTAGGCTTCCAGATAATTCAGATAAGCTTCGACACCACGAAAGATAATGCACCCTGTAGTCGATTGCGACTGACCGGAAATAATCTGCTTATTATTATATGTCAAGCATTTCCGAATCCGATACCCGGTATTATCAGATGTTTGGGCTTCCAATGATATAATATTAGGTTGTTTGAATTCTTTAAGTGCAGGTTCTTCTGTCGAACTGGATGGAAGCAAATCCTTCTCGCCCAAAACAAACATTTGCAGACGCAGATCACGATTCTCTTTCACATCCATGATAGTTTTGTCACCTTTATATTCATCTCCTGCTGCATAATAGGGAAGTCCGTCTTTCATGACAAAACAGTCTACAAAGCTCTTCAGCATACCATTATTACCTCCAGTAAAAATATAAGCCGGTGTGCCATGCGTGATTGACACGCCACCACCATTCATATATTGCTTCCAGAAAAGAACTTCGGAATAACTACTCATATCTTCTTCCGCAAACATCTCGAAATATGGATTCCAGCCAACAATCCCCGGTATGTTTTTCGGATTGGTCAGACCGGTATTATTGGTCAAAGTAATATCATCAGCCACCTGTTCCGCTGCTTTCATAGCCTCATCCAGAAAGAAATTGATTTCATTATCCATGTTCGTGGAGAAATCGGTATGTATTCTCTTACCCGGCCAGGTTGCATCCCCCGGCACACGCCCTGTTCCCTTATGATACTTTTCAAACGTAGCCTCATACAAAGCAACGCGCGACTTTATCAATAACGCGCAATTCTTTGTTAATCGCGTTTTGTTTCCTGAAATATCATCCACCATATATTTGGCGGCGGAATCGAGCTGATTGATGATAAAACGAGCAACGAGATTACGCGGCTGACGAACAGATTTCTCTGTCAAAACAGACTGATTATCCGGCAATACTTCGGTTATAATTGGAAAATCTCCGAATGATTTCAGTTTACTGTAATAAATCCATGCACGGATAAAGTACATTTCGCCGACATAGTGAAGAATCTGTTCACAATTGCCCTCAATCTTGCCTGCCTCGAATTTAGGAAGCACATTTTCGAAGAAATAATTGCAATAGCGAATTTGAGTAAAATCCCAGCCACCTCCAGTATTAGGAACACGCCACTGACCTTTCTCAAAATAGGTGGAAGAATATCCTCCGGCTACCATATTATCTGTATTCTGGTCATTGTTCACTGTACCGACTCCATATCCACCATGCGTTGAAAAGATGTTGTTGTACTGCGAAATACTATATGCAACCAAGTGGTCCGTCGTATTAAAATACTCTTGCGGAGTCACCTGATCCAGAGGCGCCATATCCAGAAAATCATTACAAGATGTAAGCGACCACGTAGCTCCTGCCATCAAGATTGTTTGTAATGTAATATGTTTCAGTTTCATAAGCCTTAAAATTAGAAGTTAACATTTAAACCTACCGAGATGGTGCGCTGCAACGGATAGAGTTTACCATTATTCGCATCATAAGTGCTTTCCAAAGCC
>NZ_EQ973365.1:114208-121704 GCF_000157055.1 Bacteroides sp. 2_2_4 | reverse complement strand
TAAGTGCTTTCCAAAGCCTCCGGGTCGAAAATCTTGGACATATGAGAGAATGTCAACAGATTGTCACCTGACACGTATACTCGAACTGAAGACATTCCGGCTTTATTTGTCCATTGCTTGGGCAATGTATAGCCTATCTGAACATTCTTAATACGGCAGTAAGCTGCATTCTGAATATAGCGGCTCTGCACTGCCATGTTTCTCGAATCACTTTTCAATACGCGTGGATAATAGGCATTTGTATTAGCACCCAACGGGTCACCCTCCGGACGCCAGAAGTCCCAATGTTCCTTAAATCCGGTAGCCTGCCATTCGTCCACTCCATTGGCTCCCCAGAAATAGGGGCCGCTCAACACATAATCGCGCTTGGCCACTCCTTGCAGAAATATGCGGAAATCGACACCTTTCCATGCTGCATCCAACGTGATACCATATTTAAATCGAGGTGTATTATTGCCCAAAATCACACGGTCACCGGGTTTCTCTGTGGTATTTTCACCTGTCGAGATCACTCCATCGCCGTCTACATCCTTATACATGATATCACCTGCTCCCCACTTGCTTCCCAAAGAAGACTGATCCACTTTGGCCAAGTGAGCGTCCATCTCTTCCTGTGATTGTGCGATACCTACCGTTTCATATCCCCAGATTTCTCCTTTCATCATTCCCGGATAATATGCTTCGGAAAGTTTGTTGTTTTCATTCGGATAGCGAGTGATTTTCTGTTGGTCATCGGCTAACGTAAATTTAGCACCATAAGAGAAATCACCAATCATATCTCTCCACCCCAGTTCCAGCTCAAAACCATAGGATTTCATATCGGAATTGTTGATTTTCGGAGGAGTAGCACCCAGTACGGAAGACAATTCCGGAGCCGGGCCAATCATATCATACGTCCAACGCACAAAGTAGTCGAACGAACCGGTCAAGCGATTATTAAACAGCCCCCAGTCCAAACCGATATCCCAGGTTTCAATCGTTTCCCAAGTCTTCAAGCTGGAGACGATACCGGGTAGGCTTGCATAATTCGGTCTTTTTCCATTCACCAACCAGTTATAATCAGTGCCTTGTGGCATCGTCTGATAGAAAGGATACCATGCATCCTTAGTATCCGTATTACCCAACTGCCCCCATGAACCTCTTAATTTCAATACATCAATATGAGCTTTATCGGCTATATTCCTGAAGAAATCTTCACGTGCTATATTCCATCCGACTGACAATGACGGGAAAAATCCCCAACTCTTGTCATTAATGAAACGGGACGAACCGTCATAACGACCGTTCAACTCTATCAGATAGCGTTCTTTATAATTATAGTTGATACGCCCGAAGAATCCGGCTACCCCATTGTGTGCATATCCACCGGAAGTAGTAGGAGATTCCGTTGCTGTATTCAGTGTAGGCACAGAATTGGAGATCAGCGTATTCTTCTGCCCCGACAAACTTCTTGTCTTATACAACTCCGCATTAAAACCTGCCATCACTTTAAAGTAATGACCGCTTTCATATTGTTTAAAATAATCGGAATAGATATTCGTGCTGTAATAATTCTCTTTATAATTATATTCGTTCACAACGGAACTGCCGGCTCCATAACTTCCCCATGGTATAGAATACGGATTACCGTCACCGTCATGAGAGAAGATAGGTAATACTTCCCAATGTTCATTTTTGTTTTCCGTTCTTAGAGCACCCTCGATATTAATTGTCCAGTTCTTGACCGGTTCAAACACAAACTGCAACTGTTGAGTATTCAAGTCTTTCTGGTTGGTTTGTCGGCCACCATCCTCCAATTCTGTAATTTCCACACCATTCATGGGATAGCCATTAGGATCGTAAGCCGGACAGGTGGGCCAGCGGCGAGCGATATTATGGAAGAATAGCCCGGTCAGATAAGAGGGTCGGTCAAAGTCCTCACGTGTCCATTTGGTAGAATAGTTCACTCTGAACCAATCTGTGATCTGCGCTGTAATGGTGCTGTTCATTGTATAACGTTGCAAATTATCTTCACCATGCCGCAACAGACCGTTCTGGTCCATAAAACTACCGCTCAATGAAAATTGGATTTTCTCATTACCTCCCGAAATACTTAGATTATGTTCTTGAGATGGCACCCAGTCATTGTAGAATTCTTTAAACCAATCCGTATTGGCATTCGCTCCGCCATAATTGTTCCAACGGTTATTATTCGTATTCAGTGTTGTGACGGATGTTATCTTTCCCTCCTGATAATCTTTTATTTTCTGTAACTGCTCGGATGAGAACGGAGCCTCACCGGATCTGCCCGCATTCTCTGCGGCACGATTAAAGTACTGTGCAAAAGTATATGAGTCCATCATTTCAGGCACTGATACCGCGTCGCTGAAACGGACATTTCCATTATAACTGACTCTGGCTTTACCCGCTTTCCCTTTCTTGGTCTGAATCAGAATAACACCAAAAGCAGCACGCGCTCCATAAATAGAGGCAGAAGCAGCGTCTTTCAAAACAGAAACCGTTTCTATATCATTCGGATTCAACGAATTAAGATTACCTTCGATACCGTCAATCAACACAAGTGGAGACGACCCGGAACCATCACCGATTGTTCCTGCACCACGAATATTAAAACTCATCGAACCATCCAAGGCTCCACCTTCACTTCCTACCGTGAAGTTCAAGCCTGGCACTGTACCCTGTAGGGCCTGCGCCACATTGGTTACAGGACGTGCAGCCAACACTTTCGCATCGACCATACCTACCGCACCGGTTACATTTACTTTTTTTTGTGGTCCGTAGCCTACAACGACTACTTCGTCGAGCTGTTCCGAATCTTCTTTCATAACGATATTAAGGGGTGTCCCATCAGCTTTCACGGTAATAGTTTTATAACCAATAAACGAAAGTGAGAGAACTGCTCCTTTGGGGGAATCAATAGAGAAGCGTCCGTTGAGATCAGTAACAGTACCTGTGGCAGTACCTTGCACCTTTACAGAGACTCCAATAAGAGGTTCTCCGTTTTCATCCACTACAACACCTGTAGTCTTTACTTTTTGCTGCTGTATATCAGCAGTTTCCTATGTTTCATTAGTATTAGCTACTGCTTGCATAGGTTGTGTGCACCATAACAATAAAGTAGCAACTGCTGCTATTTTCAGGCAACGTGTTCCCCGTCCTTCCATAAAGGCCGGGCATCGGTTAGTTTTTCTTGTCATACTTTAATTTATTCAGTTAGACATTAGTAAGTTAGAATTTCTAAGGTTTTATGGTGCCTTCATATATTATTTGACACCATGTTTCAGGCAATTTGTGTGTTTAGTTTTCCATAGGCTTTTCTATTTTTATCTTAGGTTAATACTTGCCAGAGTTCTTAACGAACTTGGTTTTACCTATGCTTGGAAACACAACTTGGAAGGACATTTTAGATAAAACAGTCATCCATACACTCGCACCGCTTTGAGTTTGAGACGATTTGTATGTAAATTGCTATATAATAAATACTTATTTTGATACCAAAGGCAAGTTGATAAAACTGTTATCCCATTTTGTTGCCAGAAAACACAACAATCCAGCTATCCCGTTTTAAAATATTTTAGTAGATTTACTTGCGTAATATTTCATTTTATTCTACTTTTGCTTCACCATAATGATATTCTAAACGATTCTTTTGTTGTTATTAAGAATTAAAAATAATAAGGCATTCGTTTTCATATCAAAATAAAACCAAGTTCGTTAAGAACTCGGTTTTCATTTCTCTCCTTCTCTAATCGATATTGCAATATACACTACTCATTTCCTTTGACTAAATAACACCTATTTATCAATATCATTAACTTTATGGATAGAGAACTGATGATAAGAAGCTATTTTAACAGGTACTTATTTATAAATAAAAAATGGAGAAGGATGGAGAAAAGGGTAGAAAACTGGAACCAGGTTCATAGCTATAAACTCAACACTAAATTTCTGAAAACGAATATACAACTATTAAGAAGCATTTAGAAGGTTCACAGGTTTCACCTTCAGCTGAACAGCTATGAGTCAACGGTTTACAGTGACATAAAGCACAAAATACAGAAGAAAGTATCCTTCACCTCCTTCACCATGTAGAGTCTTTCATATAGATTAAGGACATATATATCCAATATACAGGGCATATATGCGCAACGTGTTGGATATATATGTCCAACACGTTGCGTATATATACTCTACAATTCAGGTATTAATATCCTAGAGATAGAGTATTAGTGTCTGATTACTTAGGTGCTAATTTCCGGTTGACGGCAGTTTTATTTTGTTTTAAACCTGCAAACAGTTTGTTTCAAGCGTATGAAACAAATAGTTTCCCGCCTTGAAACACTTTGTTTCATTGCTTAAAAGAGTGTAGTTCGTTTTAATCTTTTATAAATCAGCGATTAAAAGTGTTTTTATAAAGATGCAGGTAACGATATAGTAGTGGAAGTTCAGCTACACATTGCATTGCTCTGCATAATTTCAAATATCTCTGTAACACAAAGGTAAGCAATGTTTTTGATGCTTCCAAGTTAATCATAGCATATTTATAGAAGGGTTGACAATTAATTGTCAGCCCTTTTTTTATCCGATATCCTCTGTCATTCTATCAGTCTCTTTTTTAAGAAGGAGAATTGCGTGTATTCCCCTTTCTATCCTGATGAAGAAAAAATATTCTGAAAATTCACATTGATACCAAGTGAGTTACAAGGAAAATGTGGGGCTGGCGGTTACCGTCAGCCCTATTTTTTCATGCCTAATTTTGAAAACTTTGCAACCGAAGAAAGAAAAATAACCCATTAGAACAAAGGAATATTGTATGGAAGAGAACAGAAATGATATTGAGATACTCAAAGCAATGATAAAGGACAACTTTGAGGAACAACGAAAACTGATTGCCAAGCTGGAAACGGCTCTGGAAGCAGTAACCAGTTTCAACGGTAAGCAAATGCTGGACAGCCGGGATATGCGCCTGATGCTGAAAGTATGCGACCGGACACTGATCCGCTGGCGTAATTCCGGGAAACTCCCATTTTTCAAACTCAGCGGCAAGATTTACTTCTGGGCTTCTGACGTATATAAATTCCTGAGAGAAGAATGTCTAAACGAAGATTTCATATCCGATTCTATTAACTCATAAATAAAAATTCACATGGAAAATCAAAGTAAAGTAATCGTCATAGAACGAAACAAATTCGCAGCACTCGTCAAATCACACCGCAAATGCCTCCAGATGCTGAACATCCTGACTTACATCTACACAGTTAAGGAAGTAAGCCTTACCCTGACCTTGCAGGAAATCTGTGAAGTCCTGCACATGACTCCCGAAGAAGTGGAGATACAGCGACAGAAAGGATATATCCGCTTCACGACACAGAAAGGGATGACCGTCTATGAAATCACGGACCTGCTCCGATTGGAAAATATGCTGGAGATGGGGAGCATCTATCGTAAGATCGACAAAAAAGTAATGAACCTCGAACCTCTAAATAATGAATAAACAATGAAAGAAGAAGAGCAAGACAAGAAACAGCGGAAGCGTCTGGTACACGCTTCCCTGTTTAGTGGATTCGGCGCCCCAGACCTGGCTGCCGAATGAATGGGATGGCAGAATGCCTTCCATTGCGAGATAGACGATTTTTGTAATACCATTCTAAATTACTGGTTTAAAGATGCGAAAAGTTATACAGATGTCACAACGACAGATTTCAGGGAATGGAGAGGAAAAATCAATGTCCTTACAGGAGGTTTTCCTTGTCAACCATTCTCCGTCGCAGGCCAAAGAAAGGGAGCGGATGATAACCGCTATCTCTGGCCTCACATGCTCAGGGCCATACATGAGATCAGGCCCGATTGGGTCATTGGTGAGAACGTTGCTGGCATCCTCACGATGGTACAGCCCGGTCAGGAGACTGAAGTGGGAAGTCAATCCACTCTATTCGGAGAGAGTGAGCCTGTATTTAAAAGACGACAGCAATATGTTGTTGAAACCATTTGCCGTGATCTTGAACGCGAAGGATATTCCGTCCAGCCGGTACTTATACCGGCTTGTTCCGTCGGTGCACCTCACAGACGGGATAGAGTTTGGTTTATTGCCCACCGTGACGGCACAGGACTACAAGCGCAGGGGGCCGGGCAGCAGGCAGCAGGGACTACCGGAGATAATCCATGGAATGCTTCTGCCAACGCCAGTGGCAACAGAGATACACCATGCCGAAAGAGTCAGGAAATGGAAATCGATGAATTTATCCTCACCCCATGCCCAGATAGCCGGAGAGAAGAATCCCAACGGCCTGACGGATTTTCTGGACTTTTACGGGATACTACCGGAACCGATACCGGACAATACTGAGCTGGAAAACACGGACGGGAACAATCTGGAAGAATCGATCCTACAATGGCTGGCAGAAGGACAAGTGATGCCGACACCGACAGCGCGGGATTGGAAAGGCGCACCTTCACTGGAGAACCTGAAGAAACGGGGAAAGATACCACAGAAGAACAGCCTTCCGGATTTCTTCGCCCGGACTGGAAAGAGTTTCCAACTCAATCCCCTGTTTGTAGCCGAGATGATGGGCTTTCCACCCGATTGGACGGTATCTCCTTTTCTCGGTGAAGACAGGCATCCATTAAAGGATACGGGAACGCTATCGTCCCCCAGGTAGTCTACGAGATATTTAAAGCAATAGAAGAAACCTATAAATTAAACAGTCATGAATAAAGTATTGATATTTGAACATCCCGAGTTCGGACGCATCCGGACACTGGAAATTGACGGGAAAATATGGTTCTGCGCCTCGGATGTTGCCGCCGCACTTGGCTACTCCAATCCGAGAGATGCCGTCGTAAGACATTGTAAACCAATGGGTGTCGTGGTTTACGACACCCCTACACGCAGTGCCGTCCAGAAAATCAAGTACATCAGCGAAGGAAACGTATACCGGCTGATTGCCGGTAGCAAGCTGCCTTCCGCTGAGAAATTCGAAAGCTGGATATTTGATGAACTGGTTCCCGAAACACTAAAGAACGGTGGCTATCTTCTTAAGAAGAATGGCGAAACGGATAATGAACTGCTTGCGCGTGCCATATTGCTCGCACAGAACCGTATAAAAGAGCGAGACAGCCGTATTTCAGCATTGGAGAAGGAGAACAACTATGCTATCCTGAAACTCAAGCTACAGGCCCCAAAAGTTCAGTATTACGACAAAGTCCTGCAATCCCAAAGCACCTACACGACCACACAGATAGCGAAAGAATTGGGAATGACTGCCGGAATGTTGAACAAGCGGCTCCGATGGGCAGGCATCCAGTTCCGTCAATCCGGTCAGTGGCTGCTCAAAGCTCCTTACCAGAATCAAGGCTATACGGCAACCCGGACCCATGTATGGGAAAGCCGCACAGGAGAAACAGGCACGGCCATGTTGACGGTCTGGACGGAAAAGGGCCGGTTATTCATACATTATCTTTTTGAGGCTTATCTGGTATAGCCGGAATATAAGACC
>NZ_EQ973365.1:104245-114188 GCF_000157055.1 Bacteroides sp. 2_2_4 | reverse complement strand
GATAAATAAAAAAGCTACTGAAACAAAAATTCAGTAGCTTTTTTATTGCTTTCAATTGATACTATCTCAACCGTGGTCCCGTTTTCTTCTTTTCTTTCACAGGCACAATTTCTTGTCGGGGTGCTTCTTGCGGCCTTATTCTTTCACTTACAGTCTCACTCTGAAGAAGCCTGTTTAAATACCGGAGGTCCTTCAGTAACTCCTGTTTGCATTCCATCTCCAGGGAATGGGCCATATTCGACATCGGGTTGGTACTTTTCTTGACAAGCGGACCGTTCAGGAGATCTTCTTCTACATACAGGGTACAACGCTTCAAATAGCCTTCAATGTCCTTCGGCGTTTCAGCGGTATCAATCGCCTCCTGAATGGCCTTATAATTCTTATCCATATAACAGGCCTTATACAAGTCATCGGCATGCCAGTCAAAGAAATGAAGATAGTTTTTTCCCAGTTGCTGGTTATACTCTTTTATATCGCTTTCCACAACCCCTTTCTTCTTGTCAAGATATTGCTGCAATTGTTCGATCCTTAAATCACTTTTATCCATTGTTGTCCGATTTATAGTTCCATGTCCGTTTCAGTTTCGCTCTGAAAGGATATATCCAGTTCTCTTTCCTGATGGAAATTATCCGCTATCACGAATTTAATTTCCGCATTCTTGCTGCTTCGGTTATGATAGAAGAGCGTGAATACCTGGCGGCAGGGATCGCTGTCATCCAACTCCGCTATCGAATCCAACGGTTGCATCTCCCGGTTCACCAGATAGACCTTCTTCTTGTCGTACACCTCGCCGCTACCCTCCATCTGTATATAACCGATTTGATAGCCGGCTTCCTCATAGTTTCCGCTACGATTGAGTGTCAGACGAATCTCCACGGTCTCATCCGGGGAAATGGTCTTCTGGAGATACCAGGACGTTAGCGAGAAATCATAAGCCTGCTGTACTTCCAATTTATCATCACAGCCACCCAGCAGGCAAAGCAATGTGAGCATGATACCACTTATTATTAATTTCATCTTCATGATTTTACGTATTACTAAATGAATAATTTACTTGATTGAGTCCGTTGTCGGCTAACGCCTGATGCCCGTTTTTATCTTTCTTTCAGGCGGCTCTTCTCTCTTCTTTTCTGTTTTATTAGCCGTCTGTTGCAAATTCTCTTCGGGAGGCGTTTGCGCAAGGATATTCGCGAATTCCCGGTAATCCCTAACTAACTGCTGCATACACTCCAACTTCAGGAAATGGGCAACATTCGTTGTCCGGCTGGAACTGTTACAATCCACCTGACCGTTCAACAGTTTGTTCTCACAGTAAGCAATGTTGTCCTCAACAATATTCCAAACCGTATCCATGCCCTTTGCCCCGTCCACCGCCTGCCGGAGTATCTTATAACACCCGGACATAAAATGAGACTTATACAGGCTCTCCGCATTCCATTCGAAAAAGTGTAGGAAATTCTCATTCATCTTCTTGCTTTGTTCACGTATGTTCCGGTCTTCCCGGTTTATTTTCATATCCAGCCAATGAAGCATCTCATCCACGTTCCAATTGCCTTGTTCCATACTGTTGCCGCTAATTGAAAATGTACTTGACACCGACAGCTGCCACCGTGTGGAAATTCCCCACGGATGATCCGAAGAATATCCTCTGGCGGACATTGAAAAGAAAAACCAGCCTGTCGGAAAGGAACGCCTCCATCTCGAAAGCCGGGGCAAAACCATAAATGAAGCATCCGTCATTCTTTAAAGTCGCCCCGTCATAGAGCAGCTTGCAGTTCCAGTTGGTCGTCTCATAACCCGCCAGAGCGGAAAGACCGGCAGAGAAGAACACGTTCTTACCACGGTCCGAGATGAACGGCACGAAATAACCTACCTCCCCGGTAAACTGCGCTTTGGGGATCGCAACATCCTTATAGGAATAGTGCTTTTTCACATAATCCGCCCCGAACAGCCAGCGGGAATGGTTCCGGTTATACCGACTCAGAGCCAGTCCGACCTGGAAATTACCATGCAGATGCTTCACATTTGAACCGAAGTCGTCTACACCGCCTAACGTAAGCTGGATACCTTTCTGCCCCGGCAGGTAACGCTGGGCAAAAGATTTGCCTGCCACAAAGGGCAGACAAATGCATAACAAAATAAATAAAACTCTTTTCATGATTACTCACCGATTAATTCATTCACAATACGCGCGTCCACCAGGTCACTGTTCTCAATATAGAACCGCTGGTGACGGCCTCCCCCTTTCTCGTAAATTTCCACTTCCAGCAACTTGTCGTCAGGAATGACAATTTTCGGAAAGGCATACACGATCCGTCCCGTGCTCTTTCCTTCGATGCGTGTCAGGGCATTGAGCGTGCGTACCGGTTCAATATAAGTTTCCTGCTGAGCCGTCCTTTTGGCTATCTTCTTATCCACTATCTTAAATCGCACGAAATCCACATCGAAAGGCACATTGGAATTGTTCGTCAGGGAAACATGGAAGAAGATCAGGTCCTTATGCACATAAATGCCCTTTAAAAGAGCCTGCATCCCGAACTGCCTGCATCCGATATGCTTCACGTCCCTACGGTCCAGCCGGTGGATGGTGTACATCACGCTGGCAATGACCGTCGGATCTTCCTCGCCCAGTTCCGTGACACGGATGGAGCTGCCTCCTTTCTTTTCTCCCTCGTCCGGGTTCATCCACTGGTCCATATTGATATTCAGTGTGGAAGGCTCTTCCTTATAAACGACATTGAAGGAAAAGAAAGAGCCGTCTCCTGTAATCACGGAGAAGTTCGTCTCTCCCGGAAACTCCTTCACCGCCGCTTTGACACGTACCACGTTCTCGACTCCGTCAGCCTTGCCTGCGATGATATTGTTACTGCCCAAATCCACGTAGCGCACTTCCGAAGGGAAGAGGATATGCACCGTCTTCCCAAAAGTGACCTCTATTTTATAAGGGATGATATGCTGGCCCGCCGTCAGAATCCTGACGGGATTTACCGGCCTTTCCTCCTGTGAAAAACCGGATACCGAGGCCAGAACAGCCATCAAGAATGCTATAACTATTTTCATTGTCTTGTCTTTTTTATTAAAGTGAATAATCCGTTATTGTCTCTTTGTGACCAGCAGCACCTTATATCCGGCTTTCAGTGTCACCTTGACCGCGCGAACCCGTCCGGCGATCAACCGCGTGCCGCCCTGCATGACTCCGCGCGTCAGGTCCATGACCACCTGCTGTCCGGCAGAACGTGCAAACGAAACGCTGTTTCCCATGCTCTCGCTGACCGTTCCAGCCGCATCCTTTGCCGCATTGCGGGTTTCCGATCCGGGAACGAAAATACCTTTCTGCCCGTCTATATCGTAAGTCGCCAACTGAACAGGAATGATATTCCCGGCATACTCGATGCTGCTGATCAGGATATCCAGACGCTCTCCCTGTATGACCGCCGCACCTGTTACCAGACTGTTCTCCGGAACGGTAATGTTGCCGGCTTGTAGAGGTTGCAGCAACCGGAGTTTTACCCTGCCTCCCTGTTCAATGATCTGGTTCTCCGGAATGCAGGCGGCGATGGTATTCGTCCCCATTTGGTAGCTGTTCCCGACAGCAGTATTAAAACCGTAATTCCTCTCGACAGTAAGCGAAGCGATATAGGCGGAATCCGTAACAGGTTGTGAAAGGCCGGAGGTCGTCTGATACTCCGCCCGCTGAACCGGAACAGTTTCCGTGGGTTCTTTTCCGACAGCTTTCTCCTGGACCGTATCCTTATCCGGGTTCAGATACTTTGCCGCCATCTTGTAGGACCGCTCCATCAGTTCTTCTCGGGTAGCCGCCTTGTTCTTCTCCTTTTCCGCCTCTTCCAGCTTTTTGTTCAGTTCATCTACTTTTCTTTCCAAATCGCTGTTTGCCGTCTCTTTGGGAGTCTCATAGAAGTCATTCAACTGCCCGGAGATTTGCTCGTAGGTATTAACGGACTGTTGCAACCGGTCTCCGTCCTTTTCTTTTTCACCGGTATCGGATGCCCCCTTTCCTTCGTTCATTAATGTCCCGGCAAGCTGCTCCAACGACTTCATCCGGCTTTCTTCCTCCACTTCCGCCTGTTGCTTCTCATAGGCAGCGGTCTTCTTATCCACCAGTTTGGCAGTGGTAGGTTCGGGTACGTTCACATTGAATCCTGAATTTCCGGGGGCTTCCGTCTCGTTTTCCTTGCCGGAGGGGGCAAATATTCAGTACATGACTCCCAGGAAGACCAGCACAAAGGCCGGAATCACAATGAACTTCCTTCTTTTTTCCATCTCTTCCGGTGTGAGCACCTTCTTCTCTTTTTCAGGTTCTTCCTTCAAGGCTCTGCCGTTTTCCGGCTGTACCGCCGTTTCTTCTGCCGCTTCGGGCTTTTCCAAATCTTTATCTTCCATTACTCGTTGGTTTTAGGGTGATACATTATACTGTCTTTATCCGCCCGGTGGAGGGAGTCCACCGGATGGACAAACGGCAACTCCTTTTGTGTGCCGTGAGAGAGAAAACGCCCGAAAGCGCGTGCTACGGTGATACCACATAGAACGGTACTGGTAACCAGCATGCCCACAAGCACTCCCTTACGCTCTTTTTCGGACAGCTCCTCGCAAACGTTCTTCAGTTTTTCGCTGATCTCTGTCTTTATCTTCCTGCTTTTCATTACCTTAATATATTAGCGTTCAACGGTCCTTATATCCCTGTTTTCCAAAATCTCAAAGCGTTCCGCCATGAAGCCTTGCGGATTATTATCCGACCTGACCGTACTCTGCAGGAAGCAACGGGTGACCAGGGAACGCTCGGTGATATTGCTGTTTCGGATAATCATCTGCCGGGCAAAGGTGGTGATCCGGTACGGATAGTTATCGAAATCACACTGCATGCTGTCTACCAGGACAGTCTGGTTAATATTACCGCTGATCAGACGATTATAATAGCCTTTCTCGTTCCAATCCCGGTAATAACTATAAAGACTCTTGTCCGCCAGATACATGGCCCGGTTGATATTGGATTCGATAGCGGCCTTATCGGGAGCCAGCGTAAAGAACAGTTCATGCATGCGGCGCACATGCTCGCGGGCCTCCACCGGACGGTTCAATGCCGCATCTTGGGATAACGCCACTATGAGTGACTTGCCCTGATCCAATACATATACTTTCTCCCGTTGCTGGTTAGCAAAGAGGTAGGACTTTCAGATGGCATACGTAGTCAGTGAGGCACAAATACCCAGAAAGACCAACGTGAACAGGCGGATCTGCCTGAACGAGGATTCGATGTTTTTAAAACTTTTAAATTCCATAATTTTATGTTTTTTCAATTTCTACTTTTTCAATAATACGGCACCGACATTTCCCGTCGAAGCACCCGCCGCAGCACCGGCTACATTGGTCACCTTGGATGTCGTATTGTTGACATTCCGGTTATAGGCACTCATACCTCCCGCTTGGACAATCCAGTTCGAAACAGTGGGCACACAAAAATATCCGATAATGCCGATGACCATGAATATCAGATAGATGGCCGAGGAACCGTCCACGTCAATGACACTCATCGGATCGGCCATCAGGTTCATCTCTTCCTGCAGGATTAGCGTCTGTATCTTGGCAAGCATCGCCCCGAAGAGATCAGCCACCGGTAGCCAGAGATAGACACTGATATAGCGTGCCAGCCATTGGACAAGCGTGTTCTGCAGTCCGTCAAAAACACTCAGGGCAAAGGCTATCGGTCCCAAAATGCTTAGGACTATCAGGAAAAAGGTACGGATCGTGTCGATGACCAGCGAAGCGGACTGGAAGAGAATCTCCAGCAATTTGCGCATGACCATCTGGACAATACCTTGCAGGGAGAAGGCATACGAAACCTCATACATGGTCTGCAAGGCCGTATGCTCCTCCTCACTCCAGCCCATGTTATCCAGTTCCGCATCCAGCTCCTCATTGGAAGCAAAGACACGTCCGGTCATCATCGTCTTAGCCATCATGTCCGCACGGAGCTTGTCCTTCTCCTGCTGGTACTTCTGCAAGTCGAAGGTCTGGTCACGGAGCAGCATTCCGGTTCCCTGAACGATGGGGCTAAAGATACCGTTGAGAGTTCCCAGCACCATCACGTCAAAGAAAAGGATACACATGCCCAGGACAAAAGGCCGTAACATCGAAAAGACATCGATGGGCTCCGCACGGGAGAGCGACTGCCAGACACGGTAAGCGATATAGAACAAAGCTCCTAATGCAGCGAGTGCCATCGCCATGTCCATCATCGGGTGGCAGAGTTTGGTCATCGTATCATAGAGATTCCGAAGAATCTGGTGCATATTTTCAAATGAAATGGATAATAATACCATAATTGATTCTTTTAAAATTGTAGACTACCAATAACGCTCATCCTTGCCGTACAGGTCAAATACCTGTTGCTGCTCGTTCTTCTCCTTGGCACGCAGGTAGGATACATGCAGGTTCTTGCGGGTGTAGTAGTTGGCCAATTCCTTGTAATGTGTCATTTCCCTGTATACCCGGTTCACCAGGTCAATGCGTTCCTTGTCGTTCATGGACATGCCGGTGGGATTGATGATATTCTTCAGCTCGGTAATGCTGCGGCTGCTCTTCTTCATGATGGTGTTATAACCGGCAGCTATCGCATTCAGCTCCCGCTGGCTGAAATTCTTGTCGGTTAGCATCTTGCCGAAATTGTTCACGTAAATCTCGGAGATATCACCGAGCATCAGGACGGACTCCTTGACTTTCTCGCTGCCGCTGATCAGGTCGTTCACTTTGCGCAGCTTGTCGTAATACTCACGCCCCTGCTCGAAAATCTTTGAGGTCTCCTTCCATGTGGAGAGGGCATTCTGCGCCGTTTCCGAGGTCTCCACTATTTCGTTGACACTGTTCACGATACCCTGGACGAGGTTGCCCGGATCGGACACCACCCACTGTGCCTGTACGCTTGCCGGTACTATAAAGGCCGACAGGACAAACAACATGCTTATAATTCTCTTTCTCATTGCTTCTTTATTTTAATCGTTTATTTTTTCTTTTTCTTCTCACTTGCCAACATTCGGATAGCCTGCTCCATATTGCCGCCCAGCTTCTCTGTCATTTGTGTGACTTCCAGTTTTTCGGTTTCTTCCGTGGTATAGGTGAGATACTCCTCGACAGAGGTTTCTGTGGCATAGACAGCGGACCGGACACCTCCCAAGCCTATTCAAACCTCCTTATACTTCCGTGCCGGATCGTTGGACTGATTGATAGACAATATCTGCCCTTTCTCTTTGTCGGTCAATCCGAGCAGGGACTGTACGGAGTCAAACTTGTTAATATACTTTCGCTGATCCAGCAGAATCTTACAATCGGCATTGTTGATAATGGTGTCTTTGATAATGGGACTTGATACAATATCGTCCAGTTCTTGAGTGACGACAACGGCCTCACCAAAATACTTTCTAACCGTTTTGTATAAAAACTTTATATAGTCAGCCATGCCTTCACGTGCGATTGCCTTCCAAGCCTCCTCTACAACTATCATCTTTCGCACCCCATGCAAACGTCTCATTTTGTTTATGAAAGCCTCCATAATGATGACAGTGACTACCGGAAAAAGAATTTTATGCTCCTTAATTTCGTCAATTTCAAATACCACAAAACGCTTGTTCAAGAGGTCGAGCTGCTCGTCGGAGTTCAGCAGATAATCGTACTCTCCACCACGATAATAAGGAGCCAATACATTCAGAAAGTTAGTGAGATCGAAATCCTTCTCGCGGTAATGCTTCTCCTCCAGTATTCCACGGAACTCTCCCTGTACGAACTCGTAGAAAGTATTAAAGGAAGGAACTAGCTCATTGTCCTCCTTTATCTTTTCAAGGAACAGGTTAACCGCCATTGAGAGTGCTACTTCCTCGGCACGGGTAATGACTTCCGTATCCCTTTTCCAGAGCGACATGATCAGCGTTTTAATGGACTCTTTCTTTTCCAGGTCAAAGACCTTGTCTTCGGTGAAAAATGGATTAAAAGCTATCGGATGTTTTTCACTATACGTATAATATATGCCATCCTCACCGTTTGTGCGCTGGTGAATCAGGTCACATAATCCCTTGTAACTGTTACCGATGTCGATCAATATAATGTGGGTATTCTGTTCCCAATACTGTCTCACAAGATGGTTCATAAAAAATGACTTGCCCGAACCGGAAGGCCCGATGACCAGCTTGTTACGGTTGGTTGTAATACCACGACGCATCGGTTCGTCCGAAATATCCAGATGCAGGGGCTTCCCGTTTGTCCGGTCTGCCATCTTGATACCGAATGGCGACAGGGAATCCGCATAGTTCGTCTCTTCCGTAAAGAAGCAGACTCCCTGTTCGACGAAAGTGAAAAAGGACTCCTCGGAAGGGAAATCGCCCTCGCCTCCCGGAATACCTGCCCAATACAAGGCAGGTGCGTCAATGGTATTATAACGGGGCTTGCATCCCATCAGGGCCAGAGCAGAACCGGTATCGTTCTTTATCACCTTGAGCTTCTCCCGGCTGTCCGACCATGCCATGACATTGCAATGGCAACGGATGGCGGTCAGCCCGAAGGAATGCGCCTCGTCCAGGTAGGCATCAATCCACTGCTTGTTAAGTTGGTTGGCTCGGCTGTATTTGGAAAGCGAGTGCATGTTGCGTGCCGTCTTCTCAAAGCGTTGCAGGATTTCTGCCGAATCATCGATGAACAGGAACTGGTTGTAAATATGGTTACAGGAGAGCATTAGCCCCACCGGAGCGGCAAAACTTAGACGGCAGTCGCTGCGGTCGGTGGAGTATTTCTCATACCGGGTATCCGTCTGGACGGAACCGGGAAGATCATCCACATCGGAAAGCGTATGTACGCAGAGGATATCATCCCCGATGCGCATCTCCGACGCGCTCATCTGTATATCCTTCAGTGTGGTCGTGTCCTGCTGCGAAAGAGAAAAATACTTTTCAATCAATCCGGCCTGCTGCGGTGTGCCGACTATCTCATCGGTGGTCAACCGCTCCAGACGGATAAAGGCCGAGTCATTCAGGATGCGCTCGAACTGGTCGACACTCTCCAAAAACAGGCTGACCGTTTCTTTGTCCCGGACTTCCTTCGGAATTATATTCCCCCGGCAGAGGATGGAGAAATTGCTCTGGCTGCGGCTGCGTTCCTTAGTCGTCTTGGTGATAAACAGGTAAGAGAAATGATTTAGGAAAGGCCGTTCATTAAAATGAAGTTCGAAAGAACGGTCCAAAAAACTCATCCCGTCTTTCTGCGTGTCGGCCTTGTAATTTTCTTTCAGAAACCAGTCCTGGCGGTGTACTATCGTATAATTCGGCAGTACCTTGACTGCCTTTGTTCATGTGCCGTGCATGGATGCATAATCTGCGGAAGTGACCGTGAACAGCTCCGGAAGAAAGACCTTGAAGCCGATGGTCACGTCCGCGTCTTTGGAGAGAATGCACCCTTCCTCCACGGACAGGATTGGAAACTTACTTTCCAGCGTTGCGGCTTTTAATATATTTCTCATGAATGCGTTTTTTAAATAAGGAAGATATACGTTTGCGATTGATGATATAGGACGGGTGGTACTTGACTGCGGCCAGCTTCATCAGGCCGTTGGGACCATACTTCTTGTTCAGGTGGAACACCCCGAAGATCAGAGAGAAAGCGGAGAGGACACCGAAACCGATACAGAACCACCGGTCAATACCTATCATATAGAAGATGACGAACAGCAGGAAAATGGCCAGCAAGCCCCCGACAAAAAAGTACAGGTATTGTGCCTGCAAGCCGTTGAATTCCACGTTGCGTCCGATTCCCTTGTTGATATTGTATTCCATAGCCTGCTATATTACAGGAAGAAGGAACGAAGGACTGTCGCCGCGATGATGAGGAAGACGCAGGCTCCAAACCAGCTCCCGGCGGTTTTACCGGTGTCGGGGTCGCCGCTACT
>NZ_EQ973365.1:76201-101805 GCF_000157055.1 Bacteroides sp. 2_2_4 | reverse complement strand
TACCTTAATGGCACCTATCAGCCCCACAATAGCCCCTGCCGCATATATCAACTTGGTGGCGGGGTCAAAATAACCGGTAAGCATGGATGTGGCCTTTGTTATACCGGCACTTCCGTCCCCTTCGGCATAGGCACTCAGGGTGGAAACAGCTATTCATGCGATAAGAGCAACCGTCTTTTTAAAATGTCTTTTCATATACAATCTAATTTTTTAATGTGAATAAAAACCTTGTTTCAAACAAACCGCAGGAAGTTTCCTGCCTGCGGATTTGTCCTTGCAACCACGATGTCTTTTTAGGATCAACCTGAGTCATAGTAACCAATCATAGATACCTCCGTTTTTAAGGGGTTAATCACTCTTTTAATGTTCGCTCCGGTAAAGGGTAAGGATCAACCGGAATCATAGAAGCCTCTCATATATCTATATCTTCCTTTTAACAGGTTATACACTACGTTTCAAGAACCCGTCCTGCCCGGATCAACCGGAGTCAAAGAAATCTATCATGCTTTTTCGTCTTTTTAGGTTATACATTCTGTTTTAAAACTCGCTGCACCCGGATCAACCGGAATCATAATACTGTCTCATATTCCTTACTTGTTCTATTTTATTGGGGCACATGCTCCGTAATATCAAATTCCCGGAGAATGTCGTCCCTATTCTTTCCAGTCAATAAATGGGGTTCACCCCGGTCTACATACAAACGCATATAGCGTTTCAGTTTATCGCTGCTTCCCAAGACGCTCGCCTGCAGTACCCTTTCCATGTTCGTGCCTTCCAGCTTTTGGAAAGTCTGCCGGGCCTGTTCCTGTTCCGCTTCCGTAAGTTCGTCCGATGCCATTGCTTTCTCAATCATATCCATATCGTCAAAGGTGACACCGGTTGCCCGGTGGGGATTGCTCCGCTGTACGTATCCCGTAATCTCGTAGCGTTCGGGAATCTCCTCTTTTTCTTCACCGGAAGAAGGAGAGGGCTCCTGCATATAATCAATTTCAGGATAATTCAGTTTTTGAAAAAGAGCCGGAACTTCCGGGAATTTCGTATTCTTATCAAGGGGTTCGTGTACTCGGAGAACCGGCTCTGTTTTCTTTTCGGGAGTAAAGGTATCACTCTTTTCTATGCCTGATTCAGGCTGTCCGCTATTGTCATCTATTGTCAGTGAATGTCGCATTTGGTATCGGCTTTTGCCTATTATTCCCGCCTGAGACGGAGCAATTGCCGGATGGATGGCGGCAGGTGCAGTCCGACGTTCCTTCTTGTCCTTTCTGCCTCTCCATGTGAAAATGCTGCCTGTATGCACATACTTTTCAATGCTCAGGTAAGAGGCATAGATGAACAGGATAATAAAAAGGTATTCCATGTCCTTATGATTTTAGTGATTGGTAATACTTCTCCAGCACAGCGTTTATCAATCCGCCGTTCTCTTCGAAATGATGTGCCAGCACCTGGTTTACAAAACCGGCTACGGTCACCTCGCCACGTCCCACCGCCCATACCAAGGAAGAGATGCGGCGATGCAGGTCGGCATCGATATGCAATGATTTACGGGATTTGGTCCTGACCGTATTCAGGAAGGATGCCCTGTAAGCGTCGATTTCCCCGGTGGTAAAGACCGGAGCTTCGCTACTCCCGGCAATCTCCTCTGCCGTATCCTCCGGCTTAGGGGATACACTCGTTGCAGGGGAGTCCGGTCGTATCGTCCCTTTCCTGGCGACAATATCCAATATGGCCTTCTCATCAATGCTCCGAGGGTCAAATTTCTTTTTTCCGCTGTCCATAATTCCTTTTATTATAAGGTATGGGAGGCATCCAGATGTGTTACGGCACATAACTCCTCTATCAGTTCACAGAGACCCGAACCTTTTATCTGGCGGTTGTCGGGAGGGAACAGTGTGGAACGGAAGATACTGTTCTTCAGGGAGCTCAACTCCTTGTTATAGCGTTTGGTATCCGGTATCCGTGACTCCAGCAGGTGTAACTCCGCTTTTTGTATGACACGGTTCCAGGACTCGTAGCTTTCTGTCCGTTCACGCTTGTCGACCATGTTCCAGAAAAGATAGATGCCTTTCAGGTTACAGTTGTGCCTGGCAATCAGTTCTTCCTCCACCACCTCGGCAAACTGGAGGGAACTCTGCATGACGACATTATCGGCCTTTAGGGGGATGAAAATGTAATCTATTGCGGAAATGGTATGGACAACCCCTTCGCTGCGGAGGGTTCCCGGAAGGTCGAACAGTACGACATCAAAGACGGCATCCTGCTCTTCGATGTAGCGGTACAGGTCTTCTATCGCTTTCTCCGGATTGCTTTTGATTACCGGATAGGAACGTTTCCGGATTTGTTCATGCTGCCGGTAGAGGGCCACTTTGAGAAAATCACTTTCCTGCACGCTTTCTATGTCCCGGTCACGCATCCGGGAGATGCTGTGCTGGGGGGAGTCGCAATCCACGACACCCACCTTCAAACCTTTCTGGTAGTGAAGGATACTGGCCACCAGAACTGTGAAGGCAGACTTTCCGACTCCTCCTTTCTGGCTGGCAAAGGCAATTAATAACGGTTCTTTTTTCATACGCTTTCTTTATATAATCAGATAAAAATATAATGCTGTAAAACTGTAATGCTTATAATTGTATATCGTTCTACACTGCAAAAGAAAGGAATGCCGGGAAAAGATGAAATACCCTGTCACGGATAGTCATGGATAGTCAGGAATTGACAGGAGGAAACGCCGTCAGGCAGACAGGAAAGGTTGCAATGAAAAAAGAAAAATCCCTGCCTCATCTTTGAAGCAGGGACTAATAATAAAGGAGCGATACCGGTTACCGGACGTAACCGGCGGCTTGCAAGTCCGTCAGGAAATGTTCAGGGGTATCGGTGGCAACTGACACGCCATGCAGCTCCCCGTAACGCCGGGCAAAGTTCTCCATATACTCCTGATCCGTGCAATCATAGTCGAACCGGCTCCCCTCACGGAGCAGCCGGACGAACTCTTCCGGGCTGGCGGCGGTTATCTGACCGCCATCCAGCAAATGATAAGTCTGTATCATACCGCTAACTTTTTAGTTCTAAGTTTAAAAAATAATTTCTGTTTCCCGTCCAGGAAGGGTAACTCCTCCAATGTCATCCGGCTGGGAAGGCTGGATCTTTTCGCAAAGGTAATTAATCCGTTCAAGAACCGGATCCAATTCTCCATCTTTGTGAAATTGGTCGTACCGGAATGCTGGCGGAACTCAACGGTCCGGTGCCTAGAATAAGCCTCAAAATTGACCTTGTGGTATCGGTCATTATTAAAGACCTCCCGCAGGCCGTCTATCGTCCTTACCGATTTGATTCTCTCGTCGGAAACACCGGAGAGGGTTTTGCAGTAGGTATTGTTCCGGCGTGTCCTTGGCATAAAGGCATCAATCAGGTGTTCGAGATGCTTGTAGGTCAAAGTCAGATTCTTCCAGGTGTCCAGATTGAAACCAGCCGCATCCATATGGACATGGAACCCGCAACTGTCATTCACTTTTGCATTACAGATGTCAAGCACCCAGCATACCGTTTCCAGCTCTTTCAGGCCATTCTCACCCACCAGTATCGGGCTGACCAGCTCGAAAGTATTATTTCCCTGCAGGCTGCTGTCCGTCACCAGCTTCCAATGATCCCTGGTCGTGTGGTTATAACCCTCAACGGCAACATGGATACCGGCCTCCCTCAATTCGCGTGCCAGTCTTTCCATATTACAGTTATAGGCTTCAATCTCAATACCGAACTTGTGGGTGAAGGTGTAATCCATCAGGGTGGTTGCTGCCCTGTTCAGCAAGACTCCACCTTCTCTTTCAAGCATTTTCTTCTCAACATTATATACAAAACCATAGTTGCCACGTGTCACCAAATCGGCAATTTCCCTGCGCATCAGGCCCAGACGGAGCAGCTGCTCAATCTTGCTCGTCTTGGTGGTACTCTGTTCTAAGATATTTCTAACTTGTTCGTTCATAGCTTTTTATCCTTTATTATTATACCACTAAGGTAGCATAATAAACCCACATGTCATAGTATTAGAAGCCTTATTGTCAGACTGTTAGCTTAGTTTAGCTAAGGCTAAATACCCTTATTTTATGTATCCGATTATAACATTGCAGCAATCTACAAGGACAGCAATACAGCAATCTACAGTTCAGGGAACCTGTCTTTTTTTCTCATCGTTTCCCCGGTTAGGGAGATTAGATAATTATGCTTATTTTTGTGCATTGAAAACTTAACCCGTAACGAATAGATTATGATGAAATACCTGATTGTGTCCGACATACATGGCTCGTTACCGGCACTGGAACAAGTGCTGGCATTTTACAGGGAGCAGCAATGCGGAATGCTTTGTATTTTGGGAGATATCCTGAATTATGGTCCCCGGAACGGGATACCTCAAGGACTTGACCCGAAAGGGATCGCAGAACGTCTCAATGCGATGGCCGGTGAGATTGTCGCCATCCGTGGAAACTGTGATTCGGAGGTGGACCAGATGCTGCTGGACTTTCCCATCCTGTCCGATTACACCCTGTTGGTGGATAATGGAAAACGTTTCTTTCTCACCCACGGACATATCTACAATGAGGACAGACTGCCGAAGGGAAGGTTCGATTGTCTTTTTTATGGTCACACCCACCGGTGGAAACTTGAACGGACTGAGCATACAGCGGTCTGCAATACCGGCTCCATCACTTTCCCGAAGGACGGGAACATGCCAACATTCGCTATTTACTGTGACGGTACGGTATCCGTTCACCGGCTGGACGGCAGCAGGCTCAAGGAACTTTCTCTCTGATGGGGAATGTATAATAACAGCCTATTATAATTGTAGCCTTTTATAATTGCTTATCCATTATACAAATATAGCAATATCCAAAACGCCAATTATTCAGTTGTCACTGTGTAACATTCCAAGAGACTACAGATATAATAGTATTCGGATTATCCGATTATCAAAATATTCAGTTCTCTGAATATTCAATTATCACGAAAAAGAAGCCATCTGATGTGTCGGATAATCGTAGAATGCTCTACTATTACAGGAAGCTACAGCCTATTCCGCCTCCGGAATATTGGTAAAAAACGCCAACTTTCCTGAAGAAGCAGACCGAAATCGGGAGAGGTTACCATCGGGAGGGAGGCACCAGTCGGGGCAATCTACAGTTCTACTTAAAAACGTTGTCCCCGTAGAGGGGACAGCAAGTTGTGTTTTCGTTTAACGAAAACCGGACGGTTTAACGGCATATTCCGCCGCCAAACCGTTCCTCAGAATATAGCTCCAGAGTCGCAAATTCAGCCAGAAAGAAACTGCATGTTGCAAGAGTTATTTATTGATATCTTCCTTTAAAGACTTGATTCTTTTATTATTAATCATTCTTCCCGGCTTGATTGAACTAAAAATAAAAAATAACTGTTACCCCAATTCCAATTGCAATGAATTTGGTTTTGGCATTTATCATCTTTAGTAGCTGTAATACATCCTTCTAAACTCTTCCCCTTGGTCTTGTTGGTCTGGTAACATGTTTGGATGGTCCCTACCAGAACTTATAGTTAAAGTAAAAACGGAATTGTTTTTTGTAATATCCCTTACAAAAAATAGGAAATCCCAAATTAGATTCTGAATAATTAATTTTAAAGGCATTCTTTATGTCATCTAAAGAATTAAAAAATAGATTGCCATCTCCTTTTGTATCATCAGAAATAAGATATAATGTGATAATTGATTTTTGTAATATTTCTGTGTCTTTAGGGGAAAAACTTTGAAGACTTGACTATATCCTGTATTTTACAGGAAAGTATAAATTTGGACTGTGAACTAGAAATAAATTAGGGGATCTTTTTATTGGGGAGAACGTATGAACTGGTATATATTGGTATTGATAATTGACGTACCAGCTGTGCATCTGTCCATTTTCTATCTCGGTAGCGATATACAAGGTTGGAAGATGAATACAGAAGGGGTTGCACAAATGAGAAGAATTTAGTGGCTATACTGTTTTCGCTGTGCTGTATGCTGGCGGGAAGGATACTCCTTTTGGGAAAGTAGAAAGATAAAAGGCAGTCGGGCACTAGAGATAAAAAGTGAGAGGAGCTCCATAGAACGGAAGCTCTCCTCTTTTATTTTTTTATTTTGTACTAAGTTATAAGATTCCGGCTTGTCACAAGCAAGAATAATATAAGCAGATTTCTGTTTCACAACAGATATCTATGCCGCAAAGATACATGAAATATATATTAACACAATGATTTAACGGGTTTTGTTGGGGAAGCTGTCTGTGACGGGGGAATGGACGCTAAGGTGCTTGACATACTGGAGAACTGCTTCGAGTGGAACAGGGACAGGAAACTGATACGGAAAATAAGGAAAGAGGTGGAGGACTTCGAGCGTTGGACGGAAATGAAGGCGGCAGAAATGCTGCGTGCCAAGAGGCAGCAAAAATAAATCTCATTTATATCATATTATGCAATATACAAAGCTGATAAAATATTCAAAAAAAAATATTTTATCAGCTTTCAAATAATGAATTACTACATAACCTACATTAAGAAGTGCATTAGTATATAGAAAGTAGTGAATATACACTAGTTACGATAAGCCGAGTTTTTTTTACTAAAGATGGTGGCGAAGATTCTTGTTTCATTACTTCTCTGTCATCGAAATATGAAGTTAAAAACATAATTGTCAAAATCAACAAACGTGTATACTGTTTTATAATTAATATAATTAAGGTTAATACTGAATACGTTAAAAGTCAAAAGTGCCATGTTTATAAGAGGACCGGGAAGGTTTATAATAATCCTCACCCGGGGTCTGGGGTTGTATAAAATCTTGTCTGAATATTTCTGTAGGATTATCTGTAATTAAATCTGCATCATGGGTATATATGTTAAAATAGCACTCTGGATCTGTTTTTTGGTTATATGGTCCTTCTCCCACAAAAGAAAATTTGTAAAAACCAATTTTTTCTCCGTCTTTTCTGACTGTAAGGAACCAGACATTACCACTACTTATCGTTTTAAATCTCAATCCGTTTAATGATGAATAAGTTTCCTCTATAAACTGGCCATTCAAATATGTCTGTTTTTTACAAGTAAAAGGTGACTCAAATCTACCACCTTCAGCTGGTAGAATAAAAGGATTCTGTTCCGAATGGATTTTATACACAAATGTCAACTTTCCTTTATCTATAATTAGTGGAATTTTTTCTACTTTTATGCCATTAATAGTAGAGTAAGAAATCTGTAAATCAGCATTCAAAATTTTATCTTCTTTATTAATATTTGAGGTTATATTTAATACTACCTGATCGCCCTCCACTTTTGTTTCTATATCAGAAAAAAGAGTTTTATCAAATTCTACCGAAACATCCCTGGGAATAATCGGAACCTCTGAACTTAAAACATCATCTATTAATGTTTTTTTTATAATCGTAATCGTAATAATACGTTTCTCTCCAAGACAGCTAAACGGTTTGGATGCGTCCTTACTTGTTAATACTTGATACTCTGTTTTTCTATTGTTTTCCTCTTTTTGACAGGATAACAATGCTAAAGAAATAAACAAAAGAATAAATACCTTTCTCATATTAATGCAAATTAGTTACTATAAATAAAAGTAATATTTAATATTGTTGAAACCTCAACATCTGATACAAACTCTTTTGCGGAATCAACAAATTCATTTTTACTATTATAAGATAATTGAACAACAAGTATTTTGTTTTGAGAGCTTTATTTTGACCATTATCTTTTTTATCTTATTGGTATGATTATAAAACATATACTACAATTCTGGAAGAAGAATTGAATGTCCTTATAATGCAAAAGCTTTTTTACTAGATAAAATCAATAATATCATATTGTAAATATAAGGCTAAATCTGTATTTTACAGTTATAAAAAAAAACTTTAAATCTAACAAATAAATTTATATATGTATTATAATCAAATTCTTAAGATTAAAGTATCCGGAATTATCTAACATAAAACTAACATTTATATTTTAAAATAGAATCAGCTCACAAGCTATTTCTAGCTAAGCATTTCCGGTACCGTGAATGATGATTTCGGTCTGGTTACCGGTGCGTCAGTCTTCGTAAAAGGTACAAGCAACGGTTGTATCACCGACTGCATTAGCCAATGTATCTTCCGAAGAAACCTTGGTCATTTCATTCATTGGTTATCAAACACAAGAAGTTCCGGTAAACAATTAGCGGAAGTTTTTCATCAACTTAAGAGAGGGCTCACAACAACTGCAAGAAGTAGTGGTAATGGCAATGGGTTATGGTGATGTCCGCTGCAAACACCTAACAGGTTCTATCGTTAAAGCAGACATCAAGTTATTTGGGGATATTCCTAAAAAAATAAAATGTAAGAGGGTGCACTTCATCTTGAACAAGTATATGACATGCTCGATAAAGCATTTGATAAGTGTGATAACCTTGACGGACTCGTACTTCATTCTGATCAAGGTTAGCAATACCAACACTTCGGATATCGGAAAAGGCTTGAAGAGCATCATATAATTCAAAGTATGTCGAGAAAGGGAAACTGTCTGGACAACTCTATGATGGAGAATTTTTTCAGAATTATGAAATCTGAACTTCTATACGCTGAAAAGTTCGAGTCTCCGGAAGACTTCACAAAGGCTTTGGAAGGATATATAGATTATTATAATAATAAAAGAATTAAGTCCCGGTTAAAAGGAAAGAGTCCAGTACAATACCGAACTCTTTCTATAACTGGATAGTGTTTAACCAGTCCAAATTTTTGGGGTCACTTCATCAGTCGGACACCCTCTTTATTTTTGGAAGGAGGCTATCCCGAACTCGCGTTATAAGTTTAGTTGCCGAACCACTCTATAGCCATGGGATTTCCTATGGTGGTTATCATAGGAATAGGATTAATCTTATCTGTCTGAGGATTGAGATAATAGATGCCTTTTGTTGTCGTTGAAGCATTGGCGATTGCCAAACCGTCTTTATATTTAGACACTAACACGCCATAGCCATTGGACAAATCCAATCCTTCTATTTTCTTCATCTTCTGATTGTATAAATCAAAGACTACAGCTCGGCTCGCTATAGCGCCATGTCCCGTTTCTCCTGGTTTGTAATAACCGGGAATATCAATGTATCCGTAGGCTTTGCCATTGGCTGCATAACAAATTGAAGCGGCAAAACCAGCCACTTTCTCTTCTCCTTCGATAGAAGCTCCGGTTATCGTCCAATGGTATGTTGGATCAAAGTCTGTTTCTCCTTTCTTAATCCGAAGTATGCCGGCCTTATGACCTGCCACCATTCCGAAGTTCCCGAGACAAGAAATGTATATATCGCCTTTTTCATCCATGAATAAAGACTTGGGGTCGATCGGACGTGTGGCTTGAGAAAAACCACTGGTTTTCTCTGAAATCATCTTGACCAACTTGTCCGTCTTGGTGTCAATGACGGCTACATCTGCTTGTTTGTAATTCTCAGGGCTTGTCCAACCTCCCACCATCTGGCTTAGACCAGCAAACACATATCCGTCACGCTCAATCATGATTCCGATGTCCGGATTATTATCTTGAATACCCAAAGAGGTCAGGTTGATCTCTCCTGTCTTCTGCATCGTTTCGGGATTAAATATGTAAATCAGTCCTAGTCCGGCAAGCGATAGATAGGCTTTTGTGGAAGATAGTTTGACAAGATTGTTGGCACTGTTATTGGCAGGCAATTGCAAGCTTCCCTCTCTTTGTAAAATTCCATTCGTGCGACGGTATTTAATCAGTTCGTTTTTGTCCATTGTCAAATGATAGCTTGGGAAGACATAGACTTCCTGACCTATTATCATAGGATAAGAACTGCCAAAGGGAACATTTATACCATTGTTGTTATTGGTAGCCATCGTCTTGCCTAATACAGGCTCATCAATGAGTTGCATATAAACCGTTCCATCCATACCTGTTGCATTGGGTAGGGCTGTTGTTAGGAGAATCTTTCCCGAACCTCCTGCAATAGGATTGTCCGGATCATTCTTGTCACATGAGTTAAGGCACAATGCAGCGAATATCGCTGCTACAAAAAATACATTCTTTTTCATTTCTTTTTTTGTTTAATGATTGTTAATTTGTTACTTAAATACGTATCTGAATCTGATAGTGAAGCTACGTCCGGGTAAAGGACGGTTAAACTCGCTGATCATTTTTGTATCGGTCAGGTTGTTTATTTTTCCCATAATGAAGTAGCGCCCATTGCCAAAGCTTTGCTCAAAGCCTATATTGCACGAGAGGGCTCGAGGTATGCGATGCTGCTGGAATTGGCTTTGTTCGAAGTCGTACAGATATTCTTCCACAAATGAAGCATCGGTGAATATGCGCGTATTCATCCCGCTGCCTCCGAACAGATTTTCTTTGTGAAACTCCAATCCTGCGTTTGCCATCAGATAGGGTATATTGGGCATACGGCTACCTTTGGTAGGGTTGGCAACAGTTGTATTTTGTTCATACTTACGCACATCTCGCAGATCTTGGTAAGTGGCGTTCACATAGCCATAGAGCCACCGTGTCATGTCGGCTTTCACCTCTGCTTCCATACCAAGAGTCCGCATCTCGCCGAAGTTCTGATACTGCGACTGCAAGAATCCGCCCGTAAAGCGAATCATGTCTTTGAGATGCATATAGTATCCGTTCAGTTCAATCTGTAAGTTAGAGGAGGCTTTTCCAGTTAAATCGAATAACATTCCTATGTTGACACTTATATTGCGTTCGGGAGTGAGATTGCCGGCAGGAGCTATCACGTATCCATCACCCAACAGTTCCTCTTCCGATGGAAGCCTTACATCATATCCGAACGAAGCTTTTGCCATCAGACTGGGTGTGATGCGGTAGCGAAGTGCATTGCTGATGCCGAAATCATTCTTGTGTGTGTCTATATCCTCTGCTGTCTTTACCAGGACACTTGCCATCCGCGTTTTCATCGAGTAGTAGTAATACTTGACGTTGAAAGAGTTAAGGAACTTATCGTTCGAGGTGCGATAGTCGTAATTCAAGCCTGCCACCCAACTGAACATATTGCTTGGAAAGTCGGTACGATAACCTATGACCTTGTCCTTCATCCCATCACGAGGGTTGGCATGAGCGTATTTCAGCAAAGAGTTGAAGTTTACCGAATGGTTCTCATTGACAAGATAGTTGAGATTCAATTTGTGCTGCAATTGATGCTTTTCATTCGTCAATAATGAAGCCCATTTGCCGATTTCGCCGCCGAATTCGGAAACTGCCGGATAATGCGTTCCATCCCAATGTGTGCGGTGCGAGGCGGTATCGGCAAAATGATAGTCGGTATAGATATACCCCAGCTGCCAGTCCAAGTCCAGGCCGTCTAAGAGGAAGTTTTCTTTCTCCATCTTATTGGCGAAAATAAAGGCGTTGGAATGGCTGTGTGCATGCCGGATGTTCGATTCTATCCCCTGTATATCTTTGTAAGTATGTATGAAAACGGGTTCAAACTCCACCAAGTCAAACCACCACTTCCGTGCCTTAAAGCTACCGCCGATGACTGTTTTTTTAAACTTGTCGTGATCGCGGGTTATAGTAAGCCCCTCTTGAAAAGGAGACTTCATCTTGTAGTCGTTGTCGGCATAGGTATAAAAACCTCCCAGCCCGAACTCGATTCCTTTTGGGGCAATGTTCATCTTGCTCACAACGGATGCATTGTGCGTATTGAAACTGCCGTAAGAATAGTTCACGTCCAAATATTTAGGCGGATACTCTTTGATGACAATATTGACCGCACCACCTACGGCAGAACCTCCGAACTTGGCAGGGACAACTCCTTTGTATATCTCGATGCGGTCGATCATTTCGACCGGAATATCATTGATGTCGATAAAATCGGAATTGTCGTTCATCGGATTCCCGTCAATGAAAAGCCCGATGCGTTTGCCTTCCAGTCCGCGCACCGATATGCGAGAGGTACTGCCCGTTCCACCCGTGGCACGCACGGTGATTCCGGCGGTTTTTGCCAGAATGTCTTGTACATTGTTAACCGTTCCTTGTATCTGGTTCATGCTGATAACGGATATGGGCATGGCCTGCTCCCGTAACTTACGGGCTTCGCTCTTACCCATCACTACCACCTCGTCCAACGATTTTGCTTCGGCTTTCAGGCGGATGATGATTTTTTTCCCTCTCTCTTTACCCACCGTGAGCTTGCGGGTTTGCGTGTGGTAGCCTATAAACCTTACAGTAAGCGTATAAGTGGCTGCGGGAACATCGGAAAGTAAGAACTCGCCATGCCCGTCTGTCACAATGCCCTTTTTCAGCTCTTCGATGAAGATGGTTGCGCCGGGCAGTGGTTCTTCGCCTGCATTGTCGATGACCACGCCTGCAATCCGTCCTCCACCTGTTTGGGCGGACACGCTGATACCTGTGAGCATCAGCGTGAAAAAGAAAAATAATACTTGCTGCTTCATTGTTTCTTGTTATGAATATTAAAGAGCAGAATCGGGTGCTTCGGGCAAATCTCCGGGATTCGGACTCGGTTTAGCCGATCCGGCCTCGCTTTCACGTATCACCACATGCTGTACGTTTTTTGCCTGATTGCGCATTTCGAGTTTGGGAAAAAACTGAATGCGTGGTGTTTTGAGAGTTTCGGCGGTAACGGCTTTTTCCGTTTCCACGCGTTTCCCGTTGGATACAACCTTAAATGACCCGAGGTTGGCCAGGTCAACGGTTCTGCCGCTGAGCATCTCTTCACGTACGATTTTCGCCAAGGCGGTGATGGCTGACCGCACGTCGGCACGGCTCAGGGCTGTGGCATTGACAATCCGATCCTCTAGCTGCTTGGTGGTAATCTTGTCTTGTGCAATGGGAGAGGCGTAATACATGGTTTTGCCCTTGTGTTTACCGATGCGCATCTCTTCTTTTTTTACGTTGTATAGTAACATGACTTTTGATGTTTTTGATGGTTATACTTTGAATAATTTTGCTGTTCTACTTAAACAGCTTCAGTAAACGGCTTTGATCGCTCCATTGGAACGTCTTTCACCGTTTAACTTAAACGATTCCGATTGCTTAAGTCCGCATTCTCTTTAACTGCTGTCGTATGTCTTCTTCATAATCTTTTCAAATTTTGTTTATGGTTATTAAAATGGTGTGGATCTCAAAAGCAGTATTTAGCCTTTGCCCATACTTCCGAATTGTGCTTATACGGGCCGAACATACCCTCGCTTCCTCCGAACCAGTCGTAGCCTGCCAAGAGGTGGATGTGGTCGTTCAGGGCATAGTCAGCCGTGAAACGGCTGACTATGCCCTTGTGGTTGAGGTCGAAATAGGTGAAGTCGGAAAGCTGTAAGTTGCTGTCCAGTAACTTCTTCGACACGCAGAGCGTAAGGAGCGAATTATGGCGGGGCTGTGCGACGTAGCTTTCGTACTTGAAAATACTCTCGGAAGAGAACTGAGCCATCACTGTCCATTCATGAGGGGCATACCAGTCGGCCCCCACCAACCAATTGATGGTGTTGAATCCTTTTTGAGGGGTGGAGGCGGCTTGCTGTATGTAGCTGAAATGCTTCCCGAGGTTGAAGGCCGCTTCGCCGCGCAGCACGAACTGTCCCAAGGGCTTTGAGACATCGCCTCCGACGAATCCCATGCGGTAGTATCGGGGCGAAACCGTAAGTTGGGAGCCCGATGGTTTGTACTCGATGACGGGCATCTTGTTCCACGTATGCAGCGCGGCAAGCGAGAAGTCTACCCCCGGCAGGGCGAAAGAGAGCCTGCCCCCGTATTCTACGTTGGAGAGGCGTAGCTCGGGGCGGCTTCCCTCCGCGTCCCAGACAAGGGACCGGGGTGTTTCTTTAGGCAACACGCTCCACGGATTGGCGGCATCGGTGGGCAGCTTGTATCCTTCGAAAGTGGGAACGGCAAGCAGTTCGAGCTTTATCTTGTCGTTGAAGACGAAGAACCGCAGGGCATTGACGGGCATGCGGATGTCGTCGTAGTCTTGCGCCAAGAACTCGGTCATATCCATGGGGGAGACGAGGTCGGTGATACGTACGCCTTCGGCCGCACCCCAGATGACAAGTTGTCGCCCGAGACGAAAGCCCCAGTGCTCCTGCCGATGGTCAAGGTATGCTTCCCGCAGTTCAAAGCCGGTGCGCTCTTTCAGCAAGGCGTTGTAGGTAGCGTTGAACGAGACGAAGAGCGAAGAGCCTGCGAAGTTTTTGCCGACCTCGCCCCTGAGTCGGGTACGGGAAGACATCCAATCGTTCGGCTTTTCGGAGCGGAAGGCGTGGTAGGTGTCGACAAGGCCTTTGAGCTGCCACGACGATTCGCCCGCTCCTTGTCCCCAAACTCCATGCACGGGGCAAAACAGAAAGACCGAGAGGCAAAGCCCCGCGGAAAGACGATTGAACGCTTTCATCAGAACCTGCCTTTCTCTAACGTGGTCACGTTAAACTTGCTCTCCTCCATGGGAATGTTGTACGTCGGATTCTTGATTTCGAGAACCGTCTGATGCTCGGTTTGCACGTTGGTCATGTGCATCTTCCGGGCTACCCAGAAGCCCTCTACCTTGGCAATATCCGACATCTCGAGACGACGGTGTAGCTTGCCCATCTTGTCGTAATATTCCACCCTGACAGGTATCAGACAGTCCTGACGTATCAGGGCCGTTTTCCTGGAGTAAATATCACGCTTGTCCTTAGGCAAGGATTCCAGTTTCCAGCACTTCTGTCCGTCGACGGTTTCTTCGCCCAGGAGCGTGTGCGTATCCTCGTCCACGTTGCGGCTGCCCATGTCGTCGTAGGTAAAGTCGCTACCCATAAAGTAGTCTTGCTTGGCAGACGAACCGCTGATACGGCGCGTTTTCTTTATGGCGGGCAGATAGAGCCATTTGTCATCGTCCTTGTTTAGCTCATCATAATCCCACGTCAAGAAGCCCGTCCCCTTTACATCGCCGGGATATTGGAAGAACATGATGCTCTTGCGGTCTTTCTTTTCTTTGCCCACATCGATGGAGTAGGAAATGAGCTTGCGTTCGCGCACCGCTCCGCGTTTGTTGATTAACGTCATAACCATTTCAGACCGACGGGTATCGCCGTCGGGACGGTCTTTTACCTTTTGGGCAATCTCTCTGCCCGTTTGTGCGCATGTTGTGGCAGCGAACCCCACCACAAGCATGGCTACTACTGCGATTGATCTCTTCATTTGTCCTTTTTCTTTATAATTGATTCTGATTGATTCGATTTATATTCCGGTCTCCTTCTGCCGTGCTACCATGCGGGCAAATTCGCCGTTTCGGGCAAGCAGTTCGTCGGGTGCTCCTTGTTCTGCGACGGTTCCGTCTTTCAGCACCACGATATGATGAGCGTTGGCAACGGTGCGCATACGGTGTGCGATGATGACGACGGTCTTGTTCTTGATCAACTCCGATATACCGGCCTGTATCAACGTTTCGTTCTCTACGTCCAGACTTGCCGTTGCTTCGTCCAAGAGGATGACAGGAGCATCTTTGAGAAGCGCACGGGCAATGGATATGCGTTGGCGTTCGCCTCCCGATAGCGATTCTCCGTTTTCGCCTATCAAGGTGTCGTAACCGTTGGGCAGCCGGGCGATGAACTCATCGCAACGGGCAAGACGTGCTACCGCTTTCACCTCTTCCTCGGTAGCGTCTTTCTTCCCGATTTTGATGTTGTCCATGACGGAAGCGTTGAAAAGCAACACGTCCTGAAAGACTACGGCATAGTTTTTCAAGAGCATTTCGGGATCTATTTTTGAGATGTCCCGTCCGCCAAGTGTGATCTTTCCGCCATGAATATCCCAAAAGCGGGCAGCTAATTTTGCCGAAGTGCTTTTGCCTCCCCCCGAAGGTCCCACAAGTGCCGTTACTTTGCCTTGCTTGGCAGTGAAAGAGACGTTGCGCAGCACCTGCTTGCTTGTCTCGTAAGCAAAATCGACCTTGTCAAAACAGATGTCGTAACCCTCTACCGTGCAATCCTCATCGCCTTGCTGTGCGGGCATGTCGTTCATCTCACGTATGCGGTCGATACGCACATCGAGTAGTATCAGTGTCGCCATATGGTTGAACACGTCCATGATGGGGTTGTAGATGCTGGCTACAACGAGCAGGAAGACCAAGTAAGTGAACATGTCGATGCTGCCCAAACCAAGTAAATAAGCTCCCGCAATGATAACGCTTGCCAAACCAAGTTTCAGGATAGACTGTGCACTGCCCACAAGCCCCGCTCCGAGAAATTCGCCTCGCTGCAGAGTGGCTTCATATATCTCGAGCTGTTTGTCTAAACGGTCGCAATAGGCTGCCTCTCCGTTGTACGATTTAATCTCCTGCGCCGCTTCAAGCCCTTCCTGTATCAGCTCGGTCGTATCACGCCTTACGTGATAGTACTCCTTATTAGCTTTATCCATAAGCCTTTTTCCTAAGAAGATGACCGTTGTCGCTACCGGTACGACCCCAAAGAGAGCAAGGGCCAGTTGCCAGTTGTAGAAGAACATCCCGGTGGCAATCAAGATAATGCTGATGACAGAGGCGAAGAGTTGTGGAACTGTATGAGAGAAGAGGGTTTCCAACATGTTACAATCCTCCATCATCGTAGCGGTGAGATCCGAAAGATTCTTTTCTCCGAAGAAAGCCAAAGGCAATTTACGCAGCTTCTCGGCAATGCCAATACGACGGTTGGCACTCTCGGTATAGATTTTCGTGTAGGTGCTCTTGTACTGTATCATCGCAATCACAAAGAGTACCGTCATAAAACAGAGAGCCGTCAGCACGTAGTACCAGAGCCCGTGCGTCGTGCTGTTCCCGGCTTGGATAACAGGGTGCAGGTAATCGGTGATGAACAGAAAGATGAAGATTACCGGCAGCATCAGTGCCAGGTTGAGAAAAAGAGAAGCTATAACCCCTTTTATAAAGGTCTTTGCCCCGTCTTCCGATAAGGTGAATCTGTGTTGAAAATATTTACTAATATTCATAATGTTGTCTCCTGAGGTTTATACCGTCCATGTCACGGTTCGTTGATATTCATTCCACATGCTGTTATAGATGCCGTTTCGGGCTATCAACTCGCTGTGTGTGCCTTCTTCGGCAATCTTGCCTTGTGCTATCACCAGTATCTTGTCGGCATCCTGTACGCTAGTCAGATGATGGGCGATCATCAACACTGTCTTTCCTTTTCTCAGCTCGTGCAGGGCTTTTTGTATCAGGTGTTCGTTTTCGGGGTCGGCAAAAGCTGTTGCTTCGTCCAGGACAACAATCGGCGCATCTTTCAAGATGGCCCGGGCCAAGACAATGCGTTGCTGTTCCCCTCCCGAAAGGAATGTTCCATCTACTCCTATCTTCGTGTTCAATCCGTTGGGTAGCCGGTCGATGATCTCCCGACTTTGGGAAAGGTCTATGGCACGTTGCACGGCTTCATCACTCGCTGCCGGATTACCGTATTTGATGTTCTCCAGCAAAGAGGTCTTGAAGAGTTTTGTATTCTGGAAGACGAAAGCGATGTGGTTCATCAGGTTGTCTTTGGCAATGTTTTTCACATTTATTCCGCCAATCGTCACACTACCTGCTGATACGTCCCAAAAGCGGGGAATGAGTTGGGCAATGGTGGTCTTCCCTCCTCCCGATTGCCCCACAAGGGCAAAAGTCTTCCCTTCGGGGAGGTGGAAGCTGATACCGTCTACGGCATTTTGACCGGCATTGGGATAGGCAAACGAAACGTTCTCGAATGTCACATCGCAAGCGGTGATTTTCTCCGGATTTTCGGCTATTGGGAGTGGTTCGCTACTCGTCAGGTTTTCCACCCGGCTTATGGCTTGATCTGCCAGAAACATATCTTGTTGCAGATACATCACTTTCATCACATTGGTTGCTATCACCGGAGTAATCAGCACATACAGGAACATATCGGTGATGATGGGGGCAATGTTTTCGCTTTTGTTGCCGATAAGCAATATGACTACGGGGACAAGTAGGAAAGCAAAGCTATTGATGGCCACCGTGTAGAGTGACATCGGCTTTTGCCAACCCAGCGTGTATTTGGTAACTAAATCCCGGTAGGCGATGATGCTGTCGTAAAAACGTTTGAAAGAGAATATCGTTTGCTGGAACACTTTCACCACCGAAATACCACGTACGTATTCCACCGCTTCGCTGCTCATATGCTCTTGTGCTCCGAGGTATTCATTTTGGAACGCCTTCTGAGCAGTTGTATTCATCCGTGTCATGATGAAGACAGCCGCCGTGAGGGGGATCAGGCACGCCAGACCAAGTTGCCAGTTGAAGACGAAGATCAATATTATAACCGACAGCGGGGCTATAAAACTCCCCGCCAGGTCGGGCAAGAGATGTGCGACAAACGTGTGGGTTTCAGAAGCATTTTCATCAATAATCTTACGCATCTGTCCGCTGGTATTCCGGTCGAAGAAGCCAAGCGGCATCTGCATGATTTTTCTCATAGCCGTACGTCGCATATTGGTTTCTACCCGGAACGCCGCTAAGTGCAAAAGCATCAGCCCGGCAAAGTAAATGACAAGGCCGGCAACGGCTGTGCCTACCGCCCACCATGCATAGACGTTGATAGGGATTCCTGAGGCAACGCTGCCAGTCAATAGTAGCGAGCGTACGATAAGCCAAATGAAGATGAACGGCATAAGCGAGAGCAGACCGCTTAATCCCGACAGTGTCAGGGCTATGGGCATAAGCACCTTGCGTTTGCCCATGTAAAATTGAAGTTTCTTTAATGTATTCATATTAATTGATTGTTTCATTGGTTTCTATCTCTTTCCCGAATAACCGGAACTTTTGGAATAACACGGGTGTAACGCAGAGGTCGGCCACGAGTGCCGATACGATACCCGCTACGGAGAGCAGACCCATGTGTATAAAAGAGAGGCCTTCGGAAGTCATGTAAATAGCGAAGTTCGCACATATCACGACACTGGTCAGAATGATTGGTGTCCCGATCGTACGGAACGAGCGGAGAATGGCATCCCGATAATTACCTCGACGGTCGAACTCCAAATGCCCGTGGTTGATGAAGTGAATGGTGTCGTCGACAGCCAAACCGAGGATCATCGGCATAATGGTTGCGGTCATCATATCCAACGGGTAGCCCAGCCATCCCATCAGTCCGCCGACCACCAAAGCCGGAGTGATATTGGGTATCAAACCGATAAGCCCGATGCGTACACTGCCAAAGACCAACATCATTAGGATGCCGATAATAAGGAGAGAGATGGCAAATGAAACCATCTGCCCGCGAGCCACGTACTGCATCATCACGGTAAATTGCGGAATACTACCCACTGTAGTGACAGAAGCTTCGGGGAAGAGCCTGGCGGCATTGGCTGCAATATCGTTCAACTCTCGTTCTACCTCGCCGGAGTCAAAACTGCTGATCTCCACCATCAGGCGCAAACGTCGATAGTCGTAATCGATCCAATATTCCGCTTCGCTACCGCCTGCATTCTCGTAAAGGAGCAGCAGTTGTGCCACCTCTTCCGGATTCGTCGGAATACGATAATAAGCCGCATCTCCTTCGTGCAGGGTTTGATTCAGGTCTTTTAGGATATTCAGCACTGTAGTCGTTCGCTTGGTTAGCTTATAGCCTTCGGCCTTTTGTGCCAGAGAGTCTAAGCGTACAAGCATTGCCGGCGATTTTGTCAAGCCGTCTTCGGGCAGGTCTATCATGACGTCGTAGGTGTAGATGGATCCCAGTTCGCTTTCACCTACTTCCAGCAGATTGTTTACATAGGCTATTTTACGTCCCATGGTGCGTTCTATGTCAAAGGCGGTCTCTATCTTGGTGAATTGATAAATGAGTGCTGCGGTAAGCAGCCCTGCAATCCATAGGATCAATGTGCCATGCCGGAGTACGCTTTCTCCCAAACGCCCCAGTTGATGGTCGAGCCACCGTCCGCCGGTTTCCTGCACTTTGGGATGAGGTTTGCCGTTCTTGCCAAAACTCAACAGCACGGGCATCAGTGTAATGGCAATGAAGAAAGCCAGCATCACGCACGAGGAGGTAGCGATACCAATGAACCGCATGGGCTGCATCGGAATAGCGAGAAACGACAGCAGGGCGGCAAAGGTGGTGAGTGCACTGAACAACACAGGCCAGCCCATTTCACCCACGGTCTCTTCTACGGCTCGTCGACGTTCTCCGTGTAGAAGGAATTGCCGTTTGAAATAGGAAAAGATATGTATGTTATAGGCTATCGAGACGGCAAACGCCAACAGCATAGGTATCATCATCATACCGCTGTCTATCGTCATGCCGACATATCCCAACAGTCCATACACAATCACAATTGAGCCTGCCGCCGTGATAAGTGGAACGACAACGCCCCGTAGGGAGCGTGTTATGAGTAACAAAATAAGAATGGAAACGAGTGCGGCAATGCCCATCACACGGGGCATCTCTTTGCCAATCCATTTCATCTTCATGGCGGTAACGTAGGGCAAGCCTGTGCCTTTGGGATGGAGCTTTTGGTATTTGTCTTTAGTGATGATATGCTCCAGCTCATTCCCCGTTAGCACTTCAGGAGAAACGGCATTCTTACCTTTATTCCACACTGAATCTTTAGGAAAGGTACGCAACTTGAGAATAATCCACGAGAGCGTACCATCTTTGGAGACAAGCCGCTCGGCAATATGTGGCTTCATATAGGCTTTGCGACGTATCGTTTCCAGACTTGCCGCATCAGTGGGAATAAGGTCAGGCACTATCTGCTCGATAGTCATTCCTTCTTCATTCCCTACCATAAATTCGATGTCAGTGAGCGAAGTGATTTTGTCGGCGTATGAAATGCTATCCATCATTTCGTTCGTGAGTTCGCGGATGAGCTCTAAGTTCTCTTTCATAAACGAATTGTCGCATTGGGTCAGTACGGCGGCAAAATTGTCATTGCCGAATATATCCTTGAATTCTTTGGTCTTGACAAGCATCGGGTCGTCTTCGAGGAAGTAGTCTTCCCACGAAGCACTCACCTTGAAATATCTTAACCCTGTAAATCCTATGGCGAAGACGAGGATAAACAAGCTTAGTACAAGCCATCGTTTTTGTACCATCCATCTGCCCTGACGGGCAAACCAGTCATTGATTCTTTCTATTTTCATATCGTTTGTTATTGGTAAGTTCATTCATTTCAACACATTCAGCAGCGTGACGAGAAATAGCTTTCCACTTTGGGGCTACATATGATAATGGTGACAATGTGCGTGGACACAAGAATGCTCTTTGTGGGCATCATGCACGTGACAACGGCAGGAGTGAGAAGTGTTCATATTCTTTCTTTTTTTTACTTATGTTTTTTATATTACTTAGTCTTGCTAACACAACATCAGCAGGTTGAGTGCCATAACCGCCATGCCTGCTACCAAACCATAGATAGTATGATGGTGCTTACCGTATTCTTCGGCAGCGGGTAGTAACTCATCAAGCGAGATAAATACCATGATACCGGCAATCATCCCGAAAATAACGCCGAAAACATGGTCATTGAGGAATGGTGCCAAGATAAGATAGCCGATGACGGCTCCTACCGGCTCGGCCAATCCCGATAGAAATGAAAGCCAAAAGGCCCGTTTACGATTACCTGTAGCATAATAGATCGGAACGGAGACGGAAATGCCTTCGGGTATATTATGTATGGCGATGGCACAGGCAATAGGTATAGCAATGTTTATATCCTTCAATGCTGCAAGAAACGTAACCATACCTTCCGGGAAATTGTGTATTGCCAGCACCAAGGCTGTCACTACATCGACGCGTAATAATTGAGGCTTTATTTCAGTCTTTCGTTCTTCCTTTAAGCTCATTTCTTCCACCCGATGCATTTCGTGTGGATTTTCGTAGTGAGGAATTAGCTTATCAATAAGTAGAATCAATACGATTCCCCCGAAAAAAGAAAGTGTGGAATGAAGAGTTCCGTCGTCCTTGCCATGTATATTGGCAAGAGTCTGCAAAGAAGAGGCAAACAGATTGGCGAAAGACATATAAATCATTACTGCTGTTGAAAATCCCAATGAAAGAGAAAGGAATGAAGTATTGGTGCGCTTAGCAAAAAATGCAATCGCACTGCCTATCCCTGTGGATATACCGGCAAACGATGTTAGGAAAAATGCTATAAGTACTGGTTGAGACATGGCTATGATGGATTGGAAGTTAGTGCGTCAAAAGAGAACAAAAGTTTGTTTTGTTCAGAAGCAAAGCGAGCCGCTCTTTGCAGGCGGCTCGCTCGGTAGGAGAAACAGTTAGATTTAGAAATAAGACGTTTCATGCTTTTGGCAACTAAGTTTAGTTCGGTCAGTCTGCGGATGTACGATGTTGGTACTTTGATCTTTCGTCCCAATAATTTCTTTGGGCAAAACCTTTCCGATACGGGAGACTGCCCTGCTTTGCGTAACCCATGACTCCTCGCAGAAGAAAAGCCCGTTGACTCCTTGTACGAGTGTTAATTCGTCGTTGCTGATGATGTTGATGATACTCATATGCTGATTATTATTTAGTGATTCTTCTGGAATGACTCGGCGTTCCAACTCCTGCATCAAACGAAACGCTGCCTGACAAGATTGCAGCATCTGTCCATGCAGGCTATAGGTGTGGAGTCGAGCAGAAGGTAGCTGATGCCTATTGTCTCGGAATCAAATACAAAAGAGATTCGATTGTTTACAATCGTACAATCATTTCCGCAAGGCTTGCATTGCAGACAAGACGAGAAACGGATGTTTTGATTAGTTATCTCTTGACAGACAGGATGTTTCAATAGTTCTGCCTTCATCTTTCATTCTTTACATTCATGAGTTTCTTCCATCCTCCCGTGCTAAAGCGAATATACTCACTGATGAAACACTCTATCTCTTCGCAGGAAAGTTCCTTATGTTGCACCACCTCTTTCATCATATTAATCCACCAAGAGCAGGTGAAGTGCATGAAGAACGGAGAAATATCGGTATGTAGTTCCGGATGGAGTCTTCTCATCTTTTCCATATATTCCATCCCTATTGTGGCACTCTTCTCAATCCACTCTTCCAAATAATCTTTGAGGCGAGAATGCTGCGTAGAGAAAAACAGCAAATTTAATTCACTTCGGTAACGAGTTATAATGCCCATAAGCTCCTGCAAAGATGCACGATGATATTCATCTGAGATAAATATGTCAAGGGAGAAATTCTCCGGTCGGTTGTGATCTTCCAGCATCCTGTACATAGCAGCCAAAAGAGGACGCAACACATCAACCAGTAAATCGTCCTTACAGGGATAGTAATTGTATATATTGCTCAGACCAATGCCCGACAACTTAGAAATCTCACGCATAGACACCGACTTGAAGCCCTTTTCGAAAAAAGCTTTCTGCGCTGTTTCCAGCAATAGCTTACGTATATAATCCTTCGTTGTTTGCATAGGTCAGAACATAATTCTTTATTTTATAACGCAAAATTAGTCACATATTTTTTCGGTTGCAATACCTTAAAATGATGATTTTTTTACTTACCATTCCCCATTTATGGTAATTCAGCAAATGAAATTTATAACTTTCAATATGCTACTCCTAATCATATCAAAGCTACAAATACTCACTTATTTACAATCTCTAGCACTCACTTTTTTTTGTTTACTTTTGTCTGTAAACCGCTACTGACGTCATTAAATACATAGTAATATGAGCAAAAAAATCAAAGACCAAGAAGTTCTTTTGGTCAAAGATCAGAAGGACGATAGCCTCCGAGCCGTAGTCGGAGCAGATGGGAAAAGCGGACTGAAGTTGCATTCTTTCAAAGTCTCCTTTGAGAGTGTCGTTGCCAGCGTGCATGTATACCAATAGACGATTACTCACTACCAATATAAGGAAAAGTTGCATGCAAATGAAATTTATCATACGCCATGCAACTTTGGAGCCAATTCATAAGAAGAGGAGCTAACGGAGAAAAAGAACTTTTTCAGTGCCCTCAGATTTCGGGCTTCCTTTTTTATTTACCTTCAACAACTCCAAATATTCTTATTACATCAATCTTCGATAGTACATACACTTACACGGTTCCAATCCGGTTCGGTAAACATGTCACCTACTCCCTGATCTTCGGCAGTAATACGAGACGTATTAATCTTGTATTTATTAACAAGGATTGTTTTTACAGCTTCTGCACGTGCGGTAGCAATTTTTGCGTTGATCTCAACATTGCCTTCTGGAGAAGCGTACCCTTTAATAATGACTTTTGAATCGGGATATTTCTTCATGTAGGAGGCTACACGTTCCACATTTGGTAGCTGTGATGCATCCACTGATGAGCGACCTTGTCTGAAAGTAATGATAGATTCCGGAACGCGGGCAGTCTTGACTACTGTTTCAATGGGAACGACCTTTGTACGACATTCTTCCAACTCTTTATGCAAACCGCTAATTCTTTGGTTAGCATTGTTTAGTTCTCTGTCACGACTGCCCACCTGTTCGCGAAGTGCATTAATAGCAACATTCAAATCATCAATTTCGCTCTGATTGTAGACTTTTACTTTAGTAAAGTAATGATTCCCAGTACTCATCTTGAAGTGATAAGTCAATCCGGCAGTCAGTTCAAATGTTGCATTGTTTGCATTGAAACGACTCTTTGCCTGATTAAAATCACCTTGCATATCATATACGATAGCGGGCTTAATTCCCAATGTCCATGCTTTTGTTTCACCGAGGTTGAAATTAAGATTCAATCCGAGACGGGTAGACCATGAATTGTCATCTCCTTTACCATTTACATAATAATGCAACCACCCCATTCCGGCAATAGCTTCTATCTCAAACAAACGAGGTTTGCCCCGATAGCTTGCAAATAGATTTATTAAGTTAATTTTACTTAACAAGCTGACATCTAAAACATCAAAAGCTGTTTTACTCGGAGTTGTATTGATATATCCCATTCCCTGAAATTCCAAACCGAAAACTAGGAGTTAATTGTTTGGATATTCCAACTCCGAAACCGGGACGCATCCCTTTAAAGAAAGAGGCGTGAGTGAGAGGGGTAACTGCTCCTGCATTCACTCCTACAGACCAATTGTCCATAAACTTTGTTCCTTCTACAACTGATTGGGCATTTACAATAAATGTTCCCAAAGTAAAAACTAATAAAATAGCAATTTTCTTCATAATCTATTGTTTTATTTTTTTCGAATGCAAAAGTAAAAAGATTGCAGAGCTTTTTAGTTGTAGGACAAAAGAATAAATCTAATACATTGATTTTTATTTTACTTATAATCAGTAGTTTGCAAAAATGGTTCAATTAATAATCTAACACATATCTAACACCCTTGATAAAATTCAAAAAAGCACTTACACTTACACCTTTAGGGTAGTCAAGTTTATTTTTTAACAACAACGAGTGAACTGATACTTTTACTCTGAATAGCAATAACTTACTGCTATTTTGTACTATTACGATTATACATATTATATAATATGCTAATAAGCAATTATATATTGTTAGGCCCAATAAAAAATATATATAAATAGCGAGCTATAATCATATAAGTTAAAGAATAATTTATATTGGTAAAATATTCCTAATCGCCCATGCAAAAAATAAAACACATTATTATATTCGCAATATGAAATGTAAG
>NZ_EQ973365.1:61499-74830 GCF_000157055.1 Bacteroides sp. 2_2_4 | reverse complement strand
AAAGCAATGAAATACTGCAAGAATTGGAAAAAATCGTAAACACTTGTCATGACAATGCCATGTACAAGCTCAAGGAAGATTTTCCGACCATGAAAACTTCTGACACCAGGCTGTTATGCTATATTTTTGTAGGATTCTCACCACAAGTAATTAGCTTATTCATGAAGGATACGGTGGCTAACGTATATGCTCGAAAATCACGGCTCAAATCACGTATCAAATCTGCAAAAATAGTAAATAAAGAACTGTTTTTAAATCTTTTGGGATAAAACGGTACATTATTTACAGTAATATATTTTTGACAGGTAAAGGCGCATTTCAGTAATTATATGGATAAAACAAGGAATATGCTTGGCGAGATGAAATAACTATACACAATCCATCTTATAAGTTGTGATCAAGAAAAACAATATCAAAACAGATTTGAACAGTCTTCTTAAAAAGGCAAACAATCTACTTTTGCTTATATATTTGGAGAAGTAGCTAATTTGAAACATAATGCTTTAAATATATCTGACGGATACAATTCAGGAACAGATAACAGTTTATTTTTTTATTATATAAGAACATGCAAAAAAAGAATTTATTCGGAATACTTATTTTAATTGCTTATTTCGCTTCCTGTAATCAAATACATAAAACCCACTATGAGAATGGATGGTATCACATCCTATCACAGCAAAAAGACAGTATTGCTAAAGAGTCTATTGTAACAGTAAAAGATTTTGTTTCGTTACGAATGGATTCTGATGAAAATGGGACATGCGTAATTGTGGGGCAAATAAGCAAGCATAAACTAAAAAAATGGGCAAAAGAAACAGAAAAGGCGATTGGCAAACATATAGCTTTTGTACTTGACGATACGGTAATCACAAATCCAAAGGTGAATGCAAGAATTGAAAACGGTGTTTTTCAAATATCGTTACCTCATGGCTACGATTTAAAAAACATATATAATAAAATTAGGAAAGAGAAAATAGATTCTATTGAAAGTATATTCAAAGGTTGGGAGAAAGATTCCATCTATTACTCATCCAAAGAGAAAGCCGATTCAATTGTGTTTGCGATAGACTACTGGGAGGCTTCTGAATGGGTGGATATGTCGGTCAATCCCGAAGATCATTATTGGTGGGGAGATTTAGATACTGCCACCTACAGCAAATTAGAATCTGCCTTATGCGAAGAAATTGCCAAGCCAAATTTCAGCAGCCGTGCAGAAGATTATATGAAGTTGGATACATATAAGAGGTACAAGGCGTATCTTTGCGAAAATGCAGACTATATTAATCTCATGTTTCAAGGTTTCTTGTTTACAGAACCGGCTACCGGACTATGCGGGTTTCTAGTGGATGATATAGTGAGAAGCCGATATCCCACTGCCCCAAGTATTCGGGTAATGACCTTAAAGATAGATAACCAAGATGACGAGATGTTCGCCAAGTTGAAATATCAGAAAGCTATTTGGCGGTTGATGAATAAAGAAAGAGATGCGAAGAGTAACAAGCAATGAGAATGGTAGCTATGAGTAATTTGAAAAACAAAGTATTAACAGCAATGGGTATCATAAAATGCTCATTTGGTTTCTGACGATTATTCCTGTCGGTATTCCTTTATGTGCTATTATTGGGCTTATGTATGGTATTAAAAATAAAGATACAATATTTACCAAATGCTCTGCCGTAGCTTTATTTGTTGGAATAGCTTGTATTGTTTATACTCTATTAGTTATAAAATCTACGTAGATTGAAATATTTACCAAATATGTGAATAAAAGATTATCAATAAATATAGGGAAACAAACCAAAGGTGTATGGATATAAATAAGGTTATTAATGATGTCTTCAAAATTGTACTAAATATTTTATTTGTATTTACAAAGAGTTATTTGACAACATAGCACCGCAAATCGCTGAAATTTGCACGGTTGCTAATTCGTTACCTCTATTTCTCAAATACTCTGCTAAAAGTTTATTCTTCAATCGGTTAAATCCAACCGATGAAAATCTAAAATAAAAATACACGATAAAGATATAAAAGAAATCGTGTTTTGTTTAGGTAGATTTTACACCGCTCGATATGCTTAAAAATTATCGTCAAAGTTGTAACGAATAAATCAGCAGCTTCCATACTCTGTTCACTTTCTTGGGAATAACCCAACAGATGCTTGACATCCTCTCCTTTTTTTTGGGGGGGGTAAAAGTTATTTTTTTCTCCTGAAAATAAAATGGCCTTGGTAGTCTTGAAGTCCTATATCAACTTTTCATATTCATAACTGATTAAATATTTAACTAGTAATATTCGTTACCAGTTATTTAGTGGTGTTCAGATTGCCCCTCTTCATTCACTAACCAATCCTAAATCGTTAATGTGATTCGTCAGTAATTAGCAAATTTCCTTAATATTTAGTCCCTCCAGACTATTATTAAGGCAAGAAAAAACAAATCCGTTTAATTCGGAGGCAAAGTCAACAGTATACAGATAGATGAAATCTCCTTTATAGAACATATCTCCTTTACGGCTTTTAACGAAGTAATACATTTGAAAGACTGTATTCATTTACAACAACTGATCAAAGTTAGGATTAAGGTACTTGCTGCGGATTCAAGCTACACTAATAATATCAATTTAAAAAGTTTTACAAAACACTTCTTTAAGTACAAGGTCTGAGCTATCTAAATTGCTCCATTTCGTAAGATTTGATGGTCAGAACTCAGCCATGAAAGTGCTACCAGATTGAAAGGAAGTTTTAAAATGTAGAAATAATATTATTTACAGACCAGAATAAAAAGCCAGAAACAGGGAAGTGGAAATATTTTGGATTTTCTTTGGAGTACATACGTTCAATGCGGTATGTATGATTGAAAAGGTCACGAAGAAAAAAAAAGAACGGCAGCATAATCTGACTAAAATAAGAGGAGAGAGTGGGTGAACTTCACCTAAAAATGAGGTATATAATGCATGGATGGAAAAAATAGGAATATGTAAATGATATTCTATAAAAAATGGAAGACTGGGGCTTTTCGAAAAAATGAAGAGAAAAAAAATTATATAAAGTGTTTTTTTTATTAACTTATAGGAAAGAACATCTTATGAAAGAGAATCAATTTATTTTTCAAATCATTCGTATTTGTTTGTGTCATAAAAAGTCTTAAAACATAGTTTATTTGAATATTAGATACTCATTATATCTTTGTGCCTTCAAACAAAGAGTACATTAAATCAGAACAAACAGCCGTTTGCACGAGCATTGAATTTAACTTTATAATAAATCTAGCTGTGTGGTGAGAGATGAGACTGCTAGCGAGATAATCTATTTATTAGAACTTAAGTGCCCCTATTGCATGAGTGAATGTTCAAGAGTATGGCCTGAATGATATCAAATGAGTACAGAAAGCGACTCGAAACGATATGGAAGATAGCTATATGATACCCTCTAAAAGTAAATCTATCAAGAGACGTCAGACGTTTATGACAATGTTTTTTTAACAATACGATGTCACAACACATAGCTTTTGTAGATGAGTTATTTTAAGATAATATTGGTGACAACAACCGACTTTTGTATGGTACCTCATTTCAATATCCTTAAGTTCGTCAGTATCCCCTCGGAAAACGTTTTGTCGTGGACTTGCGAGTACCTATCTCTTGCTGTTCAAGAAATCTTGTGCTATAGAAGATTTATTGTGTATGGTTTGAACACACGTTTTTGATCATCCACAATTATAGTTGAGTGATACCACCTTCAACTTGTAAAAAGAATGTTCCGTTTGTTGGATAAAATACTTTTTGAATTGGCCATCCTTTCTTGATTTTTATAGAATATGCTAAAAATACATTCAATTTTTACTTTGAATGGCTCATTCACTAATTAAGAATAATATTATAGGGAATATATGGTATTTGTGAAATATCATAAAAAGGGTCTTTTTCAAACACTGTTAGGGATACTGTAACAGTCGGTGTTATAATAGTGTATCACTCTATTATGAAGATTGACCATATAATCAGAATTAGCAATGTGAAACATATTTTTTTAAGTTTGATATTGGAATAATATTGTTTTTTTATGCTTTTCGAACAGATGTTAGTTCAATGTGAGATAAAATAATGTTTCATAACACTAAGGTGTTGATTGTTAGATGTATATGAATTGAGGTGTTAGATTTTTAAAATCATTTTATAATTCAAATACAATTTCGCTTTATTATTTTTGCTGGCAAAGAAAAAGTAAGAAAAATCTGACTTTTTTATTTATGAGTACTCATTAGCATTTTATCTATTAATTTAAATTTATCAAAAATGAAAACTAAACCTTTTTTAAAATCGATGGCATTAGTGATTTGTTGCTTAACTTCTTTTGTATTGGTATCATGTGATAAGGATGATGATAAGCCCAATTTAAAAATCAGTCCTAATAAAGTAGAAGTTGCAGTTGGTAAAACGGTTACTGTGTCTGTTAGTAATGGTACTGCACCATATACGACGAAATCAAGTGATGCAAAAATCGCAGTTGCGAAATCAGATAAAAATGCGATTGTAATTACCGGTGTAAAAGATGGTTCAGCAATGATAACTATTACGGACCGGAAGGGAGTTACAGGAAAAGTTGCTGTAACTGTAAGAACTGTAAAAGAGACCCCAAAAACTCCAAAAGGACTGGATTTTGATAAACAATCTATTACTGTGAGTGTTGGAAAAGATGGTATAGTAACAGTAAAAGGTGGTGCACAGCCATATTCTGCCGTTGCGAAAGATGTCAATATTGCTACGGTATCAGTCAAGGAAAATAAAGTCAACATAAGAGGAGTTAAGGCAGGAAAAACTACTATTACAGTTACAGATAAGGATAAGAAAACGGGAACTATCAATGTGACGGTTAAATAGTTTTCTTTTTTTCTAATTTTATTGTAATGCATAGCGAGTGAGACGAAGATAATTTCGTTATATACTGCTATGCATTTACAATAAGTCTTTGTATATAATGATCTTGCGAGTTATAATTAACCTCAAATTATATGTTAAATATTTTAAATTATGAAATTGATTAAATTGCATTTATTGGTAGCAGCCATGATAATAGTAACATCAGGCTGTGTTGGATCTGGGAAGAAATATAAACAACAAGAAAATAGTGCTGCCGGAGTAGTGGATAGCAAAAACAAAGATTGTTATGGCACCTATGAAGGCATATTACCTTGTGCCGACTGTGGTGGCATCAAAACGACATTGAAAATTAATAGTGATGCAACTTATGATTTGCGGAGTGAGTATCTGGGTGAGGAGAATGGTATTTTTGAAGAGAGCGGTGTATATAATATGATAGGCGAAAACATCATTGAACTGGTTACTCCTTCATCGGGTGCCAAAACATATTATAAAGTTCTCGACGACGCAGTGGTCTTGTCTGACAGTACGGAAATCTTCAACAATAGCGGGCGGCTCGCAGCACAATATATATTGAAAAGACAGTAATGTTTATGTGTGATAGGACATGTGATTTGTTTAAGGTAGGAAATTTTAACATAAAAAGGTGCCTATTATTTCTTGTCTGTATAATGTTATTAGTTGCTTGTGGTGAGAATGATCCGATTGAATCCCGGAATCGACATCCCAGGCAACAGGAAGAATCTCATAGTGAACAATCCGGATCAGTTCCCGCTGTGGCTAAAGAGGATGTTGCAGCTTATTTTAGATTTGATATGTCTAGAGATATAAATGTTGCGTTAGGACTTGTTGAAGCACAGAAAGAGACGCTGCAGATAAACGGGAAAATGATAAAAATAACTGAGGCTGTAGTGAAAAGGAAAGATTATCAAAAAGGCTCATTTGTGCTATATGTTACAGGCACGGTAAATGGTTCACCTTTTAAGAATGAATTCACTTTTACCGGCTTTGTGAGCAAACCTGACGATTATCAAATGGTTAATGGTGCACAAGCTGAGTGGAAAGCAAATGCTGATTATTATGCAAAGCTTGATTTTGATAGCTTTTACAGATTACATAAAGTGAACATGTTTACAATTGAGAATTTAGGCCGGTTAGTGGACTTTTATTCTATAAATGTAGGGGGAGAAAAATATCTTTTTACTCTGGAAGATCTTGAGAAGACGGTTCTTGAAGATATAAAATATGAGCAAAATCAGCTTTCTTTCTATCTTAGGTACAATAATAGTAGGTCTAAAAAAAGAATATCACTTCTGTTTGACAAGAATAAATATTATGAAGGAAAGGTTACTGTAAATACAGATTTTATAAAACAGAAGTATATGAGAGGGATATATGAAAATCCATCTCTATTTAATGGTCACATTTTTTCATATGATGAAAGTGCGTATGCTGTGGAAATCAGTACAACTCTGAAAGAAAAAAGCGACACAGGCAACATGCTTACACTACATTTAAGCATGTATGCAAAGGGTAATGGTGGCTTGTTGCTTGCAGAATTTGATAAAATATTCACCGGTTTTAAACCCTTAAGTGAATTGAAGAATGAGTTGATAGCCTACTCAACACCGGATTTGCATGAGTTTGTGAAAAATAAACTTAAGAATAGTAATTATGGTGATGTGAAAAATAAGTTTTCCAATTCTATAGATAGATGGATACAGTATGTGGAATTTGTAATTAAGGATCATGATTCATTGCAATGGGAAAAGAATAAATGGAGCAAGAACGTCTTGAATGGTCTCTTTTCTTCTGTAAAGGATATATATTTGGATAATGTAAGATTTGAACTTAACTCCGCCCAATTAAAGGAGATTGGCGGAAAGCGTTTTTTGTATATTGTTTTTCAAATGATTGGTGCTAATGATTTGGTATTGACGAGTGACGCTATTCTTTTTAATATGTCCATACACATACCTTCTTCGTTATAAAATGATTTGTGACAAATTGATCCGGTCCAATATTGTGTTTATATTTAAATTGAAATTCACAATGATATCTAAGACAAAAATATTCCTTTTTTTTCTTGCAAGAGCTTTATTTATTAATGCACAACAATAAGAAAAAAAGAGGAAGTAAAAAATGATTCCGTTTACTAACTTCAGGAGGGTAGTAGTAGCCTCTCTCGACCAATAAATATAAAAAAATCTTTCTATTGGAATGAAGACAAGATAAAAGCTGGCATATCTGTACAAGGAAATTGGCGTAACCAAAACTTTCCAGGTACACTTCCGCAAAGAAAGAATATGGTAACCGGAACATTTGAACGCGATTTCGACATCAATCCTTTCTCTTATGCTTTGGGAATGAGCCGTACTTTGCGTCCTCGAAATATCAACGTGAACTGAAGTATTATCGTAACAATTGGACACCGTTCAATTTTAAACGAATTTAAAAACAATTATATGAGAATCGAAGTACTTGATTTTAAAATAATAATGCTCATCGGTCAAAACTTATCAAGAGATCATTACTGAATATTTTCTGGGAGAAGAATCATTTTGGTTTTAGGGGGCATCTTACACAGGCCCTCCAATATGAACAGGAATAAAAATAGGAAGATTTATTATAGCCTGTTATCATACAGCCGGTAACGATGTGTCGATTTATTTGATTCCCATATCAAAATAATCGGGACAATATATTTAATCGTACTTGATCGTAAAATCATCATTTATAGGTATTGCGTACAATTATGCAATCTGCTATCTTTACAACCTAATGGATAATGCAAGAAAAAAGCGGAAATACAGAGCCATAGTGGCATGCTTATTGTTGCTGACTATGATGCCTTTCTTCTTTGTGAAAGCCTTTCATGTTCACAAAGAAGATTTATGTATATCTCATGATGAGCAACAATCTTCCCATCATGATTCTGCCGATAAATGTGCTATCTGCCTGTTCACTTTATCTTCATTTACCGAAGCCGAGAGCTTTGAGTACAATTGCGTTCAGACAGAGAACCCCGTTGAATATCTTATCCAAAAGGAGAAGGACATTACTGTTACTTTTCCCCTATTGTCTCTCCGCGCTCCTCCTGTCCAACTATTACAATCCCTCTCATGGGTTGCATGCATTATAAGATGACATGTGAAAGAGGGATGCTGTGCCCTTTGGTTATCTTAAACAATTTATAACTTCATTACAATTTTCGTAAAGTATGACATTTCATGCATATTTCCAATATGTGTGTCTATTCATTGTCTGGCTGTGTGCAATATCTCCTACAAGGATGTATGCACAGAAATACCGACAGCAATCAGATACACATAGGACACTGTTGGTTGTAGATAAGGAAACCGGACGTCCGATTGAAGGAGCTTACATCTTATTGGAGAATCAACCCCTTGCCAGTTCAACCGGAGGAAGAATCATTATCCCTTGGAAGACAAATTCCAAGGATACAGTTCTTGTACAGAGTTTGGGCTACAAATCTCAATATATATATTTGAGTGAGGCATTCAAAAAGGTGAATATTCAAACAGTATATCTTTATCCGGAGATAAAAATTCTGGAAGAAGTCATTATTACCGGTGAGTGCTCCGGAGTGACTCGGAATACGGTAAGCAACAACCTTACTTCCTTCGCAATCAATCGCGCATTGGGAACTTCTCTCACCTCTCTGCTTGAACAGGTCAGTGGCGTAAGTTCCATCAGTACGGGGACGACAGTTGCCAAACCTGTCATCCAAGGAATGTATGGCAACCGGATATTAATCATAAACAATGGTTCCCGCCAGACAGGCCAACAATGGGGAGTTGATCATGCTCCTGAAGTGGATATGAACGGAAACGCTTCCATTCGGGTGATAAAAGGTTCTGACGCGGTACGATATGGTTCAGAAGCTTTGGGAGGAATTATTGTCATGGAACAGGCTCCCTTACCCTTCCGGAAGAAGGCCTTGAAAGGAAAGACTTCCATACTTTATGGAAGTAATGGTCACCGTTATGTGCTGACCGGACAGTTGGAAGGCACTTTCCCTTTTCTCCGTGACCTTGCCTGGCGAGTACAGGGGACATATTCAAATTCCGGAGACCGTTCCACCGCAAACTATCTTCTAAATAACACTGGAGCCAGAGAACATCATACCTCCGCTTTACTCGGCTATGACCGTGGACGTTTAAGAATAGAAGGATTCTACAGTCACTTTTACAACCGGACGGGAGTAATGTTCAGTGCCCAGATGGGAAGTGAAGATCTGCTGGCAGAACGTATCCGATTGGGACGTCCCCTGTACACAGATCCTTTCACGCGAAGTATCGCATACCCATATCAAAAAGTTACCCATCAGACAGCCATTGGTAAAATGAAGTTCAGTATGCGGAACGCAGGAAATCTTTACTGGCAAAGTTCCTGGCAGAAGGACGACCGACAGGAAAACCGCATCCGGCGTCTGGGTTCCGACATTCCAGCTGTTTCCCTGCACTTAAACTCATTACAAAACTCTCTCTGCTGGAAATTGAATTATAATTCATGGCAAACAGAGGTTGGGGGACAAATTATGTTCATTGATAATCACAGTCAGGCAGGAACAGGTATTGTTCCCGTTATTCCCAACTATACGGAGACACAGATGGGAATATATGGTATCGGGAAGTATAATTACAGTAAAGGAGGAATTGAAGCAGGTATTCGTTTTGACGGACAGGAAACCCGTGCCAGTGGTTATGACTGGACAGGAAGTCTCTATGGAGGAACAAGAAAGTTCAATAACGTATCATACAGTCTGGGAGGTCATCATCATTTCTCTGACCAATGGAAGCTCACCACTAATTTCGGGCTGGCCTGGAGAGCTCCTCACGTGTATGAATTATATAGCAACGGAAATGAACTCGGATCCGGAATGTTTGTCAAAGGAGATTCTACCATGCACTCCGAAAGGAGCTATAAATGGATATCTTCCATCAGTTACAGCAATAAGGTATTCAGTGCCCGAATGGACGGTTACCTGCAATGGATAAGCGGCTATATCTATGATGAACCGAAGAAAGAAACCATCACTGTTATTTCGGGGGTATACCCTGTATTCCAATACAAACAGACCCCGGCTTTCTTTCGCGGAATGGATTTTGACTTTCACTTCATGCCCATAAATTCATGGGATTATCACCTGATTGCTTCTTTTATACGGGCAAATGAACAGACGACAGGAAATTACCTTCCTTATATCCCCTCTTCCCGTTTCAGCCATGACCTCTCATGGCTTCACGAAACCAAATCGCATTCCAAATTACGTTTGAGTATCAGACATCGATTCGTGGCAAAACAGACCCGGTTTGACTCGAATACGGATCTTATTCCCTATACCCCTCCGGCATACCACCTCTTGGGGTTCGCTGCTAGCTTTGAGTGTCCTGTAAAATACGGATACAAACTACAATTCATGATAGCGGCAGACAATATCTTGAACAAAGAATATAAAGAATACACTAACCGTTCACGCTACTATGCACATGACATGGGATCTGATGTACGTTGTGTAGTGAACTGGAGTTTTTGATTTATAACAATTATTATTAACCAAATAAATAAAAAATGAAAACAAATGTATGTAAAATCGCATTGATGTTCCTGATAGGAACAGCTCTTTCGTTGTTGTTCAATTCATGCAGTAAAGATCCTGTAATTCCTGAAAATGAGACAGATAATAAATTGCATGAAGATCCTTCCAAAATGACTATCCGTCTTGTGGAATGTCACCTGCATGCAGACTGGAATGAAATACAGAAAGTCGGTGGACCTCACCAGAATCCGGAATCTCCGGCCAAGCACATGAAACGTATTCAGGAAATAACTTATGAGCTGAAAGCCGGCAAGGGTTGGAGGCTTGCCGAAGGCAGTCAAAGCAAGTTCTACGTGCAGAAAAATGGAGACTACTATACTTATGGGAAATACACCCCGGCTCCCGTTTATTTGATGTTCATCTATTACTATAACGCCAAAGGAGATTTGATGAACAGCCAGTTTATAGAAAACGGGCAGGATAATATTCATCAACATTTCTTCACGCCTGAAAATGTAAAACCCACATTTGACGGTCAGCCGGAAGCCGATGACAATGAACCGCAGAAATTGGTGGATTATCTTTATGTGGACACTACCCCCTGGGACAAGACCAAACATAGCAAGGAAGCTGAAATAACAGGAGACAGTAACCCGATAGGTTTGAAAGGAGTTATCCGTTTTTTGAAAGACCGTAAGGAATTCGACCTGAAAATTCGTCTTTATCACGGCTACAAATCCAAGGGCAATCCGGAAACAGGTACTTTTGATCCGTTCTATAAACCTTCCGGAATATTGATCCAGCGTGGTACATGGGATATCAACCTAAACATTCCGGTAGTGGTGTTCTGGAGCCGTGAAGAGACTGTGGGGGTAGACGAAGACACGAACCCCGAAGGGGTGGAAGAAGACGGGCTTGATGAAAAAAGTAATCGTGCCATACATTCAATTATGGGAACCTTCAATCTTACATGGAAAGAAGCGCTTGAAGAGTTTATAATTTACACTTATAAGTCAGGGGATGTGGAAGCCGGAGCGATTTGGCTTTGAAAATCGGTTTGGACTGCCATAAGTAACCATAAAACTGCCTGTTGTGACATTGGTGCCGGTATTGTTTCAACAGGCAGTTGTTCCTGTTAAACCGTTTCATCTTTTTTTGCAAGAATGAAACGGAAACAAGTGCCATTCGGCAGTGTCTCCAATGAGAACTGCCATAGGGCATTGAAAAGAAAATCATCTCGTGTTATAAACGATTAAATTCATGCTGTTTATTAGAATATTCAATATATTGTGAGATAATGAGTCATAATATTGTAAGATTATAAGAGGATTTGATTCTATGAATATCAGGAAATGGTTATTTACAATTCACATTTAAGATAAAATAGAGATTTTACAATGGAAGGCTATAATAAAAAAGTAATAATGAGTTATTGGACAATTTGCAGGATGAAAACAACGAAAAAAATCTACGTAAAGGTTAGCATTATCTTTTTATTGGGAGGAATTTTACTTTTTTCTTCATGCGAGAAGGAGGAAAATCAAAAGATAGAAGCCAACCGGAAAACATTATTCATGTATTTGCCATGGTCCTCAAATTTGACGAACTATTTTTATAATAACATATCTGACCTGGAAAAATGTATAACGAAAATAGGGCTGAACAATGAGAAAGTAATTGTTTTTATTTCTACCGGTAGTACGGAGGCCATGATGTTTGAAATTGTGTCTTCTCACGGGAGATGTAAACGTGAAATACTTAAAAAATATAAGTCTCCGCCTTTTACGACAATCGATGGGATAACAGCAATTTTAAATGATGTAAAGACATTTGCTCCGGCTTCTGTTTATACCATGATTATAGGATGTCACGGTATGGGATGGCTTCCTGTTTATGAGATGAAAGTGCGTTCCGCACCTCACATGAAAATGCATTGGGAATATCAGGGTGTTCCATTGACACGTTATTTTGGAGGACTGACCGCCGAATACCAAACAGATATAAAATCTCTAGCCTCCGGTATTGCTAATGCAGGCATGAAAATGGAATATATTCTATTTGATGACTGTTATATGTCATCTATAGAGGTTGCCTATGAATTAAAGGATGTTACAAAATATTTGATTGGTTCTACCAGTGAGATGATGGCATACGGAATGCCTTATGCCGCTATTGGGGAATATTTACTGGGGAATCCCGATTATCAATCGGGATGTGAAGAATTTTACAATTTTTATTCAACCTATGAAATAATGCCTTGTGGGACATTAGCAGTAACGGACTGTTCAGAACTGGAGAATATGGCAGCCATCATAAAAAGTATCAATAGTAAATATTCTTTTGACAAATCCCTGTGGGGAACAATCCAACGTTTAGATGGTTATACTCCTGTAATATTTTATGATTTTGCAGATTATATAACCTCACTCTGTAACGATCCTATATTATTAAACCAATTTAGAGAGCAGCTAAATCATCTTGTTCCATATAAAACCCATACAAAAAATTTCTACACTATGGCCAAAGGTATTATTCCTATCAATACATTTTCCGGTATAACAACATCCGATCCGAGTGACAATCCTATGACTGTGCTGAAAGAAAATACATTATGGTATAAAGCAGCGCATAATTAAAGTTGATAATAAGATGAAGAATACTAAACTCCCAAGCCTGCATATTTTATAACTTTTTGGTTATTGTCTGTTTTTGGAAATGGTATATATAGGAATTGAGAACTATCATGCAGGGAATCATGCAAAAAAAGTATTTATGGTTTCTGTTGAGATACAAAGAATGTAATAATAATTATATTTCTTCTAATAAAAGCTTTCCGCATCGAAATGTGTTTGTTACTCCTAATATTCGCAATATGAAATATAAA
>NZ_EQ973365.1:19518-60128 GCF_000157055.1 Bacteroides sp. 2_2_4 | reverse complement strand
AAAACAATGGCATACTGCAAGAACTGGAAAAAATCGTAAACACTTGTCATGACAATGCCATGTACAAGCTCAAGGAAGATTTTCCAACTATGAAAGCTTCCGACACCAGGTTATTATGCTATATTTTTGTAGGATTTTCACCGCAAGTAATTAGCTTATTCATGAAGGATACGGTGGCTAATGTATACGCTCGCAAGTCACGGCTCAAATCACGTATTAAATCTACGGAAACAGCTAATAAAGAATTATTCTTAAGCCTTCTGGGATAGGTATTTCAACTTTATACTAGGTTCCAATGACTAATGCATCATCCGGTAATTAAATCTAGAATATGTTCAGATTGTTTTTGCCATAATACCGGAATGATGTAATTGTAGAATGGTTTTGTCATGGAGGTAAGCCATAACAGGTTTAATTCTCCTGGGAGGTATGTCCGGAAAGTATGAAGATGCTTTCATTATAATATCTGTTACTATTCCAGTCAATTGTCAGAAACTTATTGATTGCCCAATATTTTTTAAGGTTGTAAATCATCTGTTAGCGTCGTGTTAGAAAAATAAGAAGAACGAAGTCTTTATGTTTCTGTATTATAATGTTTTATGCAATGCGGACGTTAGATTTGTGGTTTCATTTTGTAACTCGTGATTTATGTGTTATTACTTTTGCAACCAGGAAAAACAAAACAGATGTGATAATATAAAACTGTTTCTTGTTCATTAAAATACTTCATTTTTACAGGTTGCACGTAGAATAAGAACAGTCTTATTATGATGACACAGCTTTTCATCCGTTTACTTTGGGTGCATGTTTTGTTTATCCACTTAAAGTTTGAGTTATCCTAGTTTGAATTATGAATTTGAATAGAAAAAAGTACTTTTTATGTTTTGCCTGTGTCTTGGCCTGCCTTGTGTATTCAGACAAGGTTTCCGCGCAGTTTTATTCTGTCAGAACCAATCTGGTGGGTTTAGGTACGGGGAATCTGAATGTGGAGGGTTCCATGGCTTTTTCCACGCATTGGTCCGCCCATCTTCCCGTACAGTACAATCCTTTCCGTCTTTGGGATGACGGCAAGCTTAAAAACTTCACAGTCCAGCCTGGTGTGCGTTATTGGATGCGCGAAACTTACGGAAGGGGTTGTTTTATCGGGCTCCACGGTGTGTTCTCCATATATAATGCGGGTGGTCTGTTCGGACATCGCTACCGTTACGAAGGCACAGCTTTCGGCGGCGGGCTTTCTGCGGGGCTGGTGCGCCCCCTTTCGCGTCGCTGGAATCTGGAGTTCGAACTGGGTCTCGGTGTTGTCTGGGCCGACTGGGAACGTTACCGTTGCGTGAACTGCGGTAAGCGTACCGGCAAGGGCTCCGGTGTCTATGTGACACCCACACGTACCGCCGTTAATCTGGTTTATCTTTTCTGAAACCATCTTATCTGTTGAAACAAGATATAAAAAGTTGAATGATGAATAAGTATCTCAAATCCCACATAACGGCCGCCGCTTTCTGCGCGGGAGTGTTACTGGCCGTGTCCTGTTCCACTTCCCGCGAACCGCGGACTATGCGGCTGTTTATGCAGTCCGGCCGTCCTAATATTTTTCTTCCCCACGAGGAGAGCGCACCTTCCGGAGTGCTTGCCGAACAGGTGGGGTTCACCACTTCTTCGGACACTCTTCCCGGTGAGTTCGAAGAGGTCTCCGACAGTACGGATGACGTATGGAAAACCATACACCTGGGCGGTGTTGACATCGTCGCTGCACGCACGGTCGTCAAGCAGGTCACCATGCGGGAAGGTTCCGTGCGTTTGGAATTCAATATCCATGTCCCTTCCCTCCTGATTGACAGTTGCTGGCGTGTCACACTCACCCCGATGCTCTGCACCTCTGACAGTTCAGGCTTCCCGCTACCACCTGTTGTGCTTTCCGGTTCTTCCTTTACCCGCATGCAGGAAGCGGACTATAAGGCGTACAGGCTGTTTCTTAATGGAATTGTCGATCCTTCGGCTTATGATAGTGTGTATCTTGACCGTAAAGGCATCAATAAGGATATCGCCCGCCGGCAGAGGTTCTTCTATGAACTTTACGGCAAGGAGCGCGACCGTCAGCTTGCCTACGAGAAGTGGAAACGCCTTGCCCTTGAACGCCAGAATTTCTGGAACACGCGTACGCAGGCCAACCGTGCGACACTCCGTCACCGCCTGGAACGCAAGCGGATCGAAGAAAGCGTACGGCGCTATGTGGCTGGTCGTGACACGCTCGGGTTGTGGGCCTCCTATGACCGTAAATATCATCGTACGGCCTCCTTTTGGCCGATGTACCGGCTGGAACGCGAGCTTACCGCCGATCGTGTACCTTCGAAATTCCGTGACCTTTATAACGGGGGGGCGCAGCCTGTCCGACATACACAACTATGTCCTCACCGCCACCGATTCGATGGACATCTCCCGCCACCGTTATTTCTACGACCGGATTGCCGAAAATGAGATGAATGACCGTAACCGTGATGAAATCCGCCGGCGTATGATTCCCTTCCCCTATATCGACTCCGTGATGGTCCGCCAGAATTCGGATTCAGTTTCCGGACATGATTATATCTACAACTATGTATATTCTCTGCCCGTCACCGATGGAATGAAAAAGCTCCGTGTGCGGCTAGAGTCTATCGTGGAAGCCACCGACCGCAGCACATGGCGGCCTGCCGCCTCGGACACGCTGCTCTTCATTGTGGCCTCGCTTAGCGACCTGGTTGACCGTTCCGCTCTGGACCAATATGTCATAGCTTCTGCGGAGACAGACTCTCTTGCGGCAAGCGGTCCCGTATATACTCCGCAGGGAGAAGAGTATGCCGAAGCCTTGCGGCTCCTTTCAGAGCGACAATACCGGCAAGCCTTGCCGATATTGGAAAAACGGCCTGACTATAACACCGCCCTTTGCCTGACACAGCTCGGTTATCATAAAGAGGCTTCCGCTCTTTTAGACCAGTTACCCGTAGATTCCCGCAAGGAATACCTGCATGCTGTGGTAAGCGCCCGGCAGGGCGATGATTACTTAGCAGTGGAACATATGCTTGCGGCCTGCCGCATGAATCCCAATCTTGTCCTGCGTATTCCCCTGGATCCGGAACTGTCGGACCTCATTCCCAAGTTCTTCGGGCTCCGTATGGAACTGGACAGGATAGCGGAAGGGAAATAGTAAAAAGTAGAAAGAACAAAACAGGAAAAAAAGTATAAGTACGAATTAAATATTAACAAGTGTTTTATTAGTGTTTATTTTTTTATTAACAATTTAATTACAATGATTATGAAAAAAAGTTTGTTAAGCGTGTTTACAATGGTTGCTATGGCTGCAGCATTCACCGCGTGCAGTAACGATGACATCGAAGTGCCTGACGTAAAGAACGGGGAAGCGAGAAGCGTATTCATGAAGCTGGAGTTGCCGACGCTGACGAGATCGACCGAGCCTCCTGTAGCCTCGGGAACGGTTGCTACGGTAAGTAATCTGCATGTATACTTCCATGACGGGACCAGCATTCTGAAATATGTGAACGCGACTACAACCACTCCCATCACGATTGCGAATCTGACTACCGGTACCCAAATAACGGATGTACCCGCGGCGGCTACCACTGTAACGGTATGTGGTAATATTCCTGCCGGAACTTCATTGCCTACAGGTGGAACCGTAGCTGCATTGAAAGCTGTACAACTGGAAATCACAAGCCAGTCTGCAGTTGCGGATGTGGTGTTGAGCGGCGATGACAAACCCCTGCAGACATGGACTACCGGTAGTCCGGCCCTGCCTTATGCCCCTGGAATAACGGACGGTGACAAGTATGCCGAAGTGGAAATCGGTCCTGCCGTGGCACGTGTCGAAATCGAAGGTCTGGCGACTACGGCCTCCAGTGCGGTGGATGGTTTTACGCTGGAAGGAATCTATGTGAATAACTTCTTTGAAAAGTTCAACCTGGCCGGTACCGTTGTGGGAACGAAAGTACAATATGGTGCTACTCCTGCTGCCTATGCTCAAGGACAGGGGCTTTACACCCCTGCTAACGCTGGAAAACTCTTTGACCAGTCTGCCGTCGCTGCTACAGGTATCCCAAAGGAAGTCATTCCGCCAACTGCAGGGCAACGTTGGGCATATCAGGTTGTTCCTAACGGTAACAGTACTGACGCGAACGAGCAACTCCAGCTCGTATTTAAGTTGAGTAATTTGGCTGCTAAGGCCGGCAGCAGCGTGAATTTCGGCACAGGTGACCAGTTTATCACCGTGAGAGGATTCAAAGATGGCAGTGGCAATATTGTAGAACTGGAAAAAGGAAAGATTTATACTATCTCGAAAGCCGACTTTACATTTGACGAGAGCAACCTTTCCACAATACCTAATACCAGTGCTGTCAGCGTTTGGTTGAAGGTGACGGTAAAAGCCTGGACGGTCGTTCCTGTCAAGCCTAATCTCTAACTGTCATACCATCAAGGTATATTGTATTTGTTTGTTTCTTTTACAAGTCCGTTTGCGTAGAGGAGATTTTTAGCTCATTTTACTAGTTCACCAGTTCCTCTCGCACGGCGGAATGTAAGCAGGTCGTGGGTGTCTTTTGCCCTGACCTCACGACCTGTATTTCTATAACCTGTTAAATCATAACACGTATATTCATATAAAGTCATAACCACAGTTATTCACCTAAAAGATACTACGCATGAAATTGTATAAAGCTATACGCTTCCTGATGTTTTCCGGTATTTTAACCTTAGTCTTGTCGGGGTGCATCAGGGAGTCCCTGGAGGGCTGCCCTCTGGATACCCTGTTACGATTTACCTACAAGCCTCGCGGCTCTGCCGCTGACCTTTTCGGAGAGCGTGTTCAGAGGGTGAGGCTGTGTGTGTACCGTCCCGATGGCAGTATTGAGCATATGCAGACGCTGGAGAAGAGTGAACTTGACCGTTTGCAGGGTGTTGAGATGTATCTGCCGCAGGGAAACTACACTGTCGTGCTCTGGGCGAATGCTTCGGATGCACAGACCAAGCTCGGCGGCTTTTCCGAAGGAGAAACCATAAGGAACCTTTCCGCCTCACACCCGCATGCGGAGACTTCCGCTTCCATCCCCACGCTTGATCGGCTTCTTTTCGCTGTCACGCCACTTACGGTCAGTGAGCACGAGACTGGAGACCATACTGTCAATTTCAGCCCCGGCACTATCCGTGTAAGTCTTCACCTTGATGGTGTGAGCGTGCAGCCTGTGGTACACATCACGGGCATGGAGTCAGCCTTGCGACCGGTGTTCGACGAAACCTCGGGCACATGGCGTCTCCAGTCCGTAAGCCGGAACAAGACATTCCAGCCTGCCGTAGCATATGATGTCACCAACCGCCATGCTAATGCCACGACTGACATCCCCCGTTTCAAGGCCGATACCCCCGGCATGGTGGAAATTATCGATCCCACCACGGGAAACCATATCGTGCCCCCGATTTCGTTGGCAGGGCTTATTGCCCGCTACCACATACCGATGGAGGAAGATATTGAAGTAACCATTCCTATCGAGATTACCTTTACAAACGGTCATGCGAAAATAACGATCAGGAATTGGGAAAATCAGAATGTAAAACCCGGAGGAGTGTAAAAAACGCACCGGTCAATCATGAAATGCAAATCATAAAACAATATATTATGCCAAGTAGTTCAATCATCATACCGTTCCGCAACCTGCTGTCGGTCCTGTTATTACTGCCGCTCGTACTTTCGTGCCGGCAAGACGAACTCATTCTTCCTGTTCCGCCCGTGTCCGGCAAAGGTGAGACGGCCGAAGTGACACTTTCTGTCAGGATTCCCGATTTCCGGGCGGCGAATACTCGTGGTGTAGACGAGAAAGGGATAACAGAGATTACCGTACTGATGTTTGCCGATGAAGGCGGTACGGAGAAAGTCAAGGTGAAATATGATATTCCGGGCAGCTCGTTGCATACACTTTCAGGCTCTTCGGATACGAAATACTTCTCTGTGCCCGTTATTGCGGGCAGATACAAACGTATAGCTCTCATAGCTAATGCCCAAACAGAACTGGCAAATATAACAGCCGGTTCCACCTATGACGCTCTTAAGCAAGTGGAAGTCGTGGGTAGGTTCGGACAAGAAGGTACGGGCACATACATACCCATGTACGGCGAGCATGCCCCGGCGGGAGGCTTTGAACTGAAAGCCGGTGTGTCGCAAACCATTGCGCAGGAAATACCGCTTATCCGCATGCTGGCGAAGGTGGATATCATCAATCCTACAACTTCGGGAGCCACGACAGCTGCGGGAAAGGTTTACTTCGTCAATTCCGTAGGCAACGGACGCGTTTGGGTAGATCTTGCTACATACAATACCACCGCTTCACAATCGGGATACATGACTCCCACACTGCCTGCCACATCGCAGCCAGCAGTCAGTGGCGGGCACCCGCTTGAGGGAACTGCAAACACCGCATCTCCGAATGTCATCACTTATTATTTGAATGAACAGTCGGCTATCTCCGGCGGCAGCCGTCCTTGTATAGTTATAAATCTTGCCTATCAAGGAAGAGAATACTACTACTGAATGGATTATACATGGGACGGTATCAAGGGCGGTGGCACGAGTCCTTACGAAAAGGGTAAATACATGCCCATTCTGCGCAACCACCGCTATATTTTCACCATCAAGGAAGTGAAAGGGCCGGGGTTTGCCACTTTGAACGAGGCTGTAACCAGCCCGGACAACTTTACCAACCATAACATCGTAGTAGTGCCCATCGTGATAGACGCATTCACAGATATAACGTTCAATGAATCGGGGCATTTCTTGGCAGTGACCCGAACGGCGATGACACTTCAAGGCAAGCACGATGCCACAAGCACACAGAACAAATTTTCTGTGCGCACCAATTACCCCAGTGGGTGGAAGGTCGGTGCCTATAATGCCGACGGAACAACAATTTCAGTTTCTAATTCATGGCTGAAACCCAGTCAAAACAGTGGGGCGGCTGGCGCCACTCTCACCAATCCGGTTACGGAGGAATTGCAGGCCATCACGAATGGCAAGGGATTCAAGGATGGTTATCTGGAGATACGGGCTGGACGACTTTATACTAAAATCAATATTAAGCAGATCGGTACGCCTTTGGATTATGTTGCCGAATATAACCTCGCCGGTGGCTCTATCTATAATTCTCCTTTCATTTCTTCCGTTCCTCCGGGTATTTCTCCCACTGCAGCCCAGACTGACCCTAATCTTCATTGGGCTTCGAGCCATAGCAATGACCAATCCGGTTATTATAATTGGTACGTGCTCACAGGAGAGAATAATGATACTTACAATCCAAATGCCAAGAAGCTCTTTGATGATGTCTTTTTTAAACTGGGGCATCCCGGTTATGGTTACCACCTGCCTTCCCGCTGGGAGTTGACGGGCGTTTTCTCCTACAGCGGTAATACCCAATATGATTCCCCTACTAATACTTCTAATGTCAACGAGGCTATTGAGTTCGGTGGCATCAAAAAAACTTTCGCCAACGATTATTTCTCTTCGGGTAACGGTGTTTGTTACGCTCTGCGTTTCAAACAAGGTACCGGTAATCCTATCGATGATTCTTCCCTATCCGATTTCCCTCTTGCTACTGATAATAATATGGTTTGTGCTTACCGTTACACCCGCGTGGGTTCGTTTGCCAACCATGACTTTACTTCCCTATTGAAAGTGGATTGTGTTTACTTGGGCAGCGCATTTACAGGAAACATTAGCACTATCAATAATGATTCTTGGTGGGATAGCCATACTTCCGAGGCTGTCGTTCGTATTTTTCCGGCTGCCGGTTATATCTCCTTCCCAACGTTCATTTCGAGTGGTTTGCTCGAAGCCCGAGGCGAATATGGTCGGTATTGGTCGAGCACGGAGTTTCCCAGCCTCCTCGGCAATGCTTGGAACGTGTCTTTCTACTCGTACTCTGCGTTCGCGAACTACAGAGACGTTAAACACCACGGGTTTTCCGTTCGTCTGTTCGCCGATAAATAAGTAAGACGGTATATGACCGATGCAATTTAGTTTGTAAGAAAGTTGATATAAAAAATAGATATATTACTAAAAAAAGAAGAAAAATGAATATAGGATTTCAGACTTCCGGTTTATCCGGTTTCACCCGTGTGGCATATCTGTGGAGGCGACATGCCTCAGCTGTGCTGTGGATTGCAATGGCGGCGCTCCTTCCGACCGCTTGCAGTGATGATGCGGAGCAGTCGGTGCCGCAAGCGAACGGACATACAGCCGTTATTTACCTGAACTTTAAAACCGGTGCTTCAAAACAGGCTGCTGAAATGAACACCTCGCAAAGTTCCGAAACGCGTGCGCCGCTGACACGTGCTATAGATGAAAATGGAATCAATACTGTAGATGTACTTTCATTCAAGGTTGATCCTGCAGATCCTACGAATATAAAGAAAGGTACATTCTTCTACCGTGCACAGGGTACATACGATATCGGCACACAAACCGTACGTGTACAGCTGATGGGAGCTCCCGAACATCAGACACTCGTGGTGCTTGCCAATGTCCGTGAGCAGGTGAATACCCTTGCTGCTGCATTCGGAGAACAGAAAGAGGGGGTAATGAACCGCCTGGCATTCGATGTCGGAACGGATGCCGCACCCGACTTTACGAATGGCATACCCATGTGGGGCGAGCTTCCCAACCAAGCGGTGGGCGAAGGTTTCTCTCCCTCTGGCGCTCCCCAAGAGGTGACGATGATACGTGCGGTAGCTAAGTTCACGCTTATCAATCCTCTTGAATCCGACCTAAAAGGCTTTTTCTATTATTACAACGATCTGCGGCTGTACAATTACCGGGCAAAAGGACGCATTGCACCGGACAACTATAATGTGACGGGCAAGCAAGTGAATACTCCCACCGTACCCGTCGGGGCACGGCAGACACGGGGTACATTCACCTCATTGAACAGCGATGTGTCACCCGGGAATATCGGTATTTTCAACGGCTCACAAAAGACGTTCTACCTGTGCGAGGTGGACAACAAGAACCGCCCCTCGGGCGGGAATGCGCTGGACGACCTTTGTCTGGTTATGCACGTGAAGCCGTATCTCACCGGCTCTAAGCCGTCGGTAGACGGTTACTACCGCCTCGACTTCAAGGACTACGGTTCGGGAGTGCCGATGGATATTCTGCGTAATCATGAATATAAAGTACAAGTGGAAAGTGTGGACGGGTTGCCGGCCCAAACTCCCGAGGAAGCTTTCAAAGGAAACCATACCCTTAAATGCCGTATCGTGCCGTGGAACGAGGTACAAGAAGAAGTAATAGTACGAGGGAACAAACGGCTGACGGTGGACAAACGGGTGTTCGCTTTTGACGGTGATATCCAAATAGGTGTCGCTTCATTACCCGTAAATATAACTACAGAGAATACCAATTGGCAAATAACCGGAAAACCTTCATGGATTTCACTCAGCCAAACCTCGGGTACAGCGGGAGTACCAGCCACGGTTACTATTTCGGCAAACAGTAAGAACTTTACCCAGAATATGCGTAGTGCTGTCCTTTCCATACGAACAGGAAATTCTGCTAACGAATTGGAATATCGTTTGCATGTAAGCCAGCAACCGGCTTGTGGTTTCGGAAATTCCATGAAACTTATGCGTATCGGTGGCAGTAACTATCAGACTACCCGTATGGGTAATGGTGGTGTTTGTTGGATGATAGACGCCAGTAGGGAAGGAGGTCCTAATATGGCTGCTCGTCCTCGTTCATATTCTTTGGCACCAGCTATGGTCGGACCCATTTATTATGGCAGTATTCCCCAACGTGCCTGCCCCGATGGCTGGCGACTCCCTACGGCTTGGGAGGTTATTAATCTGATACAGTCTATAACAGGCTCTTATCCTGTTGTATTTACTCGATTGATAGAAAGCGGTGCGGGAATAGCTAAGTCTTTTCCAGCCATATCTGCCCCCGATGGTGGATATGAAGAAGGCGTTTTAGCTATCTGGACACAAACTCCAATGATATATTCATCACCTCAACGACATTCTCCTGCCTCTGTATTACATACAGGAATATATTGGAATCCTGATATCGGAGCTGGAAAAACAGCGCCCACATATAGGGTTAATCGTAATAGATGGGCCTTAATGCATGGTGCCGGTAATGACATTCATAGTCCGGCCGGGTTACCTGCAGGGTTTAATGAATATTATGGTTATCATTATCTGCTGGGCGGTAGTGTCCGTTGTGTGCATGACCAGTAATTTAACCATTAAACAAACAGCACCATGAAACGATCAACTGTTTTAGTCTTTTTGTTTGGACTGTTTTTGGGGGGCTGTGGCAGTTCCCGTCAGGGCGGTGAAGAGGCGGAAGTTGTGCGACATTACGAATGTCTGCTGCGCGCCCTTGCAACAGATGATTCCTTAACTCTTCGCCGTGAACAGCATTACGTAACGGATACGCTTTCGTCTGATGTGTCTTTTGCTTTTTCGCACAGGCACAAATATTTGTATTCGTGGACTGATTCTTATATTTTTTACAATATGATGATGAAAGCTGGGAAAGCTGAAGTTACGACTAAGCTGGCTACCTATCGCTTTTGCAGAGATGTCAAGCGTCTTGCAGCTCGTATGCTTGATGCAGGCAAGGAAAAACAACTGGAAGAAATGTTACGTATCGTGGCTACCCGACTACAGGAGCATGGTATGAATGATGCAGCGGCTGTCACTGCGGCAGCCGTTATGGGCATCGATGTTGATCCCGCCTGTCCGGGAGACATTGCTCGCCGCCTGCTTACCCGCCTGCTGCTTGCAGGAAAAAAAGCCCCGCGTCTCTCCCATACAGTACCGTTGGTGGCAAGCGGTCCTACATTACTATTGTTCTATGAAACGGATTGCCCTAACTGTGAAGCTGTCCTACGTGACCTCTGCGGATTTTACACTACCTTGAAGGACAGGGGAGTGCGAGTGCTGTCTATTGCTTCCGACGAAGACGAGCATATCTTTTCTTCCCGCGCCGCTTCCTTGCCATGGACAGAGAAATGGTACGATTCTCGTGGTTTTTATAGTCCTGATTTCGAAAATTACGGTGTGGCATCTACGCCTACTCTGGTCGTGGTAAACCCTGATGGCCGGATTGCCGGTTCCTATCACACACTGGAGGAAACAGGGCTGATAAGCATACCTTAACCTGTTAACCTACGAAAGCATGACACATATGACAGACACTTTTTGTTTTCTGACACGAATTCCCAAGCTGTATAACCGTGTCCCCGGAAAAGCCTGGAATGCTTCCCGCCAGAGTTATGAAAGTCATAGACCGTATCGCAAGCGCAGGCGTAAATATACCCTAGGATTTCTTATACTCCTTATGTCAATCCTTCTTACCCTGATGCTACTCTTATCCAACAGTTAGTCTATTTCGTAAGGAAATTGTATAACTGTCGGGCTGCGAAAACTGGCCGACACTTCAATATGAACATTTAATGCATACATCTATGAATGATTTTTTAAGTAAAAATGACAGGGCTATCCTTGAGACTGAACTAGCCCTGCTTTGTTCACGGATTCAGCTCTATTATTTGATCCGGTGGCGTGTCTGGCGTAACCGGGACATCTGCAAAATGGATGAAGCCAGAAGAAGGCTTATGTTATTCTCTGACATGCGAAGCGAGTTCATTGCACGACTGGTCGGTTCCCGACCATATGAACCATATGTTCTTCTCAGTATGCTTTACAGGCAGGAACTGGCATTGGTGGAATATATTCTGGACAAATATCCTGACCTGATGCTCATGCCCGAACAGGAAATGATAAGGGTTATGGAAGAGGCGGAAAAAGAAATAAAGCCGGAACAAACAGACACAGTGAGTTTATATTAGTGCAGTAACATTAAGCCTTTTCATAAAACAATATTTTTCATTTTATATCATTTTATAAACCATAGACTCCATTGTGGTGTAAATCTTGTAAAAAAGATCAGATAAACAGTAATTTGTATAAGTCTGTTTTGGGGGGTGTTGTCTATTTTTGCAAATAGATAATAAACATGTAAACACATTAAGAATTGAATATATGAATATTATAAATTACGAGATCTTATTATCATTAGCCACATGGTAGCATTCATCGACAAAAGAATCGACTGTTCGATAGTGGCATGGATTAGTGGTGAAGAGTATCACACTACATTGGTGACTTTGGACTATATTTGCTCTGTGGAAGATGGTTTGATTATGATTGCTGTGAAACTGAATAAAAAAATATATTAAAGTCCGTTTTAACTAGTTATGCAATATCTTAAAACATATACTATGAACATAAAAATGCAATGTTACAACCCGCTTGTATGTTCTTGACAAAAAAGCTGGACTTGTTATGGGCTTACGGTCAAGTAAGGGATATTAGATGGAAGTGAACGTCCATTATTTAGAAAACAAATAAAAGAGGTATTTCCTTAATGCTATTTCTATGTAATATTTAAAGCCTGGTATATGTAGTCCGGTTACTGTGTAATTCTTTTACCGTATATGATGAAAGAACGGTTCTAAGGTCATGAAAGTCTGACAACTAAGAATAGATGTCAATGAGCCTTTTATTCATTTGGGATGTTTGAAGGAGACATTCTGAAAAACGATATTCATTTATAAGACTTCTGAAAAAATGGGACTAAGGTTTAAGATTCTTATCGGTTACAGCATACTGATTACCCTGCTCGTCTTTATTGTATATCTATTCCGTCAGGAACAGATAAAACACAATACCCTGCAAAAAGCGGAACAGGAAATGGTTTATACCCACAAGTTAGTGGAAAGGACGTACATGCACCTTTGGGAGCTGACTACACAAGCCGAACTGGTAAGCGTATGGAGAGAGGCTGATCAGGAACGTTACCGTGTGAAAAGAAGGGAAGTCTGCGATACATTACAAGTGTTGAGAGATTATGTGCATGCCCCGGAACAGGAAAGACAAATAGATACCCTCTGTTTGCTGTTGCAAGAAAAAGAATTCCTGCTCTCGGCTGTCATGAATACCTTTCTGCAATTACAGGAGACCGGTAATTTTGTCAGAGAAAAGATACCGGTTATTGTTTCCCGGATAGAGCGTATCTCACCTCAAAAACAAACGATGAATGCTATGCAATCTTTCGCCGCCTCCAAAATGAAAAAAGGGTTACGGTCTATCTTCCATAGAAAAGAGTCCAGATCAGCTTATCCGGAACAACGGGAAAAAGTTGCCAGGGAAAAGGAAACGGATACCAATCCAGTCTCTTCTCCCGCAGGACTGCTTTATTCATTGGATAAAGAAGTCATGGAACAACAGCAGGAACAGCAGCAGAGGCTTCTTTTACAGATGGACAGTCTTTATAATAACAATCTTGTATTGAACCGGAAATTAAATAATTTAGTAAAGGATTTCGAAGAGGAAACCAACCGGCGTTTATTCCAAAGATATGGGCAATCCATATCCGGCAGGGAAAGTTCTTTTTTTACTTTTGCAGGTCTTACCTTTTTTGTCTGCATGTTAATTATTGTACTTTATGTCATTATCCATCGGGATGTGAAAAGGCGTTCCCGCTATGAAAAAGAATTGGAAGAATCAGATAAAAAGAACAAAGAATTGCTACAGTCTAAGAAGAACATGATGCTCTCTATCGCCCATGACCTACGTTCCCCATTGGCGATCATCAAGGAAAGTGCAGAGCTGTTGCCCCGATTGGAAGAAAAAGACAAACGCGATGAATTTGCAGCGAACATATGCCACTCTTCCGACTATATGCTCAGTCTGGTAAATACCCTGCTGGAGTTTTATCTGCTGGATACCGGACAAATCCAACTGAATATGATGCCCTTTTCATTATCAGTATTCTTCAGAGAAACGGCAAAGAACTACACCTTGCTGTCAAAAAAGAAACGCCTCAGGTTTACTACCCGTTTTGAGAATCTAAATGTCATCGTAAACGGTGACCGGGCACAACTGCAACAGATCATTAATAATTTGCTGTCTAATGCTTTGAAATTTACAGAAAAAGGGACAGTCACTTTGACTGCGGAATATAGCAATGAAAAATTACGTATTTCAGTGCAAGATAGCGGTCCGGGCATGACAAAGGAAGAGTTAAAACGAATATTTAATGCCTTTGAAAGACTGGATAATGCAAAGCATACACCCGGCTTCGGATTGGGGTTGGCGATCACCTCCAAACTCATACAATGGATGAGTGGTGAGATCTCGGTGGAGAGCCGTATCGGAAAAGGAAGCACTTTCTCCGTATTCCTTCCCTTTCCGGTTGCCGACAATAATTCCGTTCAGGAAGAAACTAGGCCGTTTGTCGGTGTCCATTTAGAAAATATCCGCGTGCTGGTCATTGACGATGACCTTATCCAACAGAGGATAACTCGTGAAATGTTCTCTCAGAACCGGGTGGCATGTGATTGCTGTACCAACTGTTGGGAGCTGACAAATTTGTTAAAGAAAAATAATTATGACTTGCTACTGACAGATATCCAGATGCCGGAAATGGATGGTTTCGGTGTTTTGGAAATACTCCGTTCTTCTAACATAGAAAAAAACAAAAACATACCGGTCATCGCAGTGACTGCCCGCTCCGATGATGATAACGAATATCTATCCGAAGGTTTTGCAGGAAGCATACACAAGCCTTTTACAATGAAGCAACTGATGGATGTCACCAGGAAGATAGTCGGTCAAAAGGAAGCAACAGATCAGAGCCCTGACTTTTCAGTCATTCTCTCCGGGGAGGACAACCGGCAGGAGATGTTGCGCTTATTCATAGCGGAAGCACGGAAGGACGTGGATTCGATAGTTACAGCCATAAGCCAAAATGATTTGAAAACCGTCCAATCCATCCTGCATAAAAATCTGCCTCTCTGGGAAACCGTTCATATAAACTATCCGTTAATGCAATTGAGGAAATTGGTAACTACAGCTACAGGTTCATGGACAAAAAGACAAATAACAGATATACAGGAGATCATCCGTTCTATGAAAGAAATTATTGATTTTGCAGAACATAAATTACAGGAGGAAAAACAATGAAAAGTATTCTGATTATAGAAGACGATATTATTTTCAGCCGTACCATCGGTAACTGGCTGGTAAAACAAGGCATGAGGGTGGAAAGCGTAACGAAACTTTCCGATGCGAAGAAATCCGTTAGGGAAAAGGAATACGATCTGATACTGGCAGACCTGCGTCTGCCGGATGGAAACAGTACCCTCTTTCTGGAATGGCTGAATGATGAAAATTATACGATCCCTTTCCTTATCATGACTAACTACGGACAGGTGGAAAATGCGGTGCAAGCCATGCAACTCGGCGCCGTCAATTATCTGTGCAAGCCTATTCGGCCGGATAAGCTTTCGGAGGCTATCTTTAATGTGCTCAGCAAGTCTCATGAAGAGAATGAATTTTACCGTGGTGAAAGTCCGCAAGCCTTAGAACTCTATAAAAAGTTGAAACTGGTTGCCCTTTCAGACTATTCTATTTTGATCCGTGGAGCATCCGGTGTGGGTAAAGAACATGTGGCAAGAGAAATTCATGACCAGAGCCACCGCCATAGTAAGCCGTACATTACTGTTGATTGCGGGGCAATCCCCGAAGAGCTTGCCGCTTCCGAATTCTTCGGTCATCGTAAGGGAGCCTATACCGGAGCAGAAAGCGATACACCAGGTTTGTTTCGTGCTGCCGATGGCGGCACCTTGTTTCTTGATGAAATCGGTAATTTGTCTTATAAGACACAAACTCTTCTTTTGAGAGCTTTGCAGGAAAAAACATACAAGCCATTGGGCTCTACCCATGAATATGCCTTTAATATACGGCTTATCGCAGCTACCAATGAAAATCTGGAGAAGGCCATCAAGGAAGGACGGTTCCGGGAAGACTTGTTCTATCGCCTAAATGAGTTTACCCTTACCCTTCCCCGACTGTCGGAATGCAAGGAAGATATTCTGCCGATGGCAAACTTTTTTCTGAGACGTGCCTCAGAAAAACTGAAACGTCATTTCCAAGGTTTCGACCGTCTCGCAGAAACGGCTCTTGAACAATATCCTTGGTTCGGAAATATCCGTGAGCTGAAAAACACGATAAACTGTGCTGCATTGATAGCCGAAAGTCAATGGATTACGGTAAAAGACCTGAGTTTGGATCTTTCGATAGAGACGGAAGAAGAACCGGAAGATGCAACGGAACAGGAAAAGGAGAAAGTTATACTTCTTCAGACACTGGAACGAACTGGTAATAACCGTTCAAAGGCAGCCAAGATGCTAAAATTAAGCCGTACTACGTTTTATGAGAAATTAAGGAAATATCATATTATCTGATGGCGTACAAAAATCTGTGTACTCCCCGTACAAAGTGTAAGGCTAGATGAACAACTGATGCTTACAGTTGAAATCCCGTTTTGTATTCTATGTTGTTGATTTACAGGAAAATTATTAATTTTCGAGAAAAATATCCGGTAAGGTATGAATCTTGGTCTTAATCTTAGATTCGGACATGAAATTAAAGTGTGTATGATGTCGCACGAAACATATATATCATTAACGTGGAATTTTTCGGTCTCGAGGAATGTATTTTCAATTATAAGTTATGTTATATGTGTTGTTCTTCAAATAGTTTTTATGTTTGTTACTTTTAAGTTACCTACAACAATACGATCCGATTTTATCACCTGTATTATAGGTAAATATGTTTTGTAATTGGTTAGATCGCCCACTAACCTTCAATATCCAGATTTTATTTATTTTGTTGATAATAGGAAGCAATATCGCTTAGTTTCAATTCTATTAATTCCTCTGATTTTTCCATAACTTTTACTATCTTCCATTCCGGCATGAGCAATAAATCAGGATATTGTTCAAGAATATATTCGACCAATACTAATTCACGACGGTAAAACTCATTAAGATGAAGATAGTATTTATACAGCTGTTCACTACTCTGCCCTACCGCAAATTCACTTCTTATATTGGATAATTGCATTAGTTGTTTCTGGGCCTCACGAACTTTCCGTTTATTTCGATGATGCCAGATACGCCACTATATCAAGTAGTATAATTGAATTCGTGAACAGAGTAATGCAAGTGCTATTTTAAAGTTATCAATACTCTTACATATAAATAAATCATCCATATTCATTAATGTAGACACTTGTTTTTTTATATTTATATTCATATACAATAGCAAGCCAATTTCCATCCTTATTCAGTCAATATAGTCACAAGAAATAATAGAACGAACAAAAGAACAATAATGATGAAAACAATAAGAAATTTTAGAATATTCCACCATCCACGTTTTGGATTTTGCCGAATAGCTGGACGAGAATTATTCCATGCCTTCCCGGGAACTCGATTATACAATCTGGGGATTTGTGTCAGATAAGAGTTCAGTAACAGCAAATTATTTTTAGCTCCCGGGCAGGATAGCTCAGAGTACCCGATATGCATATCTGTGTAGGCTGATAAATAAAATAAGTTCATCGTACTTGTATCATTCTGTGTTAAGACTAAAGCTCACTTCTAATGAGAGTTGTTTCTTCCAATGTCCGGTAAGAACCCACCACACACCCATTCGAATCCACGACTACAAGTGTAGGTGTAAATGCCACGCCATAGGATTCAAAATCAGAACTATAGAAACCTTGAGGCTCATACCATTTTATCGCCCATGGTAACGAGGCAGCACGAGAGACAAAAGTTTCTTCGTTATCATCTGAAGCAATAGAGATCACCCGTATGTTTTTATCCTTAAGGGTAGGATAAAAACCACAGAGATCACGCAGGACAGCCTCACAGTTAGGACAATCCGTTTCATAGAACAACAATAATGTTGGGCCAGTTGACACTGACGGCACGGCATGGGATAAACGTGGAGCTTTTTTCCCTACAAACAGCAAACGAGTGAGTAGACGGTAGGCAATATCACCCGGACAGGCAGCATTAGCCTCCACCCCCATCACGGCTGCCGCAGTAACAGCCGCCGCATTGTTCATGCCTAGCTCCAGCAACTGCCCGGAAACGATGCGTAGTATCTCTTCCAATTGTTTCTCCTTGCCGGCATCAAGCAGGCGCACAGCAAGACGTTTCACATCGGCGGAAATTTGCTCCGTAGCCGCGTTTAACGGGCTTCCTGATGTTGCCGAATCCTCTGCCGTGTATTGGTGGAAACAGTAAGAGTTTACCCATGCACACAGATAATCGCGCATATACGGCGAAGCCGATAGGCTGTCAACCGACAGCGTATCTGACACATAACGTTGCTCTTGGCGGAGAGATGCCATGTTGTTTGTCGTGAGGGCATGCAGCAGATATTTCTGATGCCGCATGATTTCGGTCTGCCTCCCCGCCTTGCCACACCCGTAGCAAAGCAGTAGCAGAAAGAGGGAGAGGAAAACAGGGAATTGATTTATAAAGCCTTTTTTAAAATTTGAATGAGACAACTTCTTACAGGTTTGTGCCTTACACCACACCTTTTACAGTGTCGAGTCGGGGCTCTCCGGGTTTGCCGGGTTTTCGTACCGGTGAGAACTTATTGCTGCCGCTTTCGGGTTTCTTATTCGTCGGCTGTCCCTGCCATTCGGTGAGACTGATGTCGCTCACTCATGATTTGCGACATTATTTCCGGCAGTGTACGGATAACGACGTGCATATCAGCCGATGATACGGTGTTCTCGTGCGCAATGCGGCGTGCCACTTCCTTTGTGTCAGCGGCTTTGCTTTGCCTATGGTCACTACTTGCGGATAATACTTCACAAGCTGATCTTTGAGCTGTGATTTCTGTTTTTTTATAGAATAACACTGTAACAAATTATTCAAGGGTTAAACAATAGCCTGCACCTCTTGCCAGACATGCCTCAGGATATGCTCCTGAGGAGGTATTGTCAAGGTTGGACTTTGACCATGCCGAAGTCCGACCTCGGCATCGCTTTTGCCGGGAAGATGCGGTCGAAACTTCTTCTTTGTCAATATTTACAACTCCATTGGCATCATAATCACATTTCCAGACGGACGGATCCATGAAGAAACTTGCACAACATCGACATGCCATAAACCCGATGCGGAATAGTGGATACCGATAAATCAATTTCTACGCACGAAACGAAGAGGGAGCAAATTCTCGAGATAAGCACCCAATCCTGACAGGTGAGGAAAATACATATTGAAGTAGCCAGTAGGTAATGATGGGTCATAAGTGATCAATTCTTTTGCACCCGGATAAAATTCATACTCATCTTTGCCGCCAATTCGCTTAGCCTTATAGTAATACCCTCCGCCACGCAATAAATTAGCAGACATATAACCATCCCGTTCCAACATAGTGGTATAAAATTGAGATTGCGTAAGTCGCCAGGGCATATCATAGGGACCAAACCAACCACGACTGCCCGAAGCCTTTCGCAATAATCCTTTTTTACCCCAACGCCCCCCATAGCCATGAGACCAATTCTGTCCCGTGTCTGGATCTACCCACCAATAGATTGTCAGCCAATCTTTCGCTCTTTCGTAAGGGGTAGCATGTGTTCCGGGCTCTCTTAAATCAGTAGCAATTTGAATAATACTGTTTATGGGGCCATTATCTTTCGTAACAATCGGCATGCGTGCCATGTAGGCGGTTCCAACCTTGCCATCGGCGGCTGGTATTGCTAAGGCACCGGAATGCATACTAATGTCAGTAATCCACTGATGCGACCAAAACGCGGATATATGATCCTGTTGCTTTTGTATATAAGAAGCCAATCGCGGCAGTTGTCTTGTTTCCCAAGCCTGATAGTCGCCCGGCCAAAATTTGTCGGGAGTTCTGCCATTATAATACCGATCCCAATCCGGTGAAGGCTGAACAAGTGGACCGTTTGCATCATAAGTGGGAAAATAGGCAACCACGCCCGGATCCTTCTGCCATTGCAGCCATAGCTGCCTCCCCGTCCCTGCACCATCCGGAAACGTCGCTTTCCTCAGATTATAAACATCCGTGTACGTGGGGGCAGCCCAGCCTGCCGGCAAGCCGATTTTCTCAGGAGAAGCGAAATTGATTCCATTCCACAGATATCGTGGGTGCCCACCCGGCAAGGCGGACAATGTATGATCCGGCGTTCCTTCACGTGAATTCTCCAACATCCAGCACTGCCCGTTAGATCCGCCGAAACGGTGTGTGTAATAGTCGTTATTTCCGATGCGCATCTTCTTGGGCACCCCGTTCTTTCCGCAAGCATCGGGTTGAGAGAGATGAATCTTATAGGTCAGATTACCGGCCACGAGATTCATTACTGCCGTACGGTCTGTACGTCCGGGGTTCAACACCTACGGTAAGTGTCACGGTAGCCGGTGTGCCGTCGGTACCCGAATTTTGTGAAAGGGTTACCCAGTCAGGCTTGCCATCAATGCGCCAGCCGCCTGTGTTTTCCGTGCTGAGAGTGAGTGTCTGTGTACCACCTATTTCGCCTGTCACATTAGGATCTCCGGGGAATGAGAATATTCTTTTGTCCACCTTCAGCCGTTTGTTCCCATCTACTTTAACCTCTCCCTGTACCTCGTTCCACGGAACAATCTTACATTTAAGTGTATACTTCCCCTTGAGCGCTTCTTCAGGTGTTGCTGCTCCCATGCTGCCGTCCCATTCCTTTGGTTCTATCACATAGTGATACCCACGCAATAAATCCATAAAACCACTACCAGGTGGTTGCATATAATCTCGAAAATCAAGACGGTGCCAACCACTCGCCGGACCTCCGAGAAATTGCACGACAAGGCAAGTAGCATCAAGTGCGGAGCCTGAATTTACTTTCGAATTGTCCGCTTCAAACATGTAAAACGATTCCTCGCCACCACTACCTGTCAAAGCAGAATGATCAAGTAAAGTATGATGCACTCCTTGTATCCCTGTTGCACCGATAGGGATAGTAGGCGTACTTACAGAAAGAGGTATCACTTGAAAGTTATTAGGAGTAATACATCCTTTACTACGGTGATTATATACCAAAAATTTTATTCCATTATACCATAAATTACCACCATCAGGAGATAGTAGTTGCGGAATGTGCTCTTTATAGGTGATTTTCACCAAAGAACGTATCATCGTCACTGTGGGAGCTGTTATTGAAGATTGTGCATAGGTCTCATTAATAGCCTGATCGGGCAATTCTCCCCACATAGGCATGCCGTTCGTTAAGTCAGGCATGCCATCAGACGTGACAGGCAAGAGGAGACGGCTCATCACCATCTCTTTCTGTTCGCCTAAAGCGGCAGCAAGGGTATTCACCTGTTCACGAACATTGGCGAGTATCACGAGTGTCTGATGTTCGGAAGCTCCCAGCAACTGTACGCGTACAGTCTGTGTGCCCGCATTATATGTACCCTGTGCACGGTAGAAGAAGGTCCCTTTCTTTATATTCGTAGGATCTGCAGGATCAACCTTGAATGAAAGTACATCTACAGTATTGATACCATTCTCATCTATAGCATGTAGCATCGGTGCACGCGTCTCGGCACTTTGCGAGGTGTCCATTTCGGCGGCCGGTTTTGATGAAGCACCGGTTTTGAAGTTCAGGTAAATAACAGCTGTACGGTCAGGCACGGGAACAGATTCTTGCTCGTAATCAGTACAGGATGAAAATATGAGCCCGAATGTAACAATCGCAATAGTTACCGATAATAAAAAATATCTTAATGGATTAGGATGAATAAATATTCTCATAATGATATTATATTTTCTATTTATTATCATTTTATAAACTTAAACAAGCAATCAAAGCAGTAATATGTGATTTTCTGGCTATTCGCCTGCAAAGAGACGTACTGTATTGGCACTATTATAAAAAACAGTGCTGTAGTGCAAATCCGCACTATAGTCGTCGATACGTATAATACTTGGTCCTAATTTCATGTCTGTCTGGCACCAAATATAAGCAGAAACACCATTATCACTGATCATCGAATGGGGAGATTGAATAGGCGGGACAACATGACCAGTAATAGGAAAGATACGAGTCGTAACTTTATCGGGAATGGCAATTTGAGTATTCCACCAAGATTCATTGCTAATAGTATTGATATCTCCAGTAAATGTACTGCCCAAGTAAACACACTGAACCTTTAAATGGGAATCAAGGCTATTGCGTAAGAATGAACCTCCACGCTCGTAACGATAAGCACAAAGCAAGCTATTATCTGTAGCACGAGGAAAGTCTGTTAATGGTCCACCTCTTGGATCGCCCGTAGCTTTCTTACAACGTAGGGCATAACAAATACCTGTAATAGATTTAATATCTGCGTCAAAAGTTTTTTTAATGCCACCAAACTCAATAGCCTCATGACCACTATTTGAATAATCATTCTTGTAATAAGTCCGAGTATTATTTAGATGGCTACCGAAAATCCCCTCCAATTTCCTATGAGATGGCAGATGATATCCCTTACCCTCGCCTGTGATAAAAAAAGGACCTTCGAAGAGCTTCTTTGTATCCGGGGGGGGATATTGCATTATCGCTATTGCAAACAAAATAATTGTAATAACCGCTTTGATTATTATTATGATTTGCAGCCCAGCGAAGATTAACATCAGTTTGTGCTGCTGTAGGAGATAGACCGGGAGGATTAGATGACGAAAAAGAAGTACCGTAAATGGAACCACCTGCAAGGTTATACTCGGCAACATAATCCAAAGGTGTACCTCCTTGAGTGACTCTGACTTTCGTATAAAGTCGGCCGGCCCGTACTTCGAGGTATCCGCGTCTAAAACCTATCCCATTGGTAAGAGCCTGCACAGCAGCCGTACTGTTTGCTGCACCAAAGGCCGCAGAAGTCCGAAGCCATGAATTGGACGCTGTGAGCTCTGCCCCATTTGAATTATAGGCCACGATATTCCATCCGCCAGGGTAACTGGTCCGTACGGAAAACTGATTCTCTGTACTTGCAGCGCCGTGTTTGCCAAACAGCATCATCTCTGCGCGGGTTACAGCCAGAAAATGCCCCGACTCATTGAACGCTATATCTGCGAATTCCTCGTCTATCACAATGGGCGTCACCACGATGTTACGGTTGGTAAAGTTTTCCGGACTGGTTATTGCCTCTTGCATTGTATCAAACCCCGGACCTTTCACTTCTTTTATTGTAAAAATATAACGGTGGTTGCGCAGAATGGGCATGTATTTACCCTTTTCATAAGGAGGTGCACCGCTGCCCTTAATGCCATCCCATGTATAATCCATTCGGTAGTAGAACTCTCTTCCCTGATAGTCAAGAAGCATCACGATACAGGGACGACTGCCACCGGCGGTCGCCGACTGTTCGTTCAGATAATAGGTGATAACATTCGGAGAAGTGGTATTTGCGATTCCCTCAAGCGGGTGTCCGCCACCGACTGCCGGTTGCGGTGCGACAGGTAGTGTGGGAGTCATGTATCCTGACTGTGTAGAAGTAGTATTGTATGTAGCAAGATCTACCCAAACACGTCCGTTGCCCACAGGATTGACGAAGTAAACCTCTCCTGCCGCTGTCGTGGCCCCCGAAGTTATGGGGTTGATAATGTCCACCCGGGCCAGCATACGGATAAGGGGTATTTCCTGCGCAATGGTTTGCGACACACCGGCTTTCAACTCAAAGCCTCCCGCCGGGGCATGCTCACCGTACATGGGGATGTATGTTCCCGTTCCTGCTTGCCCGAACCTGCCCGTGACCTCCACTTGCTTAAGAGCATCATAAGTGGAACCGGCTGCAATGCCTGCCAGTTCTGTTTGGGCATTAGTTATAAGAGCTATACGTTTGTATGTACTCGCAGTAACGGGCACAGAGAAAGTTCTCGTATCCGAAGAGCCCGAGGGTGTGCGCAACGAACTGCCCGGAATATCATATTTCACCTTGACTTTTTCCGTGCCGCCTTCATCGGCAAACATCAGTACGGTAATCTCTGCTATTCCTTTCTCGTCTACAGCACGGGTATTCGCCGCCCGGAAATCGGGAATCCTGACGGAAAGTGTCACTTCGCTCGTTGCGCCTTTGCCGGGCGCAGACGGAAGAAGAGATTCGTCCTGCCGACAACTTACTGCTAAAAACAAAAGCAACAAACTCCCGGTCAGATGACGGAATAGGGTGATTATAGAGTTAGGCATGATTATATATTGATAATAAATGAATTAATAATAGTAACTTCAATCTAGCAGTAGGGATATCAGCCGTCCTGTTTTCTATACCCCGGGTTTAACAGATTGACTCTGCCAGTCTTTGATAGTGATTCGGGTATAGCCCGGACCGAAAGTTATCTGTATGGGAATAATCACCTCATTAGCGGGCCCGATAGAAATATGATAGCGGTGAATGAGATCGGGCAACGAAATGGGCGGGACAATGTGAACACCCGTATTCGGATCAATAATCTCAACCAATCCGGGAGTGTTTTCCGTAAAACGCGGCATATCAGAGAAAACTTCAGCACGTTTAGTGGAAGCTTCATAAGTCACCTCCGGACCGAATATTTTACCCTGAACCACAGAATGCAGGTTCCACTTACTGGCGGTTTCGTCATACATCGGTTGCAAAGCGGATGCCATATTAGTTATATGAACGACCGGCTGTAGGCTTATCCCTTCAAGCAGTACCCCTACACGTATGGTACCGGGGGAGAAATTGACGACATTCGTTTTCGCATTATGTTCATCAACGGTCAACCGGGCAGCGGCAAAAAGCAAACGGTCAAGCGTCGAAATGGTTGACGACCGTTCTGCCTGAGGATGGGAGGCAAAAAGATCATTCATTGTCTGTCCGGCAATGAATCCGCCGAGTTTGGTACGCGTATTCGAGGCATTGGCCCAAAGAGCTACTGTATAAGTACCCTGTGGCAGGTACATTTCAACCCCTTGAAGGCGGTCAAGTTCATTCTTTTCAAGTGTCCGTGTATGCTCAATACTGCCGTCAGTGCGATACACACACAGCGTCACTCGCTGCACACGGTCCCTGAAAAGGTCGGCAGACGCCCCGTCAGGCTTATAAGTGAATTGCAACAGAATGTCCAACGGACACCCTTCTAAAGACTCCCCCAATACACCCCGACAAAAGAAAAGAAAAAAGGGCGGGAAGTATCAGGAAGCATACAGCTTTATACAATTTTATGCGTAGTGTCATTTTAAGTGAATAACTGTGTATTATTTAATTATATATGGAAATAAACAACTCTCGTTTTTTGAAAATAATATATTTTAAATACAAATGAATAGAGCGGGGAGAATTCTCTTTCAACTTTGTGTTCCCCGAAAGGCAAGCTTACGAGGCAGGGGAAATCGTAGCTTGCAGATGCCCAACATGGTAAAGGTACACGTGTGAATAGAAATGGACTCTCTTTTCTTACCTGCAAAAGCAAATTTGTATAAGCAACAATCGGGGAACTTTATTTATTCCTTTATCTAATCTTAGAGATTCGGTTTTACAGCAACAACCGTCCAAGGTTTAACAGTTACTTTAAGCCAAACGCCAACGGCATTCGTATTAGGAACTGTAGAAAGCTTGCTTTCATCGAAAGTAAAATCGGTTTTAGAAATAGTATATATTTTACCTTTCTCCAATTTTACGATATTACCGGCATTATCCTTGAAACCTCTAACAGTCAGGAACTGAGGACCGACGGGAAAAACCATACCACTACCTGCACTTGCAACCAAACTATTCAGTTTGAAAACGAGTTGTAACTGATCATTAGCCGTCGTAGCATCATTAGAAAACGCATAATAAGTCCAACGGTTAGTAGAAGGATTAGGAGTTACTGATAACGGGGTTCCAGAAGCATGTATAGGAGTAGGTTCAAAATCATCAAAAAGCATAGTATTTGCCAGAAGATAAAGGGTACCGACAGCATTCTTTTCATATTTCGAAACGTCAGTCCCGTATTGTAATTTACTAGCAGGGATCGAAGTTCCATCTCCCAATTTCATTTTCATATAAAAATTAGTCAAATAAATTCCTGATAATTAAAAAGCATCTATAACAGTACCTCGGGCTTGCAGACCTTCAATCTCTATACGGGCAACAGCGGGTTCCAATTCTATCTCGGCATATTTGTCACCATTCTGCATACCGACAATAGGAGCAGCACCTCCACCGGCAGCATAGGTCTGAATAGAAGCTGCAAGATGGTCAAGAAGAATATTGTTACTACTATTTTGAGTTGTAATTTCAATTTCCTGATTTTCAACCGTTGTAATTAGACCGCTTGTAGGCAATGATACACCGGCAGGAACATTACCACGTACAAGCACTCTATCCGCAACCGTCGGAACATCAGATATCTGTGCACCTGTAGTAAGATCAGTAATGGAAGGTGTGGTGGTATTATCCACTCTCAAATATTTTTGGATACTTTGATCACCATTACTATAAAAATAGATATGCAGGCTGTTTACCGTAGCAGTAGTACCGGCGGCAAGCGGTGCCTCATTGGCACGTGTATCCGCCTTCTGACCCAGATTCAGTTTCATAAACACATTGCCTATCTTTTGAGGTACTTCAGGCACATCATTTTCATTATTACATGAAGCCAGAGTAACGACCAATGTACAAATGGTTAATAAACTCTTTAAAAAAATCTTTCTCATAAAGTTAAAAAATTAATTAATAAAAAATGTGAACTATCTCATCTGATAAAGTGAGCATATTGATAACGGGTGTCATATTTATATGACTAGTCTCCGGAAACAATCTTGTCCAACTCCTGGCGAAGACCGACGAACTGCGGTACAAGATCGGACAGTTCCGGGTCAAGAGGAATACGCAAGACAAGGTCAGGGTTCATACGGCAGGCTTCAAGCAGGTGTTCAACAGCCTCCATTGCATTCTTCATACGTGCACAAACCACGGCATACAAATATTCCCTACTGGCTGTACGCGGAAGCTGGGGCAAAAGGGCTGAAGCCTCACCATGGTAACCCATTGAAGTAAGACAAAGGGCTGTATTATAATCAGGATATGCCTGCAACAAAGGCAACGCCTTGTGATATTCACGTTCCTGCAAGAAGCGGAGTCCTTCAGCATAGGATTCACCCTCGGGAGTATAGGAAATTGCAAAGACCGAATCAGAGCCTGATTCCAAAGGGGGTATGGCAAACTTCTGCAACAGGGAGTAGTCCGCCAGATCGCTCAAGGACGCTACCACAAAAAGCAGGGTATCCGAAGGGGCGGGGTGCCACGTACTACGATCAGTGGCCTCGACGATGGATTCAAGATGCAAACGGAGTTTCTTCATTCCTTCTTTGACCGGTAGAGAATATACGTAACTGTAAATATAGTCCTTGCCCGGCACAGCCGTCTGACGGACCATAGCGGAATCGATATACGGAAAAGGAATCATACGCTCGCGGATCACGTCACGATTACGGCTATTCATCTCATTCTCAGCTATGCGGCCAAAGAAATAACGGTGCCGGGAAATATCTGTAGAATCGGAGGAGGACAGCACATAGTTTCGTATATCTGACAAACTGCGACCGCCGGAATAAAGGTCCTGATATTTGGAAGGGACGCTGGACAGGCTCATTTTACGCTCCATACGGTACATAGGCCAAAAGTTGGCAATACGATGGTACTTACGGCTGTAACTGGAAGACAGCCCAAAAGTATCACGCCCTGCAACATAGGAGCGTACACTCTCCTTTATTTTTTTACGTTCCAGACGATGATGCAAGTCGGTACGGTTAGCCTGCACGCGCATGTTCCAGAAATTCTGACGGTCGAGTGCAAGACGTTTCCATTTCTCATAGGCCAGCTGACGGTCACGTTCCTTATCATAGAGGTCATAAAAGAACTTCTGGCGACGGAAAATATCACGGGCTATGCTTTTACGGTCCAGATAAATGCTGTCATAAGCGGAAGGGTCAATGATACCTTTGAGAAACTGGTCATACGACTTATAATGCGCCTCCTGCATCCGCTGGAAATCACTTCCGGACAACACCACAGGGCGAAGAGGGCTCTCAATACTGTCAAGACCGCTCAATACCGGAGTAAGCACCAGACGCCAGCAGCTGTCGATTAATACGCCGGGAACCTGCACGTCAAATTCAAGGCGGACGGAGCCCCGCCGCATGGAAACCTGTTTGACCACCGTACGGGCGGCAACAACATCGACACGGTCCAAATGTGCGGTCCGCCAGATACCGGAACTGTCAACGCTCTCCGCTGATACAACGGAGACAGTATCGCTCTGCGTGGAAAACTCCACCTGTTCGCCTAATATACCGGAACTGCCATTCTCTTCATAAGGCAACAGGATATTAGGCCGCTTCGCCTGCAAAAACAAACGCATAGTCTTCGGTTCACGGGAAGTGGAACAGGATATTATTAAAAACATACCCATACAAAAAAAGACTGGTAATTTCAGAAATTTAAAAGTTCGGTTCATTGTTCGGAGTATTTAATATATCTTCCAATCGGGAATTGACATTAAAATAAATAAACGAGATTGACCGCCGTGCGGGTCGGTAAAACACGAGCGCCATTGCCCTTACCGGTGCGGCGTCCGCAACGGGTACAACGAAAACGCTCCCAATCCGCCCAGACTACACCGCCGCCTAATTCAAACCCCAGATTCCAACGACGGGAAAGGGGACGTACCAGACCCACCGAAATACCGCCGCCCAAGGCAGTACCCTGGTAACGGTATCTGTGTCCGAAAAGACCGCCGGCATTAAAATGAGAGAAAACACCGTGAAGGCCCAAAAAATATCCGCGACCGTAAGTTTCGCGCATCCAATAGCGGACGCCGGGAGAAACGGTTATATTCTTTAGCTTGCCGTCATTCCATAAATTAAACGGATTGTACTGTAACGGAAGATGGACAGACCAATGGGAGGACAAAGCCATAAAACCTTCAATGTTTATATTGCCTGTAGCTAAACCGACAATATTAGTACACACAGAATAAAACTGCACGGAAACCTCACCGGAGCATATCAGGCAGAACAGGGTAAAAGATAAACAGAATAAATTCTTCTTTCTATTCAAATTCATAACGCAAAACAGGATAACTCAAAAGATACAGACTTTATTACTTTAATATATTATTTATTACATAAAACACTATATTAAAGAAATCACAAAAAGCAACACACATATAAAATCATAAAATCTATTAACTATATTCATACTATCACATTAATTTGATTTTCCCGATTGCAAAAGTAATGTGTTATCAGTATTACTCAAATAAAAAACAGCGTTATAAACGCTAACAATAAAAAGCGTAAATATATAACTAACAGCATAATACAAAGCACATACATCCTTATTTCTAACACAAGCCTAACACTTACTGCAAAAGATAAAAAATACATGTTTCAAATAACGTTTTTCGGTTATAGGCCTGGATTCATAATCAAGAAATTCTTTTTATAATTTTCAAACAAATATAAAGAGTATATATTAAGATTTTATGATACAAAATAATATCATAAACATCCCCCTGTCCGCTGACGATGTGATAATAAGAACAAACTGAAGTATTATTAAGCCCTCTATGGACATGTAATGAACAATACAGTTTATAAAGAGGCACAGATAACTCATTAGCAAGACGCAAAGATTATAGCAGAACCTTCATTGTTTTGTACTCATGAAGCTTAACAGAAAGCTGAAAAAATATATCCATTGAAGTTTCACATCTTTGCCGTATACCATGATAATATAATAGCAAAATACGTTGAAATGGTCGGTAATCCAATGAAGCTCCGGCAGAATCGGGCGGTAGTTTTTGGAGCAGAAAACCACGCAATTCGCTACCGATGGGTCGGGCGTGTATTTTGTAATGTAATTCTAGAACAGCGAGTTGCGCGAATAGACATATACCTCCTCGGATCAGTTCAACAGCCAGTCGCTGTAAGAATTGACGATATCTGTCCGTCTTCCTGTATTTATGTTCGTGTCTTATGCAATATCTAAGCTTTTTATACCTCCCCTTTTCTTAGTCTTTGTCACAAAGTAAACACCGATAAATACCAAAGCCGTCGACAATAGTTTCTGTATCGAGAGTGTGTCCTACCCAACAGCAATGGCAATTACGGAAGCAACGATGGGGTGTGCGTAATTATACATGCTGGGCTGTATAGGACGAATGTGTTTCAATGCCATCGGGATGAGCATGAACGTAACGAACGTGACTCTGAACAGCAGATAAAGAAGCGCGCACAGCTGCGTCATGTTAAATGTTTCCCGATGGAATATAGGGACATGTTGCACATGCGGGAGACAAAACAAAGCGAGTGCCAATGTGGAAAACAGAAACATCCATTTCATCATCGTCACGGAAGGCAGGGCTTTTTCTTTCGGCATGAAGAGGGACGCAAACCAAAACATCATGCAGACGAAAATCGCCCGCATGACGATAATCGCTTCCGGCAGCATTACGAGGTCAACAGGTATTTGAATATCGGCATACTGACACTGAACAAGATCTTTGCCGATAATATCAAAACATACCCTTATTTTATAGCGTTATCAGACGTTCGTATGTATTCTCTCCTCGACATCGATTCTTTTTGTTCGGGCAGGAAGGCGTTTTCTGCAGAATAGCCCACCATAAGCAGACTGGTAAACTCACAATCTTCGGGAGCACCTACTATCCCTTTGACTTTTTCCACTTCGTCGGCAACGGGAATGTGGAATATAGTTCCCAATCTTTCAACGGTGGCGGCATGGTGCATATTTTCCAATACGCACCATGCCGAAGCGAAGTAGTTGAACGAGCTTTACTCTTAGGGTTAGAGCAACGGACTTTGTTTCTGGCGGAAGAAGGGCAGGATTAACAACCCACTCTGTGTCAGCATATGCTGTTGCTTGGACAGTGTCATTAGAAATAAACAAATGGTTCCAACTGATTTCCCAGTTTATCAATAGGATAAAGAGCACCTTCTTTTTTCAACAGGAATATCATATTACGAATCATCTCTCTACATTTATCTGGAAATACAGAAGAAAGCTCTTCCTTCTCTTCCTGATCCTCTTTCAAATTATAAAGCACTGCTTCCGGTTGCTTTGGATTTTCCGGCAAATAATAATAGATTAATTTCCAATCCCCTTCCCGATATACTGTAAAGTAATTACCACGATGAGCATGGGGAAAATGCATGAGAAACATTTCAGAACGCTTTTTATTTACTTTACCACTTAACTGTTTTTTTAAATTGAATCCGTCTATCACATAATTGGCAGGTGGTTCACATCCAGCCACAGATAAAACGGTTGGATAAATATCCATAATCGTTCCCAATTGATTTTGTATACCTCCAACTTTAATTGGTAAACGTTTCTGAAATTTATTACCTTTTCGGGGCTTTGCCCAACTCACAATAAAAGGCACACGCATACCACCTTCAAACTCCGTACCTTTTTTTCCTCTCAATGGAGCGGAAGAACCATATCCCCGTTCTTCTCCTAAAGGTGCGTCTCCACCGTTATCTCCCAAAAAGAAAATCAAAGTGTTTTCCGCAATTCCCAATTTTTCAAGTTGGTCCATGATGTCTCCTAAAGACTTATCCATGCCTTCTATCAATGTAGCAAAGGCCCTGGCCTGTTCCTTCTTATTTGGATCTGTATAACGGGACAGAAAACTTTTATCAGCCTGAAAAGGTGCATGGACAGCATAATGAGACATATTCAAATAAAAAGGACGCTTTTCCTTTACAGCTTTAGCTATCTCACGATTAGCTTCTATTGTCAACGCTTCAGTCAAGAAAGTATCCGTACCATGGTACTTCTCCAAATCAGGAACTGCTCTAGCTCTTGTTCCCTTAATATGGCCATACCCCCACTCACCATAATAGCTGCCGGGATGTCCGATTCCCGCACCTGCAATATTGACATCAAAACCTAGATTCAATGGGTTTTCACCTTCACTGTTCATACAACCTAGATGAGATTTTCCAATATGAATTGTCTTATATCCGGCCTGTCGCAAAACCTTGGGCATAGTTGGAGTATTTTTTGTTAATCCTTTCCAGTTCCAAGCGGGAGGCCCAAAAGGAGTACGGTTATTACTTTCAGCGTTAATCCAATTAGTAGTACGATGTCTTGTAGCGTTTTGTCCTGTCAAAAGCGAAACCCTGGAGGGAGAACTCACACTTTGCGCATAAAAAGTGGAAAAACAGATACCTTGTTTCGCCATTCTCTCCATATTAGGGGTGTGATACCAATTATTTAATGGATGACGTACCCGATTTCCATTCTCATCTGTCAAAAAAGGAACAGAAGTATCCATAAGCCCCATATCATCTACCAAAAAAACAATGATATTGGGACGTTCTTGATAATCGCCAATCATTGACGAAGTTGCTACTAGAAAATTAAATAAGAGCATGCTTACATTTTATGATTAAAAATCTCTCAAACTACCTAAAAATAGAATATTCCATTCTGACTTCTCTACTTTCTTCTTTTTCCAATATAGCTTTCGTCACTTTTACCCTCTCCGAATATTTTTCGACCAAGTACATTTTTTCATTTCACCTTTTCATAAATTATATAATTAGTCCATCAGAGCATTACCTGTCTCAGTCCGTGCCAATCGTATAAAAACTGTTCCTTTATTGGGAGCAATATATTTTCAAGTAGCGTCCGAGACAGACAAAGGATTGAAAGCTCCTATTACATAGAAAACATGTCTTTTTATGATAGTCGTAATATAAAATAGCAATTATTTCACAACAAACGTATTAAAAGAATGTGCCTGTAAAGTTACATTTAAATGCTTCTCCCCTAATTGTACCGTCATTTGCTGCGCAACATCACCATAATTACCTGCTACTATCAAATATTTACCTTCTGGAGTCAAGAAAGCAATAACAGACAAATTATCCTCCCCCTTCTCTTTATATTGTAAAACCCTTGTACCTGAAACAACCTGATTGCAAAAATGCTTCACCGCATAGTATTCTGGTGTATACGTAATAGTCCCGGTTTTAGAATCTACACGAATCAAAGCATTTTGTTTCCATCCCCAGCTACTTTTTCCTTCGTCAGATAAAATCGCATTCCAAAAAGTATACTCCTCACAACCATTACCTATATAATGATTGATCAACCTAAATGTATGTTCTGCCGCTTTCCAATCAAACGTTCCTGAACCACATTCACTCTCTGTCTGCATATACTTATAATACGGATATTTCTTGCGGATAGCAGGCAAAATCTGTCCTCCCCACCATTGAAATCCTAATCCTTCCACTGCATCTTTCATACGAGAATCTGACAGAATCTTATCTACAACATCAAAACGATTGGTATTGAGTGTTCCAAGAAAAAGTGAAACCTCCGGGTGTTGTTTCTTTAACTCTGGCGCCAAATATTCGACATTAAATCTTATAATCCCCTCAGGCGTCCATGCACAACCCGGATAAATGGTATATGCCCATGGTTCATTCTGAAACATCACTCTTGATATGGAAATATTCTCTTCCCGATAGGCAGAAACAAACCTACAGAAATAATTGGCATAGGTTTTCAAATAACGAGAATCCTGAATAAAATAATCATTCACAGCCAATTGCTTTGGATAATATGCAGCATCCTTCCCCGTAGTATTTTCATATAGAACAACATCAGACAAAGGAGACATTTTATTCTGTCCATTCCAACTACGTACTGAATAATAATGGTTAACCTTCATCCAGGACGGCGGTGACCAAGGAGATGCCCAAAAGATTACATCAGGATTACAGTGCAGAACTCTTTTACAGAAAGGGATAATTGTCTTCTTATCACGTTCTATAGAAAAGTACTTTAACTGAAAATCACCGGACACTTCATCACAACTATACCAGTCCCGTGCATAATCATTGGCATTCATCGGTATACGCCCCATGGAAAAACGTAAAGCGCCTTCTTTTGAAAAAAGATTACTTAATACTTCCTTCTGTTGTTCAAAGGGCAACAAATTCAAAGCATCCCATCCCAGTTCGTTGAGACAAGTTCCCCATCTTTTGAATACCTGAATGCTTTCTGTTGTATCCACCTTTAAAGCGGGTTCCTTATCAGGCTTTAATTGTAATCTGATTTTCGATTCTTTCCACATATTTCCTTCCGTGCTGTAGATCCATGTGCAGGACTGGGCAGATACACTTTCCACCCCCATCAACAAAACTATAAATATAAAAATTATTCTTTTCATTTTCTCCTTTTTTAGAATATTTCAATTAACTAAAAATCAGATAAATTTATCCGAGATACCCCCTCGATACTTGGCAACATAATCCCATCAGCCTGTTGAACTTTTATGACGATAATATGTTCCTCCGCGGTCTGATATACATGTGACGGAGTGTTTTTTCCTGCAAACATCTCAGATTTATCATCTCCCCATTGAATATTACCAGACAGTTTACTGCCTGTAAATTCAAGAAAACCAAATGATTTCCCGCTATGCTCTATTGTTACAAGGCAATAGTCCTTAAAAGGGTCTTCTTCCGGTCCCTCCTGCAAAATATCCTCTCCACCGCTACATGAATATACCATGAAAAAAATTAAAGTCAGTCCAATATGTTTCAATATCTCCTTCATATTCTCCTATTTCTTATTTTGATTACCTATTGCAAAACGTATTCTTTTTTCTTCATACTCGTCTTCATCCTCTATTTTCTTCCGGAGCACAATGACATACTCTCTGTCAATCAACTCACTTGTATCAATCCGAATCTCCGGGTTATCATCATTAGTAATTCCTGAAAATACCACGTTATTAGTTAGTGAGAGCACCTGATACTCTACCTGGGGACAAGTCTTCAGACTAATCTTCTTATTTTTCTTATCATAAGCAAAACTGGTCATTTTTTCCAAAGGCATATCTTCCTCCTTGAGAATAATTTCAGATTTCAATAGTGAGCCACCCCGCAAATATTCCCAATCCTCTGAATATTTACCCTTGTAATATACTCTAATCCGATCTCCGGCCTTTATTGGTAGGGTTATTTTACAGAAACAGTCTGTTTCACTATGGTAAGAGTCTGCCGGATACTTAACAGGGATTTCCTCGATATATATTCTTTTATAGTTCCGTTCTTGCCTACTAAAGCTATTCTCAGGTTTCCGTCAAAAGCTGACCGTCCGATGTTGTAAACAGCTCCTATACTTATTTTAAATTCTTGTTCTGGCTGAATATTAACAGCATCCATTACAAGTCCTTCATAATAGACACCATTCACTTCCTTCCTAATAAGAACCAAATTATCTGTAAAAGCAGAGGTGCCATCCTTATCTGGTATCAAGTTAAAAAAAGCAGCTTGCTCTTGAGTGTATCCACCGCTAGAACTGCCGGAACCCGGATTTGACGGATCCATAACAGTCAATAAGTAATAACCATTCGAACTTCCACTCCACCCCCAATTAACATGATAATAATTTTTCTGGGTATAGCCATCTATTACAAACATATGCCCTCCACCGGATTTAGTAGAAGCTGTATATAGAATCGGCCTTTTTGCATCAAGTTCTTTCCTTAACATCTGATGCCATTCACTCATAACACGGGTAGCCCGATTCTGCATATGAGTCCCCTTATTATATTTCATATACTTTATCATACCTTCCAGTGCATTCTCGTAATATGCCCACGTAGACTTCCTGCCAAACTGTGACTTTGAAATAATGCCACAATCATATATAAGAGTTGCAACCTCATCCTTTATATCAGTATCCGAATTCTTATCAACTTTTACCGGCATCTTGCTCCAAACATAAGGACGATCAAAAGTTTTGCTTGGTATCTGGGTATTCTTATCAGCTTGTAGAGTATAAGCAGGTACAGTTCCTACACCCTGATCCGGCCATTGATAATATTGCATAATAATCGCCATTGCAGTAGCTACACAGCCGGTAATTGACTTTCCGTCACTGGTTGTCGGAGATAGTCTGTTGAAAGGCGCTTGCTGGTCCCACAAGGCTGTGGTTAATTTCACTATTGGCGTACCAATAGCGTCTGATGCCCGCGTCTAAGCTTTCGAAATATAAGAAGTGCCCACAACATGTTCCTCCCGGACCGCATTAATCTGATTGCGTAATTCATCCATCCAATCAAGCAAGTTGGGAGGCATATTTTCAACTACAAAATGATTCGAGCAAGAGTATCCTAATATCGGCATGGTAACATCATCTCCCGAGATAATCACAAACCCATCACTATCCATACGGTTAAACACATAAAATGCGGGAGATGATCCACCTCTCGTAGTAGTACTTTCACCATCCCAGACGAGCTGAAGTCTGGGAATTCCACCACGGGATCGTATCGTTTCACAAAAAAAACTCATAGCCACTTTTCTAGCCTGCTCCATTGTAATTTCATTAGCAAGAAGAATATGCTTTGAGGAAAATAATATAAGAAAGAAAAAAATATATTTCATAAAAAAGAGCATTAGACCACGTTGGTGTAGTTAAAAACTGGATATTGGAGTATTCTCTCCTACCGGGGAGACACTCCAATATTCTTTTTATAATTACCATCCGAGATTCTGTCCCAAATTCGGATTTTTAAAGCGTTCTGTATTGGGTATAGGATAAAAATACATATTATCAGTTACCGCACGGGTTTCGAGTAAGAATTTCTCATAACTGATTACCTCATTATTCTTCGTTATTTTTACTCCATATATATTGGCCGTCTGTCCCAGTTCCTTCCAGCGACGTACATCCCAAAAACGATGACCTTCAAAAGCTAACTCAACACGACGCTCATTCTTCAGGCGTTTAACGAAATCTTTTTCTGTAATATCCGACGGAAAACCGGGCAACGAAATATTTGTACGACCACGAATCTGATTTACCGCTTCACGCGCACTCATGTTGTAAACAGCATCTTTATAGTTGGGATCATGAAAAGCATTAATCATAGCTTCTGCATAATTAAGCAAAATCTCACCATAACGGAACAATACCCAATTATGCTGTTTTTTCGTAACAGTGCTACCAGCCTCGAAACTAATCGTGTTATTTACATACTTTTTCAAATAGTATCCTGTAGTAGTGGCATTCTGCAATGGCAATCCGTTAGTTCCTCCTTCCCATATTTCCACAGGGTCTACAGGCCATTTCATTTCATTGCAAACAATCGTATATTTCATACGAGGATCACGATTATCGTATGGATCTGACTGATTATTCCATACAAAAGGAGTACCATCCTTCATATCATACGCTTCCATCAAGTTTTGTGTCGGACAGGTAGATGTCTTTCCACCCTCCACTCCAATAGGAAAATTAGCCTTCTCAAAGTCACCGCTCTCACCTGTCGGACGATACAATATCACCTCAGCTTTCTGATTATTAACGTCATTAAATATTTGAGGATAAGGAACCAAGTCCAAGCCTAAATCTGTTTTCTGTTTAATAATATCATAAGCAGCTTCTGCGGCTTGTTTCCATTTATCTTCACTATCTTCTGAAAATAAAGGGCTGGCCATATACAAAGTAACACGCGATTTTAATGCCATAGCAGCTGCCCGCGTAACACGTCCCTTCTCTTTTGTACTGAAATTATCATAATTCACAGGCAAAATCTGTGCAAGATCCGAACATTCATCCACGATGAATTTAGCAATTTTCTCATAAGATTCAGGATTTACCCCGTTAGCTTCATTCTGTGCCAAGACATCTAGTACAAAAGGAATATTGCGATAACGCTTGATTAATTCAAAATAGAAATATGCTCTAAGGAAACGGACTTCATATTGATAATTAGTAAACTCTTTCATTATAGCCTCATAATCATCCGAATATTTCCATTCATCAAATGTCAGTCCGGCAGTTTCCTTCAAATAGAAGTTGGCTGCCCGAATTCCTTTGTAATAATGTCCCCATACATTATCCACCAAATTATTGGCAGACCATGTACCATCCACAAACCGCTGGATATTGGAAGACTTGTAAATATGGACGGCATCATCCGTAGCCGCATCCAGCATGGCCCCATCTATAGAACAAAAGTCCGCTTTTAAGAAACCATATACATTGGTTGCCAGTTGCTTCACACGATTATAGCTATCAAGCACCTCTTGTTTGGTAAAGTTATCAGACTCATCACAATCCATAAAATCACATCCTGTCATCATCAATAAAGATAGAAGCAGTACTATATTTTTAATCTTTATTTTTTTTATCATTGTCTCTCCAATTTAGAATTGTAAATTAAAACCAAATGTATATTGTTTCATCGCAGGATGAGTAACTCCCAACGCCTCCGGATCTGCAATATCAATGCCATCCAGACATAACAGGTCGTGTCCGCGAACATAAAGTTTCACCGATTTCACAATATTCTGCCTACGTAGCCATTTATCAGGTAATTGATAATAAACTTCTAATGTTCGTAACTTCAAAAACGAAGTATCTGTCACCCATAATGAGTTATTATTATAATTATTCGCTGATCCTAATGTAGTTAGCCTGGGTAATGTCCCATTCGGATTATTCTCGCTCCAACGATTTTCCCAATAATATCTGGAAATTGTATTATTGTTAATCAATGGTCGGTATACACTTCGTGTATCCAGCACTTGGCTATAATTGGCCACTCCCTGAAATTGCGCCAAAACTCCCAATCCCTTGTATTCAGCACCTAAATTGAAACCATAATAAATTTCCGGACAGGTAGCATTATATCCCATAGCAATTTGATCATATTGATCGATACGTTTATCACCATTCTGATCTTTGAGTTTTAGATCACCAGGACGTACTTCCGACAAATATTGTTTTACCTCACGTTGGTCTATTTCTTCCTGATTCTTATAGATTCCCTCTACTTCATAACCAAATATTTGACCGACACGACACCCTGTACGCTCCAAATAATCATACGGACGGTATTCTTCATTCATGTTGATAATTTTACTCCGATTGAAGGAGAATTGCCCGCTTATCTGATAAGTGAACTCGCCTATCCGATCATTCCAACCTGCCATTAATTCCACTCCATAGTTATTGACAACACCATCATTACGCTTGGGAACGGTCATTCCGAACACAGAAGAAATCGCATTACCACCATCTACCAGAATATCAGTCCGATGATCATAATATCCATCAATAGTTAATGACAACTTCTTCCATGCCATGAAATCCATACCAACATTCAACTTATGCGACTTTTCATAAGTAAGCCCGTCTACAGCAATTTGCTTTTCAGTCATACCACTTTGGCTGGCCGGAGTATCCTTGAAATAATAACTATTACCACTTCCCATATAATACTTATACAGATTTACCCCAAAATCCGCCCTTCCAACTATACCATAAGATGCTCTCAATTTTAAGAAATCAACCGATTTTCCTTTCATCCAGCTTTCTTCTGAAAGAATCCAACCAGCACCTATTGACGGAAATATTCCCCAACGATGATTCGGTTCCAAAACACTGGATGCCGAACCCGATAAAGCAAAATCAAGTAAATAACGGTTTTTATAGCTATAATGCGCTTGTCCAACCATATCCATATATGCCCGGGAAGCATTCTGTCCATCACGATCCATCCGGTCCATAGCATAAAGTAAAACTGTATTCAGCCGATGTAATCCCCAATTTCTATCATAATTTAATTGGGCATTAAAGTTAAAGCGGCGGACAATTTCTCCTGTACTGCTGCTAAAACTCAAAGCAGATTCATTACGCAAGTTTTTATATTGGTCTTCTTCTCCATCCCATCCTTTCACTGAAGACTCATAAGCAAAGTTACGAGTATTGGAATCCCAGTAACTAGCATCGCTGTCAAGCCCCACTCGGACTGAAGCAGATAGACCGGGAGTAAGAGTACTCAAATCCTGTTGAATATTCATATCGGCATACAAAGCACGATTTTGTGAACGCGCATATCCCTTACCTGAAATGAGAGCAATAGGATTATTAGAATAAATAGTAGAACCTCCCCATACCTCATTCTTTGTTTTAACAGGAAACACTCCTGAAGGAACCTGGTACAAGGCTGTGAAGATATCATCTATCTGTGCACCTGGACGATTGTGTTCTGAGAAATTACCTAGCATACTCAATTGCACTTTCGTGGTTTTGGTAGCCTGTATATCAAGATTAGTCCGTATATTCAACTTTGAGAATTTAAGCTGGGTGGAATAATCTTCATTGTCATTAGTCGGCTTCAGAATTCCCTGATCTTTCAGATAATTCAACTGTGCATAATATTGTACCTTATCACCCCCTCCCTGAATGGAAAAGTTTGCATTCTGACCAAGGCTATGATTCCGCAAAGCCTCTCCCCACCAATCTACGTCCGGATAAAAGTCTGGGTAAGTACGATCTCTGAACGCGTCTAGTTCACGTTGAGTATAACGGGGGCTAAGATGATCATTTTTCAACCCTTCATTCAAAGCTTGGGCATAAGTATATCCATCTACCATTTCCGGTAAACGGACCGGAGTCCCCATATTAAACTCATAATTGAAATTAATTACCGGCTTGCCAGTCTTTCCACGTTTCGTGGTAACATAAACGACCCCATTAGCTCCTCGTATTCCATACAGTGCCAAAGCTACGGCATCTTTCAAGACAACCACAGATTCTATTTCTTGCACTGTCAGGTCTGATATGGAACGTACAAAGCCATCAACCAATATCAGC
>NZ_EQ973365.1:3609-19280 GCF_000157055.1 Bacteroides sp. 2_2_4 | reverse complement strand
GTATATACATAGTAGCACCATCTGCCCAGGAACTGCCGGCATTCTGTAACACATATAGTCCTGGAATAGAACCAAATAATGAGTTAGAAGGATTAATACTCGTTTTATGGGATAATTGCCCTGCTGTCACCATTCCTCCCGCAGTAGTAGATTCTTTCCAGTCAACCGAAATACCTCGGCCATACTGCTGTATGCTGTCCGTTTCCTGTGCCAGCATATTTACCGACACCAGCAAACCTGTCATTACTAATTTTATAGCTTTATTCATAGTATTCTTTTATTTTCTTTATTCATTGAATGATTTTCATTATCACCATCCCGGGTTCTGCACTAACCCGTATCCTTTATTCACTTCCTTATCCGGAAATGCACTCAAATACCATTTTGCAGAAAATCCTCCCGGCTTTTGCCATACTCTTTCCGGCAACTGCGGAAAATCAAATTTATATTCTTTGGTAGTTTTATGACGATACACATTAATTCCATGCAAATGTTTTGTAAAATCAGATTCACGTTTCCAACGTATCAAATCAAAGAAACGGTTTTCTTCCCATACAAATTCACAAACGCGTTCTCTAAGTACTGCTTCACGAAACTCTGTTTTCTCATCTAGTTTTCCTTTCAATACCAGCCCTGGCAAACCAACGCGTGCTCTAACTGCATTGATATACTGATATGCTTCACTGGTACGCCCACATTCATTCAATGCCTCTGCATAAGCAAGATATACTTCAGCCAAACGTAAATAAGGCCAATGAATTACACGGTTATTGTACTCCCCTTTCCGGTCAAGAGCGAATTTACGTCCAGCAATCCCTGTTGACAAACTCTTACTATCCAAATTGTTCTTATTCCAATCCGCACCTTTGGGATAATTCTTTTTATCATTAGCATCTTCCTTGAATACCGCAGCCTTTCTACCTTGAAAATCGTCACCATCCAATAAGATTGTTTCACACAACCGAGGATCACGATTTATAAAAGGATTTTTCTTATGAACAGGATTATCCCAATCAAAATCATCACCATTCGCCATCGGGAACAAGTCAAAACATTCTTTTGTCGGACACCATGCGCCCCAACGTAAACTTTGCAGCAACGTCCTGATATCATTTGTCCTAAAATGCCTGCGTACAGAAATTAGGCTCTCTGTAGTACCCCTGGTATAATATGCATCCTGAAATGCCTGACGAATTGTATTTTTAGTTGCCGTTTCTTTTTGTACCAATTCATAAAAACCACCTTGTTTCCAAGATTTGAAAAAATCTTCCCCCGCTTTTGCCGCATCTTTCCAGCGTTGTTCACTATACCCGCCAAACCAAGTCATCAATTTATCAGAGGCTTCCCCCGGAAAATAAGGCTCGTCAGAATTGAACAACGGACTGGCTACGAACAACAGTACTCTTAGCTTTAATCCCATGGCAGCCGCCCCTGTCATACGTCCACTCTCATTACTCAGATCATCTTCCGGCAAAGCCCAAGGTAATTCTTTGCATGCAATAGCCTCATCCAACAACCGGGTTATGAAATCCACAGTCTGTTGCAAAGTGGCACGCTCCGGTAACCCCATTTCTTCCGGCATAATAGCATGGTCAACAATAGGTAAGGCTCCATAATGACGCAACATTTCAGAATACTGCACAGCAATGGTAATTTTGGCCTCCGCCTTCAAACGCAACTTCTCTTCCGCCGTCATATCCGGTACTCGGTCCACATTATTAATAAAGACCCATGCATGGCGAATCCCTTTCCAAGGATCACGTGCGTACATATTGTATTTAGTTGCATGAGCCTCTCCACCTGATTCGTCTTCACTTCCGGCATTATAAAGTCCCGGATAATACAACTTATCCGCTCCTGCATAACCAACATATGACTGTGCCAGATCAGTCAACGATTCTATTGAACCCACACGCATCGAAGTCGAATTATTATAACCGGTAGAAAAGCCATAAGGCAATTTCGAATAAGCATACCATAATACTCTCCGGGCATACTCTGCCGTCGAAAAAATAGTGTCGATAGTAACATCCCCGCTAGGAGGTTTTTGAAGAAATTTCTCCCCTAAAGCAAAATCCTCGCATGATGTAAAAGAAACATATGAGAAGATCAGTAACAGATAAATATATTTTCTTATCTTTTTCATGACTAACTTTATTTTTATAAATTAAAATCCTACTTTCAAGCCCATATTTATCACCATTACTACCGGATACATTGCATTACCGTTGGGACGAGATTCCGGATCTACAATTTTCAATTTATCTAATGTCAACAAGTTATAACCTGTTGCAAAAACTCTCAGACTTCCAATATTGATTTTGCTCAATATTTTTTTAGAAAAATTATAACCAATCTCCACATTTTTCAAACGCAAGTAGGAAGCATCACGTAACCATAAATCCGAGTCTCTGTAATTATTTACTTTATTCGTAAACGAGATGGCAGGAGCTTTAGCTGAATTTCCTTTTTCCGGCGTCCACATGTCATCTATCATATATTTCATTAACGAACGAGAATCTGTGGCTCCAAACGGTTCACGGAAAATATCATCCAATAAGCGGGAAACTTTTGTTGCGCCGGACCATGTCATACTGAAATCGAATCCTTTATAGGAAAATCCCAAATTTATTCCTCCTGTAAGAAGTGGGTAAACTGGATAACCGATAGCGGCAACATCGTACTGGTCTATCTTATGGTCATTATTTAAATCCTTATATTTCACATCACCCGGCTTAGGAATATACCCTGTTCCATGATCCGGTATTGATTTACCACGTTCGGTCTCATACTTTGCCACATCTTCTTTCGAAAAGAATCCATCGTATTTATACCCCATCTGTTGCCCAACCGGCTTACCGGTCTTTCTCATATAATCGTAAGGATAGGGAACTTCATCTTGAAAGACGATCTTATTTTTAGCATAAGCCAGATTGAAACCTATATGATATCTAAAATAATGAATTCTATCCCTCCAGTTTACACTCAGTTCATATCCTTTATTATCAACTTTGCCAATATTGGCAATAGGCAAATTTGCTGCTAAATAAGTTGGCAGAACCTTACGATTTGTGAGAATATCCTTACGACGCTCAATAAAATAATCAAAATTAACTTTTAGTTTGCTGTTAATGAAATAAGCATCCACCCCATAATTCTGCTTTGCAGCCGTTTCCCAAGTTACGTCGGGATTACCAATCTTACTTTCCACTGCACCTCGCCATGCTGTAGATATGGAATTTCCAAAATAATAACTACCTGTCGACGGATTATAAGAATCCGGCAGATAAAGAAAACGATAGTTACCACTCACACGATCATTCCCCACTACACCATAGGAAGCACGAAGTTTAAAATAACTCAACCACGGTTTTAAAGGTTGCATAAAGTTTTCCTCTGTCAGAACCCAACCTGCTGATACTGCGGGAAAAAGACCAAACCGCTTACCTGGCGCAAAATTCTCAGAACCATTATACCCCACGTTCATTTCAACCATATAACGTGTTTTCCAGTCATAAGTAGCACGCCCAACTAAACCAATATAGCTTCGGGGAATAGATTTAAATTCATCCGGATTACTATCCGGATAATATTTCATTGTTTGATTGTACATAGCCAAGGCTGAAACATGATGATCACTAAAATCACGCTTATAATTCATGGCGACCTCCATATACCAGTCTCTGCTCCGGCTTGTACTCTCCGAATATTGAAGATTGGTCTGATCTCCCACTTTACGCAAATTCACTGTACCATCTTCATTTACTATCGTCTCATAATGAGGATAAGAAGTTTTACGCAACTTTTTCAAAGTCACACCGCTATTATAAGATGCTTTTACATGTGCCTTCAAACCTTTAGTGATGAAATTCAATTTCTGCTCCAGCATAAAATCAAAATTCAGGATATTCCCTGCTGAAGTGTTATATCCTTTTCCATAATATGGATAAAGTCCGTCTCTTACAGTACCCGGCAGACTAAATTCTTTTGTATCAGGCCATATCCATTTTCCATCCATAACACCTACCCCCGACATTGGAATAGCCCAATAAATATCACGGAACAATAATCCGATATCACTACTTCCTTCATAATTCGGCGTACGCTTATCATTAACACGCCCACCTAAATTCATACGCATCAATGTGGTTTTCGTCAGGTCCAAATCCAGATTTATACGATAATTGTAACGGTTATATTTGAAATTACCATCATACTCTTTCTCAAACGACTTGAATAGACCATCTTGCGTCAACACACCCAAGGAAGCAAAATAACGGACTCCTCTTGTTCCTCCGGAAATAGAAAAATTATGTTGCGTTTGCAAAGCCACGTCCTTTATTAACATATCCACCCAATCCGTATCTGGATAAGCTAAAGGATTGCTGTGTGTCCGGTAGGCTTCAATCGCTTCATCCGTAAAAGCAAAGTTACTCTCTATTCCATCCTGACGCTGGGCATTGACATATGTACTTGCATACTCATAACTGTTGGCAAATTCCGGCATACGAGTTGGCATTTGTAAAGAATAAGAAGTAGATACATTTATTTTAGGTTTTCCTTCTTGTCCCCTTTTCGTTGTTACCAAAATAACACCATTAGCACCACGAACACCAAACACAGCCGTTGACGAAGCATCCTTCAAAATAGAAATATCTTCAATTTCATTAGGATCAAGTTGGTTGAACGAACGTTCTACCCCATCTACCAAAACAAGTGGTGACGATAATCCTTCTGTCAACGAACCGACACCACGAACATACATTGTTGCATCATCAGCTCCCGGCTGCCCAGTCCGCTGCACAGTAGACAACCCCGGTAATTTGCCGGTCAATGCATTGGATATACTTGAGACTGGTGATTTAAGAATTTCTTCTGTACCCACAGATGAAATAGCACCCGTCACTGTCACTTTCTTCGTTACGCCATACGCTACAACTTGTACTTCCTGCAACTGCAAAACATCTTCAGATAATTCAACTTTTAAAGTAGACTCGCCCTTATAAACAATTTCTTTACTATCATATCCGACATAAGATATGACAATTGTCGCACCAACAGGAACATCCAGTTTAAAATTCCCATCCATATCTGTTATAACACCTTTACCGGCATTCTTCACCACGACACTGGCACCTATTATAGGCTCGCCATTATCAGTTACCGTACCAACAACCGTCTTACTTTTCTGCTGCATAATATCTGCCGAAACAGCTATACTTTCCGTTACATAGTTCTCTGAAGAAAATGCCTGTTGTCCAAACACAAAAGACATCGCTAGCAGACATACCCATTTTTGGGGTATCTTCATTGGAGTGAAAAAGTCTTTCATTGCATTTAAATTTAAGTTACTAGAATGATTAAAAATTCATCAAATTGACTAAAAAAAACGACCTGACAAAGATGTTTATTCACACTGCGAATATAGTTAGAAAACCAAAAAACAAAAACCAAAAACGTACATAAGAAGTATAAAAATTATCCTCCCAAGTTCTCTATTAATCATTGTACAAAAAACACCCTTTTAGTACAAAAAAATCACCATTACAGCACTACTTCTGCACTGATTTACTCTTAGCTTCAATGTCGCAATCCCTTTTCCGCTTCAATGCTTCCAGAAAATAATAATCTGCATAAATCAAAGGGACATCTATTTCGCTTCCATGCGGATAACTTCCAACAGAATGCATCAATAAGAAATTGTGATTTTCACCAATCTTACTCCGATAATCCGATGATGACAAAGAATGCATTACTTTATCTGCCGTCTCTTTATACTCTGCTTTATTCGAATACATGCTCAATTCATACAAGGCGGCAGCCATAATAGCAGCAACGGAAGCATCTCTTAATTCATGGGGAATATTCACTGCATCAAAATCCCAATAAGGAATCAAATCTTCAGGAAGATTGGGATGTGTACATACGAATTCATAGGCAGCTTCTGCCTGCTCAAGATATTTTAATTGACGTGTATACCTATAACACATTGTATATCCATAAATACCCCAGGCTTGCCCACGTGCCCAAGCTGATTCGTCGGAATATCCCTGAGCTGTGCAACGACTTCGCACCTTACCTGTTCTCATATCATAATCAACTACATGATAAGAACTCCCATCCATACGAAAATGATTCTTTAAAGTCATATCTGCATGTGAAACCGCCATATTGTAAAAAGTAGAATCACCGGAAAGAGAAGTTGCCTCAAAAAGAATTTCCAAATTCATCATATTATCAATAATAACAGGACACTCCCAGCCTCTTTGTGCTTGCCATCCTGTACGGGTATTCCATGATTGGATAACTCCGGCTCCAGGACGAAACCGAGTGGAAAGGGACTTGGCCGCTTGCACGATAATTGTATCATATGCCTCCTGTCCCATACGCATGCCATTTAAATAACTACATCCTATAATAAAGCCGACATCATGATGAGAAGTTATATATTGTTGTTGTTTCAGAGTTTCCGTATACTTTTTCGCCAATGTTTTCCATTTCTCATCTCCCGTAAGATTATACAAATACCAAAGGCTTCCCGCGAAAAAGCCCGAAGTCCAGTCCCATACGTTATGGGCATATACTATATTTCCTTTAGTATCTACCGTACGAGGTGCCCAAGGCTTACCATTTTTTCCCAGTTTTTCTATCAGCAAATCATATTGCGCTGCTGCATACTCAACGTTTTCTGAAAGATAATTTTCCTCTACCCTTTCACAAGCACACACAAAAGTGAAAAACAAGGTTATACAAATTGAAATAATACTTTTCATAAATAATTCATATTATTTTGAGAAAACAAAAATACGCACGCTAATCACAAAAAAGGATAATATCTGTACAGAAAGGGGATGCCAAATATATGCAATGCGACAAAAAATAGAGATGTACAATAAACGACCTAAAATGTACAATAAACGACAAAAAAAAGAATACACAAATACCCTTTATTTAATATAAAACGATATATTTGTAACTTGTATAATAAGATCTAGAATATGAAAAGCAGGATTATACTCATTTTTTATTTACTAATATACACATTATCAGGAAAAGCACAAAGTATATCATTTCTTCATCTGACAACCGACGATGGCCTACCTAATAATTCCATTTCTTCCATTTATCAGGATGAACGTGAATTCATGTGGTTCGGTACTCGCAATGGAATCGGCGTATATAACGGGAGAAAAATTAAAATTTATCAAAAGGAGAAAGATATTTCCAACAGCATTTTATACAATGATATATATCATATTACCGGTGACCGGAACGGACATGTTTTTATTATGACCAACAGAGGTATTTCCGTTTATGATATAGAAAAAGATTTATTTAGTACGATAACCAGAAATAATATGAGAGCGCAGTTCTTCTCCGGTTATTTATACGCTGCAACATCCAAACAAATATTTAAATACAACGGTAACAAGCTGGAGCCTTTCTATAAATTTCCGGATAACGAAGGATATATCAGAAAATTATATATACATAATGATTCCATACTCATCGGAAGTGACCGGGGACTATATATACTAACTCCCCAAAAAGAACTAACCCATCCTATTACAGCAGGGAATATTTCTGATATTTTCAGGGATAGTAACGGAGAGTATTGGATAACCGCTAGTTCCGGTCACGGGCTGTACCGCATTCAAGGCGAACAAATTGGCAAGTTTCAGTGTAAAGAGGAAGATCCGACGACAATCAGTTCCAATTTTACTCACAGGTGTTGCGAAGATACAGAAGGTAACATATGGATAGGAACTTTTAACGGGTTGAACAAATATAATAAGAATACTGGAGAATTTTACAGATATTTTAAACAGGAACATAACAAAAGTTTAAGCCACTCCTCTATTTGGGGATTATACTGTGACAAACAAGGAACTATCTGGATAGGAACCTATTCCGGTGGCGTCAATTATTTCAATCCACAAAAACAGATTTATCGCGAATATCAGGCCTCTTCCAAGGAGGAGGAAGGATTAAGTTCTCCCATTATCGGACGTATGCTGGAAGATTGCGAAGGAAACTTATGGATATGTACAGAACGGGGAGGAATCAATAAATATAATCCTGCTACCCGGACTTACAAACATTATCTAAGCAAAAGTAGTTCCTGTAATTTACCACACGATAATGTAAGGGCTGTCTACTATGATTCTCTGCAACAAGTATTATGGCTTGGTATACATCTAAAAGGACTGAACAAACTAGATATGAAGACCGGCCATTTCACTCAATATAAAAATAAAAAAGGAGACAGCAGTTCTCTTCCGTCCAATCTTGTGGAGGATATTATCCCTTATCAGAAACAATTGATATTGGCCACAGCAAATGGAGTCACGCTATTTAACCCACAAACAGGCAAATGCAAATTGTTATTTCAGGATAAGAATGCGCTTTATAATACGATATCCACTATAGGGCTGACTTTAGACCACGAAGGTACATTATGGATAGCCAACAATAACAGCGGAGCGTGTGCTTATCATTTTGACAGTCAAAAATTCTCCATTTACAAACATAAGAACAGTAATAAACACAGTCTCAGTAGCAATAGTATTAATTCCATTTACGAGGACAGTCAAAAAAGGCTCTGGTTTTGTACAAATGAAAATGGACTAGATTTATATAGAAAAGAGACTGATGATTTTATCAATTTCGATAAACGTAAAAACGGGCTTGCCAGCAATGTAATATATAATATTTGCGAACTATCACCTGAAAAATTGTTAGTGACAACGGATAAAGGATTCTCAATATTAGATTATCAACATAAAAAATTCAGGAACTATGATGAATTGCCCTTAAGCTGCATAAGTGAAAATGCGCTCTATAAAAGCCGGAAAGGAGAAATATTTATTGGTGGAACCACCGGAATGATTTCTTTCCAGGAAAAAGATTTGGAACAGACGCCACGATCTTATCGCATACTTCCATGTCGTCTGACAGTGAACGGAGAAAATATTCAGACTGGAGACCAAAGTGGAATATTACACCGGAATATTACATATACCCCAAAAATAACCCTAAAATCTATTCAGAACATTTTCAATATCGAATATACAACTACAGATTACATACCTTTCAATAAGAATAAAATTATTTATCAGTTGGAAGGTTTCTCAGACACATGGAATGTATTGGAACAAAACACTATTACTTATACTAATCTTGCTCCCGGCAATTATACATTAATTGTAAAAGCAGAAAACGTAAACGAAAAACTAGTTCCCCCTAATCGATTACAAATAGAAATATTACCTCCCTTTTATCGTACAATATGGGCCTATTTAGCATACATTATAGGCATCATCATACTTACATATTATATCATACATACATATCATCATCGCCTAAAATTACAGGAATCTCTTAAATACGAAAAAAGACATATCGAAGATATCGAAAAACTAAATCAGGCAAAACTATGTTTTTTCACCAACATATCCCACGAGTTCCGAACACCGTTGACACTCATTATCGGCCAAATGGAAATGCTACTGCAAGTACGTTCTTTCAACCCCAATGTGTACAATAAGATTTTGGGAGTTTACAAAAGTTGCCTGCAGTTAAGAGAACTTGTAACCGAATTACTGGATTTCCGGAAACAAGAACAAGGACATATGACCATCAAAGTCTGCGAACACAATATGGTTCATTTTATATATGAACACTACCTGCTGTTTCAGGAATATGCGGCACAACGCCAAATCACTTTTAATTTTGAAAAAAGTAGTAATAATATCAGTGTATGGTTTGATGCCAAACAAATGCAAAAAGCTATTAATAATCTTATTTCTAATGCATTCAAATATACCAAAGCAGGGGGAACAATATCTATCGCAGTCAGAAAGCGAAATCAGGAAGTGTTAATTGAAATAACAGATAATGGTTCAGGCATTGCTGAAAAAGATATTGATAAGATCTTCAATCGTTTTTATCAAGCAGACACAGAGTCCCCATCACATACAGGTACTGGTATTGGTCTGGCTCTCACTAAGGGTATCATCGAATTGCATCATGGAAGTATCGATGTGTCCAGCGAGCTTGGAGAGGGAACAACTTTCCGCATCCACCTAATGACAGGAAAAGAGCATTTCACAAACGACCAAATCTGTACAAATTCCAACACTTCTTGTTCAAATGAAGTCACTAATTTGAATTTAGTCTATCAACAGCCTCTAGAGCAGGAAAAGGAAAATATAGATAACGAAAGTATACTAAAAGAAGGAAAATACAAAATACTAATTGTAGAAGACAATGACTCGCTTAGAGAAATGTTAGTCAACATTTTCAAATCACTTTATACAGTAATTACTGCTGTTAATGGTAAAGAAGGGTTGGAAAAAACGTGTTCGGAAATGCCTCATATTGTTATCAGTGACATCATTATGCCTGAAATGTCAGGAACAGAACTTTGCCTGGCTATCAAACAAAATTTCGATACCTGCCATATTCCCGTTGTTCTGTTAACCGCCAAAACTGCAATTGAACACAATCTGGAAGGTTTGAAAATGGGAGCAGATGATTATATCACCAAACCATTTAATATCAATATTTTATTATCAAGATGCAATAATCTCGTTAATAATCGAATTATGTTACAGGAGAAATTCAGTAAACAACCGCAAATAGATACTCTAATTCTGACCAATAATATCCTGGATAAAAAGTTTATGGACAAAGTCACAGAAATTATTGAAAACGAAATTGATAATGTGAATTTTAGTGTAGACCAACTTGTTGCCCAAATGGGAATTGCCAGAACTAAATTATTCACCAAACTAAAAGCAATAACAGGACAGACTCCAAGTGACCTCATTATGACTATCCGTTTGAAACGAGCAGCGTATCTACTAAAGAACAATCCTGAATTAAACATATCCGAAATATCCGATCGGACTGGTTTTAATTTCCCAAAATATTTCAGCAAATGCTTTAAAGAAAAATATCATGTAACTCCACAAGCTTATAGAAAAGAGTAAGCATCCGAGAGTCTGTGCACCCCCCCCTTTTGGAAGACTAATGCTCCTCTTAAACTCACACTTTTCCTTTATATTAATTCAAGAGTTGTGTATTTAGATTACATATTTAAATTGCAAGATAAAATTCTTTTTTCTGCATTTCATATTTTATCAACAATAAGGACATATATAATGATACTAATGGCAAGAAAGCCCTTAGTCTTCTTTTGAGTTCATCCATCCCCATTATGTTGATACAGCGTGTCAGGTTATATATGGTCATAAAGATGTTAACCTCACTCAACACATTGGCTTTGCCTTTCATTAGGGTATATGTAAATCCCCATTGGCGTTTTAAAATCCCAAATTGATGTTCTATAATTTGTTGCCTCAATTTGTAGTAATTCCTATTTCCTATAACTCTGGCGTTATTTTCATCTATTACATCTTGATATTCACTTCTTTCTATTACTCTGCCATTTTGATTTTGAGTACATTTTTCTCTTATTGAGCAATTTACACAAGCTGATGTTTTATATACTTTTGATCTATAATTGGGACGGATTCTCCATTTCCCTGTTGTTGTCATTTGTTCTCCACAAGGGCAGATATAATAATCTCCGTCATTTATATAATGAAATTCAGCCAGTGGTATGGAATTCGAATTAGGTGATGTTGATGGCATAGGCGATGAATAAGTACATATTCCTGAATATTTACAGGCTTGTAGTTGGTCGCCGCTAGTATAACCGGCATCGCTAAGTGTGTTGAACGAATCTAATTGTAGTAGTTCCTGGACGGTCAATGCCGCTGTTGATAGTTCTCTTTTATCAGTTGATGCTCCAATATGAGAGTGAACCAATAATTTGTGTTTACTATCAAAGGCTGCTTGAACCGCATATTCAACTCCTGATACATTATTGGTTAACATTAATGCTCTTGAATCTTTGTCTGTTAGACTTATTTGAGTATCATTACTATTCTTCAATTCCGTATCAAGAGTTTCGTATTTCTTACGCCTGTCTTGTTGTAATTTAATCTTAGATTTAAGAAGTTCTTTTTCTTCTTCTTTATCAGTCTTATCTAAAGCTACTTCAAATTCTTCAATACGGTTATCTATATATTCAAGATGTCTGTCTATCTTCTTTTGTGTATAATTGTTTCTGAGACTATTTTGGGCAAATATCTTGAAAGAATCTATACCTATGGTTTCGCCTTCTATCAGACCCATATCCTTTAGCATAAGGACAAACTGCCTAAAGACTTTTCTAAAAGCCTCCGCATTATTTTTTTTTAAATAAGCAATTGTCCGAAAAGAGGGCATTAAGCCTCCTAATAGCCACCATAATTCCACATTTACTTTACAGGAAGTGTTCCAACTTTCTTGATGATCTTATTGAGTGCTTATAACCATATAAATACAATTTTAGTAATGTTGCAGGATTATACGGTGGTCTCCCTTCTGATTGAAGTTTGACATGTTTAAACCCAAGCTCATCTATAGGCAAGATATCCACAAATAAATCGATAAGCCTGCTCATCACCAAGAATGTTTTTCTCATAATCCAATAACTTTAGAAATTATTAATATCAACGTAACAAATCATTCATCTTTCAGATCGACAGTCGGCAAGTTAAAAACTTTTTCGATGCCAATCCAGCTTTCTGCCGCATCATCAAATAGCGTTTCATATTGATCATGGAATCCAAAAAGGTCACTAAAGAAATATGTTTTCAGTGTTGGATACATGCTTACTTTCCATTCGTTGTCAGCTCCATCAGGTACAGAAATAATAAAATCTGTGGACAAGCTACAAGTGGTTATCCCGGCCTTAGCACCTCCATTGACAGCACTCGACGCGTAACAAAACATATTAAAATGTGAAGAAGGTTCGCGTAAATTAAACTACCACCTAAGCTGTGGGCTTCCTTGGGCCGGATTGGTTCTATTGATAACTTCAATATCATTTATTGTTTCCGTATGGCTATTGGAAATGCTTATTCCTCCTGAAATCTCTGGTCCAGTGACACTGACACTTCCTCCTAACTCGAAAGAGACACTGCTGGTATAAGAGCTCTGGCGTTCCGTAGTTTGCGGGGAATGTGCATGAATAATGGCACCATTCGGGTGAACCGGAGCGAATTCCAAATTTACGTCAGTCAGGCAAAAGCCATACCCTTTCATTTTCAGAGTACTGACCTTGGTATGCCATTCTCCATAAAAAGAAGGTTCTACATAGGCTATAAAACCCAGATTTACCAAATAAAAATGTTCTTTCCGGTCTTTGCTATAAGCGGTCCATATCTTAGCTTCTACTTGAAAATTATCGGTTGTCCCTTTACCTTCATGTCCATGAACAGGAGGTGCGGTATAGCTATTTTGACCGATAACGATATAGGCAGATATCAAGTTTTTCAAATCCGACGAACCGTTTGACGGAGCTTTCGGTTCCAGGGCTCTTTGTAAACTTTGACTTGTCATGTCGCAATGAAATCCCTGCCCGTATTCATTAATCGTCTGTACAGATTCTTTGCCATCAGCTCCGGTAGCAGTACTGAGCGCATTGAGCTTGGAATAGAATCCGCTCGCCGACGGAAGCGGTCCAGAAAATACCCACAGCGGCAGTTCGTCCGAATAAGACTCATCTTCCTTCGCATAAGGATTATAGCAATCCAGCAACGTGCAGACGGTATTAAAATCCTCGTTCGTTCCTCCCTCCATCATCATCACGATGCTCCGCTTATGGAACATATCCTTGATGTCAGCCAGCAAATCGGTATCCGACTGAATCCGGTCAATGTCCTGCCGGGTAAAGAAGAACGCGTCGCCAACCTCCATCTTCTTTCCCGGAGCATAAGGAACCGCCTCCTTGTAACGGTTTATCATGTTCTCGGATATCATATGGTCTTCTTTGCTCCAGAACGAAAGGTAATAAAGCGTGTTGTTGTGTGTTACGCCTAACTGGTCGGTAGTAGGCAAAGGATCAGTTAGTTTCTCGGGATCATTTACATTGTCGGGGGCGTAGTCATCCTCGTCATCGCCGCACGATGTAGCTACCGCAAGAACCATGTAGCACAACAATAAGTAATGAAGTAAATGAATCTTTTTCATGACTTTTTAAAGGAGAATCCTATTGTTTGTATTATTCAAATTCAAGCTGTAGAACTCATTTGCCGCTTGAAATAGAGTTGTCTTTATTTGAAGTTATTTGGGTAGCATTTTCTTTTACACACGTTAAAATCACCCATAAAACCCTGTTTTACTCTTTTTGGAGATGACGCAGGCTCAACCGACAAGTGCAAAATAAGCGAAAAGATTTAAATTCAGCCCGATTCTTGCCTATAAAAATTGTCTCAATTGTCAGAATCGCACATCTTTGTGGTTTAGAACATTTTAGTTTTGTAGTTTAGGCTATTTTTTGTCGTTTGGGCTATTCCTCCATCCATAACACACCGTATTATTCCGCCTCTGTTTTCCTCCATTTAGGGGTACAGCCCGCATTTTCCTTGAACAGCCTTATAAAATGGCTTGGTGACAAAAAACCGGATTTCTCGGAGATGTCGGCAACCGTCAACCTCGGATATCGCGCAAGCAGACGTTTCGCATATTCTATACGAAGTCCGATAATCCAATCGCGGAACGACATGTCATACGTAGTTTTGATGTACCCGGACAGGTAGGTACGGTTGGTATGAAGCACATCTGAAAGCTCCTTTATGGTAAGGCCGGGCCGGATATAACCGTCCGCATCGATACAACCTTTGATTTTTTTCGCCATTTCGGCATGGAAAAAAGGAGTATCCTGCCTCTGTGCCTGTTCCCGGTTTGTGGTGTCACACAGGTCTTCCTCTTCAGAAGTCATGCCATCCTCCATCGCGTTTTCCACCTGTTCGTAAAACAGCAGATAGTTCAGATAGCAAAGGAAGAGATAAATGTAAAACGGTACCGATGACAGAATCCAGATATAGACGTATTCATCAGGCAGGAATGTCAGCAGTCCGCATCCCACCCCGAATGTGACAGCCCAGTAGGTGAAAATGGAAAGCCATTTGATATAGGCACCGATGTCGTCCGCACGGGTGTCATCGAAAATGCGGATGACCCTGTGATAGGCCCGGAGAAGCCTACGGGTCAAGAACAGCCCATAGATAACCAACCATGCGGCCAAGGCAAACATCACCGTTGTCTGTAAACCACCTTTTGGTAACAACAGCAGAACGATGCCGGAAAGGATGGAAAACAGTATCCATAGACAGATATGCGTCCGTAACCGACGTTTGGTGATATAAAAGCGGTCAAGCAGAGTGGTGAGGGCCGAACTGAACAACCAGTAGCACAAAAAATAGGTGGACAGGTTCATCAGGATGGCGGCATCGGTATTCTTGAACCTGATTCCAAAAAAGAAATGTACCGAATAGTTGGCGGCAAGTAACAGTATGGCTACCCCCATAATTCGCCGGGAACGCAGATAATTATTGAAAATGGCTTTTTCCGAGGTTGGAGCCAACAAAAAATAAAAGCCGAAGAACAACATCAACGGTAGCGCAATACAAAGTGAATAACTGTATATAGATGGTTCCATTTTATTATGCCTAACTATTTTGAATGCAAAATTAGCGAAAATACTGAATATATGGCGGATTTGCCATGACGATTTACTTTCAACACCCTATTTTGATATAATCGAGGGCTTGTTG
>NZ_EQ973365.1:0-2933 GCF_000157055.1 Bacteroides sp. 2_2_4 | reverse complement strand
ACTTTCTCAGCTACGGGAACAAAAAGTTCCGCATATAGATTCTGATTTTGCTTGTTACAGATGGAAGCAACGGCAATATGCCAGAGGAGGCCGGGCTATACAAAAAATAAGGGGCTGTACACATGCGTCAGCTCCTTGTTTTTAAGGGGTAAGCGACTGCTCAACTACATCTTGTGCATTCAATTTTTCAGTGGGATGCACTCCATTGTAAGTGCATCTCAATTTCCATATACCAACTTATCTCAGGGTTGTCATTGAGTGTCAGTCTCGCTTTTTCCCGTTTTTTCCTGCATTTTCCCGGAACTGTCCTGATTATTTTCTCCATACATCCGGTAGCAGTTCCTTCAGGTCTCTGTCTGATTTGGGAGCCAGATAATAGGGGAGTTTACTGATCACATCATTCAGCCACTCTCTGGGGTTGACACCACGTTCCTTACATGAGCCAAGCAAGGAACAGATTATAGCCGTATTCTCAGCCGCTTCGTGGTTTCCGCAGAACAGCATGTTCTTTCTTGATATGACCAGTGGCCTCAGGGCATTCTCACAGCGATTGTTGTCAATGAAAATTCTTCCGTCATGGAGATACGGTTTCATTCTTGGCAGCAGGGAGTAGGCATAGGCTATGGCTTTTCCCATAAGACTTCGTTTTAGAACTTTAGGGTATGTGTTTTTAAGCCAGAGTTCAAAGCTGTCAAGCATCGGCTTGGATAGACGTTGGCGTAATTCAGCACGTCCTTCATACGGGAGTTCCTGTTTATCCGCCATGTATTCCACATTATACATATCCTGGATAAATTTGAGTCCCTGCATGGCATATTCCAGATTTTCTTCCTTGCACAGCTCTATATGTCTGCGGATATGCGCGAGACACCCACACAGACATACGTCCTCCCCATCCTCAAAGGCGTCATAAATGGGATGGCCGTCACTTTGGAGATATCCTTTGAAGTTTTTCAAAAGCCTGACCGCAACTTTTTGTGAACGCGATCCGTTGTCGTAATGGAAGAAGAGCAGACGCGGCACAGCCGCTCGGACTATCCAGATGTATTCTTTTACGGCTTTATGCCTGTCGTGGTTTATAACCGGAAGCGTGGTCTCGTCAACCTGGAAGTAATCTGCGGCCAGTACTTTCTTCCTGAGTTCCAGATAAAGTGGCCTGAGAAGCTCGCAGACCGGTCTGAACCAGCCGTCCAATGTGTTTTTGGACAGTTTCACACCCAGATGTTCCAGCTGTTTCACTTGTCGGTAGAACGGGACATGATATTCGTATTTCTGTAAAAGGACCTCAGCGAGCATGGAAGCCCCTGGCATACCTTTATATATGGGCATCAGTGGCATGGGAGCGGTTATTACAGCCTTTTCTCCGTTATCAACGGCCTCCATTTCATTTTTCAGGGCGTATGTGGGACGTACCGTGTCTTTCACATAGAGGTAGCCGGGTTTCATCTCAAGGGTCCTGGTATGTTCCTCGCCTATCTTGACGTATCTGCTTAAATCGACATTCTCCGGTTCGATGACGACTGTTACAACCGGAAGGTTATCCATGACGACCCGGTTACGGCGCGGCGTTTTATTGGCGGCCCGGGACTTGGGGACGGTAATCTGTTCAGCCGCCCTGCTCCGGGCATCTTCGATTTCCGCCTCTATCTGTTCCAGGTCGCCATAGTCAAAAGGGAGCTTCGGGTCTCCGTTATCGACAGGCTTGCATTTCTCACTCATCTTTCCGAACACCTTCCTCTTCAGCCATGCCAGGGAGGCGTTCAACTCAACTATCGTACCCCGGAGTTCTTCTATGGTCCTTGCCTGGGCTGAGATGATCTCACTCTGTTTACGGTTGATATCCAGCAGCTGCTCCATTGAGGGTTCCACAGCTTGTCCGGTTGCATCTTCTTTTGCCATTCAATATCTTTTTTTTGATGATATAAAGATAGTCAAAAACAACAAGAAAAACAAGCCTTCAAGCTGTTTGTTTACAACTGTTTTACCAATGCTTTTTCAAATTGGAAAGCCGTCTTTGCCTGCCTTTGCTGACATCTTCATTGATGCCTTCCACCATAACGACCAGGTCACTCCAGGTCATGGGGTAAGAACGGGTGGCAGGATTATAGGCGGGTATCTTGAAGGTGCCTTCTTCAAGCAGTTTCTCATAAAGGACCAGACCGCCCGGTTCGGCATGGAGCAATTTTATCTTGGTCCGGAAACGGTTGTAGAAAATGAATACCTCCCCACTTCTGATGTCGCCTCCCATCCTCTCATGCACAAGGCCGCAAAGAGTGAACATACCTTTCCTCATGTCCGTATAACCGGGGCACAGGAAATATCTCATGCTGTCATTTAGGCAGAACATTGGCATTATATATTTTAGAGATCAGATTCAGGGCAGCTTCACAGCCGGAAGACCCTTTAAACTTCAACTTCAATCCGTTGGGTAATTCCAAGGATATTTCAGAGCTGTCCTTTCCTTTCAAGGGAAAGGGGACGCTAGGCTGGGGAGATGGCAGGGGAGCCTCGTGAGATATACCGGGGGATGGCGTGTCGCCATTGATTACTATGGGGACAAAGCTGTCTTTAACCCCTAAGCGGGAGGCTTCTGCCAATAACTCCCGCTCCGTTATACCGTATTTTTGTTTCCAAAGATAGAATCTACTACGGCTATAACCTTCATTCTCACAAAAATCAGCAATGGACAAACCACTCTGCTGCTGACGGAAAAGAACGGAGATAAATTTTCTCTGCTCATCATGTGTTTACGTCGCTGCATCATAGGATATTATTTTTTTTGCAGCAAAAGTAAGGAGGGAAAATGAACTGTAGAAGATGTACTTACTCAGGCGCTTACTTTAAGGGGATATTCGACTTTTAGCCCCCAAAAAGATCAATATTGTTATGTACAACCGTCCAACCTGCGGGTAAAGTGCGCAACTCGGATCTGT
>NZ_EQ973366.1:138502-192171 GCF_000157055.1 Bacteroides sp. 2_2_4 | reverse complement strand
CTATCCCTGAAAGTAAGAAAGTGCCGGTGTTTGTACCTGTCAGCTATAGTAACGGAGAGAAAAAGATAATCGGCAGTACTGTGCTTTTTCCTTCTACTATTTCCGAAATGACACAATATGTAGTAAAAAACGATTGCAGATATCTTGAAACAAAAACAGAAGCAGTGAACGGAGTAGATATGCTCTTCTGTTCTGTATCATTAAATAGTGAAGACCTGATAGCTCCGGCTGTCAACGTTTTCAAGAAAAAGGTAAACGAACAGACGGTTCTGGTAGGCACTGTTAAACGTGCGTTATTGCCTAATCTTGAGTCGGCAATTACTTCTAACTTAACTTCTGATACCTATTCTTTTGTAGAAGTGGAAAATAGAAATAGAGACTCCGAGTATTGTATATTTGTCCTGACTTCACACAAATGGGCTTTTAGGGGGGTAACCGAAACAAGTGTAAGCGGAGATTTACATTGTTTTCAATTACAAATCGAATCTTTAAAATAAAAAATGAACGGTCATGAAGCAATATATCAAAAATATAATGATCCTGATACTTGCCCTTCCATGGGGTTTATTGTTGACAAATTGTAGTGATAGTGAGTCTGATTATTCGGACGACAACGCGTATCCGCCACCTACTGTAGAACTCACTTCTCCTTCCGAAATAGATGTGGTGGAGTATAACTCGACGGTGACTGTATCTGCTAAAAGTTTCTCTGCTGTGGGTATACATAGTATATATGCTACCTTGTTGAAGATGGATGAAAATGGAGAATATGAAGAGATAAACGCGACTGAACGCCAACGTTTAAAGATAGATACTCTGCAAACTGATATGACACTTGAATTTGACTTGAATGTCAAGGTCAACACGCGTGAAGCAGCCGGGATATTGGTAACATCAACGGACGTTTTGACAAAAACGGCACAAAAGGTAATACCTATTAAAAAGATAACTAAACTTCCATCCCAGATATTCACCGAACCATCAGATTTCCCTGTTTTAGTACCCGATGAAGAGGTTTCTCTGTCTGTAGTGATTCGTTCAGCTGTGGGCATTAAGTCTATAAAACATACGTTGTGTAATAAAGTACTGGGTGACCTGAAGGAATATACGACTATTCCGGTATCAGGCAATCCGTTGGAAATGGAATTTATCCTAAAAACTGTCGTAGACAATAAAGAGACCAATGGAATCAAGATCGTGGTGGAAGATATAGAAGGGTTGAAAGAGGAAAAGATTATCAATATCGAAGGTCTTGAGGGTGTTGACAATAATGTTGCGCTTGTTTTCAACGATATCGAAATGGCACCCGAATGGGAACATTCAACAGAACCGGATCAACCTTATATTTTCTCCATAGAGGGAATAATGGTACAAGGTGTGCAAAAGCATGTATTAAGCCTGAAGGAAATTAAAGGATATGGCTCAAAGGCAAATAGCGTAGACTTTGCTTTCATCAATATATGGAGAAATCCAAGCTTTGTTGCCGTTAAAAACAGAGGTTTCTCTTATGTCAGTGCGTCAAGAATTAGTGGAGGACCGATAGGGCGAGCTTACGATGTGAATGACTGGATCAAACCGGCAGGTGTTGCTACCAACAAAACGCTGTTTACCCTTATCCCTGATGATAAGGTTACTGATCTTGGTATTGATGTGATGATGGCGAATGCGGCTTCGGACGTTCATACTTTTGAGGCGTTGAATATGTTGGAAAGTATAACTAAAGGAGGTGCCGATATGTTAATGCAAAGAGTCAATGCGTCTGATGGATACCCGAATGATCCTTGTAGTCTGCAGATAAAAGACAATTCTTATATTGCCTTTGTTACTGTGGCGGGCAAATACGGTGTCATTCATGTTATTGAAGCCGCAAACGATATGGATGCATTAGTTGCCGGAGGATGTAAAATAGCTACTCCTACAGGAGTGGTAGGAAGCCAGGGGCCAGCCTATTCGGGAGCTGGCATAACCGGACTCACTTATGACGGTGTGGCATTACTCTATGGACGTACCTGTAAGTTGAAAATTGTGGTTCAGAAGTAAGGTTATTATAATGGAAGAATGAAAAAATATGTATTTTATATAAGAATCAAGAGGGTTGGCTCTGAATTTGAGATGCTTCCTTAATAATTGGCTATAGTTAAAGTAGTCCGAAAAGCCTTGAGCTTACTAAAATCACCTTTACTACAAATATATCGTAGTAAGGGTGATTTTTCTTTTTAGGGTAAAGTCATTGACTTATGCATTAAATGAGAAAAAATAGAGTTGTTTAGTGAGTGTTATGAAAAAAATGTCGAATGCTTTCAGGGTAATTCAAAAGTTACGGGTCTATTTAATAAAAGAGCTTATAAAACACATTTAAATATGGAAGACATTTATATTATCATATCTAAATATCTATTGGGAACTGCTTCTCCGCAGGAGGAGAAAGAAATCATGGAATGGCGGAATGCTGATGCCGGGCACGAACAGGAATTTCAGGAACTGTGCGAGAGCTGGCAGATAGCTCATGCGGGAATACATCCGGTAATTCCTGATAAAGAACGTGTGTGGGGAAAGATAATGAGTAATCTGAATCTGGTGAAACCTGTGAAGATGTACACGCGGCGGTTGTTGTATCGGGCAGTGGGAATTGCTGCTATGCTGGCACTGGTGTTGGGCTTCTCACTCTCTCTGCTGGTTTCGGAAGAGGAAGAAGTAGGATTAGTCTCATTTACAGCTCCTGTTGGCCAGAAAGCTGAAGTCAGTTTGCCGGATGGCACTAAAGTTTGGTTGAATTCCGGTTCTACTTTGACCTATTCTACGGATTATGCCAAAGACCGCCGTTCTGTAAAATTGAACGGACAGGCCTTTTTTGATGTGGTGCGAGACAGTAAGAGACAGTTTGATGTATCAGTGGGTGATGTGAAAGTGTTGGTTCATGGTACGGCATTCGATGTCAATGGATATGGAGACCATTCAGAATTGGAAGTTGTACTGCTTAGAGGGCACGTGACGGTTGTCTCGGCTTTAACGGACAAGCTGCTGGCAGATATGAAACCCAATCAGAAAGCCATTATTCCTTTGCGTGAAATGGAGAAGTGTAAATTGGCGGCTTGCGATGCTGAAGTAGAATCCGTATGGCGATTGGGCAAGCTGAAAATTGAAAATGAGAATCTGCAGGAAATAGTTCAAAAAATGGAACGATGGTATGGCATCAAAATTCAATTGCATGATGTACCGGAAAATAAACGTTATTGGATGACAATTAAAACAGAATCTTTGCGAGAGATGCTTGAGATCATTAATCGGGTGACTCCGATTACATACACTATTAACGGAGAGGAGGTGAGCATAACCGGAAGAAAGTAATCGAAGAATAAAAAAGGACGCAGAAGAGTGCCATCTTCCACGTCCGAAGAGCAAAACCTGCGTATGTATGCTATCCGTCAGACGGATGGCACAGGTATCGCCTTGCTTTATGCAGACAAAGGTAATAATTAATTCCTTTATTTAACCTTAAATGAGTTTACAATGTTGAAGCTAAAACAAATATTATGTAGCATTCTTGTTTTGGGCAGCCTGCTTTCCAGCCCTTCGCTATGGGCGCAGAAAGAGACTAAAGTCAATATCGCTGCCAGGCAGATTTCTTTAAAAAATCTGATACAAGCTGTTGAAAAACAGACAGATTATACTTTTGTGTTCGATAATTCTATCCCTCTGTCACGTATTGTTTCCCTGAAAGGAGGTTCTCAATATCTTTCGGATGTGCTGAAACAGGCCTTTGATAAAAGTGACATTGCGTATGAAATAGTAGGCAAACAGATTGTTTTACAAAAGGTGCAGACGAAGACCAACCGGACGATTTCGGGTGTGGTGAAAGATGAGCAGGGAGAAGCGGTCATCGGAGCGAGCGTATTGGTAAAAGGTACCACCAACGGTACGGTTACCGATTTTAACGGAAAGTTTGAGTTGCAGAATGTACCAGAAAGTGCCACTATTGATGTGACGTTTATAGGTTACGCCCCACAGAGCAAAAAGGTGGTGGCCGGAGTACGTTCAATGAATTTCGTTCTTGAAGAAGATACAGAGACATTGGATGAAGTAGTAGTGGTAGGTTACGGCGTACAACGTAAACGGGACCTTTCCGGTTCGATAGCTTCCGTCAAAGGCGATATCATTACTGAATATGCAAATACTTCTGTTGCGTCAGCATTACAGGGACGCGTGTCAGGCGTACAGATTCAGCAAACTAATGGCCAGCCGGGAGCCGGAATACAAGTGAGGGTACGTGGTTCCAATTCTATTCGGGGTGACAATGAACCGCTTTGGATTATCAACGGATTTCCGGGTGACATTAATATGATTAATACGGCTGATATCGAATCTGTTGAAGTGATGAAAGATGCTTCCGCAACTGCTATCTATGGCTCGCGCGGTGCCAATGGTGTCATCTTGATTACGACGAAGCAAGCTAAAGAGGGGAAGATTACGGTGGAATACAATGCCAGCTTCGGTGTGCAGAGTCTGGCTAAAGAACTTGAGCTACTCGATGCTTGGGAATATATGAGCTATCTGAATGAAAAAGCAGCGATTAATAATCAGCCGACGATATATACCGATGAAGAGATTAAATCTACTCGGCATAGTACCAACTGGCAGCGTGAACTGTTTCGTAATGCACTTGTTACCGACCACTCTGTGAATGTCTCTGGTGGTACAGAAAAAGTTCAGGGAACGTTAGGCGCCAGCTATTTCGATCAGCAAGGTATCGTGAAGGAAAGTGGCTATAAACGTATGTCTATCCGTTCGAGCCTGAATTATCATATATCAAAATATGTCACCGTGTCGAGCAACTTGATTTTCAGCCGCTCCAATCATAATCAGATGAATTCGCAGGGAGGTAGCCGGGGAACGTCTGTTATCGGTTCTACACTGATTCTGCCGCCAACAGCGACACCTCATTATGACGACGGAACCTGGAATGACTTCCAAACACAACCGATTGCACCGGTAAATCCGTTGGCTTATGTGAAAGAAGTGGATAATAAATGGTACGCCAACCGGATTATGGCAAATGCTTCATTGACAATAAAACCGATAGACGGACTTTCAATTCAGTTATCTGCCAACGTTAACAATAACCAGAATCGCAAAGATTATTATAAGTCATTGCAATACCCTAATTCACAAGGAGCTGCCTCTATTACATTTGGAGAAACAGTTGGTATCACAAGTAATAATATCATAACCTATAATAAGAGTTTTCTAAAAAAACACCATTTGAGTGTGATGGGTGGTTTTACCTACGAACAGAGTACATCGAAAACTGCGGGAACGGGTACGGCCGAAGGCTTCTTGAGTGATGTGACCGAAACCTATGACATGGATGCAGCTACCGTTAAGGGGTTGCCGACATCTTCTTATTCAGATTGGCGTTTGTTCTCATTTTTGGGACGTGTCAACTATAATTATGCTGATCGCTATCTATTGACTGCCAGTCTTCGTGCTGATGGTTCTTCACGTTATAGTAAAGGAAATAAATGGGGATACTTCCCTTCAGCGGCAGCGGCCTGGCGTCTTTCGCAAGAGTCTTTTTTGCGTGATGTAGAGTGGCTTTCAGATCTAAAGTTCCGTTTGAGTTACGGAGTAACCGGTAGCACTGCCATCTCACCGTATTCTACGCAGAACACATTGAGGACGGAAAATGTAGTATTCGATAAGAATACAACAGTGGCGTATGTTCCGTCAGATACCTACACCGGTGATTTGAAGTGGGAAACAACTTCACAGTTTAATGTGGGGGTTGATCTGTCCCTGTTTAATAATCGCCTCCGCATGACTGCAGATTACTATCGGAAGAAAACGACTGATTTGTTGAACAATGTAGAGATGCCTCGTTCAAGTGGATACACCACTGCCCTGCGTAACATCGGTTCCATCCGTAACTCGGGTTTTGAGTTGCAACTCGACGGGCGGATTATTGATCGTGCTGTGAAATGGGATTTGGGTGTCAACTTTTCGCTCAATCGCAGCAAAGTGTTAGTTCTTTCGGAAGATAAGGATATTTTCGGTGGCGAATTGGATAACACCATTCTGAAAGACCAGCTCAATCTGATGCGTGTGGGTGAGCCAATGTATGTTTTCTACGGATATGTTGAAGATGGATATGATGAGAACGGTCATATTGTATATAAGAATATGGATGACGATCCTGCCATCACAGCAGCAGACAAGACTATCATCGGTGATCCTAATCCTGATTTTCTGGTCAATCTGACTACAGCAGTCAGTTATAAAGGGTTTACGCTAAGCGCTTTCTTCCAGAGTTCAATAGGTAATGATATATATTCGCTTAGTATGGCTGCACAAGCTTATGATTATGGATATAACGGGAATACGTTGCGCGAGGTGTACTACAATCACTGGTCCCCCGAGAATCCTACCGCAAAATATCCCAATCTCGACCAGACTTCCTATAAAATGTCCGATCGGTTTGTCTATGACGGCAGCTTCGTCAGACTGAAAAACCTCGAATTGGCCTACGATGTACCTTGTGCCCGTAGCAAATTCATCAAGCGCGCCCGTGTCTATGTGAGTGCCCAAAACCTGTTTACTATTACGAGCTACCCTTTCTGGGATCCGGATATAAATGCCAATGGTGGCGGAAGCTCGATGATTCAGGGGGTAGATTCGTATTGTTATCCTAGTGCCCGTACTTATACGATTGGATGCCGACTCACTTTCTAACATATAAAAACTGATGTCTTATGAAAAAATTATTGATATATATTGCCGCTTTTGCTATGATCCTGGCAATGAACACATCCTGTGAAGATATGGGCTCTTTGGAAGAACATCCGAAGAAAGTGGATGCAACGACTTTTATGGCGAATGCCAAAGAAGTGGAGAGTGTTATCAATTCCATCTATTTCCAACTCCGTCGTGATCCGGGATTCAGCCGTTATCTGATTGTTCTGGAAGAAGGACTGGCGGATTATTGCATTGGAAGAGGTAACTATGCCACAGCTTATGATACCGGGCTTACCAGTGGTGGGGTGGGCTTCTCCAAAGATAGCTGGGCGGTGTTGTATCGCGCCATTCGTTTTGCCAATAATATTCTTGACGGTATAGGTAATACTCCACTCTCGCAACAGGAGTATAACAACCTTACTGGGGAAACACGTTTTCTACGTGCATTCGCCTACTCATGGCTGGTACGGAATTGGGGCGCCGTTCCTTTTTTCGATGAACAGAACATGAATGATTTTAATAAACCCCGCACTCCGGAAGCTGATATCTGGAAGTTTGTGATTGATGAGGCCGATTATGCTGCATCCAATCTGCCGGAAGTGGCTAAAGCTGCCGGACGTCCTTCGCGTTATGCCGCATTGGCATTGAAAACAGAAGCTTGCCTTTATGCCGGTCGTTATGAAGAAGCGGCTGAAGCAGCCGGTTTAATTATTTCATCCAAACGATATTCTCTGGTTGAGGTTGGCAAAGCGGATGATTTCCTCGACCTTTACGGTCATACAGCTAATGCCACTTCTGAAGAAATTTTCTATATAAAGTTCAACCGCGATAGTGGATCGACCATCGCCTATATGTATCTCTGCAAGCCCAATCCTTTCGTGAATATGGGAGCTGTAGGAATTTATACCGATTATCAGAAGAATAAATTTATTCAGAATTGGGACCAGAATGATTTACGCTATCAGTTCGGATTGTATAAACAAACGCAGAATGGAACACTCAATGCACTGACTAAAACGGGTATGGTCTGCTCGAAATTCAGAGATTCGGAATGGACAGGGAGCAGTACAACTTCCAATGACAACCCGGTATATCGTTATGCTGATATTCTGCTTTATTATGCAGAAGCTGTTTGTCGCTGGAAAGGAGCTCCTACCGATGATGCCATGGAAAAATTGAATATGGTGCGGCGACGTGCTTACGGACAGAAACCGACACAAGCTTCTTCTTCAGACTACAAACTGGCTGATTATGCAAGTAAAGATGCTTTCCTTGCACTGGTGTTGCAGGAGCGTGGCTACGAAACGATTTTTGAGGGTAAACGCTACAATGACCTGAAGCGTTGTGGAAAGCTTGCAGAAGCAGCTTTGGCTGCCGGACGTATTTCGACTTTATCCGAAGTGGGAGATGCAGCCTACTGGTGGCCTATCCCTACCGATGAATTTAATTATAATATGGCATTGGATCAGACAAAAGACCAGAATCCTGGGTATTAACAACTTAATTAATTTGATTTCTTATGAATAGATTGAATATACTGATTGTAACAATTCTCTTTTTATTGACAACAACCGGTTGTGCCCAACAGGCTGAAAGATGGTCGACGGAAAAAGCAAACGCATGGTACGCATCTCAAAAATGGCCGGTGGGTATCAACTACGTTACTGCTACGGCAATCAATCAGTTTGAGATGTGGCAAGAGGAGACTTTTGATCCGAAAACCATGGAGTTGGAGTTGGGACGTGCCGGGGAGCTCGGATTCAATACGGTACGCATATTCCTGCATGATATGGTGTGGGAAGCGGATCCGGCAGGGTTTAAACAACGACTGGATACATTTCTGGGTATCTGTCAGAAACATGGTATGCGTGCCATCGTCACTTTCTTTACGAATGGCGGGCGTTTTGAGAGTCCGAAACTCGGTGTACAACCGGCTTCTGTACAGGGTGTTCATAACTCTCAATGGATACAGAGTCCCGGAGCGCCATCCGTCAATGATCCGTCAACGTATCCGCGTCTGGAACGTTACGTGAAAGATGTGATGACTACCTTTAAAGCAGATGATCGTATTTTATTGTGGTGTTTATATAACGAACCGGAAAACTTCAAGCAGAAAGCACACAGTATGCCATTGTTGCGCGAAGTGTTCCGTTGGGCGCGTGAGGTGAATCCCTCGCAACCGCTGTCGTCTCCGATATGGATTTATCCCGGAGGACATGGCACACGCAGTAATTTGCCGATTATCAGTTTTCTGGGTGAGAATTGTGACGTTATGACCTTTCACTGTTATTACGGACCTGAAGAAATGGAAAAATTCATCGCTTTCATGAGGCAGTTTGATCGTCCGGTTATCTGTCAGGAGTATATGGGACGTCCTCGTTCAACTTTTGAAGAAATAATGCCGATTCTTAAACGTGAAAAGGTAGGTGCCATCAGTTGGGGATTGACAGCAGGAAAGTGTAATTTCCATTTACAGTGGTCGAGCAAGGCCGGAGATCCGGAACCTGAAATTTGGTTTCATGATATATTCCGTCTGGATGGTACACCTTATAGTCAACAAGAAATTGATTTTATAAAAAGTATGACTTCAAACTGATAGATAACGGATTGAATAAATAAAAGAATGAATATGATGAAAAAGTTAAAAACTCATAGATACCTTTTGGTAACAGTGATGGGGCTTCTCGTTGCTTGTACATCTTATACCTCAACGGATGAGTGGCCCAATCCGCGTCCTAATTCAAATCCTGACCCTGAACCGGTCACCGGAGAGATTACCTCTATTCAGTCGCTCAATAAAAGTGAAAATGTAGCAGTGAACTCTCATGCGGATGAATGGGGGAATAGTTCTCTCGAATTAGACTATCGCCGGTTGCTGACTTTGGAAAGTCCGGCACTGTCGGCTGTGAATGCTCTTTATCCCCGTATCAAGAAATTAGGTGATGGGACCTATTTGCTATTATACCAGCAGGGACCACAGGCTTGGAATGTCTATTATGCTTTAAGTACTAATCTGATTACATGGCAGAATGCATCCAGTCCTCTGTTTCAGAGCGAAAGTGCCCGGCAAACTTCCGGTGCCAGTGATACACGCTGTTTCTCATCATGTGATGCAGTCGTTCTGGCAAATAAGGATATTTTGGCATTCGCTTCCTTTCGCTTGAATCAGGGATACAGGGTCGATCCGCAGAGTAATGGCATTATGATGAGGCGTTCTTCCGATAATGGACGTACCTGGTCGACTGCCCAGATTATTTATCAGGGAACGACTTGGGAACCTTATGCATTACAACTTCGTTCGGGTGAAATACAGGTCTATTTTACGGATAGCGAGCCTCTCACAGCCGATTCGGGGACTGCCATGCTGCGCTCTATGGATAATGGGCGGACATGGACGGTCGTTGGAAAGGTGATCCGTCAAAAGACCGGACTGGCTATAGATGGTTCGGGCAAACAAATTTATTCGGATCAGATGCCTTCTGCCCGCGAATTAAATAATTCGACGAAGATTGCAGTAGCTACAGAAACACGTTTCAGAGATGAAGGCGACGTTTATCATATTTCAATGGCATGGAGCTCCGACAACTGGGCTTCGGCTCCATTGACCGGAGATGAAGTAGGGCCTTCGGACCGTAAACTCAATTTTGTGCAGAAGGCTGCAGCACCTTATCTGGTACAATTCCCCTCGGGAGAGACTGTCTTGTCGTACAATGCTTCTTCTCTCTTTACCATGCAGGTGGGTAACGCAGAGGCTTCCCAATGGGGAGAAACGTATCAGCCATTCAGTGGAAAAGGATATTGGGGAGCAACGGAAATTATTGATCCGCATACTCTTGTAGCTGCCATGCCTGCTACTTTTGTCAATAGCGAGAATAAAGATGCTGCCCGTATTCAGATTGGACAGTTTGTTCTGAATCATCGGATTAATGCCTCCGGAATGACACCGGTGATAGACGCCGACAACTCGGATTGGAGTGCAGTCAGTGATGCGCTATTTATCGGAAGTGTGTCCACTACACAAGCCGTGTTCCGCTTTGCTTATGATGCAGAAAATGTATATTGTCTGGTGGAACGTCTTGATAAAGACTTGACTACAGACGACAGCATGGAATTGATTTTTCAGGGTGGAGATGCTACCGGAACTCCTCTTAAAATCTCTCTTATTCCGGATGCAGTTCAATATACCATTAAATGCAGTCATTCTTCAGTAACTTGTAAGGGTGCGGTTCACGGAACTTTTGGTGATACGGCAGCCGATAAGGGATATGTAGTCGAAATGGCTATTCCACGGACTTTACTTCGGGTGGTGGCCGATCGTTTGATATTTAATGCTACCTTATACGATCAGAATGGTAGTGATACCTTCACTGGACTGACTGCTACGAATTATGAGAAATGGTTACCAATCGTTTTGAAAGCTGCTACGGATCCTGAACCTCTCCCGGGGGAAGGAGATACCGGTACCGGACCGTCCTGGAATAATGGCGATACGGAAGGTACATGGAAATAATGATAACATTTTAAATTTGCGAGACCATGAAAAAAAATAAAATTCTGATTCTTCTGGTAATTGGTTTATCATTGGGTAGTTGTGTGCAAACTGATGACGAGGCGTTTTCTCCGGAACCGACCGTAAAAGGAGGAGAAAAATCCATTACGGCCATTTGTGCTGTTACCGCCACAACACGCACGTCGCTTAATGCATCCATGAATGTGGTTTGGACCCAAAATGATGAGATACGGCTGTTTGGCACTTCAACACCGAATGGAGCTGTTTATACTACTACTGCCAGTAGTGTTCGTACCGCTGTTTTTGACCCGGTGGACACTTCTGTAGATGATGCCATCCGATATGCTGTTTATCCGGCGTCGGCTGCGTCAGGCAGCCAACTTGAAGGTACGACACTTGCTGTTGACTTTTCGGCACTTGCCGGACAGAAATGGATGGGTGCATTTAATGCCGATAGTGAAATATCATCTTTGCCGATGGCGGCAGCCTCTGATGGTGAAGCCTTCTCTTTTAAGAATCTGTGTGGTGGAGTACGGATACAACTGACTGATTATCAGTTAATGGGAATTAGCGTTAAGTCTGTAGCTGTACGCGGTAATGACGGAGAACAGGTGTCGGGTATAGCTGATGTTAATGTAGCGGATGGAATCGTATCACTTCGGAAGTCTTCCACTCCTTCTGCTGCGGCTACTGCATTGGTTACTTGTGATACAAGCGTACCTCTTTCTACGGATAATAATCCCTCGGCTCATACAGACTTTGTTTTATTTCTTCCTGCGGTAAATTATACCAAAGGGTTGACTTTCGTCATAACGGATGCTGCCGGACGGATTTACGAACAAGCAACTCCGGGTGCTTTCACTATTGAAGCCGGAGTTGTAAAACCGATGGAATTGTTGCCGGTGACGTTGTATTATGGTAAGGCAAACTGTTATCGTACGGCATCTGCAGGAACACTTGAAATAGATGTTACACCTTATTATTCATTGGCAGGAGATTATACTTATGAAAATCGTCCGAGAGTGAATGTCAATGGGGAATTGGTAGATAAGGCTGTGTCTGCGGCTGTTTTGTGGACACAAACGAATTCGTCTTCATCAGGAGATGTTCTTTCTGCTGTTCCTGCATTGGAGGGAACTACTTTAAAAGTCCCTGTAAGCGGCGTGAAAGGAAATGCCCTTGTGGCTATTCGAGATGCATCGGGCAAGAATGTATGGTCTTTCCATATTTGGGTGACTGAAGCATCGGATCTTACCTATATTAACGAGGAACGGGGAACGTTCAAAATGATGGATCGTAATTTGGGTGCAACTTCTGTTACTCCTAAAGACCAGAATGCTTATGGTGCATGGTATCAGTGGGGGCGCAAAGATCCGTTCCCGCGTCCGCTTGATATTGTCCGTTCGAGTGCGACGACTGTGAGTGATAAGGAATTAACTGCCAATGCAACCACTTCTGCCGAAGTAGGAACTGTGAGTTATACTATCTCCAATCCTGATACAAGAATCTTTTCTGCGAATGACTGGCATAATGAATGGCGGAATAACGGACTGTGGGGAAATTCAGACGGTTTGACTAAGAATGTAAAGACAGTGTATGACCCCTGTCCGGAAGGTTATTGTGTGCCCGATCAGAATTGCTATCAGGGATTTATCTTTACTTCAAAAACAGAATGTGATAATAATTACGGGCATCTGTTTGTGATTGATGGTTCGCAAACTTCTTACTTCCCGACAGGAGGCTATCTGGATAGGGGAGCTAATAAAATTGCTTATCAGGAATATCGGGGGTATCAATGGACTAGTAATCCGGGGACAACAGGAGCTTATTACTTCTATTATAATAATGCAAATCTTAATTTTACAGGTCTGGACCGTGCTTCGGCAGCATCTGTCCGTTGTGTCAGGATAGAGTAAAATGAAAGATATTTTTTAATCATAATAATACATGCATTCATGAAATATTTCAATATTTTATTTCTGATTTTGTTTCTTACTACAAGCGCGAAAGCGCAATCGGTCAAGGTGTCTGTAAGTAAAGTCAGTATTCCGACATACACAGAACCCGAACGTGAAGAACTGCCGATGTTTGCTGAAAACCGGGTACACCAACGGTCGAGTGGCAATCCTTATCCTAATAAAATCGTTCTGAAAGTGAATCGGGAACAAAAAGTGGATAAGGAATATACACTAATCAAATTGGAGAATGAATATTTGGAACTTCAAATATTGCCGGAAATTGGTGGTAAGATATATGCTGCCAAAGATAAAACGAATGGATATGATTTTTTCTATAAGAACCATGTCATAAAACCTGCTCTTATCGGTGCATTGGGGTCATGGATTTCCGGTGGACTGGAGTTTAACTGGCCTTTTCATCATCGGGCTTCGTCTTTTATGCCTACTGATTATGAGATAGAAAAACTGCCGGGCGGAGGAGTGATTGTTTGGGTTTCGGAACATGATCCGACAGACCGGATGAAAGGCATGGTTGGTATTGTGCTTAATCCTGGTGAGTCTATCTTTGAAACGAGAGTCAAGTTGTCGAATATCACACCGTTAAGACATTCGTTTTTATGGTGGGAGAATGTGGCGGTACCTTCGAATAAGAATTATGAGATATTCTTTCCGCACGATGTAAGCCATGTGTTTTTCCATTACAAACGTTCGGTTACCACTTATCCGGTTGCAACAAATGCGGCGGGGATATTTAATGGTATTCGTTATGACGGTGCAGTTGATATAAGCAAACATAAGAATACGATTCAGCCTACCTCTTATTTTAGTGCGGCATCACAGTATGATTTCTTTGGCGGTTATGATACGGGCAGGAAATGCGGGGTTGTACACATCGGAGATCATCATGTGTCACCCGGTAAGAAAATGTTCACATGGGCTTACAATCAGTTGTCCCAGTCTTGGGAAAATGCTCTCACAGATACAGATGGAGCCTATTGTGAGTTAATGGCAGGCAGTTATTCTGACAATCAGCCGGACTTTACATGGCTTGAACCGATGGAGACTAAAACCTTCTCGCAATATTGGTTCCCGATCGGAGAAATCGGGGTTCCGGATTTTGCGAACACGACAGGAGCTATATACGTCAAGGATACGATTAAAGTGCAACTGAACAAGACTCGTAATGTGAAGATTACGGTCAAAGGTGATAATCAGATTTTGTATTCAGGAAAAGCTACGGTCAAAGCCAGAGAAGAATATATGCTACCTGCGGATGTAAGAATGAAGTTGGGATATTCAATAGATGTCACCGCTAATGACGGAACTGTTTTAATGTCTTATACAGTGAAGAAACACGATACTTTTAATATTCCTCATACAACACAGGATATGCCGAATATCAAAAAGGTTGAAAGTCCGCATTTGTTGTATCTTGAAGGTTTGCATGTGGACCAATACCGTGATCCTGCCACTAAAGGAGAGAGCTATTATAAAGAAGCTCTTGAACGTGATCCGAATTTTGCTCCTGCATTGATCGCTTTAGGAGAAGCAAAATTACGCAATGCTTTTTACAGTGAGGCTTTGGAATATCTTTTGAGGGCGGAAAAAGTGTTGACACGGTTCAATACGCGTCTTGAAAATGGGAAACTGTACTATTTGTTAGGGCATGTTTATTTAGCGCTCGATGAGCAGGAGAAATCCTATGATTATTTCCGGAAAGCGGCATGGAGCAGTGCTTATGTTTCTTCAGCCATGACTTATGCGGCTATGCTTGACATACGTAAGCTGGAGTATGACAAGGCTGTTCAACATCTTACTACTGCCATTACTTATCATAAAGATAATGCTGTAGCCAATGCGTTGATGATATATGCTTCTTATTTGCAGGGAGATAAAAAAGCATCGGAACGTCAATATTTGTCTGTAGAAGCGAATGATAAACTTAATCATTTGGCACGTTATTTCGGTGTGTTGACCGGTAAAGTTAGTGCCCGGGATTTTATGGAAAAGATACAGACGGATAAGAATCAGGTATGTCTCGATCTTATAGAAACTTTGCTTGTCGCTAATCTGCAGAAAGAGACTGTTTCCCTGATAGAGATGTTGCAAACACACGAACCTCTGATTTTTAGTCTGTCTGCCATATATGCAGATATAAAAGGCGGTTCTCCGAATGATTCGGCAACGGAAGGGATTGCTTTCCCAAGTCGGCGAATTGAAATGAACAGTTTGTCTCATTGGGCAAAACAGGGAAGTCGGAAGGCGCAGTTGCTGTTGGGATGTGCCCTCTACGCCAAAGGACATTATGAGAAGGCAGTCGCTCTTTGGGAAGGCTTGTCCGGTACTGATTATCGTGCTGCACGAAATCTGGCTGTCGCTTACTATTCACACATGGATCGTAAAAATGAAGTGTTACCCTTATTGAAGCAGGCATTATCCTTGAAGCCGAATGACGAACAGTTGATTTTTGAAACGGTCTATGTAATGGGTAAGTTAGGAGTTGCTCCTATTGAACGTATTTCTTTCCTGAATAATCATAAGTCTGTAATTAGCCGCGATGATATTATGCTTGAATGGGCACGAGCTTATAACATGGCAGGACAGGAGGATAAGGCAATAGAACTTCTTAGGGGACGTAACTTTGTCCCGGCTGAAGGTGGAGAACATGCCGTAGCAGAACAGTATATGTTTGCTTATTTCCTGAAAGGGCGTAGATTAATGAAAGAAAATAAAATGCAAGAAACGGTTGATTGTTTTAAGGCTGCGCAAACTCTGCCTCAAAATCTGGGAGCAGGTTTGTGGAATATCGTTAGATTGGTTCCATTTAAATATTATGAAGCAATCTGTTTGAAATCTTTGGGGCAGGAAGACAAGGCCAATGAGAATTTTGATTTTATAACGGGTATTGAGGTAGATTATTTTAGTAATATGAACTTACCGGAATTGCCATTTTATCAGGCACTTTGTTATCGTGAAACGGGTATGCCTTTCAAGGGGGATATGCTCATCAATTATAAACTGCAAGATTGGAAAGAAGGCATGAAGACTGTTGATGCGGGTTATTTTGCCACTACTCCTTTCTTTATAAGTTTCTGCGATCGTGCCGTACAGCAAAGGAGTGCTTATTATAGTTATTTACTAGCGCTGGCTTATCGCTACACCGGTGATACGAAGCTGGCACAGAAATATATTGAGCAGGCAGCGGTGAGTGATCCTTATGCTCTGAATATTTTTGCAGAAAGACAATTCTGAACGATCTTGTAAAGCTCATTTGGACGCGGATTCATACAGATTTATATTTAGAAAGAATCTGTATGATCCGCTTCATTATCAGCATCTTTGTTTAGTGCAATTAATGTAATTTCGGTTTTAGTATTAGAAAGTGTTTTGAAGGTATGGTTCTCTTTACGAAAATATATTCCGAAAGAAGATTATTTTTTGTAGATTTGTGAGACTGATAAACACAATTCCGGGAACGATGGATATTCAAGCCTTTCGAAATTATTACGATACATACTATGAACAACTTTGTTGTTTTCTCAACTTCTATACGCATGATGTAGCAGTCATAGAAGATGTTATTCAGGAGGTGTTTCTCAAACTATGGGAGAATAAAGATTGTATTGAAATAACCTATATAAAAACCTATCTTTTCCGGGCTGCCAAAAATCGGGTATTAAACTATCTTCGTGATGAGGAAAACAGGCATCAGTTGTTAGAGAATTGGTTTAACCAGCAACTGGAAGAAAGGAAATATAAAGATTGTTTTGACATTGATGCCTTGACAAAAGTGGTGAATCGGGCAATTGAACAGCTTCCGGAGAGATGTAGGGAGATATTTTCCTTGAGCCGGAAGGAGGGACTTTCTTATAGGCAGATTGCCGAACGTCTCGGGATTTCTGTAAAAACAGTAGAGACACAAATAAGCATTGCGCTCAAACGAATAAGAGAGATCTTATCTTCTTCTGCATTTGCATTTTTGTGGCTGTTTATTCGATAAAATATTTATTCTTTACTATTGAATGTCAGATGAATAGATTTTTTGCTTGTTTGTATTTAGCCGTACTTGTTAGTGCTTGTGCGGAATGTGAGGTCATTCCTGGAGTGAAAACAGCATTTTATGGTGTTACTCAAGGTGGTGATACCGTTACTCAATATATCCTGACTAATGCTTCAGGAGCTCAATTCAAGGTCATTGACTATGGGTGTCGTGTGACGAATATTATGGTGCCGGACCGGGAAGGAAAAATGGCAGATGTAGTGCTTGGATATGAAAACCTAAAGGATTATGAGACTGGAGCCGAGCGGTTTTTCGGGGCTTTATTAGGACGTTATGCTAACCGTATTGCCGGCGGGAATTTTATGATTGATTCTGTTCGGTATCAACTTTCGTGCAATGAATCTCCAAACGGACGTCCCGGGCATTTGCACGGCGGTGTGAAGGGATTTGATCGTGTCATGTGGAAAGCGATGCCGGTCAATTGTTCTGATACGCTTGGCATTGTTTTTACTCGTTGCAGTCCTGACGGAGAGGAGGGATATCCTGGTAATTTGGACTGTAAAGTCACTTATTACTGGACTCCGGACAATACTTGGCGTATAGAATATGAGGCAGTTACCGATCAGCCGACTATCGTTAATATGTCGCAACATTGCTATTTTAACCTTCAGGGTTATGACGGAGGTTCGGTTTTAAATCATATCGTACAAATTAATGCGGATTCAGTTACGGTAAATACTCCGTGGTATGTGCCGGTTTCGGTTGAATCAGTAGTAGGAGGACCTTTAGATTTTCGCACTCCTCATAGCTTTGCAGAACGTGTCACCTCTCCTAATGAACACATGAAACTTATGGGTGGTTATTCGGCTAACTGGATACTTCGTGATTATAACGGAGATTTGCGTTATGCTGCAACTGTCACGGAACCTCAAAGTGGCCGTCAATTAGAAACTTACACTACAGAGCCCGGCTTGTTGATCTATACCGGTATCGGGCTTTCAGAAAAGATAGTGGCTAAAGGTGGTCCACAACAGAAATATGGTGGTCTGATATTGGAAACCATCCATCATCCGGACACGCCACATCATCCTGAATTTCCATCCTGTGTGTTGCGTCCTCATGAGAAATATTATTCCGTTACGGAATATAGATTTACTGTGCAAAAGTAATTCAATAGAGTATACCTTGGAATTACTTATCTTTTTCCGGGAAAACTCTTATTTCTATCAAAAAAAGTAATAATTTTGGCATTGATTTGCGGATTGCCTAAATTATGAAAGATAGAATGTTAGATTTAAAACAACTTACAGCTGATGTATGTCGGATTGCTACAGAAGTTGGATATTTTTTGAAAGAAGAACGAAAGAACTTCCGTCGTGAGCGTGTGGTGGAAAAACATGCACACGATTATGTGTCTTATGTGGATAAAGAATCTGAAGTGCGAGTGGTGAAAGCCCTTACTGCTTTATTGCCTGAAGCGGGATTCATTACAGAAGAAGGCTCTGCCACTTATCAGGATGAACCCTACTGTTGGGTGATTGACCCCTTGGATGGAACCACGAATTATATTCATGATGAGGCTCCTTATTGTGTGTCCATCGCTTTACGTAGCCGTACCGAACTTCTTTTAGGTGTCGTTTATGAAGTTTGCCGGGATGAATGTTTTTATGCTTGGAAAGGCGGAAAAGCGTTTATGAATGGTGAAGAAATTCATGTGTCGAACGTTGAGGACATCAAAGATGCATTTGTCATTACAGAATTACCTTATAATCATCTGCAATATAAACAGACTGCTCTTCATCTCATCGATCAGCTTTATGGGGTAGTGGGCGGTATTCGAATGAATGGCTCGGCTGCTGCCGCAATCTGCTATGTGGCTATTGGGCGTTTGGATGCTTGGATGGAAGCATTTCTCGGAAAATGGGATTATTCTGCGGCAGCACTGATTGTTCAGGAGGCGGGAGGAAAGGTGACTGATTTTTATGGTGAGGATCATTTCATAGAAGGACATCATATTATCGCAACGAACGGGAATCTTCATCCTTTCTTTCAGAAGCTCCTAGCAGAAGTCCCTCCATTGAATATGTAGGTGCTATTGCAACTTCAAATTTCTATTATTATGAAACACACACTTCTTATCAAAGACTGGCTTAGTTCCTTCTTATCTTTGCTATTTCCCCGTTGCTGCGTTGTTTGCGACCGGCCGTTAGCAAAGGGTGAAGAATGTATCTGTACAGTATGTAATATCAATCTACCCCGTACTAATTATCATCTTCGAAAAGATAATCCGGTAGAACGGCTCTTCTGGGGACAAATCCCTTTGGAACGGGCTACTTCTTTTTTCTTTTATGAGAAAGGAAGCGACTTCCGGTTGATTCTTCATCGGTTGAAATATGGTGGACAAAAGGAAATAGGTGCAATTATGGGGCGGTATATGGCTGCCGAACTTTTGTCTTCCCATTTTTTTCAGGGAATTGATGTGATAATCCCCATACCGCTTCATAAGAAAAAACAGCAAATCCGTGGTTATAATCAGAGTGAGTGGATTGCCCGTGGTATTGCTGCTGTAACAGGAATACCCATCGATACAGAATCCATATTGCGTAAGAAAAATACGGAAACGCAAACGCGTAAATCTGTGTTTGAACGTCGGGATAATGTGGAAGGTATCTTCGAGCTTCAGCATCCCGAAACACTTGCCGGAAAACACATATTGATAGTTGACGATGTGTTGACCACTGGTTCTACTACTCTGGCATGTGCTTCCTGCCTAGTGAATGTGGAAGGAATACGGATTAGTATATTGACGTTGGCAACGGCTTAAATTTGTTTCAAGAATGTATAAAGGGCTTCTCAAAGATGACTTTTTATAAAAAAAACGAGATTGAGAACCGAATGAATTAATAATTTCTTATATTTGCACTGTCGTAGATCGACATGTTTTTATGTTTTTGAAGAAAAAAAGCGTTTAGCAGATTTCTGTGCAAGCGAAAAGTCGAAAATTCAAATACGCACATGAAACAGTAAAATGCTCCTTGCGATATGCGGGGGGTATTTCCTGTTTGTGCGTATAGGGCTTCGACTCCCTCGCTTGCGGATAGGCAAATGCCCTACCGCTTTTTTTGTATATACAGGGTTTGTAAAAGGGCGCAAACCATCATTTGTTATAAATGGAAAGAACAAAAAAGATATGCCCGCTTTCTCCTCAAAGCAATCGTGTGATTTGCTTGAGAATACCCTTCTTGGCTGCATCGCCATACAATCAAGAAATCATCCGGCTGGACATCTCTTATGGTATTCTTTCCTTCTTTTATGTATTTAAACCGATTTGAAATGAATGAAGATAGAGAAATAAACAGGTTCGGCTAAGACCCCAAGACGAGGTGGTTTATATCCAAACGGTAGGACTGCCTCGTCTATTTTTTCATTAAACAAATGAAGTGTCACGGCGAATCTATAGCAGCCAGTTGGTTGTGGTTTGCTATTTTTCGCCAAGATCTAATGTTATTTAAACTTTAAAGGCAAGTCAAATGGGACGGAGTGGTGTCTGACGGTTAAAAGGTCGAAAACATTACATTTATGTGTAACTACTTGCCTTTATCAAGAAACGATGAGGTACGACCAGTATCAGAGGGGGACTAATGGATTTATCCGGGAGGTTCCCCTTATTCTTTCGTCTTTGTTCTCAAACTGATCCCCAAATCCCCAATATTCAGACTAAGCCGCCGTTTTCAAACTGAACCGCTGTCTTTGGAGTAGTAGCAAATCAGCGGGGATAAATTTTAGATTAGTCTGAAAAATCGGGGAACAGTTTAAAAGTTTGGGTAATGTGCTTTAGGGCAGCCTATACCAAAAAAGTTCGTTCCTGCACAGTTTTGAGCTAAACGAATGCATGCCTCGCCACCGTATCTCCGTTAGGTGTGCCAATAAGACTTTTTTAATTGCCCAAACAAATTATCTTTATTGCCTAGTCAGATTATCTCAATTAGCTACTTTTACTTCGTTCCACTATAATGGAACGAAATAAAAATAGCAAGTGGAACGAATCTGGATAGGCAAACGGATAAATAGAAATGCCCAATTAAAATCATTTCCTATGAATAGACGATTCGACTCATTCCATATGGGTTTTGAACAATTCGATGCTCTTTTCTATAACATGTTCAATTCTTCCAGCTCCTTCACTTTTCTTCTGTATTGCCGATAAACAAGGAGTTTGCAGGTGAATAGCCGCCCCTTCACCTTCTCTTCATCGTGAATCAAGTCAAATTGCTACTTTCAGATTCCACCATTAAGCAAGATTAGTAAAGCTATTTCGTAATTAGTTTCAACCCTATTTGAAACTAGATGTTTCACGCCGAGAAACAAAGTGTTTCAAGCAGTGAAACGAAGTGTTTCTCGGTGTGAAACGGATTGTTTCAAGCCTTGAAACAATTTTTGAAACTAATCGCTACAGGAGAAGAGATGGTGAAGTTGTTATCCTTCACCCGCAAATTCCTTATTCATCGGAGAGACAGAGAAAAGATGAAGGGGGACATGGAAAAATGGAAAATAAATATCCAATAAGAGAATTTATTCAATTCTGTTGTGATTCAATACCACACCAGTTAATCACTATTTAATTCCTTTTTGTACCGATATGATGTACCTACTTTTAGAGATATGGTTGTTCTGAGCCAAATCCCACAAGATATATTATTAGTCCTTTGGATGATAAGAAAGGTGAATAAATAGAAAAGCCACCCTTCTAGGTGGCTTCTTTTTTGCTCTTCCTCTTGGACTTGAACCAAGGACCCTCTGATTAACAGTCAGATGCTCTAACCGACTGAGCTAAGGAAGAATGTTTGCAATCAAGATTTTCAACTTTGCTCTTCCTCTTGGACTTGAACCAAGGACCCTCTGATTAACAGTCAGATGCTCTAACCGACTGAGCTAAGGAAGAATGTTTTTCTCAATTGCGATGCAAAAGTACTAGGTTTTTTTGAAATATGCAATATCTTTGCAAAAAAAATATTAGGAATGGACAAAATAATAGGATTGGGCAACGCCCTGGTAGACGTACTCGCAACCCTGAAGGATGATACTCTTTTGGATGAAATGGGTTTACCCAAAGGAAGCATGCAGCTCATCGATGACGCTAAGTTACAGCAGATTAACACAAAATTTTCACAGATGAAAACTCACTTGGCAACAGGCGGATCGGCAGGAAATGCCATCCTCGGACTGGCTTGTTTGGGTGCTGGAACAGGGTTTATCGGAAAAGTGGGAAATGATAATTATGGAGAATTTTTTCGTGAAAATCTGCAGAAAAATAAGATTGAAGACAAATTATTGACCTCGGATCGACTGCCTTCCGGTGTGGCATCCACTTTTATTTCACCGGATGGAGAGCGCACTTTCGGAACCTATCTGGGAGCAGCGGCTTCTTTGAGAGCAGAGGAACTGACCTTGGATATGTTTAAAGGTTACGCGTACCTATTTATAGAAGGCTATCTTGTTCAGGACCACGAAATGATTCTTCACGCCATTGAACTGGCTAAAGAAGCCGGTTTGCAGATTTGTCTCGATATGGCTAGTTATAACATTGTGGCTAATGATCTGGAATTCTTCACCTTGTTAATAAACAAATATGTCGACATTGTCTTTGCAAACGAAGAGGAAGCGAAAGCCTTTACCGGCAAGGAGCCGGAGGAAGCTTTGAGAGTGATTGCCAAGAAATGCAGTATTGCTATTGTAAAAGTCGGGGCAAATGGTTCTTATATCCGCAAAGGGACAGAAGAAATAAAGGTTTCGGCCATTTCGGTTCAAAAAGTGGTAGATACTACCGGTGCCGGTGATTATTTTGCTTCCGGATTCTTATACGGATTGACTTGCGGATATTCGTTGGATAAATGTGCAAAAATAGGTTCTATTCTCTCGGGAAATGTTATTCAGGTAATCGGAACAACGATATCACAGGAACGCTGGGATGAAATTAAGTTAAATATTAACAGGGTTCTGGCGGAATAACAAAGGATTGAGCTACTTTTACGACTCATTTAGATTGAAAGAGGTATGAAAAAATTGCTGAACAGGCAGATAGCTATTGTTGCAGTAGCGGTGATAGCAACAGTTGCTTTCTTTAGTTTCAAGAGTGGAGACGACCGTAATTTCCAGATTGCAAAGAATCTGGATATATTTAATGCGATTGTGAAAGAACTGGATATGTTCTATGTAGATACCATTGATCCGAATAAAACGATTCGGGAAGGAATCGATAATATGCTTTATACGCTGGATCCTTATACGGAATATTTCCCGGAAGAAGATCAGAGTGAACTGGAGCAGATGATTAAAGGATCATTTGGTGGGATGGGTTCTTACATTGCTTATAATACGAAACTAAAACGTTCGATGATTTCTGAACCTTTTGAGGGAACGCCTGCTGCAAAAGCCGGTCTGAAAGCGGGAGATATACTGATGGAGATTGACGGACAGGATCTTGCCGGTAAGAATAATGCGGAAGTCAGCCAGATGTTACGCGGACAGGCAGGTACCAGTTTTAAGCTAAAGATTGAGCGCCCGAATGAGAAAGGTGGACGTACGCCGATGGAGTTCACGATTGTACGTGAGTCTATTCAGAATCCGGCGATTCCTTATACTGCCGTATTGGATAATAATGTAGGTTACATTAGCCTTAGCACTTTTTCCGGCAACCCTTCCAAAGAGTTTAAGAAAGCATTTCTGGATTTGAAGAAACAGGGAGCTACTTCGTTGGTGATAGACCTCCGTAGTAATGGCGGTGGATTGCTGGATGAAGCAGTAGAAATTGCGAATTATTTCTTGCCGCGTGGAAAGGTGATTGTAACGACCAAAGGGAAAATCAAACAAGCTAGTAACACTTATAAGACATTGCGCGAGCCGTTGGACTTGGATATTCCGATTGCGGTATTGGTAAATAGTGGAACCGCTTCTGCTTCCGAAATCTTATCAGGTTCTCTGCAGGATCTCGACCGTGCCGTTATCGTTGGTAACCGTACCTTCGGAAAAGGACTGGTACAGGTTCCCCGCTCTTTGCCTTATGGCGGAACGATGAAAGTGACTACCTCCAAATATTATATTCCAAGTGGACGTTGTGTACAGGCTATTGACTACAAGCATCGTAATGAAGATGGAAGTGTAGGAACCATTCCTGACAGTTTGACTAAGGTATTCCATACGGCTGCCGGACGTGAAGTACGCGATGGAGGTGGTGTAATGCCGGATATTGTTATCAAACAGGAGAAATTACCGAATATCCTCTTCTATTTGGTACGTGATAATCTGATTTTTGATTATGCAACTCAGTATTGTTTGAAACATCCTACCATCGTTGCTCCGGAGAAGTTTGAGGTGACAGATGCTGATTATAATGATTTTAAAGCGTTGGTGAAGAAAGCCGACTTCAAATATGACCAGCAAAGCGAGAAAATTCTGAAAACGTTGAAAGAAGCTGCCGAGTTTGAAGGGTATATGGATGATGCTTCAGAGGAGTTCAAAGCACTTGAAAAGAAGTTGAACCATGATCTTGATCGCGACTTGGATTATTTCTCATCTGATATAAAGAAGATGATTGCTACTGAAATTATCAAGCGTTACTATTACCAACGTGGTAATATCATCCAGCAGTTGAAGGATGATGATGGTTTGAAGGAAGCGATGAAAATTCTGAATGATCCGGTGAAATATAAAGAAATGCTTAGTGCTCCGGCTGCTAAGGAATAAATATATTTCAAACATAGATATATGCGGAAAACGCGGTTTTGTTACCAACAAGCCGCGTTTTCTGTATATCTATATTTAATTGTAAAAGTCCTGTAAGGTCATGCCCGGACACTGATATTTGTGTCCTTAATCGATCTTTATTGACGAACCAAAGGCAGGGTAAAATAGAATCTGCTTCCCTGGCCTTCCTGAGAGCGCAACCAGATACGTCCACCCATCTTCTCTACTAACATTCTGCAAAGAGTTAATCCCAATCCTGTTCCCTGAACAAAATCGTCGACCTTTCCAAAGCGCCGGAAAATTGTGGCAATTCTTGCTGCCGGAATGCCGATGCCGCTATCTTTAACGTAGAACTCTACAAAATCCTCCTTTTCCCGATATCCGAAATGAATTTCTCCTTTCGGGGTAAACTTCGTAGCGTTACTAAGCAAGTTACTTATAATTTGTATGATGCGATTCCAGTCTCCCGAAGTATACATGTCCGTATCTACGTCGTCCAAAATAAGTTTGACACCGTTTTGCGTCTTATGCCAGAATTGTTGTTCCAGCTGCAGGCAGATATCTATTAATTTGATCGGGCGGATATTGAATTTTAGAGAATCAGCTTCAAGCGATGCCAGATCCAGAATATCATTAAATAGATTCAGCAGCATTTCCGAATTTCGTTCGATGATTTCCGAATATTGATTCTTCTCTTCCGCAGATGTTGCGTAAGTGATTAGTTTGGAGAATCCTACAATGGCATTGAGCGGGGTACGTATTTCATGACTCATGTTTGCCAGAAAAGCAGATTTCAATCGGTCCGACTCTTCCGCTTTGATTCTGGCAGCCTTTAGTTCTTTCTGTTGTTGGGCATTCGTCTGTTCCGCCTCCCATTGTTGGGATATATCACGGCACATACACAACAGATACTTTTTATCCAAAGGAAAGATACGGTTTTCGTAGTGATGTAAAACACCGTCTAGCATTAATTCATGCCTGGCTGTGGAGCTTTCTCCTGTGAGAATCACCTTATCCATATTCTTGCGGACACTTTCATAAGCCTCTTTGGGCAGAATGTCTTTTACGTTAGTGGTAGTGATATTGTTGGGGCTGATACCTTCTACGTGATTAGTTGCCGGAGAAGAAGCAAGCTCTATGATATTGGCGTCATGGTCGAAGACGGTGAGCATGTCAGGAAGAGCATCCAGTATCCGGGTACTATATTTATCACGAAAACGTTCTTTGGAAGGAGAGGAAGAATCAGAAGAAGAATGAGAGGAAAGAAAATCTATTTTCTTCTCTAATTGTTCGATTATTTCCAAAAGATCTTCCTTTGTTTTGTTTTCGTAATTTCTCATAGAAGATTCGTTATTATTCATTAGAATGTTGTAGAAGTTGTTTTATCTGTTGCAAATATAAAACAATATTCCGAGATGCTGACAGCCTCCCTAGTTATTATAATATAAAAAAAACGGATAGCTTTTGCCCTACTAATCAGAATGTTCTATCTTTGCATCCATTATATATAAATGATTTACAATATGTCTACAGAATTATTCTCTACTCTGCCCTATAAGGTGGCAGATATTACACTTGCTGATTTCGGACGCAAGGAAATCGATTTGGCAGAAAAAGAAATGCCCGGCCTGATGGCTCTTCGCGAAAAGTATGGAGAATCCAAACCGTTAAAAGGTGCCCGCATTATGGGGTCGTTGCACATGACCATTCAAACGGCTGTGCTGATTGAAACATTAGTGGCTTTAGGAGCTGAAGTACGTTGGTGCTCTTGTAATATATATTCAACGCAGGATCATGCTGCTGCTGCGATAGCTGCTGCCGGTGTACCGGTATTTGCATGGAAGGGCGAGACTCTTGCCGATTATTGGTGGTGCACGTTGCAGGCATTGAGCTTTGACGGCGGTAAGGGACCGAATGTGATTGTAGATGATGGCGGTGACGCAACAATGATGATCCACGTGGGTTATGATGCTGAAAATAATGCTGCCGTATTGGATAAGGAAGTACACGCGGAGGATGAAATAGAACTGAATGCCATCTTGAAGAAAGTGTTGGCAGAAGACAGTACTCGCTGGCATCGTGTGGCGGAAGAAGTGCGTGGCGTATCTGAAGAGACTACGACAGGCGTACACCGTTTGTATCAGATGCAGGAAGAAGGCAAATTGCTGTTCCCGGCATTCAATGTAAACGACTCGGTAACGAAATCTAAGTTTGATAATCTGTACGGTTGCCGCGAATCGTTGGCCGACGGAATCAAGCGTGCAACAGATGTGATGATTGCCGGAAAAGTAGTAGTGGTATGCGGTTATGGTGATGTGGGTAAAGGCTGTTCTCACTCCATGCGTTCTTATGGAGCGCGGGTGCTCGTGACGGAGGTAGACCCGATCTGTGCACTGCAGGCTGCAATGGAAGGTTTCGAAGTAGTGACGATGGAAGAGGCTTGTCTGGAAGGTAACATCTTCGTGACTACGACAGGTAATATCGATATTATCCGTATCGACCACATGGAGAAAATGAAAGACCAGGCTATCGTTTGCAACATCGGCCATTTCGATAATGAAATTCAGGTAGATGCTTTGAAACATTATCCGGGCATCAAATGTGTGAATATCAAACCGCAGGTAGACCGTTATTATTTCCCGGATGGACATAGCATTATCTTGTTGGCCGACGGTCGTCTGGTAAATCTGGGATGTGCAACAGGACACCCGTCATTCGTGATGAGTAATTCATTTACCAATCAGACATTGGCGCAGATAGAACTGTTCAACAAGAAATATGATATCAATGTATATCGCTTGCCGAAGCATCTGGACGAGGAAGTGGCTCGCCTGCATCTTGAAAAGATCGGTGTGAAACTGACTAAGCTGACTCCCGAACAGGCCGCTTATATTGGTGTATCGGTGGACGGACCTTATAAAGCAGATCATTATAGATACTAATTTGATTTACGATTAGACGATTTACCATTTACGATTGATAAGTGAGGGAGATCGATATTCCACTGTTATCAATTGTAAATGTTAGATTGTCCGGTCGTATTTATTTTTATATTCAAACTTCAATCGTAAATAGTAAATCGTGTCATCGTAAATGAAAAAGTTTCTTCCTGACTTAATAGCCATTCTGGCTTTTATCATTCTTTCTTTCGCCTATTTTTTTCCGGCTGATATCGAAGGTCGTATCTTGTTTCAGCATGACACGGCTGCCGGAGTCGGTGCAGGACAAGAATCGAAAGAGTATCTCGAGCGTACCGGAGAACGTACGCGCTGGACAAACTCGATTTTTGGAGGTATGCCTACTTATCAGATGTCTCCGAGTTACGACTCGACAACGTCCCTGAAAGGGGTGGAGAAGGTTTATCGCCTCTTTCTCCCGGATTATGTAGTGCTGACTTTTATCATGATGCTGGGATTCTATATCCTCTTGCGGGCGTTTGGAATATCGGCCTGGCTGGCAGGATTAGGCGGAGTGATATGGGCATTCTCTTCCTATTTCTTCATTCTGATACCGGCAGGGCATATCTGGAAGTTTGTGACATTGGCTTATATACCACCTACGATTGCAGGTGTCGTTCTGGCTTACCGGAAGAAATACCTGTTGGGCGGAATCGTTACGGCCCTGTTCATCGCCCTTCAGATTCAGTCGAATCACATTCAGATGAGCTATTATTTCATGTTTGTGATTTTGTTTTTTGTAGGAGCTTACTTTGAAGATGCTTACAAAAAGAAAGAATTGCCTCATTTCTTCAAGGCTAGCGGGGTTTTAGCACTGGCTGCCGTGGTAGGAGTCTGCATCAATATTTCCAATCTGTATCATACGTATGAATATAGTAAGGAGACGATGCGTGGCAAGAGCGAATTGAAGCAGGAGGGAGCTGCTGCCAGTCAGACTAGTAGCGGATTGGATCGTGATTATATAACCAACTGGAGTTATGGTATCGGTGAAACGTTGACGTTGCTGGTTCCGAATGTAAAGGGGGGAGGATCAGGATCTACGATGTCACAGAGCGAAGCTGCTATGGCAAAGGCCAATCCAATGTATAACGGTATTTACTCACAGTTACCTCAATATTTCGGTGAGCAGCCGTGGACAGCCGGTCCGGTATATGTGGGGGCATTTGTGATGTTCCTCTTTGTATTGGGGTGCTTTATAGTGAAAGGTCCTCTTAAATGGGCGCTGCTGGGAGCTACTATCTTCTCGATTCTGCTTTCATGGGGAAAGAATTTCATGGGGCTGACGGACTTCTTTATCGATTATGTCCCGATGTATAATAAGTTCCGCGCTGTATCTTCTATTCTGGTAATAGCTGAATTTACAATACCTTTGTTGGCGATTTTTGCCTTGAAAGAGATTTTGAGTAAACCGGATATGCTGAAACAGGAAAAGAACTGCAGAGGAGTGATTGCTGCGTTGGTACTAACTGCCGGTGTGGCACTCATTTTAGCTGTCGCCCCGGGCACTTTCTTCTCCAGCTTTATAACGACACAGGAGATGACTGCTTTGAAACAAGCACTTCCTGCCGAACATTTGGCTCCGTTTGTGGCCAATCTGACTGAAATGCGCGAAGCCATTATTGCTTCGGATGCATGGCGCAGCTTCTTTATTATAGTGATCGGTTGCCTGTTCTTATTCTTGTATCAACTGCGGAAGTTGAAAGCCTCTTTCACACTGGCGGGTGTTGCACTTTTGTGTCTGATAGATATGTGGAGTGTCAATAAACGCTATTTGAATGACGAACAGTTCGTGCCGAAGTCGAAGCGGTCAGAAGCATTCGTGAAAACACAGGCGGATGAGATTATTCTTCAGGATACGACTCCGAATTATCGTGTACTGAACTTCATCGGTTTCCCCGGTAATACATTTAATGAAAACAATACAGCATATTGGCATAAGAGTGTCGGTGGCTATCATGCAGCGAAACTTCGCCGTTATCAGGAAATGATAGACCATCACATCGTGCCCGAAATGAAAGAAACTTATCAGGCTGTGGCTACTGCCGGTGGACAGATGGACAGTGTGGATGCTTCTAAATTCCGTGTACTGAATATGCTGAATACCAAATACTTCATTTTCCCTGCCGGAGAGCAAGGGCAGGCTGTTCCTGTCATGAATCCTTATGCATACGGTAATGCATGGTTCGTAGATAAGGTGCAGTATGTAAATAATGCAAATGAAGAAATAGATGCTTTGAACGATATTCTTCCAACGGAAACAGCCGTAGTGGATGTGAAGTTTAAAGAACAGCTGAAAGGTGTGACAGAAGGATATAAAGATTCACTATCTACCATCCAGTTAACCAGTTACGAGCCAAATCGTTTGGTTTATAAGGCCTCCACTCCTAAAGACGGAGTTGTTGTTTTCTCTGAAATATATTATCCGGGATGGCAGGTGACTATTGATGGCCAGCCGGTGGATATTGCCCGTGCAGACTATATCTTGCGTGCGATAAATATGCCGGCAGGGGAACATACCATCGAGATGTGGTTTGATCCGCAAAGCATACACGTCACGGAAAGTATTGCTTATGCAGCATTGGCTTTATTGTTAATCGGAGTTATGCTTCTTGCGTGGACGCAGCGGAGCAAGATAGCGAAGAAGTCCTAAGCGAAATGAAATAGTACGTAAACCTGTTGTGTATCATAAGGTTATTAAATAAGGGCGGCTCTCTTCCTCACGAAGAGAGCCGCTACTTTACATTCACTAAAAAATTATGAAAAACAAACGCTGTTCATAGAAACATATTAAGTGTGATGTTTTAGAGATTTTTTTGTTCAAAGTCCGGACCCTTGTCAGGATGATTATCTTTGTGCATTCTTCTTTGAGAAGCTTTTTTACGTGCGGAATTTTGTTCGGCCTGCCATTTCTCATACTGTTCTTTTGTCAGAATCTTTTTTATTTTCTTTTCTTTGGTTTCTGCGGCTTTCTTTTGTGAGTCGGCAGAATTGGTATCTCTGCTCATCATCGGACCACCTCCCATTCTGCCCGGGAAACCACCTTCTCCCATCATTGGCGGTTGGCCTCCACCCATTGGCGGACGTCCTCCCCGCATACCGGGACCTTCTCCCATTGGTGGGCGATAGTCATCCGAATTTTGCATAGCCTTGAAAAATGCTTTTTGCTCTTTCAGGTTCAGCTTATATATTTTCTTATATTGTTTATCTGTCAGTTGGAGCAACTTATTCATTTGCTCTGTCATCTGGGTTGCTACCTTCTCTGGATTCAGAACTTCGCGTGGAAGATGCTTTTCTTGTTGCTGCCTTTCTTGCGGCTCATTGGCTTCTTGTGCATCTATAAAACCTGCACAGCATGTTAAGCTGACTGCCAATCCTATCAATTTCATGTTTTTTCTCATTTCTCTTACTGCTTTTATTTGTTTTAATATCTCAAAGCTAAGTAGATACTGGAGCAGATAAAAATAAAATCGACTAAGGGTGGAGATTTGTCTATCAAATGCCTGACTTTTCTTCGTCCGATGGGTTTATGCTATTATGCTTTGGGGTGGAGGAAGGTTCCCCGCCTTGAAACTACAACAGTAACCTATTACCATTCTGAAAATACGATGAATAAAGGGTTTGATAATATAGGTGATAGGTGAAAGAGGATTCTTGTTTTTATCTATGAGAGTGACTGTCCATTCATTTACCCATTGAAAAAGGAAAATATGAATATAAACAAATAGTTTGTGGATAGTCTCATTATGCTATAAGCTGCTAAATTTGTAGCCAATAATAGAGCATATATTATGAAAAAACTACTATTCATTTTTTCCTTTTTTTTCTTGTTCGTGTTAAACGGAAAAACACAGGAGGTAGAGATTCTGACATTAGAGGATTGCCTCCGCATTGGTATTGACAATAACTTGTCGCTAGAAGGAAAACGTAAAGAAATACAAAGAAGTAAGTATGGCGTATCTGAAAACCGTTCGAAGCTGTTGCCGCAAATAAATGCGATAGCCGGTTATAGTAACAATTTTGATCCTCCGGTGTCCGTCACAGACGGATCATCTTACGGTGTTCCTTATAATATAACGCAGACGCTGCAACATTCTGCTAATGCAGGACTGGAAATGCAGATGCCGCTTTTCAATCAGACTCTTTATACTTCTATGTCCATAGCTAAAGTGATGGAAGAAATCAGTCGTCTGTCTTATGGAAAAGCCAGGGAAGATGTTATTCTTCAAATCAGTAAGATGTATTATCTCGGACAGGTCACGGCCGAACAAATCATGCTGATAAAAGCTAATATCACCCGTCTGGAGGAATTGAGAGATATTACACAGGCTTTCTTCGATAACGGAATGTCTATGGAAGTCGATCTGAAAAGAGTCAATATCAATTTGGAAAATCTGAAGGTGCAATATGACAATGCACAAGCAATGATGAAACAGCAATTGAATATGCTGAAATACATTATGGATTATCCGGCTGAAAAGGAAATCGCGCTGACACCGGTAAATACCGATAGCATTACTACGGTAGCCCTGACCGGCTTGTCGGAAAATATCTATGAACTTCAACTCTCACAATCGCAAGTGCAACTGGCGGAACGGCAAAAGAAGATCATTACTAATGGATATATCCCTTCCCTTAGTCTGACAGGTAGCTGGCGATATGCTGCATATACGGATAAAGGTTATCATTGGTTCCACTCCGGTCCGTCCAATCAATGGTTTCGTTCCTATGGAGTGGGGCTAACCTTGCGTATTCCGATTTTCGACGGACTGGATAAAACCTATAAAATAAAGAAGGCGATGATCGATATAGAGAACAAAAGACTGGCATGGGAAGATGCCCGGAAGAATTTGCAAACTCAATATCTGAATGCTGTGAACGACCTGATGAACAATCAGCGTAACTTTAAGAAACAAAAGGATAACTACTTGCTTGCCGAAGATGTGTACGCAGTCACTTCTGACCGTTACCGGGAAGGCATTGCTTCTATGACGGAAGTGCTGCAAGATGAAATGCAGATGAGCGAAGCTCAAAACAACTATATCAGCGCACATTATAACTATCGGGTGACTAACCTGATGCTGCTTAAACTGACCGGACAAATAGAATCATTAGTCAAATAATACGCAAATAACAATCATAAATATGGAAACAATGGAAAATAACCTTCCTTCCGCTACTCATCAGGAGAAAGCAAAAAAAATGAAGAAACTTCGTCGCTGGCAGATTGCTATCAGCCTTTTCGGAGTGGCTATTATTGTTTGGGGAGTGATTGAAGTGATCTGCCTTTTTTTGAATTATAGCCAGACGGAGACTAGTAACGATGCACAAATAGAACAATATGTGTCTCCTATCAATTTACGTGCTTCAGGTTACATTGACAAAATCTACTTTACAGAACATCAGGAGGTACATAAAGGAGATACTTTGCTGGTACTGGATGATCGTGAATATAAAATTCGCGTAATGGAGGCTGAAGCTGCCTTGAAAGATGCGCAAGCCGGTGCGACCGTCATCAATGCTACACTCAATACCACGCAGACAACAGCATCTGTTTACGATGCGTCTATTGCCGAGATTGAAGTACGTTTGGCGAAACTGGAAAAAGACCGGAAACGATATGAGAATCTCGTGAAACGAAATGCGGCTACTCCTATCCAACTTGAACAGATTGTCACTGATTATGAAGCTACGCGTAAGAAGTTGGAAGCTACGAAAAGGCAGAAAAAAGCAGCTCTTTCCGGTGTAGATGAAGTGTCCTACCGTCGCATGAATACCGAAGCGGCTATTCAAAGAGCAACAGCTGCGCTCGAAATGGCCCGGTTGAATCTTTCCTATACGGTTGTAATAGCTCCTTGTGACGGAAAACTCGGCCGTCGCTCATTAGAGGAAGGACAGTTTATTTCGGCAGGGCAGACCATCACCTATATTCTTCCTGATACCCAGAAATGGATCGTTGCCAATTATAAGGAGACACAAATCGAGAATCTGCATATCGGACAGGAAGTATTTGTCACAGTAGATGCCATTAGCGATAAAGAGTTTAAAGGCAAAGTCACCTCTATATCAGGAGCTACCGGGTCTAAATATTCATTAGTGCCGACGGATAATTCGGCAGGTAATTTTGTGAAGATTCAGCAACGTATTCCCGTACGAATCGATTTCACCGATTTATCGAAAGAAGATAACGAACGGTTAGCAGCAGGCATGATGGTAGTAGTGAAAGCCAGACTCTAATCCCTCCGCCTCTTCTGTCTATATACAGTGCCTTATAATTTTTAATTTATATTTTTAATTAGTCCGATGCCCTCTTATCCTAAAAATTATCCTTTCTATAGCTGGATGCCCAAACCGTTGGGTATTATCATTCTGTTATTTTTCTTTCTACCGATTCTTACGGTAGGCGGGGTTTATTCGGTGAATAGCACCGAAATGATGAGCGGGCTTGGCATTATATCCGAGCATATCCAGTTTGCCAACTTTGTTACTTCTATTGGTATGGCAGCCTTTGCTCCCTTCCTATATCAGTTGGTGTGTGTACGGCGGGAGAAGATGATGTGTATTGTCGGGTTTGCGTTCATGTATATATTCAGTTATATCTGTGCAAAGACAGACAGCGTTTTTCTGTTGGCGCTTTGTAGTCTTCTGACGGGTTTCTTGCGTATGGTACTGATGATGGTCAATCTGTTCACACTCATTTGGTATGCGGGTGGAATGGAAGCTACCCGCAATATTACTCCGGGGTTGGAGCCGAAAGATACTGCCGGTTGGAATAAATTGGACATTGAAAGATGTGTGAGTCAGCCGGCTGTTTATCTGTTTTTTATGATTCTGGGACAGTCGGGCACAGCATTGACGGCTTGGCTGTCCTTTGAATATGAGTGGAAATATGTGTATTACTTTATGATGGGGATTCTTTTGATCTCTATTTTGCTCCTGTTTATTACCATGCCGAATTATAAGTTTCCCGGAAGGTTTCCTATTAATTTCCGTAAGTTCGGCAATGTCACTGCATTTTGCATCTCGCTGACTTGTCTCACGTATGTGCTGGTTTATGGAAAAGTACTCGACTGGTATGATGACGAATCTATCCGTTGGGCGACAGCTGTAAGTATTCTTTTTGCGGGAATTTTTCTATATATGGACGTAACGCGCCGGTCGCCTTATGTTTTGCTGGATGCGTTCAAACTGCGTACTATACGTATGGGAGCATTACTTTACTTATTATTAATGGTGATAAACTCCAGTGCTATGTTTGTCAATGTATTTGCAGGAGTGGGGATGCATCTCGATAATCTGCAAAATGCTTCATTAGGTAATTGGTGTATGGTAGGTTATGCTATTGGCGCCGTGATTGCTATGGTGTTGGGAGGTAAAGGGTTACATTTTAAGTATCTGTTTGCGATGGGATTCTTCTTCCTGTCTTTATCAGCTGTTTTCATGTATTTCGAGGTACAGACAGCAGGAGTTTACGAGCGTCTGAAATATGCGGTTATCATCCGTGCCACAGGCATGATGATTCTGTATGCGCTGACGGCTGCTTATGCCAATCAACGTATGCCTTTTAAATATCTTTCTACCTGGATCTGTATTATGCTTACCGTGCGTATGGTTGTGGGACCGAGTATTGGCGGAGCAATTTATACAAATGTTTTGCAGGAGCGGCAACAACACTATATAACCCGTTATGCGCAAAATGTAGACCTGCTTAATCCGGATGCTTCCACTTCCTTCCTTGGTACGGTACAGGGTATGAAATATCAGGGAAAGAGTGAGACGGAAGCCCGTAACATGGCTGCTATATCTACCAAAGGGCGTATTCAGGTGCAGGCCACGCTCTCTGCGCTCAAAGAGATGGCGGGATGGACAATTTATGGTGGATTAATTTGTATGATATTTGTGCTTGTTGTTCCTTATCCTAAACGAAAATTGCTAACTTAGCGTCGTTTTTGATAATGATCTGTTAATATATTAGTATGATGAATAGCGGACAAGATCGTTTATTGCAGTTTGATCGCGATTTGTTAAGTGGGAAAAATATATGTAGCTCCGAAGGGATATTTGTAAATTTTCCACCCTCACTGAAGAAACCTTTCCAAATGAAAGGACTGGGGCTGGTTATTTGCCGCCAGGGTAATTTCCAGTTTTCGCTTAATCAGAAAAAGCATTTCGCTGAAGCGGGCGAAAGTTTGTTTATTCCCGAAGATGGCGAGTTTCAGGTTTTGCAAGAGTCGGAAGACATGGAGGTGCAGATTTTGATTTATCAGATAGAACCGATCCGGGATATTATGGGGAATCTGGTTGTTTCCATGTATATGTATTCCCGCCTTACTCCCGAAGAACCTTCTTGTGTCTGGTCTACTGGTGAGGAAGAAGAGATCGTAAAGTATATGTCCTTGTTGGACAATGTGTTACAGTCGGAAGAAAATTCATTTAAACTTTATGAGCAGAAATTACTTCTACTTGCATTGACGTACAGGATTTGCTCTATTTATAATCGCAAACTCGTCAATGACGGGCGGGAAGTGGGAGGACGCAAAAATGAAGTCTTTATTCACTTGATCCAGTTAATCGAAAAATATTATATGCAGGAACGGGGTGTTGAGTTTTATGCGGATAAATTGTGTTTGTCTCCTAAATATCTTTCTGCCGTTTCTAAGAGTATCTGCGGATATACCGTGCAGGAACTTGTATTCAAAGCTATCATTCGCAAGAGCATCTCATTACTTAAAAATACGCAGAAGGATATTCAGGAGATTTCAAATGCCTTCGGCTTCCCCAATGCTTCTTATTTCGGTACGTTCTTTAAGAAGCAGGTTGGGGTTTCACCGCAGCAATATCGGAAGAATCTTTAAACGTTTATTCTTTTTCACCATAGGCAAGGTCGCCTGCGTCACCCAAGCCCGGAACAATATAAGAATGTTCGTTGATTTCCGGATCAATGGCAGCGCACCAGATAGTTGTCTTGTCTTCAGGAAATACATTCTTTATATGGTCAATGGCCTTTTGGCTGGCAATAATGGAAGCAACGTGAATTTCAGCGGGATGACCTTTCGTCAGCATTGCCTGGTAACTTAGTTCCATACTGCCTCCTGTTGCTAACATAGGATCGGTGATAATCAATGTTTTGTCATCAATACGGGGAGATGCGATATATTCTATATGTATATCGAATTTCAGCGTATCTTTATATTTGCGGTAAGCAGAAACAAATGCATTTTCCGCCCCGTCGAAATAACTAAGGAAACCTTGGTGGAAAGGCAGACCTGCACGTAGAATAGTACTGATTACTAAATTGTTGTCCGGTGTACTGACCGGAGCAATTCCCAGTGGTGTCTGGATATTCTTTACCGAGTATTTAAACTCTTTACTCATTTCATAAGCCATGATTTCTCCGATCCGTTCAATGTTACGGCGGAAACGCAGGCGGTCGTTCTGAACTTCTACATTTCTAATTTCGGATATGTACTGGTTTAGAATCGAATTAGTTTGGCCAAAATCAATTACTCTCATATTATATTTTAATCAAATTTTAATCTCATTTTCATAGTATTGATAACATACTGGCTTGCAAAGTAAACGATAATCTTTCAAATTGCAATATTCAGTTTGCAGATATTGTTAGGAATTTATAAAAGAGTTTCAATTAGGGAAAAATTTCTCTAATACCTTCTTCCTTTCCAAAGAAAGTATTACTTTTGTAGCCGGATTTACAAGGGGGTATCCAAAGCTCCCCATGTTAAGGTGAAAAGAGATAGAAAACAAAATACCAATTTTAATTAATTCAAAAGAAAATGGCAAATTTAGATTTAAGCAAGTACGGTATCACAGGTGTGACCGAGATTGTGCACAATCCGTCTTACGACGTTTTGTTCGCTGAAGAAACAAAACCAGGTTTGGAAGGTTTCGAAAAAGGCCAGGTAACTAACATGGGCGCTGTAAACGTAATGACTGGCGTTTATACAGGACGTTCTCCTAAAGATAAATTCTTCGTAAAAGATGAAACCAGCGAAAATACAGTATGGTGGACTTCTGAAGAATACAAAAACGACAACAAACCAGTTGACGCAAAATGTTGGAAAGCAGTTAAAGAATTGGCAACTAAAGAATTGTCTAACAAGAGACTGTTCGTTGTTGATGCTTTCTGTGGTGCTAACGAAAACTCTCGCTTGAAATTGCGCTTCATCATGGAAGTTGCATGGCAAGCTCACTTCGTAACAAACATGTTCATCCGTCCGACAGCTGAAGAATTGGCTAACTTCGGTGAACCTGATTTCGTTATCATGAACGCTTCTAAAGCTAAGGTTGAAAACTACAAAGAACTGGGTTTGAACTCAGAAACTGCAGTTGTATTCAACTTGACTGAAAAGATTCAGGTTATCCTGAATACTTGGTACGGTGGTGAAATGAAGAAAGGTATGTTCTCTTACATGAACTACTTGTTGCCTTTGAACGGTATGGCTTCTATGCACTGCTCTGCTAACACTGACAAAGAAGGTAAGAGCTCTGCTATTTTCTTCGGTCTGTCTGGTACAGGTAAGACTACTTTGTCTACTGACCCGAAACGTCTGTTGATCGGTGATGACGAACACGGATGGGATGACGAAGGTGTATTCAACTTCGAAGGTGGTTGCTACGCTAAGGTTATCAACTTGGATAAAGAAAGCGAACCAGACATCTGGAATGCTATCAAACGCGATGCACTGTTGGAAAACTGTACAGTTAACGCTGAAGGCGAAATCAACTTCGCTGACAAGTCAGTAACTGAAAACACTCGTGTTTCTTATCCTATCTATCACATCGAAAACATCGTTAAACCGGTGTCTAAAGGTCCTCACGCTAAACAAGTTATCTTCTTGTCAGCTGACGCATTCGGTGTATTGCCTCCAGTATCTATCTTGAACCCGGAACAAACTCAGTACTACTTCCTTTCTGGCTTTACAGCTAAATTGGCTGGTACAGAACGTGGTATCACTGAACCGACTCCGACATTCTCTGCTTGTTTCGGTGCTGCTTTCTTGTCATTGCACCCAACTAAATATGGTGAAGAATTGGTTAAGAAGATGAAGAAAGCTGGTGCTAAAGCATACTTGGTGAACACTGGTTGGAACGGCTCTGGCAAACGTATCTCTATCAAAGATACTCGTGGTATCATTGACGCTATCCTTGACGGTTCTATCGACAAAGCTCCTACTAAGGTTATGCCTTACTTCGACTTCGTTGTTCCTACAGAACTTCCGGGTGTTGATCCGAAGATCCTTGACCCGCGCGACACTTACGAATGTGCTTGCCAATGGGAAGAAAAAGCAAAAGATTTGGCTGGACGTTTCATCAAGAACTTCGCTAAATTTACTGGTAACGAAGCTGGTAAGGCTTTGGTTGCTGCTGGTCCGAAACTCTAATTGGAGAATCAGATATAATATGGAAGGCGGTTCGATTTCGAACCGCCTTTTTTGTTTATGCCTGTGCCTTTCTATGAGAATAAATGCTGTTTGTTTAAAACTTTTCCCTATATTTGCCAAAACAGGAGTACTAACCTTTAAAGGCGGTTATGGTATATCTAGCTACTGACAAACAGACCTATGCGGATCTAAGCATTACAGAGACTGCTAATAATGAGCAATTTCTTTTCTCTTTGTTTTCCAAAACAGAGACAAAAGAAGGAAAAGCGCTGATGTTGAACTGGATTATGTATCCGCTAAGTGATTTGGGGGAAATCCGTAAAAGACAGGAGGCTATTGTCTGGGATGCTTTGCCCGAACTTCTTTTGAATGAAGAAGAGCTGGATTTTATTGAGTATTACCTGGCTTATCGTGACCAGATACGGGAAGCTCATATTTTACTTTCATGTGCTACTGTTATCGACCGTCTGGTGCGATATGATTCGACCCGTTATGTGATCTGCAGAGGGGTGAAATTAGTGGTTCATCTCTTGCATTGTCTGAAGGAATGGGCGACAGAACTACCACAGGGCGCCCCGCAACTCATGAAAGAATCTGCTGCTATGATTGATAATATTCTCCATGGAAGTGAATTGGAGGAAGTATTGGAGCAGACCTCTGATGAGGAAAAACGACTATCTAACTTTGTCATAGACAAATTCGATTATCTGTTCCGGTGTACTCGGTTGTTATCTTTGAAGGAACTTCTGTCTGTTATATATCTACTTGATGTCTGCCGTACAGCTCACCGGGTGGCAAAAGAGAAGAACTTCTGTTGTATGCCGATAATGGTACCGACAATGGACTTCTCGGTGGAGGGAGTCGTTCATCCTTTTGTGAAAGATGCGCAGCCAAACAGTTGGCAGATGTCCCGGGGAAATATATGCATTTTTACAGGCTCTAATATGGCGGGAAAGTCAACAACTTTAAAAGCATTGACCTTGGCTGTCTGGTTGGCACATTGCGGTTTGCCTGTTCCTGTGAAATCAATGATTTGTCCTCTTTACGAGGGGATTTATACCTCTATTAATCTGCCGGATTCTTTGCGGGACGGACGAAGTCATTTTATGGCGGAAGTACTCCGTATTAAAGAAGTGATGCAAAAAGCTGTGACCGGAAAACGCTGTTTGGTGGTATTAGATGAGATGTTTCGCGGGACGAATGCTAAAGATGCGTTTGAAGCCTCCGTTGCCGTCAATGAATTACTGAAAAGCTTCTTTCATTGTCATTTCTTGATATCGACACATATTTTGGAATATGCGAAAGCCTTTGAAAAGGATTCTTCCTGTTGCTTTTATTATATGGAAGCAGAAATTATTGATGATGCGTTTGTCTGTCCTCATCGGTTGTTGTCAGGGATTTCAGAGGCCAGAGTCGGGTATTGGGTCGTGAAAAAAATACTGTCGGATGGTTTGATGTAATTTTACCTCATTATAGAGGTTGTTGAGATTCTGTTTTATTTTTATTAGATATATATTTTGACTACTTTTGTACAGACTATAAATAGGTTATTAATCTTAAATAACGACGCGACGACCATGAAGAATTTTTATTTCCTTCTTATTAGTTCCCTATTCCTTACCTCCGGGCTTTATGCGGGAGAAACAGATTATACTCAAGGACTTTCCATCTGGTTTGATACTCCGAATACTTTGCAGGGATATGCTGCCTGGTATGGCGGAAGACCGGATTTGTGGAAAGATGAAAATAAACCGGTAACAGCAGGAAGCGGACATAATCTGGATGCCAGTTGGGAGTCACAGTCATTGCCTATTGGTAACGGTAGCCTCGGCGCAAATATTATGGGATCGGTGGAAGCCGAACGTATCACTTTCAATGAAAAAACGCTTTGGCGCGGTGGTCCGAACACAGCGAAAGGTGCGGACTATTATTGGAATGTCAATAAACAATCGGCCCATCTTTTAGATGAAATACGCAAAGCATTTACAGAGGGAGATCAGAAAAAGGCTGAAATGCTAACGCGACAGAACTTCAATAGTGAAGTGTCGTATGAAGCTGACGGAGAAAATCCTTTCCGTTTCGGTAGCTTTACTACAATGGGAGAGTTTTATGTAGAAACCGGACTGAATATGATAGGAATGAGCGATTATAAGCGCATTCTTTCTTTGGATTCGGCTATGGCAGTCGTACAATTCAAAAAGGATCGTGTGGCTTATCAACGCAATTTTTTTATCTCTTACCCCGCCAATGTAATGGTGGTACGTTTCAGCGCGGATCAATCGGGGAAACAAAATCTGGTTTTCAGTTATGCGCCCAATCCCCTGTCTACCGGCAGCATGGTTTCTGATGGAAATAAAGGACTGGTTTACACAGCTTCTTTGGATAATAATGGAATGAAGTATGTTGTGCGCATCCAGGCAGAAACAAAAGGAGGAACACTGTCTAATGCAGATGGAAAGTTGACGGTGAAGGATGCAGACGAAGTTGTATTTTATATCACAGCGGACACTGACTATAAGATTAACTTTGATCCGGATTTCAAAGATCCGAAAACATATATAGGCGTTAATCCCGAAGAAACGACAAAGCAGTGGATGAATAATGCAGTGGCGCAGGGATATACAGCTTTATTCAATCAACATTATAATGATTATGCTACTCTGTTCAACCGGGTTCGGCTGAATCTGAACCCAGCGGTGAAAGGAGTGAATCTGCCTACTTCCCAACGTCTGAAAAATTATCGGAAAGGACAGCCGGATTATTATCTGGAAGAGTTGTATTATCAATTTGGACGTTATCTTCTGATTGCCAGTTCCCGTCCGGGCAATATGCCTGCTAATCTACAGGGGATTTGGCACAATAATGTCGATGGACCGTGGCGTGTGGATTATCATAATAACATCAATATCCAGATGAATTATTGGCCTGCTTGTTCTACCAACTTGAATGAGTGCGTGCTTCCGTTGATTGACTTTATCCGTACACTGGTGAAACCGGGGGAGAAGACTGCACAAGCTTATTTCGGAGCAAGAGGATGGACGGCATCTATCTCCGGCAATATTTTCGGCTTTACCACTCCGTTGGAAAGTCAGGATATGTCGTGGAACTTCAATCCGATGGCAGGTCCCTGGCTGGCTACTCATATATGGGAGTATTACGACTATACAAGAGACTTGAAATTTCTGAAAGAAACCGGCTATGAACTAATAAAGAGTAGTGCGGATTTTGCAGTCGATTACCTGTGGCATAAGCCGGATGGAACCTATACGGCTGCTCCGTCCACTTCGCCCGAGCATGGTCCTATCGATCAGGGAGCTACTTTTGTGCATGCCGTAGTGCGTGAAATTCTGATGGATGCGATTGAAGCAAGCAAAGTGTTGGGTGTAGATAAGAAAGAACGTAAGCAATGGGAGCATGTGCTTGCCAATCTCGTTCCCTATCAAATAGGTCGTTATGGTCAGTTGATGGAATGGTCGGTGGATATTGATGATCCGAAAGATGAACATCGTCATGTGAATCATCTGTTCGGCCTGCATCCGGGACATACTGTTTCTCCGGTCACTACTCCCGAACTGGCGAAAGCTGCTAAAGTGGTATTGGTGCATCGTGGTGATGGTGCTACCGGTTGGAGTATGGGTTGGAAGTTGAATCAGTGGGCGCGTTTGCAGGATGGTAATCATGCTTATACTTTATTCGGCAATTTATTGAAGAACGGAACCATGGATAATTTGTGGGATACGCATCCGCCTTTCCAGATTGATGGGAACTTTGGTGGGACAGCGGGAATCACCGAAATGCTGCTCCAAAGTCACATGGGCTTTATTCAATTATTACCGGCTTTGCCGGATGCATGGAAAGACGGTTCTATCAGTGGTATCTGTGCAAAAGGAAATTTTGAGGTGGATGTGATCTGGGAGAATCATCAATTGAAAGAAGCTGTTGTACGCTCTAATGCAGGAGGCGACTGTGTCATAAAGTATGCGGATCAGACTATCTCCTTTAAAACTGTGAAAGGACGCAGTTATCAGATTGGATATGATGCAGCCAAAGGGCTCATTAAAAAATAAACACAAAATATCGGAAAATTAGAAAGAAAGGATGGTACTGGAGTATTTAAAATTATTCGTGACATTTGCGAAGATTGGAATGTTTACTATTGGTGGCGGTTATGCCATGATTCCGTTGATTGAACGGGAGATTGTTAACAAGCAATGGATGAATAAAGAAGAATTTATGGAGATGTTTGCTTTGACGCAGTCGCTTCCGGGTGTGTTTGCAGTGAATATTTCTATTTTTGTAGGATATAAGTTGTATAAGGTGGGTGGTAGCCTGGTGTGTGCATTGGCTACGATTCTTCCCTCTTTCGTTATCATGATGCTGATAGCCATGTTTTTTGCACAGTTTCAGGATAATGAAGTGATGATTCGTATCTTTAATGGAATACGTCCTGCCGTGGTAGCATTGATTCTGTTTCCTTGCATTTCTGCTGTTAGAGCTTTGAAACTGAAGTGTTTTCAGTTGATTGCTCCTGCCATAGCTACCGTGTTGATCTGGCAGTTCGGCTTATCACCTATTTATATTGTGGTGGCCGGAATTATAGGGGGATTGGTATATACATTATGGTTGAAAGAAAAAATAGCGAATAAACAGGTATGATATATTGGCAATTACTTTGGGTGTATCTTAAAATAGGTATGTTCGGTTTTGGGGGTGGATATGCGATGCTTTCCCTGATTCAACATGAAATAGTGGATCTTCATCATTGGCTGACTCCTCAACAGTTTACGGATGTGGTCGCAATTTCGCAGATGACTCCGGGACCGATTGGCATAAATAGTGCTACTTACGTAGGTTATGCGGTAACACAAAGTGTTTGGGGAGCTGTGTTGGCCACTGTAGCCGTTTGCTTGCCTTCTTTTATTTTGGTGTTGCTCATTTCTTATTTCTTTGCGAAGTGTAAGGATAATAAGTATATTAAAGCGGCTATGTCTGGACTGCTTCCTATGTCGGTCGCGCTGATTGCTTCGGCTGCATTACTTATGATGAATAGAGAGAATTTTATAGACTATAAAAGTATCGGTATTTTCGCAGCCGCCTTTTTGGTTACATGGAAATGGAATCTTCATCCTATTCTGTTGATTTGTCTGGCGGGTGTGGTAGGATTACTGTTGTATTAGTAATACTTATGGGAAAAAGAGCCCCCCGGTTGAACACTGCGTTTAACCGGGGGCTCTTTTATAATATTATGAAAGAATAGTTAGTTCTTGTTTGCACGTTTACGTTCGATTTCGTCCAAAATCACTTTACGCATACGCATTGCTTTAGGAGTAACTTCTACATATTCATCTTCCTTAATATATTCCAGTGCTTCTTCAAGTGAGAACTGGATAGGTGGAATCAGGCGTACTTTATCATCCGAACCGGAAGCACGCATATTCGTCAATTTCTTCGATTTGGTTACGTTGATAACCAGGTCGTTGTCATGAGAGTGTTCGCCTACTACTTGTCCTGCATAAACTTCGTCCTGCGGGAAGATAAAGAATTTACCGCGATCCTGCAATTTGTCGATGGCATAAGCAAAAGCTGTTCCGCTTTCCATAGCAATCATAGAACCGTTCGTACGACGTTCGATTTCTCCTTTGTGCGGTTGATATTCTTTGAAGCGGTGTGCCATGATGGCTTCGCCGGCAGAGGCAGTCAGTACATTGGTACGCAAACCGATGATACCGCGTGAAGGCATATTGAACTCAAGATTGATACGTTCACCTGTATTTTCCATCTTGACCATTTCACCTTTACGGCGAGTAACCATATCTATAATTTTGCTGGAATATTCTTCCGGTACGTTGATGGTCAGTTCTTCAATCGGCTCGCATTTCACACCGTCGATTTCTCTGAAGATAACCTGCGGCTGACCTACCTGCAATTCATATCCCTCTCGGCGCATTGTTTCAATTAATACAGAAAGGTGGAGTACGCCACGGCCGGAAACAATCCATTTACCGTCTTCTTCACTTTTTCTTACGCGGAGAGCCAGATTCTTGTCGAGCTCCTTCATCAGACGGTCGTGGATATGACGTGAAGTCACAAACTTGCCATCTTTACCGAAGAAAGGAGAATCGTTGATAGCAAACAGCATACTCATGGTCGGTTCGTCGATTGCGATTGGCGGCAATGCTTCCGGATTCTCGAAATCACAAACAGTATCTCCAATTTCGAAACCGTCGATACCTACCAGTGCGCAGATGTCACCGGAAGAAACTTCGTTTGTTTTCACGCGGCCTAAACCTTCGAAAACATGGAGCTCTTTGATTTTGCTCTTGAGCATATCACCGTTACGTTTCGCAAGCGTTATATTCATACCTTCTTTTAATGTACCGCGATGTACGCGGCCTACAGCGATACGACCGGTATAAGAAGAATAATCCAGAGAAGTAATCAACATCTGGGGAGTACCTTCCAATTGTTTGGGTGCCGGAATATTTTCGATGATACAATCCAGTAGCGGAGTAATACTGTCAGTCTGTTGCTTCCAGTCGGTGCTCATCCAGTTGTTCTTGGCGGAACCGTAAATCACGGGGAAGTCTAGCTGATCTTCCGTTGCGTTCAAGCTGAACATCAAGTCGAAAACCATCTCGTAAACTTCTTCCGGGCGGCAGTTAGGTTTATCTACCTTATTAACTACCACAATGGGTTTCAAACCGATTTCGAGCGCTTTTTGCAGTACGAAACGAGTCTGTGGCATCGGACCTTCGAAGGCATCTACCAACAGAATACAGCCATCGGCCATATTCAATACACGTTCTACTTCACCACCGAAGTCGCTGTGTCCCGGAGTATCAATAATATTAATTTTTGTACCGTTGTAATTGATGGATACGTTTTTGGAGAGAATCGTTATACCACGTTCACGTTCCAAATCGTTGTTATCCAGGATAAGTTCACCACTATTTTGGTTGCTGCGGAATAAATTTCCGGCCAATAGCATCTTGTCAACCAGCGTTGTTTTCCCATGGTCAACATGGGCAATGATTGCAATGTTTCGAATATTTTGCATATAATACCTATTATTTGGCTGCAAAGGTACGAAAATAGGATTAGAAATATGCGCAATGATAGCAATTTTTTCTTGTAAATCGTTGTGTGATATAAAGATAATGCCTATCTTTGCACGCTCAAAAGAATAATTTATCAATTAAAATTCTAAGAATTATGTATTTAGACGCTGCTAAAAAGCAAGAAATCTTCGGAAAGTACGGAAAGTCTAACACTGACACCGGCTCAGCTGAGGCCCAAGTGGCATTGTTTTCCTACCGTATTTCTCACCTGACTGAGCACATGAAGCTCAACAGAAAAGATTATAGTACTGAAAGAGCGTTAACGATGTTGGTAGGTAAGCGTCGTCGCTTACTCGACTACCTGAAAGCAAGAGATATCGAAAGATATCGTGCTATTGTTAAAGAGCTCGGTTTGCGTAAGTAATCTACTTGTCGCGAAAAGATTTAAAGCCGTTCCTCATGATAGAGGAACGGCTTTTTTTTAGTTTCTTCTTTTTCTTCCTGATAGTCGTATTTTCTTCGGTTATAATTGTGTTCATCTAAAGATTTTGCTATTTTTGCAGCTTAATTATTATAATTTATCACCTTTGATAACTAAAATGCTTTCAAAATGGATACAAGTAAGATTGTTGGCGAGAAAATTAAAGCCCTCCGCGAAGATAAATCAATAAGCATAGAAGAGTTGGCGCAACGTTCAGGTTTGGCTATCGAACAGGTTGAACGTATTGAGAATAACATTGATATACCTTCTCTCGCACCGCTGATTAAGATTGCGCGTGTGTTGGGAGTACGTCTGGGTACTTTCCTTGATGATCAGGATGAAGTCGGACCGGTCGTATGCCGTAAGAAAGAAGCCAAAGATGCGATCAGTTTTTCCAATAATGCGATTCACTCTCGCAAACACATGGAATATCACTCGTTGTCCAAGTCAAAGGCGGACCGTCACATGGAACCGTTTATTATCGATGTGATGCCGACGGAAGATACTGACTTCGTGCTTTCTTCTCATGAAGGAGAAGAGTTTATCATGGTTATGGAAGGTATCATGGAAATCAGCTATGGCAAGAACACCTATCTGCTGGAAGAGGGTGATAGCATTTATTATGATTCCATTGTTCCTCATCATGTACATGCTTATGAGGGACAGGCTGCAAAAATCTTGGCAGTAGTTTACACACCGATTTAATGAAATAGTAGGAACCAAGACTTAAGTATAATTACATGCAATTATTTGATCGTACTTTGGGGCAGTGGCTGGAACACTGGGCTGAAGAGACTCCCGATAAGGAATATATCGTATATTCCGACCGAAATCTCCGTTTTACCTGGAGTCAGTTGAACCGTCGTGTGGATGATATGGCAAAAGGGCTTATTGCCATTGGTGTGGAACGTGGTACCCATGTGGGTATCTGGGCGGCTAATGTTCCCGATTGGTTGACATTGCTATATGCCTGCGCGAAGATTGGTGCGGTATATGTTACAGTGAATACGAACTACAAGCAATCGGAATTGGAGTATCTTTGCCAGAACTCGGATATGCATACGCTTTGTATTGTGAATGGTGAGAAGGATAGTGATTTTGTGCAGATGACATACACGATGCTTCCTGAATTGAAGACTTGTGAGCGTGGACATTTAAAGAGCGAACGCTTTCCGTATATGCGAAATGTAGTATATGTAGGTCAGGAAAAACATCGTGGTATGTATAATACAGCGGAGATCCTGCTGTTGGGAGATAATGTGGAAGATGACCGTTTGAACGAACTAAAAAGCAAAGTGGATTGTCACGATGTAGTAAATATGCAATATACATCGGGCACTACCGGCTTCCCGAAAGGGGTGATGTTGACACATTATAATATCACCAATAATGGATTTCTGACGGGGGAACACATGAAGTTCACGGCAGATGACAAACTTTGTTGTTGCGTTCCGTTGTTCCATTGTTTTGGGGTAGTATTGGCTACCATGAACTGTCTGACTCATGGTTGTACACAAGTGATGGTAGAACGTTTCGACCCGTTGGTTGTGCTGGCCTCTATTCATAAAGAACGTTGTACGGCTCTTTATGGTGTGCCGACTATGTTTATCGCCGAGTTGCATCATCCGATGTTCGATCTCTTTGATATGTCTTGTCTTCGTACAGGTATTATGGCCGGTTCGCTGTGTCCTGTCGAACTGATGAAGCAGGTAGAAGAGAAAATGTATATGAAGGTGACCAGCGTCTACGGATTGACAGAAGCCGCTCCCGGTATGACGGCCACCCGTATTGATGATCCGTTCGATGTACGTTGTAATACGGTAGGACATGATTTCGAATTTACGGAGGTGAAGGTGATTGATCCTGAAACAGGTGAAGAATGTCCGGTTGGGGTACAAGGTGAAATGTGTAACCGTGGTTATAATACCATGAAAGGATATTATAAGAATCCGGAAGCAACGGCGGAAGTGCTTGATGAAAACAACTTCTTGCATTCCGGCGACTTGGGTATTAAGGATGAAGATGGAAATTACCGGATTACCGGACGTATCAAAGATATGATTATTCGTGGTGGCGAGAATATTTATCCGCGCGAAATAGAAGAGTTTCTTTATAAGCTTGACGGAGTGAAAGATGTTCAGGTGGCTGGTATTCCTTCTAAAAAGTATGGTGAGGCAGTCGGAGCATTTATTATTTTGCAGGAAGGAGTACAAATGCAGGAAGCCGATGTACGTGATTTCTGCAGAAATAAGATATCCCGTTATAAGATTCCGAAATATATTTTCTTTGTGAATGAATTCCCGATGACGGGTAGTGGAAAGATTCAGAAGTTCAGATTGAAAGATCTGGGACTGCAACTTTGCAAGGAGCAGGGAATAGAGATTATTTAGAAACTCATGATTATTTAAAGACACACAAAGTTTTTTGATTATAAACAGTGAACGGTGAACTCTCTGCAATCAATTATGCGGTTTGTTCACCGTTCACTATTTGTATGCTCTTATCCGGTTTTGTCTCCGGCGTCAAGTTGCGTGTTATTAAATGAAATCATCGCCCAGTTGCATTTGGGCATCGTTTACATATTTACGGATGGCATGTTCTTCATCTTTGCGACAAATCAAAAGAACGTTGTCCGATTCGGCTATCAGAAATCCTTCCAGTCCATCGATAACGGCCAGTTTGCCTTTCGGAAGTACTACCATATTATCTTTACTGTTATATATAAGTGAATGGCACTTCAGCGTAACATTGCCTTCCGGGTCTCTTTCCGATAAATCATAAAGTGATCCCCAAGTTCCAAGATCGGACCAGCCAAAATCTCCTAATGATACATACACATTATCCGCTTTCTCCATAATGCCGAAGTCGATGGATACATTAGGACATGCTGGGAAGTTTTCTTCGATGAATGCTTTCTCCTTGTCGGTGGCATAAATATCTTTTCCCGGTGCCAGTTTGGAAGCTAATTCAGGCAGTAAATCTTCACTTGCTTTGATGATTGTATTTACATTCCACATAAATAGGCCGGAATTCCAATAAAATTCTCCGCTCTCTACAAATACTTTAGCTAATTCCAGTTCCGGTTTTTCAGTGAATGTTTTTACTTTATAGAAGTTTTCTCCTGCGGGTTCGTCTATTTGTATATATCCATACCCTGTTTCCGGGCGATTGGGTTTAATTCCTAATGTCAGTAGCTTTTCCGAGCGTGAAACAAAATCAAGTCCTTTTTCGATAGCGGCAAGAAACTCATCCTCTTTTAAAATTAAATGGTCTGAAGGAGCGACTACGATATTGGCGTTCGGGTTCAGTGCCCGGATGTGGTAAGCGGCCCATGCTATACACGGAGCTGTATTTCGTCTTGCGGGTTCCAGCAGAATCTGTTCTTCGTTCACTTCGGGCAATTGTTCCTTCACTAAGCCCGCATACATTGCATTGGTAACGATGAAAATATTTTCTGTTGGGATAACCTTTTGGAACCGGTCGAAAGTCTGTTGTAAAAGTGAACGGCCCGTTCCGAAGAAATCTAAGAATTGTTTGGGCAATGTTTTGCGGCTAAACGGCCAGAAGCGGCTTCCAATGCCGCCACCCATAATCACGCAATAATTATCCTGGTTTGTCATGATAGTGACTCTATTTTAAAGTTTCTGCTAATGTACGGTTTATTCTCTGAATAGAGAAGTGTTTAAGATATGTTTTATTATTTTTTTCCCTTTTTTTTGCCAAACTATTGTGGATTCAAAATAATGTCGTATCTTTGCACCGCAATTGAGAAATCAAGTATGCGCCCAGATGGCGGAATCGGTAGACGCGCTGGTCTCAAACACCAGTGGATTCACTTCCATCCCGGTTCGACCCCGGGTCTGGGTACGAATAAACCCTGATAATCACCTGATTATCAGGGTTTTCTGCTTTTATAGGGCGTACTAAATGTGTACTGAATGACGAATACAAAGAAAAGGTGTACTTTAATAGTTTTCTTCCCCATATCTTTATAATTTCTTAACGCTTATCCTATCTTTTCTTCCTTATTATTGCCGATGTTTTCGGGAAAAGTGAGATTCTTACCTTATATTTGTAGTAAGAACGTTTAAAGGCACACGATTATGGAAAATCATATAGAAACCAATTTCAGAGAAATACAGAAGATATTAGATAGTTGTATAGCTCATGACTATAAAACTAAAGTAGATGCACTATTTTTAAAACGTGAATATTTGACGCAAGCCCAGCTAAAGGATTATTTGCGACAAGAAATTTTCCGTGTGACTGAAAATATTGTAGCCATCCAACAAAAATACCGTGTCGTGCGTAACATTGTATTGGATATGGATATTCCCGATTTTTTGTGGGAAAGTGGTTATTTTGAGGACTTGAATTCTGATGAAAGAAAAAAGTATATCGGTTTCCGCTGCTCTGATTTTGATATGGATGCATATTTGCATGAACCGTCCTGTTATGATGGGCGGCTTCCCTATTTGTCCATTATCGTTAATCTTGTCGTGCTTTCCAAGTATTTGCGCTATCTGCAAGAACAGGAAAGCAATTACCATACAGATGCGGTTGCCATCCAAGAGCAAGCCTTGCCAAAAGAGAAAGAGGAAAGTGCAGATACTAATCCAACCAAGATTGTGGGCAAAAGCAATCCTTTCAAGTCCACGTTGAAAGCCAATGAAATCAAACTTCTGACCGACTGTGTGAATGAAGCGAATATGTTTACTACTACCGTCAGTGCCAAAATACTTACCGATTTTTTCAACTGCAAACTGAATGGGGTATTGAAAGTTAATAATACCCGTCTGTTAGCCTATCTTATGATGCAACTTAGCTGTTATAATTACATCGTTTATGAATGGCAGTCTGTTATAGCAAACAATAAGCTGATATTGAAGAAGATAAAAGGTGAACCGCTTACACGTACTGACCTGTCGAGTGCGACAGACCAAGCGAAAAATATCTATCCGAAAGGATATGAAATCATAGACAAATACATCAAACAACTGCAAAAAGGTTGAGCATAGATTGAACGCTCAAACAAAGGTCAATTAGACTTCATTTTCAAGCTCTTAACTTTGCCCCCGTTAACAAAAAAACGAGGGTGCGCACCTTCATATTGTTTCACCTAAATTCCTAAACAATATGGAAAGAGATTTAGAGTTAAGAGTTTCCGAACTCGAAAAAATGTTGTTCCTTTCAAAGAACGTGCTTAGCTTCGATGAAGCGAGCATGTTTTTGAACCTTTCTAAAAGTTACCTGTACAAGCTGACTTCGGGTAACTTGATACCCCATTACAAGCCGCAGGGCAAAATGCTTTATTTTGAGAAAGCGGAGTTGGAAGCATGGTTACGTCAGAACCCGGTCAAGACGCAGGCGCAGATAGAGCAGGAAGCGCAGAAGTATATCCTTAACCGTCCTCTAAAGAAATAACGGCTATGGAAAATAGAAAAGCGACAGAAGCCGGGCAGGACGTCACCATGCAGAAAGAGGATTTCGCAGCCCTTTGGAAAACCATTCATCTAAAGGTTACGGACACTTACGAAGTACCGCCCGAAATACTCTGGGTGAACGGCTCTACCATTGGCACGCTGGGTAATTTCAGCGCATCCACGGGTAAAGCCAAGAGCAAAAAGACATTCAACATTTCCGCTATCGTTGCGGCAGCGTTGAAGAATGACGAGGTACTGAAGTATTCGGCATACCTGCCACCGAACAAACGGAAAATCCTCTATGTAGATACCGAGCAGAGCAAATACCATTGCCATAAGGTCATGGAGCGTATTTTGCGCCTTGCCGGATTGCCTACCGACAAGGACAGGGACGATTTTGTTTTCATCGTGCTAAGGGAGCAGACCCCCGACAAGCGGAAACAGATTATCGGCTATATGCTTGAAAATATGCCCGATGTGGGGTTACTCATCATTGACGGAATCCGTGACTTGATGTACGACATCAACAGCCCCAGCGAATCAACCGACCTAATCAACCTCTTGATGCGCTGGTCAAGCGGATATAACCTGCATATCCACACTGTTCTACATTTGAACAAGGGGGATGACAATACAAGAGGACATATCGGTACGGAACTGAACAACAAGGCTGAAACCGTCCTGCAAATCACGAAAAGCCAGCAGGACGGCAACATAAGCGAGGTAAAGGCGATGCACATACGTGACCGGGAATTTGACCCGTTCGCATTCCGTATCAATGACAACGCTTTACCCGAAATCGTGGATGATTATGTATTCCAACAACCTAAGCAGGACAGGAATTTTCCGCTTACGGAACTGACTGAACAGCAACACCGGGAAGCGTTGGAGAACGGTTTCGGCAAGCAGGTGGTACAAGGCTATTCCAATGTCATAGCGGCATTGAAGCAGGGTTATGCGAGTATCGGCTACGAGCGTGGACGCAATGTCCTTGTGTCACTTAACAAGTTTCTTGTGAACAAGCGTATGATTGTGAAAGAGGGCAAGGGCTACCGCTATAATCCCGATTTCCATTATTAAAAGTCAGTTTGGTTTAGTCCGGGTGTATATACAAGAGGAACGGACTTACTATTTCCCTGTATCGGAACAGGCAGGTTTAGTATGGTACGGGTATATATATAACGGACTAAACAGGACTGGTGCACTTTTCAACTATTTTTTAATCCCCAAAAAAGAAAATGTTATGAATATCGAAGATGTGAAACAAATACCCATCGCAGACTATCTGCACAGTTTAGGCTACTCTCCTGTCAAGCAGCAGGGCAACGGCTTATGGTACAAATCACCGTTCAGGGAGGAACACGAACCGTCTTTCAAGGTGAACACTGACCGCAACCTTTGGTATGACTTT
>NZ_EQ973366.1:134448-136067 GCF_000157055.1 Bacteroides sp. 2_2_4 | reverse complement strand
CGCAGGCAAGGGCGGCAACATCATCGCACTGGCAAAGGAACTCTATTGCTCCGATAGCCTGCCATACCTTTTAAACCGGATAGCGGAACAGACACCGCACGTCCGCCCGGTCAGTTTTTCTTTTCCCCAGCGTAGGACAGAACCGAGCTTCCAGCATTTGGAAGTCCGTGACCTTACCCATCCGGCATTGCTCCGTTACTTGCAGGGACGGGGTATCAATGTCGAACTGGCAAAAAGAGAATGTAAGGAACTCCACTTTACCAATAACGGCAGACCCTTCTTTGCTATCGGTTTCCCGAACATGGCAGGAGGTTACGAGGTTCGCAATTCCTTTTTTAAGGGTTGCATCGCCCCGAAAGACATCACCCATATACGGCAGCAGGGAGAGCCGAGAGAGAAATGTTTGGTATTCGAGGGTTTTATGGACTATCTTTCTTTCCTCACGCTCCGAATGAAGAACTGCCCGACTATGCCCGACCTTGACAGGCAGGATTATGTCATACTCAACTCTACAGTCAATGTGCCGAAAGCCATCGACGTGCTGTACCCGTATGAACGCATCCACTGTATGCTTGACAATGACAAGGCAGGATATGAAGCGACACGGGCTATCGAATTGGAATACTCCTACCGTGTGCGTGACTTCTCGGACAATTACAGGGGGTATTCGGACTTGAACGATTACCTGTGCGGCAGGAAGCAGGAACAGAAGAACAGCACCAGCCAAGCGCAGGAGATAAAGCAGGAAACCGGACAACGTGCCGCCCCAAGACAGAAAAGGGGCAGGGGCATTTAGTCCGGTAGGATTACCAACGGCAGGCGGTTTAATTTGGAGAGCAAGGTTATGTTTCGGTAGACCGAAACTACCTTGCTTTGCTTGACAGCAAAGAAAATTTCTCCCGTTGGTCGCAATTTTTAAGATACCATTTAAATGTAAAAACTTATGACGAATATAAAGGATAAGCCGGGGGGACGTCCGGCAAAGAAACGGATAGAGAAGCAGCAACGGGTAGTCAGCACGAAGCTGACCGAGTTGCAGTATTATGCCATCAGAAAGCGAGCCGGGGAATCCGGGTTGCGTGTCAGTGAGTATGTAAGGCAGGCGGTTGTTTCGGCAGAGGTCATACCCCGGCTGAACAGGCAGGATGCGGACACCATCCGCAAACTGGCAGGGGAAGCCAACAACATCAACCAGTTGGCGCACCGGGCGAATGCCGGAGGTTTCGCACTGGTGGCGGTGGAACTGGTGAAACTCAAAAACAGGATTGTCGAAATTATAAACCAGTTGTCGGATGATTGGAAAAATAAAAAAGGGAAGCGGGTTTAAGGGCTGCGTGAACTATGTGCTGGGCAAGGAGCAGGCGGCTTTACTCCATGCGGAAGGGGTACTGACAGAAAGCCGGGGAGATATAATCCGCAGCTTCTGTATGCAGACCGGGATGAATCCCGACTTGAAAAAGCCTGTCGGACATATTGCGCTAAGTTATTCGGCAGTGGATGCGCCCAAATTGACAGACGAGAGGATGATACAGCTTGCGCAGGAATATATGCGTGAGATGAAAATCACCGATACGCAGTATATCATCGTGCGCCATCAAGACCGGGAGCATCCGCACGTG
>NZ_EQ973366.1:93424-131962 GCF_000157055.1 Bacteroides sp. 2_2_4 | reverse complement strand
GTTCAACCGTATAGACAACAATGGCAAGACCATTTCGGACAAAAACGATATGTACCGCAACGAGCAGGTATGCAAGAAGCTGAAAGCCAAACACGGGCTTTATTTCGCTGGTGGGAAAGAACAGGTAAAGCAGCACCGCTTGAAAGAGCCGGACAAATCGAAATACGAGATTTACAACGCTGTAAAGAATGAAATCGGGAAGTCCAAGAACTGGCGGCAGTTACAGGAGCGGTTAGCGGAAAAGGGTATTACTATCCGGTTCAAGTATAAGGGGCAGACAAGCGAGATACAGGGCATATCCTTTTCCAAAGGCGAATACACGTTCAAGGGTTCGGAGATAGACCGTAATTTCAGTTTCTCCAAACTGGATAAGTGTTTTGGGGATGTAGGGCAGACGACAGCCGGAAGCAATAAGCAGACGGTTACCGCACCTGTTCAGAAATCAGTATCAGCACCCGACAAAACGGATAATTCTTTTATTGCAGGTTTAGGCGGTCTGTTCTCCGGTTTGTCAGCCCCGGCTGATGAAATGCCCGATGAGTCCTTTTTGAGAAAGAAGAAGAAAAAGAAAAAACAACTTAAACTGTAAATACATGGAGGAAAATTTGATTTTAGAGGGGCTTCTCTCAATGGTTACTGAACTGAAAGAGAAGCAGGAAGCACAGGTAACGCCATCCAGTCGGGAGGAAACTCTCGAAAGGCTGAACGCAATCGAACAGGCATTGTCGGAACTGCACAGTAAGCCGGCTGTTCCCGAAAAGGATTTGCAGGCTATCCAAAGCTAGCTTGACGAGATAAGGAACAGGATGCAAGGTCAGCAGAAACATATCGAGGACACCAAGAAAATAGTATTGGAAACCTATCGTTGTTTCAAGGTAATGCTTGAGACTTTTGGCTCTTGCAAGACGGATAAAGAGGAAGCTACGCCCTTACCGCTCTATCAACGGATTTACAACAAGGTCGCTTCTTGGATTCGTCCGGGATTGTTTCTTTTTTCGGCAGTGCTGATTCTCTGTTCCGCTTCTATATTCTTGAATGTCCGTTTGGTAGAACGTATGCAGCAGTTGCAGGACAACGATATGAAATACCGCTATTTGCTGATGCAAGGACAGGCAGACGGGGAAACTTTTGATATGCTGGAAAACAAGTTCAAGTGGCAACGGGATAACGGCTTTATCCGAAGTCTGACCGATTCAGTGATGGATTTTGAATACCGCATCCAAAAGCAGGCGGAAGCACTGGAACGTGCAAGGCTGTTGAACGAGCAAGCCGAACAGTTAAAGAAAGAAGCCGATAAGCTGGGTAAGCCATAAACGGGGAAAGCCGGAACGGATGAAGCACATTCACCGTTTCGGCTTTTCAGATTCATTTCTTTTTCTTCGTACAGTGTTCTTTCTCGAACTGGCGTAGCGTGGTGACGCTGAACCTTTCCTTGATGAACTCCCGGACATCGGAAGCCTTGTAATACACTTTTCCGCTGATAGTGAAGTATGGCAGCGCACCGATAGCCCGGTAACGTTGCAGGGTTTTGATGCTTACTTTGAACAGCAGGCACAAGTCTTGATTATCCAATAGGTTGTCATCTTCGGGCAGTACCCTGTCTGCATTGCGTAGTACCCGTACATCTTTGCAGAGTTCTTCCAGTTTGGCATACAGCTTCTGCATCCATTCACCAAATTCGTCATTCTCTATATACATAATTGCTTCATGTTTCAGATTATACATTCTTATTTGTCAATCGATTGATGAAGCAAAGTTCTAAAAACGGATGCAAAGAAATTACAGGGAAACTAATGGAATCCCCTATAAATAAATCATAAGTTGCTGATTACCTATATCCTTTCTTATCATGTTCCTTTTTGATTAGGTCTGCCAGTCCATTAAGAAATTCAGTGAGTTTGCCCGGCTTCCGTTTTATCACGTCCTCATGTTTTTGGTAATAGTCGCCTATTTTGATATTGAACAACCATTCAAAGCCTTTGGATAAATCCACCAATTATCCCAAGCGGGTCTAACCATCGGAAATGAAAGGATAGTAAAGTGATGTAATATCACTGATTTACAGTCTATTAGGAATGAAAGCCGATTTTGGATAGGTTCGTTATTCTTTCCTAAATTAGCGGATTGTTTACCCACTTTTGTCTCGTTTTTGTCCCTCGTTGTATTATCTTTGTATCGCAAACTAAATGCTTGATAATCAGCGATAAAAGAATATGTTAACATCAGAAAAGAAAGGAAATAAAATGGGACGAAAGAAGAAAGAAATCCGTTTGAAGGAGCCTGTGCGCATCCGAGAAAAGAAGATAGCAGGTGGCAACATCAGCCTCTATCTTGACATTTATCAGAATGGATTGCGCAAGAAAGAGACTTTGAAACTCTATCTTGTGCCAGAAATCAACGCTGCTACCAAGTTGCAAAACGCCAATACAAGAAAGTTGGCAGAGCAAATCAAGGCGCAGCGCATTCTTGACATCCAGAGAGAGGGTCTTGTGGATTGGGACAAGGTGAAGAAGTCACGCATGACACTTACCAAGTGGATGGATGACTTTGTGAAGTACAATGCCGAGTTGTCTGAGTCTTCCATGAAGACCAAGCGCAACACTCATGCTCGCATTGACCAATACCTATTATATATAGGCAAGCCAGAGTTTCTGTTGAAAGACGTGGATAAGGAGTTTTGCAAAGGCTTCATTACTTTTTTGAAGACTTGCACCTACAATGATGGAAAGAAACAACTCAGCACCACCACTTGCCGTATGTTCGTCAACTATTTCGGCTCATCATTGGCAAAGGCAATAAGGGACGGACTGATTGAACAAAATCCATTCTTGCTGTTGGAGGCAAAGGAGAAGCCACAGAAGCGAGTGGCTGAGCGTGAGTTTCTGACGATAGAGGAAATAAAGAAGGTGATGAACACTCCATGCCGTTATGAACTGGTGAAGAAAGCCTTTCTATTCTCCTGTTTCACAGGTCTGCGATATAGCGACATGAAAACCTTGAACTGGAGTGAAATCCATAAGGCTGCTGACGGCAAGACGGAATACATTGACCATATCCAAGTCAAGACCAAGGACAGAGTAACCATCCCCTTGTCGGAAGAAACAAAGAAGTGGATGCCTAAAAGAGAAGAAGGCATAGACAACATCTTCCACAACTTGACAATCACATCTACAACAGTGGAAGTGGTGCTGAAAGAATGGATGGAGGTAGCAGGAATATCCAAGCATATAACCTACCATTGCTCACGACATACGGCGGCTACGATGTTCCTGACCCTTGGTGCAAGTATCTATGTAGTAAGCAAGATACTCGGACACAAGAGCATCAAGATGACGGAGATTTACGCCAAGATTGTTGACAAGAAGAAGCTGGAAACCGTGAACCTCGTGAACGGAATGTTTGACCAAATACCTGTAATACAATGAAGATAGAAATCAAGGAACGTAAGCTGACGGAAGGCAAAAGAACCTTGTATCTGGAATACTACGAGAGTGGCTACCGTAAGAGAGAAAACTTGCACCTCTATCTCTTGCCCGATCATGCCGTTGGTGCTGCAAAGCACAATCGGCTTACATACAACAAGGCTATGGAGATACGAGCAGAGCGCATCCTCACCCCTCCTATATTGGAGAAAGAGAATGCCAAAAGCGAAGAACAAGGCAACGGCTTGACTTGGCTACAATGGTGCGATGACTATATCAAATGGTCTGTTGATTGTGGCAACTGCAAGAAGATGATAGGTCATAAGAATGTTGTCCGCAAGCGTATTGCTACTTATTTACGGAGAGTAGATAAGAAAGACATCCTGCTGAAAGATGTCAGTAAAGATGAAATTTGCGGTCTTTTTGACTATATGCGCAACAAGTATCGCAACAAACGCCAAATCAAGACCAACGGAGGACGGTTGGCTGATTACACATTACTGTTGTTTGAGGAAACAGTCAAAGCGATATTTAACAAGGCTATGCGTGAAGGACTTGTAAAATTCAATCCTGTACACAGTCTAAACAAGTTGGAACGCTTCCATGCTCCAGACAAACACAGAGAGTATCTTACGCCCGAAGAACTCACACGTTTCCTGGCGGTGGAAGCTGAATGTGAGAATGAACGAACCGTACAACTGGCATTTGGTTTGTCATCCATGACTGCCCTTCGCCTTGGCGATATGCAGCATCTAAGGTGGTGTGATATAAAAACGATAGATGGCGTGCCGACAATCAGCATCATACAGCGAAAGACAAAGCGTCCTGCCATTATTCCGCTCAATGAAATGGCGCAATCGTTGTTGCCACCTCGGACGGATGACAATCCGGAAAGTCTTGTATTTCACCTTGTCAAGAAGTCAGACAACGTATCGAAATACGTAAGAAGGCTTAAAGAAAAGGCTGGTATAGAAAAGGATTTGACCTACCATTGCTCACGGCATACGACAGCATCGTTGGCTATCTCAGCAGGAGCAGATATATCTGCAGTGAAGGATGTTTTGGGACATGGAAGCATAACTTCAACCGAAGTTTATGCAAAAGTGGCTCTTGAAAAGAAGATAGAGGCGGTCAATCTGTTTAATGGCGTGTTTGATTAAGACATATAGCAGAGTGCGAACAATGGGGAAGTCTTACTTCTTCCCTTTTGTTGGTAAATTGCCGTCAGGCTGTATTCAAAAAACGCTTGTGTTCAAATAAATCTGCGAGACTTATCTGGACACAGGCTTTTTCATGTTCAATTTAATCTTTGATAAAAATGACAACAGGAATAATATACGCTCGTGTCTCCAGTATTGGTGACAGGCAGAGCACGGAAAGACAGGTCAAGGACTTGTCGGAGTATGCAAAGTATAAAGATATCGAAGTCCGTAAAGTCTTTGAGGAGCATATCTCTGGCGCGAGGAAGAATGAGGAGCGTCCAGTGTTGTGTGAGGCAATAGCTTTTTGCAAGGAAAAACGCATAGGCATTCTTCTTGTCAGCGAGCTGTCAAGGTTAGGTCGCAATGCGTTTGAGGTTCTTGCCTCTGTCAAGGAACTCATTGACTGTGGCATCAACCTCTATATACAAAAGGAGCAGCTTACTTTATTGGACGATGATGGACATCCGTCCCTCTTCGCCCCAATAATGATAGCCACGCTTTCTACCTGTGCGCAATTGGAACGTGAAAATATCTCGTTCCGTTTGCAATCAGGCAGAAAGCGGTATATAGAGAAAGACGGAAAACTTGGTCGCAAGGTCGGCTCGGTAAAGACAGTAGAGCAGATGAAAACGGAATATAGGGAAGTAATAAATCTGCTCCGCAAAGGATATTCCATAAGGGATGTGGCAAAGTTGAGTGGCAAGGGTATAAGTACGGTTCAAAGAGTGAAGAAACTGTTTACATGAAGTGTACTATGCAGTAGTGACTCACTTACAACCAAATATTTTATGCTAAAAAAGTGAAAAATCTTTGGCAATTTCAGCCAAATTGAATAAATTTGCATTTAAATTAAAATGTTTTACGCTATGGCAAATCTAAACAGGCTAAAAGTAGTGCTTGCAGAACAGCAGTGACTATCACTAGAAAGGCTTGACAGATTTGAGTACGATTAACTAATTCGTTTTACACTCTTAATATAGGTTCACTAATCAACTTTACACTTAATGTTGAGTGAACTAAATCGGTTTACATTTAGCCTTCATTGAACTGAATGGCTTTACAGTAATTTAGACTTAGGACCAAGAACGCCTATCTCCGATATGAACGCAAATTTAATAGCTTAGCCTTGAAACTATAAATAGTTCAAGAAAAAAATATATCTTTGCAGTCATAAGCCGAAGAGGAAACGTGCTCTGCTGAGGAGCAACCCGCCAGCAATAGGCTTAGCACTACACTGAAAGTAGATTCAGACGAGGTTGCTTTATAGGTGATCTCGTCATTTTATTTTCAGGAAGTGCATATGGCTAAGAAAACCTATTCCATAGGACTGGGCAGTTTTGCCTCCCAGGGATTTCTCCAACATCTTTTTTGAGGACCTTCCTGCAAATGTGCAACCTCTGGCGTTTGCATGCCTATACTTCTATGGGGTCGTTCCGTATTGTAAAACAGGATAGTGTAGCAGTAAAATATCTAAATATTTATGGCATAAAGATTTGGGGTAAACAAAAAGATCTAACTTTGTACTCCGAGAATGGGAGTGAGTGTGCTTTCAACAGATAGTCAAAATAGCGGTCATAAACCAGTCTGTTTGCTGCTACATTTCTGCTACACAGACTATCAGTACAAAAGGTAAATATTTAGATAACAGCGATAAGGAAATACCGTGGATTAGTCCTAGCTGGTCCACGCTACGTACTCTGGACAAGAGTAAAACAAGAAAAGATTGAATCAGACAAGAGGTTGTACGGCTGCTCGTTGTGGAGCACATACAGATATTGTATCTCTTTGAACAAACAAGAAAAGGCATCCGTATGACGCGTATTCGTCTCAAAAGAGAAAGAGAGACGCTTGATGCGGCCGGTTTTGCTTGGTCTAACCCGATGTATGAGGCAAGGGCTTTGCTATAAATACCAAGAAATAGGTATTGCGGGATCAAATAACTTCAATTAAATTTGCGCAAAATTTAACAAATGATTTAAAATCGACTTATCTGCTTGATGGCAAACAATATTTGGGTGCCATCGTTGAGGCTTGGAGTTCTCAGTGATGAGAAAGCATCATAGGTCTAATAAATTTACTATGCATTATATAAGAAGAATGCTGCTTCTGCTTCTCGCACTGACACCCTTAGGCGTGTGTGCCCAGACGCAACAAAGCACAAAAACAGAGAGAAGAAGTGCGATGACCGATTCGGTGTACAGGTTGACAGAGGTGGTGGTGCGATCCAATCAGATGTTGGGTAGCAAGTTTGAGGTCCGCAACCGTACGGGGGCGGCTTATTATATCTCTCCGGAGGAACTAGGAAAGTTTGGTTATACCGACATCAACCGTATGCTCAAGAGCGTGCCGGGAGTGAACGTGTATGAAGAAGACGGTTTCGGATTGCGGCCGAACATCAGCCTGCGTGGTACGAAAGCCGAGCGAAGCGAGCGTATCTCACTCATGGAGGACGGAGTGTTGGCTGCTCCGGCGCCTTATGCCGCTCCCGCGGCCTATTATTTCCCCAATGCCGGGCGCATGTATGCCATCGAGGTGCTGAAGGGGAGCAGTCAGGTGCAATACGGTCCGTTTACCACCGGTGGCGCTATTAATATGGTGTCGACGCCCATTCCCTCGAGATTCACCGCCAAGTTGAACACCTCTTACGGCAGCTACAACACGCTCAAGTCGTATGCAAGCATAGGCAACCGCTTTAAATATACGGGCTTTCTGGTGGAATATCTGCGCTATCAGTCGGATGGTTTCCGCAAGGATGAGCCGAACGAGCGCACGGGATTCAAGCGCAACGACCTGATAACAAAGTTCTCGGCACAGACCAATAGGGATGAAGGACTCAACCATTTGTTCGAACTGAAGTTTGGGTTTGCGAATGAGACTTCTGACGAGACTTATCTGGGATTATCGGAAAGCGATTTCGCCATGCGTCCCTACTTCCGCTATGCTGGTGCGCAGAAAGATAATTTAAAGACCCGTCATACCCAATGGGTGGCTACCTATCTGATAAAGGCTGGCAGCAAATTTAAGATAACCACAAACTTATATTATAACTATTTCTTCCGCAACTGGTATAAACTGAACGAGGTGAGGGCAGGCATTACCAAGGCCGAACGCCGTTCGATCGATGCCGTGCTGGCTGATCCGGAGACCAATCGAGACTATTTCAATATTGTTACGGGCAAGAAAGACTACATCGGCGAGGCGCTGATGCTGCGCGCCAATCATCGTGTGTACCGCTCGCGAGGCATACAGTCGAAGGGTGAGTATCGTATGATGCTGGGCGGTGGCTATCTCACCGCGGAGCTGGGCGTGCGCTATCATGCCGACAGTGAGGACCGATTCCAGCAAGACGATGCTTATGCGATACAAGGCGGGCGTATGAGTCTTTTCTTGGCGGGACAGCCGGGCGACAATGCCAACCGCATTACCACGGCTCATGCCTGGTCGGGCTATTGGCTGGGAAAATGGTCGAAAGGCATTCTCACGCTCACAGTCGGTATGCGCTATGAGGATGTGGAACTGCTGAATCGCAATTATACCAAGGCCGATCCGCGTCGTACGGGCAAGGTGCGCATTGAGACACCCAACCACGCACATGCTTTGTTGCCGGGATTAGGATTCAATGTGAAGGTACTGTCTGTCCTTTCGGCTTTCGGAGGAATTCACAAGGGGTTCGCACCGCCCAGCGCCGTGCTCAACCAAAAACCTGAAAGCAGTGTGAATGTGGAAGCCGGACTGCGCCTGACGACGCAAAAGATGAAGTTCGAGGCCATCGTCTTTAACAATAACTATTCCAATATGCTGGGAAGCGACTTGGCCGCACAGGGCGGACAAGGCACGCTCGACCAGTTCAATGTAGGTAAGGCTATGGTAAACGGCTTGGAACTAATGTTCCATTATCTGCCGCTACCCAGGCATTTCGCCGTCCAGCTGCCCATTCAGCTTTCCTACACATACACCAATACCGAGATGAAGAACGATTTCATAAGTTCGGCTTGGGGAAATGTGGTTTATGGTGACGAGATACCTTATATATATAAGCACGCTTTCAATGCTCAGATAGGCATCGAGCATAAATGGGTGGAAGCAAACTTCGGAGCACGCTATAATGGTGATATGCGCACCACGCCGGGGCATGGAAAGATTGCCGAGCGTGAGAAGATTCCCGCCCATCTGATTTTGGACGCTTCGCTAAAAGGGCATATCAATAAGAATATCACCATCACACTGAATGCCATCAACTTGGCCAATAAGAAATATTTGGTATCACGCCATCCCGCCGGATTGAGGGCCGGCCATCCTTTTGGCATCTACGGGGGCGTCCAGCTGCATCTGTAAAGCAAAGGCAGATTATAGTCAATAAAGCAAGTAGAATCATCATTGTAAAAAAAGAATGTATAGACTTATAAACATAAAGAAAGCATTGACAACCGTCTTGTTGTTGTTCACGCTTCTCACCGCGGTGGCGCAAACAGCCGGAACCGTTACGGGAACGGTGAGGAACGAGCAGGGCGAAACACTCATCGGAGTGCATGTGCAGGTGTTGGGAACCAAGGCAAAGGCCGTGTCTGATGTAAACGGAAACTTCACCATCAAGGCTGTGCCGGGACAGACATTACAGGTAAGTTACATCGGCATGCTCACACAACGGGTGAAAGTCGGTGGGCAGCCATTGAATATCGTGCTGAAAGACGACAGTCGGCAAATAGACGAAGTCGTGGTAACAGGCTATCAGAACATCCGTAACCGGGTATACACCGGCGCTGCCACATCGGTAAAGATGGATGACATCAAGCTTGAGGGTGTCGCCGATGTATCACGAATGCTCGAAGGACGCGTGCCCGGCCTGTCGATACAGAACATATCGGGTACATTCGGATCGGCGCCTCGTATCAATATCCGGGGTGGCGCCTCTATCATCGGCAATGTGCAGCCGCTGTGGGTTATCGACGGTGCGGTGTATGAAGACCTTGTACACCTCAGTCTCGACCAACTGGCATCGGGCGATGCCGTGACACTCATCAGCTCGGCCGTATCGGGACTTAACCCGGCCGACATACAGGACATACAGGTGTTGAAAGATGCTTCGGCCACATCGGTGTACGGTGCTCGGGCTTTGAACGGCGTGATTGTGATTACCACCAAGTCGGGTAGGAGGGAATCTCCCCTGCGGGTAACTTACTCCACGGAGAATACCGTGCGCCTGAAACCTCGTTATAGCGAATTCGACTTGCTCAATTCGCAGGAAACGATGTCGCTCTATCAGGAGATGAACGACAAGGGCTATTTCGGTATCAGCAATTCACTTTACGGAAGACGCAGCGGAATCTATTATCAATTATACAAGGGAGTGAGTACCGTCAATCCGGCAACGGGCACCTATTACCTACCCAATACGCCCGAGGCAAGGATGGATTTCCTGCGCAAACACGAATATGCCAACACCGACTGGTTTGATCTTCTCTTTACGATGAAGCCCATCACTAATCATGTGATAACGCTTTCGGGCGGTGGCAAGAACACGGCTACCTATGCGTCGATAGGTTTCTATCACGATGCGGGATGGACCGTTACCGACAAGGTGCGCCGACTTACGACCAATGTGAAGAATACCTTTTATATAAACGATAAGCTCACGGCTATGCTCACGGCACAGGGTAACATCCGTTCGCAGAAGGCGCCGGGCACGATGCCGCAGCGCAAGAACAATACGCTTGGAGTATTTGAGCGCGATTTCGACATCAATCCATTCACGTATGCTCTCGGAACAAGTCGCACTCTGCGCCCCTATAATGAAGACGGGAGTCTTGAGTACTACCGCAATAACTGGGCGCCATTCAACATCTTCAACGAATATGCCAATAACAAGATGAACATAGATGTGCTGGATTTCAAGATACAGGGTGAAGCTACTTATAGGCTGAACGACGACATCGCTATCAAAACCCTGCTGTCTACGCGACAAGCATATACCAGTACGACCCACGAAGTACATGAAGCCTCGAATATAGTACAGGCTTTCAGAGCCAATGAAAATCCGTTTGTCGCTCAGCAGAACATCTATCTGGTGCACGATAAAGACAATCCGCAGCTCCAACCCAAGGTCGGGCTGACCCATGGAGGTATACTAAACAAGACGGAAGCCTCGCTGAAAAGCGTCTTGGCTCGCATCGCCCTTGATTTCGATAAGCGTATGGGCGAGCATGATTTAAAGGCTTTTGCCTTTACCGAGGTACGATCGGCTGTGCGCACGGTCAATCCTTTCCAAGGTTATGGCATTCAGTACGACAGGGGAAATCAAGTCTACACCAATCCATTGATATTCAGCAAACTGATAGGCGAGGGTAACGATTATTTCAATCTGCACAAGAGAAACGACCGGGGGGTTACTTTCTCGTTTAATGGAACCTACGGCTATGCGGGTAAATATGTCTTCAATATGGTGTTCAACAGCGAAGGCTCCAATACTTCTGGCAAAGGAGCGCGTGCGTTGTGGTTGCCCACATGGAATGTGGGAGCCAAATGGAACATCGACCAGGAGGCCTTTATGAAAGACAATAAGACGATTTCCAGACTGGCTTTGCGCGTCAGTTACGGCCTCACGGCCAAAATGAACGAAGAGGCCATCAATGCTAATTCCATTTACAAAAGCGGCATTGTGAATCGCCATAACTTCAACGATAGGGAGAATAAATTCAATATCCTGCATTTGGAAAACAGAGACCTGACATGGGAAAAAATGTATGAGCTGAATATCGGTGCGGAACTGGGACTGTTCAATAACCGCATCAGCACGACATTGGATGTGTATCAGCGTAACACTTTCGACCTGATAGACCTTGTGCGCACCTCTGGCGTGGGCGGTCAATATTATAAATATGCCAACTTCGGCGACATGCGCACGCGAGGCGTAGAGTTGGGGCTACATACCAAAAATATCGTAACGGACGGCTTCAGTTGGAGTACTAGCCTCACATTGAGTGCAATGGATCAAAAGATTACGCGCCTGCAGAACACGCCGAATGCTTTTGATATGGTGGCGGGAAGAGGTCGTGGAAACATCGTGGGCTATCCGAGAGGTTCGCTCTTCTCGTTTAATTTCCAAGGTCTGAACAACAACGGACTGCCCACATTCGACTTCGGGCTTTATCCATCCAGCCAAGGAGAATACTCAAATATTGCTGGAGCTGACTTCCTCGATACGCAGTATGCCAAGTCATATCTGCTGTATCACGGACCGATAGAGCCGCAAGTGATAGGTGGCTTGTCCAACACATTTAAATATAAAGATTGGGAATTCTCGTTCTTCATAACGATGCAGGCAGGCAATAAGATTCGTCTGAACCCTACATTCGACCCCGAGTTCGGCGACTTGAATGTCTTCTCCAAATCTTATTACAACCGTTGGCTCAATCCGGGCGATGAGTTCAAGACCGATGTTCCCGCGCTTCCTTCTCAGGAACTGATTGCAAAAGTAGGTAAGGAGAATATCGAGCGTGCCTATAACACATATAATTACTCGCAGCAGATGGTGGCCGACGGAAGTTTTGTGCGGATGAAGAATATCTCGTTGGGATATAACATGCCTGATAAATTTCTGAAAAAGGTGAGGCTGCACGCAGCAAACCTACGCCTGAATATCACCAATCCGTTCCTGATCTATTCAGATAAGAAGCTCAAAGGACAGGATCCGGAGTATTATAAGTCGGGTGGGGTGTCGCTTCCTACGCCTAAACAGTATACTGTAACATTGAACATAGGTTTTTAACAAGAAGAAATATGAAAAGAAATATATCATTGTTGCTATTTGCGACAGCAGCTTGGCTATTCGTCGGCTGTAACAACTTCCTGGATAAAAGTCCCGATTCAGAACTGAATGTTGATATTGACTCCGAGGAAAAGATTGCGGAACTGCTTACAGGAGCTTATCCCGAGGCAAGCTATATCCCCTTTCTGGAGCCTCGCACCGATAATGTGGAAGAGCGTGTCAACGGTGTACATTCGCGGCTGAATGAGTCCATGTTCTTTTGGGAGGACTACGATCAGGAAGACCTCGATACGCCTTTGAACTATTGGAATGCCTGCTATAAGGGCATCGCACAGGCCAATAAGGCTTTGGAACTACTGAGTCGCTATCCCAAGAGCGAACGTGTAAAGGCCTTGTATGGAGAGGCCTTCCTGTTGCGAGCTTACCTGCACTTTATGTTGGTCAACATCTGGTCGGAACCTTATGGGGGAAAAACGACCAATCCGGGCATTCCTTATATTACGAAACCTGAGAAAAATGCTTTGGTAGACTATCAGCGAGGTACGGTGAACGAAGTCTATGCCCAAATCGAAAAGGATTTGAAATTGGGCATATCCTTAGTTTCAGACATCTATTATAAGCATCCTAAGTTTCATTTCAATAAGAAAGCAGCCTATGCCTTTGCCTCTCGCTTCTACCTGATGAAGGGAGAATGGGAAGAGGTCATTGCATATGCGGACTATGTTCTTGGCGGAGATCCCAAGACACAGCTCCGCCCTTGGCGGCAATATGCCGACGTATTCGAGTTCAACCACAGAAGTCTCTATCGCAGATATGCCGCTGCGAGCGAGCCGGCGAACTTGTTGCTGACCACTACAGAGTCGCGTCTGGCACGTACTACGCCCAGCGAGAAATATGGTTCCACATTCAATACGGTAGACAAGATTTTTGCTCAAAAGGGCATTGAGGGCGGGGGAGATTATGCAAAGATGAACTTCATAGGTACCTATATCTTCACTTCGTCAACCGCTCCTGTTACTACCGGTCGCTATTTGGCCAAGTTCGACGAGCTTTCTACCTCCGAAAGCATCGGCACAAAGCCCCGTGGACTTTATGTAACGAATGTGCTCTTCACCGTCGACGAGGTGCTCTTAAACCGGATGGAAGCCTATGCCATGTTGAAGAATTACAGCCATGCCATCGACGATTTACTGCAATATATGCAGGGAAAGTTCGGGTTTATGCCCTCCGTAGACCGTGCCGTGTATACATCTACAAACAGCGACAATTATAATATCTATACTCCTTTCTACGGGTTGACACTAAAACAGCTGGCCATGGTGAAACTCTTCCTTGATTTCCGGCAGAAAGAATTCTATCAGGAGGGTCTGCGCTGGTTCGACATACGGCGTTTCCATTTGGCCGTAAAACGCTCGTCGAAGAGTTCCTACTACTTCCCGCTGGAAAAAGAAGACCCCAGAAAAGTGCTCCAGATACCAACCGAAGCCATTCAAAGAGGTCTTGCCGCCAATCCGCGCGAGCGCCAGGAACCAATCCGATAAATCCTATCAACATCCAAACAGATAAAGTAAGACAATGAAAATAAAGATAAGAAAGACAACTCTTCTGCTCCTCACGGCACTCACTCTCACAGGATGCGACGAAGAGAAACTGAGCGACAGAAGCGTGATTGACGACGGTAAGCAGCAGATAGAAACCACGCAGCTGGATAATTGGATACTCGACAATATCACCAAACCCTACGGCATTGAGGTAATCTATCGCTGGGAAAAGAATACCGGCTCTACGGGTACATTCATTTATCCACCCAAATTAGAGAATGTGCGTGCGATACTCGAGGCTGTGAGAGAATTAGGTTTAGAGACCTATCGACTGAAAGAAGTGGGAGGAGCAGACTTCCTGCTCGGTCGTCTGCCCATCAAGCTGTATCTCTATGGCGGTGGAAATCCCGATGAGAACGGGGTGGAGCGCCTCAATAATCCGCAGCTCACGGCAGCGGAGATGTGCCTGTACAATGTGAACGACTTCAATCCGGGCGATGCCGACAAGATGTTCGTACTCATGCGCAGCGTACACCATCAACTGGCCAAGCGTCTTATGCAGCTCATCGCTTACGACCGTGATAAATTTTTCACCATCAGCGGGCATCGTTATACGGGTTCTACCGAGTTGATAGCAGCCCAGTTGGGCTATGCCTCTACTGGAAAAGAGAAGTTCGGACTGGATGCTTATGCCAATAAGCGAGGATTCTATACAATGCTCTCGTTCCTTTCGGCTGAAGACGACTTTGCTGAAATCATCAGCGCCACGCTCACCAGTACGCCTAAAGAGGTGTATGACGCTACCGTTACGGCAAAGACGCCTGATACGGATGTCGACCCGGAAGTGAATGCGCGTTATGCCAAAGAGGCAGAACAGGCTTATAAGGAATTTACGGAAAAACAAGCCTTCGTCAATGAATATGTGCAGAAAAGCTGGCATATCAATCTCAAGCAGATGCAAGTGATCAGTGTTCGCAGAATCAATGCCTATATAAAACAACATTAAGAAAAAATGAATAACAGATATATGAAATACTGTCTTGTATTGGCGGCCTTGTTGTTGGCAGCTTGTTCTTCCAAGGACGATGTGTTCGATAAATCTCCTTCGCAACGCAGCAGCGAGAGTATTACAGCCTTGAAAGCCGAACTTGTGAATGCGCCTTATGGCTGGCGGGTACTCTATTTTCCCAAAACCGACTCGCTGTTGTTCTCCAATCCGTCGGAACTGATCTCTCAACATGGATTCAGGGGGCACTACGGTTATGGCGGCGACTGCTTCACGATGAAGTTTGCGGCTGACAATACCGTAGAGATGTGGGCAGATTTCACCGACCAAACAGCGGCTGAGGCCGTGAAGAGCGAATACCTTATCGGCCGAAACAGCTTCACCCAATTGAGTTTCTCTACATATAACTATATACACAGACTCGTGAACGACCGCTTTGCCGGAGCTTCAGATTTCCTTTATATGGGCAAGAATGAGGATGGAGACTTGGTGTTTCGCACGGCTACTTACCTGCAGCCGGCACGCGAATACATAGTCTTCACCAAGCTGAGAAGCGCAGAGGAGACAACAGGCTTCGTGCGGAAAGCTTATGATAATCGCACATTCTTTGAGCAGATGGTCAATCCGCAGCTCCTTATACATAGGGGCGGACGCACCTATTTCCGGAGCGACATCTACATCAAGCGCAATGTGGAGACCAATCAGGCTTTGCTCAAGGAAATCAAGGAAAAGAAATACTATCTCTTCCTTTTCACCCAAAAGAAGAATCCCATCCCGGGCTACCCTGCCAAAGAGATGACCGGCCTTGGCTCTGGATATGCCGGGACAGAGCACGGCATAACATTCAGAGCTGGTCTGCGCTACGACAGTAAGACCATGTTTTTCGACTTTCAGCGTAAGGGCAACCGATTTGTGGCTGAACTGGTATCGGTCTACGACCCGTTGCTGCGTAGCATCCGTTTAGTGAGCAAGCACCTGCATCCCGAAGGAGAGTTCACAGGACTCGAAGCGGAAATATGGGACGAGCCCGTAGAATGACAAGTGAGAACATAAAAAAAATACATCATAGAAACAAGGACAACAGACAATGAAGATAAACTTGACAAAATACACTTTGATAGGCCTGACCCTGCTCACGCTGGGTTGTTCGAGAAGCAGTGAAGATTATGCCGATGAGGACTATGAGAAGCTGTTCCCATTTCCCGGTATTGAAAAGCCGAAGGTCTCCTATGAAGACCAAATCGTGCAATTGGGCGATCCCGACGCACCAGTTTCGGACTATGTATATCCAGGAGTGGACATTACCGAGAATGTGAGGGAATATAAAGTAACGCTTACTTGCTCGTTCAATGAAGTGGATATTCTGGGGCAACTTGTAGGCGAGGACGATATCTCTTCCCGCTATACGATTCATTACATCGCTCCCGACAAGCAGTTGCGTATCGTATCAAGCAATAATGGCGACGAGACGGCACATCTGTTTCTGACCAACGGTAAGGAGCAAACCATCACATTCGCGGCCAAATCGGGTTACCCGATGTATCTCTGTGTCAACGGAGTGGGGCCGCGTGGATCGTCTGTAAAAGCTACCATCTCTGCCATATCCGAAGACGGGTTCACTATTGTGAAGCCGCTGAGCGTGAACGAGCATCAGAACGAAGAAGGCCTTGACAAAATCAAGGCTCCGTTCTGTGGCTACATCATTCTTCCTTAATATAATATTAGAAATATGAAAAAGAACATTGCAATTTACATCATGTTGCTCTTGGCTCCATTGACATTCCTTTCGTGCGATCAATGGGGGGGTGAGACCGTGGAGTCTGCTTATCGCGAACCGCAGATCCCTGATCCGACCTATCAATTCAAACGCAATGGTAGCAGCAGTATAGACTATCTGGAATGCGGCCTTCTGCGCGATCCGCTTGACTATATTTACAACAGTTATCTCAAAATCGCTTCGATAATGTATCAGGCCAATATGGACAAGGTACAGGACTATTTCTGCAATGGAGAGTTCGGCTTGAAGCCCAAGGAAGAGCTGGCGTCGTCTCCTCTGCACAAGGCCGACAGGGCACGCATACTGAAAGATGTGGAAGACATCTTTCAGACAACGGGCGTGTTGAGTGGACTGTCTAAGCCGAGTCCCGGAACTTATCGCAACCGCAAGGCAAAACCCGGACAAGGCGGATATGTGGGCACGAATATCGGTGATGTCAACATTGCCTTCGCCAACGAGAAAGGAGTGATAGTGGCAGAGTTGTTCAATGGCATCGTATGGGGGGGGGGCTATTTGGATAAGATCCTCAATACGCATCTCAACGACAGTCTATACAACGACACCCGACTACGCCGTGAACATGAAAGCACAACACTACTCCCGGGACGGAACTATACGGAACTTGAACACCACTGGGACCTTGCCTATGGCTATTATCAGTATTGGCTGCCCTTCATACAGACAAGCGGCCTGTCTGTGTTGCGCGAAAGCCGAATTAAGATCTACAATGCCTTTGCAATCGGCCGTCAGGCGCTCACCGAGTTTCGCTATGAGGAAGTGCAAGCTCAGTTGCTGCTTATTAGGGACGAATTGTCGAAAGTGGCTGCCGTGCGGGCTATGAGCCTGCTGGTCGGCGAGATAACCCTTGTCAACTTAGATGAAGACATCAACAATGCCTTGGTGTTTCTTTCCAAGGGCTGCGGTGCCGTTTACGGACTGCAATTCACCTTGCAGGCCTCGGGTAATCCCTACCTTTCCTACGAAGAAGCAACACATTTCATCGCACAGCTCACGGCCGGCAGCGGATTGTGGGACAAACAGCGGCTGCTTGGCTCGGAATCGACCGAAGGATCTCTCAAGAATGTGGCGGCGGCCATCGGTAAATGCTATGGGCTGACACTCGACGATATTAAACATTCCAATTAGCAAACTTCACACAGAATGATACATAGAATCTATTTCATTTTATTATTATTGTCGCTTTCGTTTACGGCGAAGGCACAGTTGGGGAAAGAACTAATTCCCAATGGCGGATTTGAAGAATACGCCAAAGTTACGCCTCCTCCATCAGGAGAAGACGACGAAGAGGATGAGGAGGAAGAACCTCCCGGCTATTTTGATCCTTATCAAAAACCGCTTTATTGGTCTTTCAACTCGTCGTTGTTCTATACGAGAATCAAGGATGCGCACAGCGGTGTATTCGCCGTGAAAGTATATCCCAATGGGGGCTCGTTCTTCTCGCGCGACGAGAATTTCAACCCTTATCACATCGCGATTGAGGCTGGCGGAGAATACCGCCTTACCTATTGGTATAAGGGTAATGTCAAGAATCCCAATATCACGGTAACGGTAGACTGGTATAAGGGCACGACATCCATAAAGAAAGAGACGCGCGACAAAGAAAAAGCAACGGATTTCTCGGATCAGTGGCAACAGAAGACATTTACATTCAAGGCTCCTGCTGGAGTAGACAAGGCTGGAGTGGGCCTCTATATTGAAAACGATTACAAGTCGGCAGAATCCGGCGGTTGCATTCTTATCGACGACATCTCATTCGTGCAGACCAAAGAGGGGAAACCCTCAGCGGCGCTCGAAGCGCCTTCCAATGTCGTGGTCAGACCGCAGCAGCGAGAAATGGAGCTGTCGTGGAATGCCATTGCCGAAGAAAATGTAAGCTATCAAATCATAATGAATGGAGAAAAAGTGGCTACTACAGAAGGGACATCCTATATCGTCGAGCGACTCGAACCGGGCAAATCCTATCAGTTCAGCGTGTGTTCTGTCAAGGGGTCGGATATATCGGCTCCTTCTGCTCCGCTCACGCAACAGACCCAACGGATGAATACGGGCATTGACAAGGAAGATCGCGTTCCTTATTTGTACACAGTGCGTGAGGTCGGAACCTGTCCCCGCACACTGCGGCTGTTCTATCACGATTTGGCCGATCCCGACGCCAAAATCATATACAGGGTAGACGGAATGCCTGTGACGCCTGTTAATGGTAGCATTATCTTCACGGGCAAGGGGCAGCATATCCTGCAAATCGAAATCACAGAGACGCCTGAACGCAAATGGGATATAGAATACAAATTGAATGTGGATTAGAAAAACGATGAAACAAATACTTTTTTATTTGCTGCTATGTTGCGGCATCGTGTTTGCTGCATGCGACAGCGACAACGTACAGGAAAAGAAGGACATCCGCTTGGGAACTGACAACATCACCGAGGTTTCGCTCAATAAGCTGTCTACCCGAACCATTATTCTCAGCGGGGGAACTGGAAAATATATGGCCAATGTTGCCGACTCGAAAGTCGCGGAGGTCAAGATCAGCAAAGATACCTTGCGCATCAGTGGGATATGGGAGGGACGAACCTATGCCACCATCATTTCTGGCGACTTCAAAAAGCGTGTGGAAATCAACGTGGTGGTTCCTGAACTCAGTATCAGCCAGTCGGAAATAAGACTTTATCCTCGTGATGAAAGTAAGTTCGTGAGCTTGAACGGTGGGGGAGACATCGTCGACTTGAAGATAGAAGACTCGGACAAAGTAATCAATGCGAAGTGGAACGCAAAGACCAACATCTTGGAAATTCAAGCCTATTACGAGGGTGAGGCGATGATACGGGTCATCTCGCAAGACAAGAAAGAGAAGACTCTGAAAGTCGTTGTGCGCTGCGATGGTACGGCCGGTCGCGTGGGCATCTATGGCACCACTTCGCACAGTCTTTACGAGCAGATGAACACGGTGATGGCCGTGCGGCGTCCCGGTGTGGGAGTGTGGCTCTGCAACGGTGCGCACCCATATTCTTCCCGGAAGGTTTTGAAGATAACACCTGCTGTTGTCAATCCCGTGGCTGGAACACATATTGATGTCTCGTTCTCGATGCTTTATCCTGATGAGTTCGCAAGTAGCGGATTGAAAGAGGGCAATTGTAAATTATACGTAGAAGAGGTGAGGGAAAAAGATGTTGTGCTTCGTGGTCGGGGTTTCAAGATTGTCATACCTTACGAGAAGAAATAAGACAATATTTCCATATCTTTACCAATTCTTCGCTAGGAAAAAAAGGTATATACGAATCCGATTTATTAATCAAATAAAAAAAGAACTATGCAAATCTTTACATTCAGAAAAGGCCTGACGGTAATAGCGTTATCTTTGCTTTGCTGTGTGGCTTATGCACAGAAAACGGTGATATTGGAAACTCCCGGAAAACTTTCCGAGAAAATATCCGGGGCAGAAAAGTATACCACAACCTCTCTGGTAATATCTGGTCCTATTAACGGAGCTGATATTTTATTTCTCAGGGAGATGGCCGGCAGAAACCAAGAAGGGGGCAAGACGGAGGGAACGCTGCAGTGTCCAAATAGAAGTGCAACGATTTTCGGGGTAAAACTATGAAAAACACTGCGGGGGAAGCCTAAGTGGCGGGGGCGCAAAGCCCCCAAGAACGTCTGACAGCAATACAAACAAAAAAAGGAGACCGAAGTCTCCCAAAGATTAATTATTCTTGTATTGCTATGTACAATCAATTAACCTCAGAACAAAGGTACGAAATATACCTGGGAATAAAAAGGAAGTGGAGCATAAGTAGAATATCTCGCGAAATCGAGGTGTCCGCGTCCACTGTGCTTCGAGAGATCAGACGCAACAGCAACACCAACGGCGAATACGTGTGGCGCACAGCCCAACGCAAGGCGGAAGCGCGCAAGCACGGGCTGGAGGGCAATCACCGCAAGCCGGCGGAATTATGGTGGCGTATCGAGCAAATGATAGAGGAAGAGGACTGGTCACCATCGCAGATTGCCGGCGTCTTGCGCAAGGAGGGTATTCATATCGCAATACAGACCATCTACAACCACGTGCATGCAGACGCCAGCGGACGTCTTGCGAAACATATGCCGCATGAGCTTAAGTATACCAAGAGAGTCAAGGCGACACGCCCCACCAAGGCCACAAACATAGCCAATCGCACAAGCATCCACGACCGTCCCAAGGAGGCGGACGGCACACGCTTCGGCGATTGGGAGATGGATACCATCGTGGATTCTTACGGCCACGCCATTGTCACGCTTACGGAACGTTCAACCAACTTCATTCTGATGGAGAGACTGAAGTGCGGACGCAAGGCTGTGCCTACGGTGAAAGTCGTGGCTAGGCTGCTTTTCCCGTATAGGGAGTTCGTTCACACGATAACCACAGACAACGGATGCGAATTGGTTTTGAATGATTGAGTCCTTTGGCTTAGTTATGAGGTCTCTCAAATCCACCCTTTCTAGTGCGGAGATCCTTATTAAGGTAGCCACCTCGGTGATTGAATACGGACTTTTGTAGTCAGCCTTGATTTTGGCGATTATCAGATATGCAATAATAGCAACCCACAAATGAGTACGTACTGCATTCTCTGAATATCCCCACAAGTTCTTCACTACGATATTCTGCTTTATCCACTTGAAGAAAACCTCAATATCCCATCTATGACGGTATAGATTGGTGACCTCAATGGCACTGATCTCAAAATTGTTGGTAATAAATTCCACATCATTGCCTGTTACCGAGTCATGGTAAGTAACCATCCGGATTGGTTCTGGGTAGAGTTTCTTCGACTTATGGGTAGTCAGCTTTATGATAAAATCGCCACAGATTCCTGTACTTGGATCAAAGTCAAGACGATGGTTAACGACCTCGTATCTCATATTATCTTTGGGACGACTTATCCAATATGCACCGGCTTTATGAAAGCGAAACAAAGCAATGAAATCAACATATGCTTTGTCCATCATATAGAACGCAAATGCCTCAGGCACAATCTCATCCAGTTCATTGCTGTCATGCCATTTCCCATCTGTAATATGGATATTTGCAGGAATGCTTCCACGAAGATCCAGCAGTGTGTGCATTTTGACTGCGCCTTTGCTATACTTGCCCAATGCCCATGCAGCCAGAACAATGCTTGTTGAGATAGTTGTGGAGTCAAGCGCATAGAGGACATTGTCTATTGTTATCTCAGTAACCTTTGTGTTTGAATACATTGGTCGGACGATACTGATTAAATACATGCCAAGTCCTTCGTAGATGCGATAGTCTCTTTTCTCATTAGCACGACATAAATTGGATTGATTGACAGACTTGCGAATTCCCAAGTGGTATATGCTACTTCCATGAGCCTCTAGGCACAGACAAATATCACGGATGGATACGCAACCAGTAATCTGACCAAATAGCAGGTGAAGCAACTGGCTATAGCAGGATAAATCTTTTGCATGCCAGTCACCTTTGTACTTCTTCACCAACTTGTCAAATTGGTATCGAGGTATGAAGTCGATGACTTGAGCAAAGATATATTTGCCGATGTTCATAATCTTGCAGTTTTGGCTGCAAAATTACTCAATCAATTTCAAATCAAAAAACAAAGAACGCTTGTAAATAATTAAATATCAAATATATAACTATAGTTAAGCGAATAATATCGCATCACTAGTAAGCATTAAACAAGAAGATATATACCTATACTACAAATTTAAGCCACGGACTTATGCAACTGTGCCGTTTATCCGCATTCATTCCGTCATCGCTATGCTAAGAATTTCTTGGAAAAATTCAATGACATAGCATTACTTGCTGACCTCATGGGGCATAAAAGCATCGAAACCACTCGCATATATCTGCGAAGAAGTAGTCTAGAACAACAAGAGATTGTTGATAAGGTAATTACTTGGTAATGTCGTTCGGGCAAACAACAGGTCGCCAGTTCTTTACACGGTGATGGAACTGACGACTTACTGTCGCTTTCACTTGCATTTCAAAACGATCCACACGACTATTGTTGAAATAGTAAAGATGAAGCATGGCAAGAAAATCCATAGCAAAGTCTTCATCCAAATGTTAGATAGCCATACGCCCTCATTCTGTGCCATTTTGTTTGCCATATTATAGAAATGACTGGAGAGTATTTTCTTAGTTTCATTTCTGTGTTCTTCCAATAATTGCGTTCCACCAACAACAATCTGCTTTTGGAGCTCAGAAAGTTTGTTCAAATCATCAGAGGAGAGTTTAGCCTTGAAGGTGAAGGCATGGAATTTTTCAAAAGTTTCAAAGAGATGTTGAACAGCAGCATTTGCATCGTCCACAACCTCATTGAAAGCGGTAGTGGCTTCGTTCAAAGAATCCTTGGCTGCAGAGATACTGTTATTTGCTGCATCAAGTTTTACTCCAGCCTCCTTGTATGCTTGCAGTTGTCGGTCGAACCTATCTGAAGCCTTATCGGTTTCGATATTCTTGTCAATCGTGTCCTTAAAAGAACCAAAATCCATATCTGAGAGTTTACTTTTGCCTATTGCCATAATGAAAATTTTTATGGTTGTATTTTGTTATCTGTCATATCCCCGTTTCTTGCGTGGACTGCATAAGCGGTTAGCCATCATAGCACAACGATGCGCCCACGAAAGTTCATCCTCGTCTTTGTCTCGTCCCCAACCAGAGGTTGCACCACCTCCGCCACCTCCAGACTGGGCAGCTATAGTTGTTGCAGCATCAATGTATTCAGCAAAGAGAAGAATTGCTGTCTTTTGCACGTCCTCAATCTTGGCAAAAACATTGTCTGCATCAAGGGCGATATTCTTGTCTATGACATCAAGACATGGTTGCGGAATATCCACAGGGTAATGATGGAACTCGTCTGTGGAGAAGTTGAAATGTCGCATCTTGGAAGTGTTGTCCATAGTGTGCATTGGCTTTGCCATTGACACAACATTTTTCGGTTGTCCATTTTCTGCACCCCTTAGCGAACCAACAATTGGCCTTTTCCATTCCTGCGGATGCAATTTTGCCCAAGTCTTTTCTATCTTTGACGGCATGAGACAACGCCCTTTGCCGAGTTCAGAAGACTTGTAAATGGAGTTTCCTCGCCTAATGGAATACCCACGCACTTGTCCTTTACTGTCGGATTGTAGTTTGACATCATATCCTATTTGCGTGAGGCATTTTGTGTATAGTCCCCAATCAAAGCGTGGCATCCTGGCTAAAACTGACAGGCAGTCCTGCGCTATCATGTCCTTGTTTCGTTGGCTCACCTCTTGTGCATCTTTCCAACCTCGTTGTTGTCCAGTCTTGGATGCTGCCATCATTGCTCTCTCATAGATGTAATGGGCATCGTTCACGTTGCCCTTTATGTCTATGCGGTTTGCATCAATGTGAAGGTGCATAATGCCACTCTTGCTGTCACGATGAAGTGCAACTACATATTGGCTGTCTTTGAGATTGGTTGCCTTTGCACTTTTGCGCTTCGACTTGGCGGAAAGGTCAACAGCATCGAACTCACGGATAAAGTCATCCGCCAACCTCTGCCAGTCCTCTATCGTCCACCCTTGTGTTTCATCCGAGGTTGGGGAAACTTCAATACGTATCATGTTACGTTTGAGCGGATGATAACGGTTCAACCTGTCCTCAAACTTCTTCTGCAAGGCAAGCATTCTTGCCCACATTGCCGTTGGGGAAATATCATCGGGCAAGAGATTGGTCTTTACAATCTCCGCCTTGTCCTTATCTACTGAGTAACGTATGGCATTTGTGCCATGACTTATTACCTTTGCTTTTGCTATCATAGATGTCGTATGTTCTATTGTGTTAAGTATTTCTCTATCTCAATCATGCGGTTCAAGATTACCTCTACACTTGTTCTCCATCGTTTCATGAAGATTTCGCTGCGGAGAATATTCTCACGTTCCGTAAGCGGACGACCTTTGAGGAAGCCGAACAATTTCTGTATATCGCCCCTGGCATCCGATAGGCTGTTCAAAGCCTCCATTTCTTTGTCAGTCAAGCGTTGTTTGGGATATTTGCCCTCCAACCGCTTGCGTGCTTATGCGCTTGTTGTCAGTCCGCAAAGAGCAGCATATTCCGCTATCTCCTTATGAAGCTGTGGCGTAAGCCTTACTATTAGGCGGCTCGTATATTTCGGTGCCTCCTTTTCTATATTCTTCTTATTCATACCAAGTATTGCTTCTATAAAAGTGTGCAACCCAATGCGAGCTTGCGAGCGTTCAAGAAGTCCATTGGCATACGGACAAACGAAGTGCGTTTGTATGACATTGGTATTTCTTGCATAGCACTGCTATCAGAGTTTACGCACATGCACGCTACGCACTGTGGCTGCACATGTTCACAGACTTATTGTATAACGGTTCTCAAATTACCCAAGTAACAGCAATTGTGGGGCATCCTCTGCTTCCATCTGTTCCTTGAAGAATTGCCTTCTGGCTTCTGCCTCCAGTTCCATGTCTGAAACGCTTGGCGGTGGAACATCTTCCTCCTTGCCATTATCGCCATTTCCAGAAGTTAGGGAAGAAAAGGAACTGTTGGCAAGTTGTGTAGGAGAAGTACCGCCATTTTTGATGGGTGGATCTTCCTTGTTAGGGAATGCGGTTGTGGAAGCAGAAGAAATTGACTTGTCATAGTTGCTTCTTTGGTTGATGGGAACATAGTGAGGATTGACACACTTCTTGCCATCAACAATCCATGCTGAAATGCAGAGCAAAGTGTGAACACTTCCCCGTCTTGTCTGTATAGAAGAAAGGATGCCCAATTTGTTCATGTGGTCAAGCATCTTGGAGACGGTCTTTCGGTCACACTTCCATAGTTTGGATAGAGCCACCTCAGATATGTTCACTTCCCACAATTCTGTTGTGGATTCCCCAACCTCATTTGAGGTTTCAATCTGTCGTGTCACAATCTGAATGAGTTGATAAAGGCATGAAAGGCGATTGATGCCAGCCGTGCCACCCATCAGATAGTTTACTTGTTCGTTACTCAGGATAATGCTGTTGAAAATATTACTGTTCATCGTTGTATGATATTAGTTGTGTAAATGTTTTGTTACTGTCATGCGGAAAATCTCTGCGGTGAAAAGAGAAACTATCGCCTCATGCCGAAGCCTCTTTCTGGCATATAATACTCCTTGTCGTATGCGATATGGTCAAGCACACATTGCAGTCGGTCAAGTTGAGGGCTATCAAGCACTTGTATGGCATTGATGGTGATTTTCTGTGATGCTATTCTTCGATGCTCACAGTTTCTTTCCGACATGGTTCCGTCACCGTCTGCAAATACTGAATGCAGGTAAGCGTTGACGGATTCCGTCTGTTCCTTGCTTGGGTAAGCGGCAGGAAAGCGGTCGGAAATGTAGTCTACCATATTGCTGACCGCATTAGCCAACAGAGGGTCACGTTTTTGCAGACTGTTTACAAGTTCATCTTTCGTCATGATGCTATGGTCTATTGTTCATTTCATTCAGACGGTTTGCAGCCTCCAGTCTTATCTCCTCCTCCGACATTGCTCTTGCTCCTCGCACCCAGTCAAGCAAGGCTTTCTTCTCAAAGAAGATGAGCTTGCCAGCAGGCTTGAAGTACGGCAACTGGTTAAGATGCGTCATCTTGTAGAGCGTACTCTTGGCAATGCCGAGAAAGGCGGATGCCTCTTCAAGGTTCAACACTTCCTTTGTCATATAGCAAAGGTTTTCCAACTTGTTCACTCTCGACTAAAGCTCCACTATCTTGCGCTCATGGTCGAGGTTCATCTTTAATGCGTTCTTTTCTGTCATAATTCTGATATTTTGTTTATTTCGTTATCGATTTCGGCTGCAAAGGTATATAGTTGCCAATGATATTCAAGCAGCCGTTATGGTTTATTAAAAGTGCTGATTTTCAATTCTTTGGTTCTATTTTACCATGCTGTAACGTGGTAGATTGGTCGGACACTCATCTGAAATTCAGCATCTTTAAATATTTATCGTTCAAACACTCCCAAAGTCAGGAATTGGACAATAGGGGTGGCAAATCTTTGGTTCTATTGCCAGTTCTCGTTTTTGAAAATGTCCAACAGAGTGCAAAACAAAATTTAACACCCGATTTTCTCAAGTCATGCTGTTTGAGGTCAAAATCGCTTGCAATAACCACATTTAGGGTACAATGGTAGGAAAATGAGTTGTGAATGAGAGAAATAGGGATTTCCCCTCGTTTTTCAAGGGACAAATTTGTACCTTTGCAAATGAAACAGAGGTATTCAACAAGGGATATTTCGGGCAAAGTGTTCTTGACTTTATTTTTCCGTGTTTTTGTCCCGTTTTTGTCCCTCGCTGATTTTGTATCACGAGACAAGAATTTGCAAGTTGCTGATTTACAATGGTTAAAGCTGTATCTTGGAGGGTTGATAACGACAACCACCAGTAACCACCAAATAGGCAGGCTTTCCGTTCTTATATACGATGTCTTTGGAGAGGAACAGACCGCTTACCATTTCCATGATGTTGATAAGAGTTGTTTTGTCAGCAAGATAGAGAGGGGAAAGAGATTGCTTATTAGTACGTTGCTGTAGTTGTTCCGGGTATTTGATGCGCCATTCAATAAGGCGTATTTCAGTGTTTAAAAGTCCTATCGCTTCATCTATAAGATGTAAATAGGGCATTTTTTTCTTGCTCAAACCGTGCACGATACGATTTAAGACGATGCAAGCCAAAAGAAAAATAGCGGAGTAATACGCTATAATCCTGTTCATTGATACTAAAATTGATTACCCATGTAGCCAATTCCTCAATCGCTTCTACTAATTCGGATGCAGAAACTTTGTGCTGTGAGTATTCCGATAATAATTGGAAAAATCTCTGTTGTAATAATTGATTCATATATTAATAAATAAAAGAATAATCAACTGTAACTTATCCATTCAATATACTATCTTTTTTATTATTTTTTTGTACAGCAATAATGCCTTGTTTGATAAGTACATCCGCTTCGTTAAACTGGAATATGTTATAATTGTTTGTATATGACCGTATCACTATATCCGGAATTATTTTACCAATCTTTTTCATTATCTTACTCCCCCGGTGGAAAGCACTAATGCTATTTTCTGTTTTTCTGTTTTTTCTATATTGGATTGTCACTAATTAAAAAACTCAATATTTCCTCAGGAGTTTTGAAAGAATAGATAGTATCAATCTGTTCAACATGAGGGTTTCCCCACATCACTAAACCAAAATCCACTCCGGCATTTTTTGCACACTCCCAATCATACAGAGTATCTCCGATATAAATTATGTCTTGCGGACTGACTCCGGTTTTTATCAGATAAGATAACATAGGTGCAGCGGAAGGCTTCGGCAATATGCTATCTTCTACCGTTATCACTGTGTCAAAATATGAATCAAGTCCAAATGGACTAAAGTCACTAAGATATTCACTTCTACTTTTCGAGGTGATAATACCAAGTTCAACTCCCTTACCGCTAAGTTCTATGAGTAACTCTTTTATACCATCAAATAGCTTCATAGTATGCGACAACTCTTTTGTATAGCTATTCCATAGTTTACCTGCCATTGCTACGTCTTTGAAGCCTAATCGCTTTAATGCCACTTCGCTTGGAATCCCTAACGCAAAATATAAATCAGAAATTTCATATTTTTTATTTAGAAACTCCCAAATAACTTTTTGCAATGCCATGAGGTCTGCGTATGCAGAATCTAACATTGTTCCATCAATATCGAAAATTATATGTTTGTACTTCATAATCCGATTTCAAGTGCTAAAATATTTATCCTTATTTAAATCTTTCAAAACCTCTGCATCCCAAAATTGGTGAAAAAAAGCAGGATTAGCTTTGCGTTTTTGCTCTTTCGTTACGATGTAGCTTCTTTTTTCAAAAAATGGACAAGCGGTTAAACTTATCTATGTTTTTTGAGATTATTTACTCAATCCAGAAAGTTCCATTGAACGTACCTTCGCTAAATACTAAGGAAAAGGAACCTTCATACCGACCTTGCTCCTTGTCACAGGAGAGAATCCGGAACGTTCCTTTCTTTACGATTTCACCGTTTATCAAAGCGTATGACACTTTGTTGTCTTGACAATAATTGAGGTATTCCCAACGCATCATGGAGGGATCGATATATTCAATCTCTATTTTTTCGATTGTCTGTTCCTCGTGCAGATAGACTTCCGGCGTATCGACATAAAGGTTTATCCTTACCATATAGATAGCCATGCTTTTCCTGTCGATGCCTAAATCACTCATGAAGAAGGCGCCATCTTCGTCGTGAAGAAAGTAAGGCGTCGCTTGAGGGCTATCCGGACTAAATGGAGAGTGGAAAGGAGTTTGGTTGATGAGTTGCAGACCGTTTAATTCTGCCGTACATTTTGATTTGAAATAGTCTATACCGTCATGCGTTTCCTTCTCGCAAGCTGTCAAGAAGCAAATGGCAAATAGAAAAATCATGAAAACTGTAAACATGGTGAATAGTTTCTTCATTTTGCTGTTATTTTAAGTAATTGAACATTGATTTCTTAAAATGGCAAAATACGGCAGAATAAAGAAAAAAGGTCTTGACAATTGTCAAGACCCCTTTATAATGAATGTTAAAAAGTTGGCTATTTCTCCAATTTGCGGCGTATGCGGCTAACTGTTTCAGGAGTAACCCCTAAGAAAGAAGCTATGCTTTTCAAGGGTACAGTATCTTTAAGGTCAGGACAACGTTTCATTAGTCTTTGATATCGTATTTCAGGTGTACAATACGAATCGAGCAATCGTTCATACACCATTTCATATAGATTTTCAGCTACATATCTTCCTAATCGTTGAGTTTCCATATTCGTTTCCCAACATTCTATAATATCATGGCGTGATATTTCATAGACAGAACAGTCTGTTAACGCTTGAATGCTTACTGCTGACAGACAACTTCTCATAAAAGAAGAATAGTCACATACAAATTCATCGGTAAAAGCATATCCTACAATGTGTTCTTCTCCTTCTTCGTCAATATGCGTATATTGAAATGTGCCATGTTTCACCCAACCGGCAAAACGTTTCACCTCATTTTGTCGGATAAAGAAATCTTTCTTATGGTAAGTACGCAATATCCCTTTTCTCGCAAATAAATCTTTTACAAGGGAATAGTCCAAATTGTTGAGATAAGAATTAAATTCTTTCATTATTGTAAGCTATTTCTCCAGTTTGCGGCGTATGCGACTAACTGTTTCCGGTGTGACTTGTAAGAAAGAATCCACTTCTTTCAACGTAATGTACTCTTGAATGTCGGGGCATCTGTTCAATAAATCAAGATACAGTTCTTCCGTAGTTTTACAGTACATATCCAACAATCTATGATACATCAACAAGTATGATTGTTCGACAAGCGTACATTTTAGTTGCATGATTTTTACATTTGCAGCAAAGAACTCCTCTACTTTTGAATAGGGCATATAACAAATCTTTGTATCGCAAACGGCTTCAATTGTTACTAATGACGGTTGATCAGGTGCTATAAGTGTGCATAAACTTCCTGTAAATTCTCCAGAGAAAGTATATCCTACTATATGTATATTCCCTTTTTCGTCCACACGAGTATATCTCAATAAGCCGTGTTCGATATAAGCCCCCCGATGATTCACTTTGCCTTGAATAGTGAATTGTTCACCCTTTTTGAGTTCGATATAAGTGCCATGTTCCAAAATGAACTGCTTTAGCTGTTCTAATTTCGAATGGTTGGCATATTGTGAGTTAAAATCTTCCATACTATAAACTAATTGCAATTAAAATATAGAATAACTTCGTGAGTTGTTCTCTCAAAAAGCAAAAATAGATTTCTGACTTTATCAAAACATCTTCTCTTTTTTTAATCCACTTTATTGTGAGTTTAGTTTGTGCTTTTGTATATATATCCAAAACGAACTAAACTTATTTCTATTGACTGAAAGTATATGCTGGCGAAAGAAGAAATAACCTTTTCTTTTCGCCAATTTTAAAGTTTGTAACTCTCATAGTTTGAGGAAGAAATGAACTCTTTTATTTCTTCTTCTGTTGGAAGTTCTATCCTATACTTCTGTACAAAGATATTTGGGTCTAATCCGGCAGTGGCATACTTTACTAATGTATCTCCCTTTTCAGTGCAAAGCAGAATACCGATAGGTGGATTATCATCCGGCTGCATCACTTCCGCTTTGAAATAGTTCAGATACATATTTAGTTGCGAAGCATACTCATGGTGGAACTTGTCTATCTTCAATTCTACAATAACATGACATTTCAAAATACGATGATAGAACACAAGGTCGGCAAAGAAATAATCTTCATCAATCAAGATGCGTTTTTGCCGGGCTTCAAAGCAGAAGCCATGTCCCATTTCCAATAGGAAGCGTTGCAAGTTGTCAAGAATGGATTGTTCCAAATCGTTTTCCGTCACTAATGCACGTTCATTCAACCCTAAGAACTCCAAAGTAACAGGGGTATTGATAACATCTTTAGGTTGTAATAAGGTTGCTTGTTGCTGGACTAAAGCGGAGAGGGCTTCTTTGTTTTTGGATAGTCCGCTACGTTCGTAATATAAAGATGCGATTTGTCGCTCTAACTCCTTTACAGACCAGCAGCCACGCATGGTTTCCATTTCATAGAAAGCACGTTTTACCGGGTTCTCAATTCCCGATATGGTATTTAAATGGGTGGAAGATAATCTGTTGAATAATCTATCAGCCGGAATCATCCACGTTTCGGTTTGTGGGTATTCTGTTGATAGTTTCCAAACGCCATTTTCAGATTCGGCGGTCACCAACCGCCGAATTGGTTCAGTGAATTCGGCGGTCAATGACTGCCGAATTTGAATTTGTGATGCAATGTATTGTGTAACAGGTTCTTTTAGTTGTGGATAAACGAGGTACAGCCGCCTAAATTCACGGAATCTACGTTCATTCAGACCTTTTGTTTTCAGTCGTTATTCCAGTTTTTTCAACAATTGTTCACCGTAGGCGGCACGGTCTTCTCCGTTCTGCTCAAACTCCACGATATAGCACCCCATAAGCCAGTTACGGGAAGTAAGGGCAAGGTTTACGGCGTGTGCGGCTTGTGCCTGCAACGTGTTCTGTATCGTGCTGATATGTTTTACTAATGCTTCAAAGTTCATAGTTACAAAGATAAGTCTTTTATGGTTAAAACTTTAGTTCGGGCAAGCTGTTTATTGCTTCCTCTTTCAATTTATCCACCGCACGGGTGTATTTCTCCGTATGCTTCAATCCGCTATGCCCTAAAAGGCTGGCTACGGTTTTGATATTTGCCCCATTGTTCAGAATGTTCACGGCAAACGAATGTCGGGCACAATGCCAGCTTATATGTTTGTCTATTCCGGCTCTCTTTACCCAACGTTTTACTGATTTACAGCAGCTTTCGTAAGTAGGTAAATCGAATATCAAGCAGTTTTTATCTGCCGGGGCTTCACCAATGATAGACAATAGACCATCATTCAGGGGAATAACTACACCACTACTGGCAGAATGTCCCTTTGTCTTACTTTGCTCAAATTTCAATAACCGATTAGCGTAATCCACATTCTTATAGGTAAGGTCTTTTACATCACAGAAACGCAGACCGCAGTATAAGCAGAAGATAAAAGCACGTCTGACATTCGGGTTCTCGTTGTCATAATGGCAAGCCGCCAACTTTTGTATTTCTTCGGGAGAAAGAACATCTTTCCGAAGCATTTGGCTATCCACTTTGCAGGTAACACTTTTGCATGGGTCTTTCAACATTACATCGTGGTCAATCGCATATCGAATAACTTTCTTGAAACGCTGGTAAATGCTTTTAGCCCCTTCACCCACACTTCGGGATTGCAGGTAGGCTACAAACTGCTCCATCATTTCTTTGGTGATAAGTTCCGGTTTGATACTAAACTCATTCATGGGGTATTGCTCTTTTAAGAAGTCCTTAAAACGGCTAAGTGCAATTTGTACCATGCGAATATCTTTCTTGGTATAACTGTTGATATAGGCTTGGAAATAGTCTAAGAAATTGACCGTTCTATCTTTTTTTAACCGATAGCCCAACATACTTTCTTTAAACTCCTGTTCACGCTCCGCACGTATCTTTGTAGCAAGCTCCAACGTTTCTTTGTTCTGCTGACGTTCTGCAGGGGTACGGGGCTTATCTATCAGATACAGACTAAGGTTTTCTTTTCGCCTGTTGTGCTTTACTGCAAACTTGGGCTTACCTTGCATCTTTCCACTATCATAGTACACTTGATTGCCGTTTTTATCTAATACGGGCTTTTCCTCTCTACCTAAATAATACTCTAAGTAAAGGCTAATTCTACCATCCGAGAGCTTATTTTGTTCTAACTTGGGGTTTTCTTTCGTTTTATTTTCTAACTTTGCCATTGTTTAGAGGTTTTATCCCGATTTAGGTACCATAACCGGGTGATTACGCTAAATAGTTGATTTTCTTTTGTTTTCCGATATTGCAAAGGTACAAAAGAAAATGATATTTCAAAGTGTACTAAAAGTGTACTGAATAACGGAAAATGGGCAAAATATGGCAAAAATAGAGAAAATAGGAAATATACAAGTGATTGATAATAAAGAAGATATGTTCTTTTATTTTCCTATGATTTCTATGGCTTGTACCGGGTCTGGGTACTGAAGCGGAGAAAGTAGAAATACTCTCTCCGTTTTTCTTTTCTACTCCTCGTAAATTGTTGGTCATACCGAAATTCGGATCAATATAAAATCAAAGCGGGATAAAAAATAAGGTAAAATGTAATATTAAGAAATGATGATTGATAAACTGGATTTATTATCAAAAGATGAACTAAAGGAACTGGTCAGAATATACGCAAGAAACATCTATGCACTTGATGGAGTATGGTTTCAATCCGTAGAAGGAAAGAACGGTATGGATGAAGCTATGTTGCACGATGAAAATGCATGGAGAAAATTCACCCGTACGGAAGCCCGGAGAATCAAGAAATTTCTGGAACTTCCTGAACAGGCAGGACTCGAAGGACTGGAGAAAGCATTAGCGATCAGATTTTCTGCATTGTCGAATCCTTCGGTAAGCCTTTTCAAGGAAGGAGATTCTCTTATATATCGTATCAATGAATGCAGGGTGCAGACTGCCCGAAAGAATAAAGGCATGCCGTTTCATCCTTGTGCGTCGCCTGGTTTTATCGAGCATGATGGATTTGCACGCGTCATCGACGAAAGAATCGTTACTGAAATGATTAGCTGTTATCCGAATGTTACTGATCCGGAGTGTGCTTGTTGTTGGAAATTCACATTAAGGTAGTAATTCAAATTCTCCATAAGCCACTTTGGTGCCTCTGTTGAATGATTTGTAGATACGGTATTTCCCTGGATGGTTGGGGGATTCTGATGTATAGAGTTTAATTGTTTGTTGGTGACTCGGGTGCTCCGGTGGGAAAATCCACAGTATATCATTAACGACAGGATCGGTCGGCAATGTTTCCCATTGCCGTTTACTTTTGTTATAGTAAGCAAGGCTGTATTTTTCTCCGCACTCATATTCATAGTGAGAGTGGTTGGTGATGGTTATTTTTACTTCTGTAGTTGATAGCGGATAATGATCGTGTTCTGTTTCTATAGAAAGCGAAGCGGGACTTATGTCCTCTCCAGTCGGAATGTCACGGGGAATAGGTCGCAATGTGACGGAGTTCGTTTGCGATGATTGGTTGGTTTTCTTAGGTAACACTGTATAAAGCCCTTGTTCGTCTTTTATTATCTCATATTTTCCCGATTTCAGCCACGTATTCCAATCCTTAAAAAGGTCGGTGATAAATAGGTATAAATCTTCGGAAATATATATTTCTGTACCTGACTTTAAGTCGCATGCCAACTGACCATTTACGACAGACAGATGTTTCTGGGCTCTTTGTAAGGCTTTCAAATAGACAACCTGATTAAATGCGTAATCTTTATTGAAACCTCGTCCCGTGAATAAATCTATTGCAGCATACGACATCGTCCCTCTTGTCTTCAGGAAAGTAGTGTCGGTTATAGACGTCTTGTATCTATTAGCTTCTTCCCACATCTTTCTTTTTTCCTGTTCTCTGAATTTCTGCACGATCTCGCTCACTTTATCTTGTTCGCTTGTTTCTCTGTGAGATTTTAGGCTGTCATTATCTTGTAATTCGTCATAAAGAGGTAAAGCAAAAAAAGTGTTATTGTCCTTTTCAAACTGTTCTATGATACATGGGATAATTTTCTTACCCATAGCTTTTAGCTCTTTGAATTGGGGTAAAATGGTGTAAGCACGGGTACTTGAACTTAATTGTGCTTTGGGATTGTTGTGTATTTCTTTTTCCCAGGCATTAAATAAACTGTCAAATTTGGCTATATCCTCTGTTGTCAAAATATCACTTTTTTCTGTATTCTGTTTAATACATCCCGTAGTGATAAAGATAAATGGCAGAATAAAGAAAAGTGTTCTCATCGTTTTAATTATTAATCGGTTTTGTAATAGGTTTGCATAAGGGTATGTCAAGCTTTTGATCTGTTTCCTGCAAATATAGAAATAATATTTCTAAACCGATAAACTGGATGCTGCTGTTTTTTTACGGGATAAGAAAACGTTTATTCGTTTTTCGATGTGATACTAGCTGCCCTTTGATAAATAATGTGAAAAAACAGTTTTAACCTCATCATCGAATTAACTTTCACCCATTTGTGAGGTCTAACATACATAACTTATTTAATATGAGAATTAAAATGATGAGAAAGCAAATTTTAAGTTTGGCAGTTGCGTTATTGATTGGCTCAACTGTATGTATGGCTCAAAATCGTCAGAATGGAAAGGCTGATAGAGAGAAACGTATGGAACAGATTGTTGCCGATCTGGGCTTGAATGAAAAGCAGGCCAAAGATTTCAAAGCTGCAATGGAAGAAATGAGACCTGCGAAAAATAAATCGAATGAAAGACCTACGCGGGAAGAAATGCAAAAGAAAAGGCAGGAAATAGATGCTAAAATAAAAAGCATTCTGACCGATGAACAATATAAGAAATACCAAGATATGCGTAAGAAGGATAACGCGAAGAAAAAGAAAAAAGCAAAATAAGTACTATTCGTTTAATCTAAACCTGTCAAACGGAGAATCGTAAAAGATAATCTGTTATGACGCTATACTTATTTTCGGTTCTTTCATAAATAATTTATTTAATCTATATGACCATTTTCGTTCTACTAAAGTTGAATGCAGGCTCCATTTAAATGAGTCTATTTCTCAATTTAAGTAGAACGAAAATTTGTTAGACGATGTTTCGTCTTATATCTATACTCCCTCCACTAAAGCTTTTCTTTATGCTTTTATCTTTCAATCTTTCACCTTCTGCTGAAACTCCCTGTCTATGGTAGTTGTACGTTGGTGATAGATGTAAAATGATCTTTCGCCGATCTGTCATCTTTCACCGGATATTTTTTATTGCAAACTTATCCTCTTCCCGGCTTGATTCGTATTACTTTGTAGAAATTACCGCGTTTCGTATGCAAAGAAGGTATTTTGTTCTTTTGTAATATTCTTCCGAACTGGACAATACTGCAGATAGATACATGAATCTTGCTGTCATGTTGTAGTTGTTGCAGTATTTCAATGGCAAGGAGTTGCTCGCATTCTTCTCCTTCTTTTGCCCCTCGGAAATATTCGTGAAACAACTGTTCGGCAACCGGCATGACTTGAAATTCCTGATTATTCTCCGTCATGACATTTTCATCTTCCGTGTTGAACCAATATCGCTCTCCTCTATATAAGTCGTGCATGGCTTGTGCATAAAGCTGCTCATAATCAATGGGGGAGCAGTCGATGGGACCGGTCACGTTAATGACGATGTAGCGTCGGCTGCCGGAAGTATCAGTCAGTAGGTCCTTGTGATTGCTTGTCCCAATGAAAGATGCGTATCGGCGCATCTCTTGAGTAGCGGTGCCATGCGGACGCCGGACGTTGACAACCGGTTTTTGAAGAATATGTTTCAGAAATGCCTGCTGGCTCACTCGGTTCTGGTCAAATTCATCCATATTGATGAGTGCGAATCTATTTAGAGAAAGTTCGGCATCCCGCTTATTGCTGAAATCAATGCGGTCGGTATAATAAGCCTGTAATTCAGGTGGAAGTAGACTTCGGCAAAAGGTGGATTTTCGGTATGCCTGCGGACCGACCAGTAACGGTACAGTACAATTGGCGTATTTCCGGTCTGTCTGACGCCAGTGGGCTACCATATTCAGAAACCAGCGGTAAAACAAGTCAGGCCAGTGGGTATTGTTGCAAGGAACCCGGGTTGCTAGTTCCCGAATCCGGTCACGTCCGTCCCAATGGATGTCCAGCCTGAAAAGGAAATCTTCAATAGGATTGAAAATAGGGATACGGTCGGAGTCCAGATACCGGACGACGTCTCTGTCCCATAGGTTAAGCCCTTCCAGGCGTGCGTTCATTGCGATGCTGTTCCGTATGCGGTTACTGATGGGACGGAAACAGAAACAAAACGTGTTTCGTTCGCGGTATTCCGTAACTGTCGTCATCGTATTGTAGCGAAATTCATATCGGCGTTGCATGAATTCTTCCGTCCGAAATTCCAGTTCCTGTTCTGCTGATAAGGGAGATTTCTTTCCGAAACCTTTTTCGCACGTATATACATTCTGTATGGTTTGCCGGATCAGGAATTCTTTATTCTTTGTATAGAAATGGGCGGTGGACCAACGGATCGTCTCTTCTTCCGGTATTCCTGCCTGAAAACAGTTCTTCGCTACCTGAACCAGCAAAGGCTTCAGGTCTTCATCGGAATGAATATGGATTCTTGGCTGTAATTCGCTTAGTGATTGATATGCCTTGTTTAAAGCAGCTTCGAAGAGAGCGGATAATGTGTCGAAACTGTCATATCCCGGAATCAACCGTTTGAATGGAGATGCTTCTGCTTGCACAGCTTCCTTGTAAGTTGTTTCCGAAGGCATTTCCAATGGCTGCCGCATGTAAATCACGGTAGATTCAGGGTTGTAATAAAGTTCCGGGTCATAAGTCTGTCGGCAGAACTGTTCCAGAGCAGGATTCTTCAGTTCGATAGCATAGGAAAGGGCGGGCTGGTATAGGCTGACCGCTTTTCTGTAGGCATTTGCCTGAAATATTTCCGCTTCTTCCCGTTTTTGAGGAAGTGACTTATCGGGACGTGTGAATCGTATCCATATTTTTACGGAATGTCCTCCGGAACCCATAAAGGCTGCGAATGTATGTGAAAGTTCGGCCGCTTCCTGCTTCACCCGGTTTACTTCCATCCGGTTGGCGAGATGATTCACTTCTATTTGTATAATGCCGTTATATCCGGTCATCTGTATACCGTTGACTGTTTTGCGAAAAGTGGCAGCTGGGACAACTTTGACCAATTTCTTGACGTCGTCCAGTTTGCTGTCCGGTGATGCGTAACGGATGCTCGTGCGTAGGTTGCTGACTGGCTGGGCTTTCGTTTCATGCTTCATCGTTTCTATTTGTATGTTTATGTCCAACGTTCGCATGGTTGTCGTTTCTCCGTTGTCCCGCATCAAAGTAAGTTTCATGATAGATGTGTTTTTGTTTATGTCTCTTTATTTAAAAGGCGAGTAAAGGTATGTTTTATTATTGGACTCTCCAAATATATCATCTTCTCTTTGTTGGACCTTCTTATGTACTGTCTCTTACATTGGCTATTAATAGAAAAGTTCCTTTCTTCCCTATGCAAAGTTTCTTTTGGCTGTTTGCAATCTATAAATGAAAGCTTTGATTATATAAATGCAAGTTCCGTTTTTATAAATG
>NZ_EQ973366.1:0-93257 GCF_000157055.1 Bacteroides sp. 2_2_4 | reverse complement strand
TTTTATAAATGAAACTTTCATTTATAAAAACGGAACTTGCATTTATAGTTTGAATCAGGTGAGGAATAAGTTTTCTATTAATGAAAAGGAACTTATCTATTAATAGTTCAGGAAAGAAATAGCTGTTCCTTTGAATGTGATAAGTGGTGAAAGATGAAAGATTGGGTGATAGATTGAAAAAGAACTGTCAATGGTTTGAAAGTACGATGAACAAAAGGATTTGTGACTTTCGGTGAAAGATGAAAGATATAAATAATATATTTATAATGAATGCTATCTTTTTGTTGTTGTGATTTGCAAAATAAAAAATGTCATGATAGACATGTTTTTCGCATCAATAGTTCTGTTTTTGGTCTGTTTAGACATGATTGGGGCTTTTGTAATTTTTTCTTGCTATATTATTCGTTATATTTGAGACTTGTAATGATGATGCGGTGAACTAGAATATGGAGAATATGTTTGTCCAGGTCTCTGAAATCGCCAATGAAAGGACTGCACAAGGACAACATTTTAGCAGCATGATATTTGTATCTGTTAAAAGCTAATACTGATTATCGTGCTGCTTTCTTATTTTATCAGATAAATGAAGAATTTATTCGCATAATTCTTTTTATGTTTCCGGTTTATTGTATATCAGGATTTTAACCTGTGGTGCTTACGAGGAGTTTGTTGCGTATACCAGTGATATGAAAAGACTGAACTTGATATGTTTTGTAATGAAGGTCATAAAAACAATAGATATTAATATTGATAACCATGATTAAAGCAACAGATTTTATTCATCCTGAGGATGCAGCTGCATTGAGGCAGTTGGAAAGTATTCCCGGATTCCCGACCCTAGTGAAAAAGTTAATGTCAATGGGATTGGAACAACTGCAATATGGCGTTAATATGGCGTCTGCAATTCGTTTATCACCGAGTCAATTGCCGAAACTGTATAATCGTCTGCCACCGATTTGTAAAAAGTTGGGTATTGAGCAACCGGAGTTCTATCTCTCTATGGATCCTAATCCTAACGCATGGACCTTTGGCGATACAAAGATTTTTATAACGATCACTTCCGGTTTGGTTGATATGATGACCGAAGAGGAGTTGGATGCAGTGATTGCCCATGAATGCGGGCATATCCTTTGTCATCATGTCTTGTATCATTCTATAGCTCATTATGTGATGGATGGTCTGGATTCGCTGGGCGTTTTGGGGAGTTTGGGAGCTCCTCTTCAATATGCGATTTTGTATTGGGAACGTAAAAGTGAGTTGTCCTGTGACAGAGCTGCCAGTATTGTGACTACTCCGGCCATAGTGGCAAGCACGATGGCTCGTCTATCCGGAGGTCCGACTTCTATAACAAAGAATATCGATATGGAGGAGTGGGCTAAACAGGCAGACCAATATGAGGCTATCCGTAATGACGGATTATGGAATAAGACATTGCAGGTAGCGGCAATAATGAATCAGAATCATCCGTTCTCGGCTGTGCGGGTTAAGGAAATCTTGAAATGGGGAAAAAGTTCTCAATATAAGACTATAGTAGATCATCTTTCGGCAGAAAAATCAGGCAAGGTATGCTCGAATTGCAAACAACCGATAGTGGATGGCTGGACCTATTGCAAACATTGTGGAAATAAACTTTAAATATAATAGCTTATGTTTTTTAATGAACAAGGAATGTTGAATTTAGACGAGGCGGTCATGAACCAGCCCACATTCAAGAAGATTATGGAAGATGGTATAGTTACTGAACAGGAGATCAAGGAACAGTCTGAAAGAATTGTTTCTATATTGAAGTCTATGGAAAAGAACTATACGGAAGAGCAACAGCGTGAAATTAAAGAATTGCTTGTTGAAGCCGGTGTGTTATTTACAACGAGCCAATATCATGCATTACAGTCATTACACTTTTAAAAATAGAATTATGGGAACATTTGCAACAAAAAAGATACTTCAGGGCAATCCTTCTTTGATTCCTGTTATTGCTGAACAAATAAAAACAGAATTTGCGGCCGAGCAGTTTGAGGTACAAATAGATAATTTATTAAGTGGTGGTGTTGATATTTCTATATCAAAGGGCGGTTTATTTAAAGCTGTACTTGGTTTGAAGTCTGCATTGAAAGTCAGCTTGATACCTAAAGATAATGCAATAGCGTTTGAGGCTGGGATAGGGATCTTTGGGCAACAAGCTATTCCTACTATCATTTCTATGCTATTCTTCTGGCCGGTACTTATCACGCAAATTTGGGGGATAGTACAACAGTCCAAACTTGATGATAAGGCGCTCGAAATAGCTGAAGAGGTGCTAAAAAATCGGGATTCTTTTACAACTCTGAATTTGGATATTAACGGTATGGTATTCTGTACGAACTGCGGATATCGGAATATCAAAGGTGCAAAATTTTGTTCGGAATGTGGACAGGCATTGTAAGGAGTTAAAAGCGATGGTTTTATTAAACCATCGCTTTTAATGAATAAAATAGTAAAGGCAAGTAGCAAGGACTATAAGAATAATAAAGGTAAGATTCTAGATAATTCTATAGTTATAATGAAAATGACATGAGTAAATTACGTTTGATAACAGCATTCCTTTTTGCCATCTTCATGGTATTGGGAGTTACAGCACAGGTTCATACCCAGAAGGGGATAGTCCGCAAGGTTACCCGTTCGGCTTCCGATCCTTTCATTCCGGTGCAGGGTGTACAAGTTATTGTGTCGGGGGAAGCTAATAAAGCAAGCGATAAGGACGGACGATTTTCGTTGAAGGTGAAGGTCACGGATAAGGCAGGTAGTTATACACTGACAGCCGTGCGTGTGCCACAAGGTTCCAAGTATATGTTGGCTTCGCCATCGAAAGGTAAACGACTATTTATATCTGCCAATGACTTGGAAGTCTCGTTGATAACACCAGAAGAAAAGGAGATGGAGTATAAGAAGCGGTATGAGTTACTGAAAGAAAAGTATGAAGAGCAGTCGTTATCTTTACGTAAACTACGCAATGAACTGAATAAGCATCTTGGAGAATTGAGCGAGTCGGATGTACATTATGCACGTCTGAAAGCGGAGTGTGATAGCATCCGCAAACTTTATCTTGACTACATCAACAATGAGGATAAGATAGATGAGGTTATCAAGGAACTAGCTGGAGAGCTGGCACTGACCGATTATCAGAGCTTGGACTCTTTGGAACTGAGAATCTATAAACTGAAAAAAAACGGAGAATGGAAGGCGCTTAATGACTTGATACGCGAGTCTATGCCCGGCGGAGCCGAGGAGGCCTGGAAGGTGATTGAACAACAGCAACGGAATGCGGACGCAAAAGTAGAACAAGCCAAGCTTGAATTAGCTAGAGGACTGTCAGAACAACAACGGTTGATACAACAACGCAGTCAATGGTTTGGGAAAATGGAGACTGCTATCGAATCATTCAAGATGCAGCATTTGAATGATTCGGTTTCGCATTATTATGAGATTCTCACGAAAGCTGCTCCAACAAATTGGGATTATTTGATTGCAGCGGGAAGGTTTGAAGAAGATTATATGGCTGATTACAATCGGGCTATGAATTATCAGTTGTCTGCATTGAATACAACAGACAATGATACATACAAAGCAACTAGTTACATTATAATAGGGGGAATATATGAGAAGCTAGATGACTATTCTAAAGCTTTGGAATGTTATGAAAAGTCTTTGAAGATTCGGCTATCTGTTTATGGCGAAAATGATGAAATTGTGGCTAATGATTATGAACGTATGGGACAGATATATTTCGCTCAAGATGACTGTTCTAAAGCTTTGGAATATTATGAAAAGTCTTTGAATATCTATTTGATGATTTACGGTGAGAACGCTTCATGGGGAATAGCCAATGTATCTATTGGTATGGGACGTGTATATTCAAATCAAGGAGATTACTCCAAAGCCTTGGTCTGTTTTGAAGGGGCCTTGAAAATATTTTTGTTGCTTAATGGAGATAACCACCCTGCTGTAGCTACAAGTTACAGTTATATAGGACAGATATATTTTGCTCAAAATGACTATTCTAAAGCTTTGGATTATTTTAAAAAGTCTTTGAAATTGGATTTGTCGTTTTTTGGTGAGAACCATCCTTCTGTAGCTTCCGGATATTATAATATTGGGTATGTGTATTTTGCTCAAGGGGATTACTCTAAGGCTTTGGAATATTTTGAGGAGGTTTTAAAGATTCGTTTGTCAGTTTATGGTGAAAATCATTCCCGAGTAGCTTCTGTTTACAATGATATAGGAGAAATATATTCCGTTCAAGGAGATGATTTCAAAGCTTTGGATTATTTTAAAAAGTCTTTGAAAATAGTTTTGTCAGTTTATGGTGAAAATCATTCTCAAGTATCTTCTATTTATGATCATATAGGAGAAGTATATTTTGCTCAAAAAGATTATTCTAAAGCCTTATATTATTTTGAAGAGTCTTTGAAAATCCGTTTGTCTCTTTTTGGTGAGAACCATCCTGAGGTAGCTTTGAGTTATTATAGTATAGGGAGTTTGTATATAATTCAAGGTGACAAATCCAAAGCTCTGAACTATTATGAGAAGTCCTTGAAAATCCGTTTGTCTGTTTATGGTGAAAATCATCCTTTGACAAAGGAAATTATGGATTTGATTAATGTTGCTAATAGTAAGGTATTACAATCTCCTGAAACAACAAAATAATTTATGAAAACTCATATTATATTAGGAACCATCACCGAAAAGATCTTTCGCTTTTGAGCGAGGAATGTCAGAAAACTATATTGTTCTTGAGTGTGCTGATGGAGGATAGAAACAAATATATTAATGTTTTTGATTTGAACAATAATATGATAGGCATGCAATTGCAGATATATCCCATGAATGTGTAGGAAAAAGAAAAAATAGTGGAATGTTATCAAATGTGGTTAATTTTAAATAGAAATCAGACGAAATGGCACACATTTTTTTTGCTTTTATTAGCTATCGTCATACGGACATTAAGGCGGCGAAGCGATTACAGTTTTTATTAGAATCGTACAATTTGCCGACAATGATTCAGAAAATGAAGCCGGAGGCACCTAAACGGTTTAAAGTCTTTCGTGATGCTGATGAACTGACGAGTGGTGTACTTAGTGACGAACTGCATCATAAATTGGATGAATCGAAATATCTGATTGTCATTTGTTCGCCGAATTCGGCACAATCGAAATATGTAGGGGAGGAGATTGCCTACTTCCGCTCGAAGGGACGCGAAAGAGAGATTATACCTTTTATCATTGACGGTATTCCTCATTCCAAAGATCGGGAATGTTTTCATGCTCAACTGACGTTAGGCGGATTGGAACTTTTGGGGATTGATGTGCAGGCGGAAAATTCAAGATTCCATGCGATACGTTTCCATCAAGCATTTATCCGTCTTGTGGCAAGAATGCTTGATGTGGACTTTGGCGTATTATGGAACCGTCGAAAGCATTTTCTCGTTAAGCTGGTCGCTTTGATGATTGTTGTTCTTTCCATTATCATCGGACTGGCAGTGAACGCAATTCATTCACGTCCTTTCGATTTAGCAGTGCAATTATCACAAACACCTTGCAAGGCTCTCCCACTTAGTGCCGATGAAACAGACAGTCTGTATCTGTTTCTAGGTGAAAATGATCTACGCACAGTGGTTCTAAAAGATTTGGATAATGCTGTTTTGTTTCCCAACATTCCGGGAAAGTATAAAGGACAGAATATGAGAATTGTTGCAAAGGCTTATGGTTGCTATGTGTTGGACACAATCGTATCTATTACTTCAAAGATGGCATTGCCTATTCAACGGAATCCTGAAACGTTTGGGCATATTCAATACTGTATTGTAGATAATGAAACGGAAAAGCAACTTATAGGTGTAACATTCGACTTTGGCTTTCTGAAAGTGAAAACGAACGATGAAGGTATACTCGATGTACTCATTCCAATAGACCGGCAGCAGGTGTCTTATCCGGTGAAAATTGATTATAACGGAATCTCTATGCATCTGACCTATTCTGGAGATTCATTGCAGGCGTCCGGTCATACTGGTCTTAGTACAATTTATGTTCAATATTGAGATATGAAAAATAGTGGTATAGAAACGTTTACTCATACTAAACTCACTAAAGCCGAATTATTCATAAATTTTATCCAAAAGAAGAGAAAAGAATAAAATAAACAAGAGACGTCGTAACAACCTATCCATAAAACGATTATATTTATTGCAGCGAGAGAGCACTTTAAGTAATGCTTAAGAGGAAAAACGAAAAGTAGTATATATACTATATATTTTCTATTATTAATTACTTAAACACATTTTTTATGGAAGCCAAGAAATCAAAAAAGGCTGCAATTGAGAATCAACGGGGTTCTTGGTTGTTGATGGGTTTGGTTGTTGCGCTAGCCTTCATGTTCGTTTCGTTCGAATGGACACAACATGATGTCAGAGTTGCAGCACTATCACCAGATGATGAATCCATCTTTGTAACAGAGCTAGTTCCAATCACATTCCCTGAAGAGAAACTGGAACCGCCTCCTCCTCCCGAAACTAAGGTAACAGAATTGTTCGAAATAGTGGAAAACAATATGGAGGTGACGGATAACGTTTCTACAGTGTCAGAGGATATGAATGCAGTTCATGATGTTATTTGGATACCCCCAGTGGTAGAAACAGAAACGGTAGTTGAAGACGTTATTCACGTAAGTGTTGAAGTCATGCCGGAGTTTATTGGAGGTACAGCTGCTTTAATGAAATATTTAAGTAGTAATATCAAATATCCAACGATTTCGCAGGAAACTGGTTCACAAGGAAAAGTCATTGTTCAGTTTGTTGTAGACAAAGACGGAACGATTTCCAATCCTGAAGTTGTGCGAGGGGTTGATCCTTATTTGGATAAAGAAGCTATCCGCGTGATAAGTTCTATGCCGAAATGGACTCCCGGAGTGCAAAATGGTAAGAAAGTACGAGTGAAATTTACTGTACCGGTATCATTCAGACTACAGTAGTAACTTGGAATAAATGAGTATGAGGGTCGGTTCTTTATGGGAACCGACCCTTTTTCAATAAAAAAATATATCTTTGTCGGGAGAATAAAAATACGAATGATTGTTTTATGAATCTTCTACTCTGTATAAAAAGACCTTTTATCTGGCTTTCCCGCTTTCGTTATCGTTGCGGATATGGCGTACATTCCCCTTTTGCTTTTAGTCTGATTACCGATGTGATTTATGAGAAGATGCCTTACTATGCCTATTCTTCTTTGAAAAAAGAACAGAAAAAGATGATAAGAGAGCGTGGGTGGACTAAAGGTTCTCAAAAGGTAAACCGTTTCCTGTTCCGGTTGGTGAACAGAGTACAGCCTGATACGATTATAGAAGTTGGGCGTCCTTCCTCCACAACCCTCTACTTACAGTCTGCTAAACCATCGGCTTCCTACCTTTTTGCTTCCGACTTGTCGGAACTGTTTCTGGATGCAGACACTTCAGTCGACTTTTTGTATCTGAATGACTACCGGAATCCCGACTTACTGGAAGAAGTCTTCCGGGTTTGTGCACATCGTGCCACTCCTAAAAGTGTATTTGTAGTCCATGGCATCTGCTATTCCAAAGAGATGAAAGCACTTTGGAAAAAGCTGCAGGCTGATGAAAGAGTAGGCATCACCTTTGACCTCTACGACGTCGGTTTACTATTTTTTGATAAAACGAAGATAAAACAGCAGTATATTGTCAACTTCTAAGAACCTTTGTACGTTTACCTTATAATAAGTAAAAAAGAAGATTATGAAAAAGAGCCTTGTATATACAAAGACCGGAGATAAAGGAACTACCAGTCTTGTCGGCGGAAGTCGCGTTCCAAAGACCCATATCCGTCTGGAAGCTTACGGAACTGTGGATGAACTAAATTCTCATCTAGGATGGTTGAATACCTATCTGCAAGATGAATCAGACCGTGATTTCATTTTGAGTATTCAGCATAAGCTATTTGCCATCGGTTCACATCTGGCCACCGACCAGGAAAAAACGCAACTGAAGGCTGCCAGCATCATAACTCCCGAAAACGTGGAGAATATTGAGCGGGAGATTGATAAGCTGGACGAACAACTGCCCGAACTTTGCGCTTTCATCATTCCCGGCGGGAGTCGTGGAGCAGCCGTTTGTCATGTTTGCCGTACTATTTGCAGGAGAGCCGAGAGACGTATTCTGGCTTTATCCGAAACTTGTACAATTTCTCCCGAAGTATTAGCATTTGTCAACAGATTATCAGATTATTTGTTTGTATTATCCCGAAAAATTAATTTTGATGAGCAAAATAATGAAATATTTTGGGATAATAGTTGGAAATGATAGATTTTATTATACTTTTGCCGAAAAATAGAAAACGAGACAAATTTAGTATTCATTTTAAATACTCAAGATTATGTATTGGACATTGGAACTAGCATCAAAACTTGAAGATGCTCCCTGGCCGGCAACCAAGGACGAATTGATTGATTATGCCATGCGTTCGGGTGCTCCTCTTGAAGTTATTGAGAATCTCCAAGAGATGGAAGATGAGGGCGAAATCTATGAGAGTATCGAAGATATTTGGCCGGATTATCCTAGTAAGGAGGATTTCTTCTTTAACGAGGAAGAGTATTGATTTAAAAAGACCGAACATATAAGAATACCCGATAACTGTTGTAAGAAGCTATCGGGTATTTTTTATTGTCATCTCGGTTTCTTGCTTTAGAATTAGAATACAGGCATCTGCCAGATAAATCCTACAGAAATACGGTTAGTACTGTAATTCTCCTGTCCCAGCACCTTGGCGCGGGAAGTGAAATCATACGAACGTCCTACGTAGGTAACAAAGAAGTGCAGATTGGTTTCCATCGGGTAATATTCGATACCGCCCAGATATCCCCAGGAGGTACGGTAATTTCCCTTTTCTATACCTTCGGACGCCTTGCCTACGGAAGCCGTCTCGTACATACCCTTCACAAAAACATTCCATTTCGGAAGAAAGCGGTAATTACACTTGGCAACAACCGAAAGATAGTTCGCATCAAAAGCATTATGACCGCCCGGACGACCTACGATACTGGTAATGATTCCCTTCCGGTCAATATCCTCTTTTGAATACATGAAATCGACAAAAGCATTCCATTTTCCAAGATTCAACTCGTTACCTAAAGCATAATAATACATATTGTGACTTTTGGCCTCGTTCATAACAGAAGCCGACCAACGGGTTTTAAATACATTATTGAAATTACCGTTCCAGTTTAATGTATAAACCAGTGGCATTTTGCCCGATTTCAGATCGGGGAGATTACCTTCGGCATCTTCTGTGATTCCGTAAGTATTATCGAAAGAACTGTTACGGCTGTTCAATATCTGCAGGTTAAGCTGCTGTTCGGGAGTAATGTTATAACCCACATTCAATCCGGTCATGAAATTACTCATGTAATCAATCATATCACTGTATTGATAGATGTCAATCGGATTCAGGTCGAACTCGATACCACCGTATGCGGCACATTGCTTTCCTGCAAAAAGACTAAACTGGTCATTCAGCTTGATACCGATTCCGGCATAGTCGATAGAAGTCGGGAGGTTATCAATCATGCCGTTTGCATCGTTCGAGCGGTTGAGGCGCTGACGATAGCGGTAAGACAGCCAGTTGTTGATATTTCCTTTGGCTTCGATACGAAGCTGGTGCATATTAAAGTCACCCTCCTGAAAACCATTCTGGAAATGAGCGTCAAAGCTCCCTTGCATATTCAGATAAAGATTGAATTTATCTGTTTTCTTTTTCACGTCTGTCAGCTCTTCAAACAGGGGAGTGTTCGGATTGAATTTCTCCTTTTTCTCTGTTTTTTGAGCATATATTCCCTGTATGCTACCCGCGAGGAGCAGCATGAATATCCATTTTTTCATAAGTAAGTCAGGTTTTTAGTATTCGTTGAAATATTGCTGAATCTGTTTCCAGTCTGTAGTTTTTGTTAGTGCAAGCATTAACAAAACACGAGATTTCTGCGGGTTCAGTTCCTGCGAAGCCACAAACTGATATTTGGCGTCGTCCACCTCTGCATCCAGTGTGGTGGGTCCGGTCGGGACACGGGAAGAACGAACGACAAGAATACCTTTTTGGCGGGCATCCGTCAGTACCGGGAAGATGTTCTGGTGAATATTTCCGTTTCCTACTCCTGCGTGGATGATGCCTTTGTACCCGTTGCTAAGCATCGGAGTTACCATATCGGCCTCAATGTTGGAATAGCTGTACACGATACCTACTTTAGGAAGCGCGTTCAGATGAGTGACATCAAAAACGGACTGGGTAGTATGTTTCTTTAGCGTTACTTGGTTGTAGAACACTTTTCCGTTCAGTACATAACCCAGTGCGCCGGAGTTGGGAGCCTGGAAAGTTTGTACATCGACCGTATTCATTTTAACCGTGCTCTGCGCTCCGAGGATCAGGCCGTTCATGGCAACCAATACCCCTTTGTCTTTCGATTCTTTTGCGGCTGCGGTAACAACGGCATTGTAAAGGTTCAACGGGCCGTCGGCACTTAGAGCGGTAGACGGACGCATGGCGCCTACTAATACCACCGGTTTGTCACTCTTGACAGTCAGATTCAGGAAGTAAGCAGTTTCCTCCATGGTGTCTGTTCCGTGAGTAATCACGATGCCGTCAATGTCCGGGCGTTTCAGTAGTTCATTGATTTTCTTGGCAAGCGTCAACCAAACCTGGTCGTTCATGTCCTGCGAACCGATTTTGACAATCTGTTCTCCGGTTACGTTGGCGATGTCTTTAATTTCGGGTACAGCATCGAGCAGTGCGCCGATGGCAACTTGTCCTGCCGTATAACTGGTTCCGGTAGCCGAGCTTCCCGTACCTGCGATGGTTCCTCCCGTAGCAAGAATATGAATATTCGGTTTTGCGGCGAATGCCATAGTTACGGAAAACAGTAGTGTGACTACTACCAGTCCAAAGCTTTTGAATTGTTTCATAACTGAATGATGTTTAGGTTAATAATATGATCTATTAGAATATTTGTATAAAAAGCAAACCTAGTGCAATAGCCACAACGGTCGATACCAGACCGGGCATCATGAACGAATGATTCAACACATATTTGCCGATTTTTGTTGTCCCGGTACGGTCGAAATTAATCGCAGCCACCACGGTAGGATAATTCGGAATAAAGAAATATCCGTTCACGGCCGGGAATAAAGCGATCAGCATATAAGGAGAAATCCCTAACGCAATGCCCAGAGGGACGAGTGCCCGTACAGTGGCAGCCTGGCTATATAGCAGGATAGACATCACAAACAGGGCGACACCGAACAACCACGGCATTTGTTGCACAATTCCCTGGATAGAGAGAGTCAGCTGTCCCATATTTCCCTGAAGAAAGGTATCTCCCATCCAGGCAATACCGAAGATGGCAATCACCGCCTGCATACCTGCCGGAAATACAGAACCTTGCGTTGCTTTGATCCCGTCTGTCTTCGTTACTAGCAGGATAATTGCGGCAGCCGACAACATCACGATTTCGATGATAGAAGACATTCCCAAGGTGACAATTTCCCCATCAATCAGGAAACTGGGGCGCATTCCTTCAAAAGAACCGAAAAGCACGATAAAAGCAGTTGCCAATATAAAGATGATAACAGAAATCATTGCCGAACGTTTGTTCTTGGCACTTTTAATCTCCACCTTTTTATTGTTGAATAAACCTTCTTTCAATCTTTTCTGATACTCGGGATCTTCCACCAGTTCCTTACCGATTCTCATGGAAAACAAGGCGCCTACCAACACTCCAATGATGGTGGCGGGAATCGTAATTTTGAGAATGTCGAACAGGGTAATGTCGAATCCGGCTAAAAGTCCGAGAAGTGCCACGGTAGCGGCAGAGATCGGACTTGCCGTAATGGCCTGCTGGGAAGCGATGACGGCAATACCTAACGGACGTTCCGGACGGATTTTTGTTTCGGTGGCAACCTCTGCAATTACCGGCAGTACGGAATAAGCCACGTGTCCGGTTCCGGCTACAAAAGTAAAGAGGTAAGTCACCAGCGGACTAAGCAGAGTGACGTGTGAAGGATTTTTACGAAGCAAATGTTCTGCCAGTTTCACCATATAGTCCAAACCTCCGGCCGCCTGCATACAGGAAGCGGCAGAGATTACGGCGGCAATCATTAACATAACGTCGATGGGAGGCGCAGTGGGTTGTAAACCAAAAACGAACGTGAGTATTGCCAACCCTACGCCTCCCATTACGCCAAGTCCGATACCTCCCAGGCGTGCGCCAATAATAATGGCTGTCAGAACAAATGCTAATTGTAATATCATAGATTGCTGTTTTAAATTCAAAAACAAAGATAAGCGATTCTTCTCTTTGTATTTTCTTTTTCTTCTATTTACAACAAAAAAGTCTTTGAATAGTTTTTGCATATTTATTAAAACAATAACATCGTTGGTTGGTTATTATAAGAACTAACGAAAACGTTATTACTATAAAACAACCGATATGGAACAAAATTTATCAAAAAAAACTCGTACAGAGAGTGACCTGATAGGTAGTCGTGAAGTGCCGGAAAGTGCACTTTATGGAGTACAGACACTCCGTGGCATTGAAAACTTTCGCATCAGCAAGTTTCATTTGAATGAATATCCTTTGTTCATTCAGGCATTGGCTATTACGAAGATGGGAGCCACCGTTGCCAACCGTGAACTGGACTTATTGACTGAAGAACAAGCGGATGCTATCTTGAGAGCCTGTAAAGAAATACTCGAAGGAAAGCATCACGAGCAGTTCCCCGTAGATATGATTCAGGGAGGAGCCGGTACGACCACCAACATGAATGCCAATGAAGTGATTGCCAACCGGGCATTGGAACTGATGGGGCATCAGCGGGGAGAATATCAATTCTGTTCGCCTAACGATCACGTCAACCGTTCACAATCTACCAACGATGCTTATCCTACAGCCATTCACATTGGACTGTATTATACTCATTTGAAATTGGTTAAGCATTTGGAGGTTCTGATCGAGTCTTTCCGGAAGAAAGCGAATGAGTTTGCACATGTCATCAAAATGGGGCGTACCCAATTGGAAGATGCCGTACCGATGACTCTTGGGCAAACTTTTAATGGCTTTGCAAGTATTTTGTCACATGAAATAAAGAACCTTGATTTTGCTGCACAGGATTTTCTGGCAGTCAATATGGGAGCAACAGCCATTGGAACAGGAATCACTGCCGAACCGGAATATGCGGAGAAGTGCATTGCCGCTTTGCGCAAGATTACGGGATTGGATATCAAACTAGCAGACGATTTGGTGGGAGCTACTTCGGACACTTCCTGCATGGTAGGTTATTCGGGAGTGATGAGGCGTATTGCTGTTAAAATGAATAAGATATGTAACGACTTGCGGTTGCTGGCTTCCGGTCCGCGTTGTGGATTGGGAGAAATCAATCTGCCGGCAATGCAGCCGGGCTCATCCATCATGCCCGGAAAAGTGAATCCGGTGATTCCTGAAGTGATGAACCAGGTGGCCTACAAGGTAATAGGAAATGACCTTTGTGTGGCCATGAGCGGTGAAGCAGCTCAAATGGAACTGAATGCAATGGAGCCGGTGATGGCACAATGCTGTTTCGAGTCTGCCGATTTGTTGATGAATGGTTTTGACACTTTGCGCACCTTATGCATCGACGGCATTACGGCTAATGAAGAAAAATGCCGGAGAGATGTGCATAACAGCATTGGAGTAGTGACAGCCCTGAATCCGGTGATCGGATATAAGAACTCTACTAAAATAGCCAAAGAAGCATTGGAAACAGGGAAGGGAGTTTATGAACTTGTTTTGGAACATAACATTCTTTCCAAGGAAGACCTGGATACTATCTTAAAACCGGAAAATATGATTAAACCGGTGAAGTTGGACATTCACCCGAATCGTTGATTGATATATAGTAAGTGGAGATTGGTTTAAGATGAGATATCGCCGGGCAAATCATTGATCTGTTCCGGCGATTTTTGATTATTTATTACTTTGACCTTATACGGGAATAATTGCTAATTCATCCGGCGAAATGGTTATTGTTTATTACTTCGAAAGCGACGAACTTTGCAATATCATTCGTTGTTAACCTAATAAGCAAGTCTTGAACCCATTAAAAGTTATATAGATATGAATGCATTTGATGTTATTATTATCGGTTTCGGTAAGGGAGGAAAGACCCTTGCGGCAGAGTTTGCAAAACGTGGGCGGAAAGTTGCCATTGTTGAACGTTCTGATAAAATGTATGGAGGGACGTGTATCAATATCGGATGTATTCCGACAAAGACGCTAGTTCATCAGGCTAAAATTGCTTCCGGCATGAAGAATTCGACGTTTGAAGAAAGAAGAGAGTTTTATCGCAATGCTATTGCTGTGAAGGAGTCTGTGACAAGTGCGTTGAGAGATAAGAATTACCATAATCTGGCAGATCATCCTAATGTAACAGTTTATACAGGTGTAGGTTCTTTTGTATCTGCCGATGTGGTTTCCGTCCGTACATCTACTGAAGAAATATGGTTAACATCAAAGCAAATAATTATCAACACCGGAGCGGAAACAATTATTCCGCCTATTGAAGGAATTGCGGACAATTCTTTGGTTTATACCAGTACTTCAATCATGGAATTAACCGATCTTCCCCGTCGGCTGGTTATTGTTGGCGGCGGTTATATTGGTTTAGAGTTTGCGTCTATGTATGCTTCGTTCGGTTCGCAGGTGACGGTGCTTGAGAGTTATCCGGAACTAATTGCTCGTGAAGATCGTGACATTGCTGCAAGTGTAAAGGAAACATTGGAGAAAAAAGGTATTGTTTTTCGGATGAACGTGAAGGTACAATCTGTGCGGCATGTTGAAAATAGGGCTGTCGTTGTTTTTTCTGACTCACAAACAGGTGAAGCGTTCGGACTTGAAGCTGATGCTGTCTTGTTGGCTACGGGGCGCAAACCCAATACGAAAGATCTTAATCTGGAAGTTGCCGGAGTGGAGACGGACGCACGTGGAGCGATCATTGTGGATGAATATCTGAAAACAACTAATCCGAATATACGTGCCGTGGGTGATGTGAAAGGTGGTTTGCAGTTCACTTATATTTCATTGGATGATTATCGGATTATCTGTGAAGATTTGTTTGGAGATAAGGAGCGGAAAACAAGTGACCGTAATCCGGTTGCTTACTCCGTATTTATTGATCCTCCAATGGCGCGTATCGGATTGAATGAGGATGAGGCTCGTAAGCAGGATTTGGATGTGATTATCAAGAAATTGCCTGTTATGGCGATACCGAGAGCAAAGACATTGGGAGAGACGGACGGTCTGTTGAAAGCTGTCATTGATAAGAATACGGGAAAAATAGTAGGTTGTATGCTGTTTGCGCCTGATGCCGGCGAAGTCATCAATATAGTTGCCATGGCAATGAAAACAGGTCAGGATTATACTTTCCTGCGTGATTTCATCTTTACTCATCCCAGCATGAGCGAAGCGTTGAATGATTTGTTCTCATAGAGTAGTAAGAATACGTCTTTCTAGTCGCATACGCTGTGTGTGGATCATCCTGATTTCAGTTGTCGGGTAAGTTGTGTTTTCCTCGTGATTACTGGTTGGCTAATTTCCGGTCAGCAGCTTAAATTTGTTTTATAGCTTCAAATAATTTGTTTAGAGGCTTGAAACAATCTGTTCGCAGGCTTGAAACTAAAGTTTCCCCTATGGGGGAACAATGGTTTCCTTACGGGGAAACTATAGTCTCTCACCGGGAAACTGTTAGTATCATTATATGAAACTGTCATTCGTCCTATTGGAAACTGGAACTTTCCTAATGGATAAGCCATTTGCAATCTTATTATGGTATGATGCTTTCATCTGTATCTATACGCTCGTTTCACCTGTTGTTTCAGATGATATTAAACCATTGATCAGGTATTATCACTCCATTTCCCATGTGTTAATACCTGATTTTTCAACTATTAATGGCTGAAGTCTACAGTGTTAATACTTGAGGTGATAGCTGTTAATACTTCTTGCGGAAATAATTAATGTTCAGTATATCAGATGATAACAGTTTGTTGTAGGTGCAGATTAGTGGAAGCGCTTACGTGATGGCAGGGTGAGGGTAAAAGTTACCCTCACCCTGCCATCATTTTTTTACCCTCACACCTGTAATGCCGATGAATAAAGGGATTGAACCAATGGGTGAGGGTGTGAGGGTAAAAACTGCTATAACTTTTATTTGTGAGAAATATTTCCATAATCAAGAACGAGAAGTAGAGCCGTCTTTTGTCAGATTCATTTTAATACATAACTTCCAGTATTTATTTCCATATTTCGACTGCGTTTCAAAAAAAACATATATCTTTGCCGTACGCTTTCAGCCCATCAGCGTGATGGAATAGGCAGAAGGCGGTTTTTATTTCCATTATGGAGTAAAAGCGTATTATCTCTCGATCTTAGAAATAGCCAATCCAAACAAAGAGAGATGATACGGTAGATACTCCACGTGAACGGATGTATATCAACATATTCGTAAGAGATGTGTTATATATAAACGATTGACGTGGGTGTCTGCTGTTATCATTATCTTTTGTGCGGGTGTAGCTAGCCTTAAGATCGGATAATGGTACAGCAGCATCTGCGTCTTTCTTGTATTCGGCCGGTAATAAATTGCCCCAATTTAACCTAGCCAATCCCCACCCGGCAGACTGCAAAAAAGCGTGGATGCCCGTTGTGCTAATATACATGAATAAAATATTATTCATCCCTTATTTGTATCACACATGAAAAAACAAACGCTATGGCACAATGGATTAGTATAGAAGAGGCAGCCGCAAAGTACGGATTCGAGACAGAATATATCTGGGTCTTGATAGAGATGCGAGAAATCACTGTGGACTACGAAAGGTCGGGCATCGACATCATCAGTGATGACAGTGTTCAGGAGTTTATGAGTCGAAATGAAAAAGGGGCTACCTTGATGTATATCGAAAAACTGGAACGATATTGCATAGATAAATCAAAACTTTGTTCAATATACCTATCACTTTTAGGAAAACAGGACAAAGAAATCACAAGATATAAAGCAGCCGGAATCCTCTATGATACCTTACAAATCAAATGGCTGAAACAATGTGACCGGTTGCGGAAGTTGGAAAAAGAACTCGTCTTGGGGCAGACTACTTGCTGTACCTGTTGGCTGAAAAGAATCTGTATGAAAATCAGGAAGTAAAATCGGATTAATTCAATACTTATTTGCTAAAATATCAATTGCTTCATAACCGTACCAATTAGATAAAATCGAACTTATAAGAAATTCTTATTAGTTCGTCAGGAGGGACAACGACGTCTTTAAATGAACAAACAACCAATAATTTGTGTTTATTTAATCTAAATATATATCTTTGTCCCGAATTATAAACACGTAAATTTATGAAAAAGATTTTTGGTGCTTTAATGATTGCTATATGTATAGCTATGGCAATGCCTGCTCAGGCGCAGATACACTTTGGTGTAAAGGGAGGTTTGAACTTGTCAAAGGCGAGTTTCTCTAATGTGAGCGAAAACTTTAAAAAGGATAATTTCACAGGTTTCTTTATCGGTCCGATGGCCGAGTTTAATATTCCAATCGTAGGGTTGGGAGTAGATGCATCTTTGCTTTTTGCTCAACGGGGTATCAAAGTTTCAGAAGGGAATGATGATATTACTGTTAAACAAAACGGTATTGATATTCCTGTAAACCTGAAATATACCATTGGCTTGGGAAGTCTGGCGGGTATTTATCTGGCTGCAGGTCCTGACTTTTATTTCGATTTTGAAAAGAAATCGGGAATTGATAAGAAGAAAGCTGAAGTAGGTATCAATGTGGGTGCCGGTTTGAAGTTGCTGAACCATTTGCAGGTGGGTGCTAATTACAATATCCCATTGGGTAATACTGCTGATATTGAAGGAACAAATGCTTCTTATAAGACTAAGACTTGGCAAGTATCTGTGGCCTATATTTTTTAAGTAGTCTATCACTTTACATAGTATATGAAAAAGAGTTTCCGATAACCGGAAACTCTTTTTTGTTTGGGATTGTCCTGTTGCGCTCTCGAATATATTTCTTCCAATTCTCGTATGAAGTAGAGTTTTCTTTTTAAGTGTTCTCTCTCCCTTCTTTTAAATCCCCATTTTTTTATTGTATTTTTGTAGCTGCAATGAAAAAGTATGTAGATGTCATATTACCGCTTCCGCTTCCGAAGAGTTTTACTTACTCTTTGCCGGATGAATGTGCGGAAGATGTGAAGATAGGCTGCCGTGTGGTAGTTCCTTTCGGGCGGAAGAAGTTTTATACGGCTATCGTCCTTAACGTTCATTATTGTGCTCCAACGGAGTACGAAGTGAAAGATATATCTGCATTGCTGGATGCTTCTCCCATTCTGTTACCCGCTCAATTCAAATTTTGGGAGTGGATAGCTGATTATTATCTCTGTACACAAGGCGATGTCTATAAAGCGGCACTTCCCTCCGGCCTGAAACTGGAGAGTGAAACGATCGTTGAATATAATCCTGATTTTGAAGCGGATGCGCCATTGCCGGAACGTGAGCAACGTATTTTGGATTTACTTGCCGTAGATTCGCAACAGTGCGTCACTAAACTGGAGAAGGACAGTGGTATCAAAAATATTCTTACGGTCATCAAGTCTTTGCTCGATAAAGAAGCGATTTTCGTAAAGGAGGAGTTGAGGCGTACTTATAAACCTAAAACAGAGGCACGGGTTCGGCTTGCGGGTACAGCGGATGAAAAGCGGCTTCATATCCTGTTTGATATTCTGTCTCGTGCTCCGAAGCAGTTGGCATTACTCATGAAGTATGTGGAGTGTTCCGGCGTTTTAGGAGCGGGAACTCCGAAAGAAGTCTCCAAGAAAGAACTGTTGCAGCGGACTAATGTGGCTCCTTCTGTATTGAATGGATTGGTGGATAAGAAGATTTTTGAAATCTACTACCATGAAATCGGGCGGTTGGATAAGCAGGAGAAGGAGATTGTCGAATTAAATCCTTTGAATGAGTTTCAACAGCGTGCATTTGATGAAGTCGTGCAGTCTTTTCAGGAGAAAAATGTCTGTCTGCTTCATGGGGTAACGTCCAGTGGTAAGACTGAAATTTATATCCATCTGATAGAAGAAGCGATTCGTCAGGGAAAGCAGGTGTTATATTTGTTGCCGGAAATTGCATTGACCACTCAAATCACGGAGCGTTTGCAACGGGTCTTCGGTGCTCGTCTGGGTATCTATCATTCTAAGTTCCCTGATGCCGAACGGGTTGAAATATGGCGGAAGCAACTGGGAGAGAACGGGTATGATATTATTCTGGGTGTTCGTTCTTCTATTTTCCTGCCTTTCCGAAATCTGGGATTGGTGATTGTGGACGAAGAGCACGAAAATACGTATAAGCAACAAGATCCCGCTCCCCGCTATCATGCGCGTAGCGCGGCTATTGTACTGGCCGCCATGTACGGAGCTAAAACCCTGTTGGGTACGGCCACTCCCTCTATCGAGTCATGGCAGAATGCAAGAGAGGGAAAATATGGTTTCGTACAACTGAAAGAACGATATAAAGAAATCCAGTTGCCGGAGATTATTCCGGTGGATATCAAGGAACTGCATCGCAAAAAGCGGATGGTCGGACAATTCTCGCCACTTCTGATACAACATATGAAAGAGGCTTTGGAACAGAAAGAACAAGTGATTCTTTTTCAGAACCGTCGTGGGTTTGCTCCGATGGTGGAGTGTCGTACCTGTGGTTGGGTGCCTAAGTGTAAGAATTGCGATGTAAGCCTTACCTATCATAAAGGAATTAATCAATTAACCTGTCACTACTGCGGTTATACGTATCAACTGCCGAAATCCTGTCCTGCCTGCGAGGGAACAGAACTGGTGAACCGTGGTTTCGGTACGGAAAAGATTGAAGATGACATCAAAATCCTTTTCCCGGAAGCTGCCGTAGCCCGGATGGACTTGGATACTACACGTACCCGCTCGGCTTATGAGAAGATTATTGCAGACTTTGAGCAGGGAAAGACGGACATATTGATTGGTACGCAAATGGTATCAAAAGGGTTGGATTTCGATCATGTCAGTATAGTAGGTATATTGAATGCTGATACCATGTTGAATTATCCTGATTTCCGTTCCTATGAACGTGCTTTTCAGTTGATGGCACAAGTAGCGGGACGTGCCGGACGTAAGAACAAACGCGGACGGGTGGTATTGCAAACCAAGAGTATCGATCATCCTATCATTCATCAGGTCATTGCCAATGATTATGAAGATATGGTAGGCGGACAATTGGTGGAACGTCAGATGTTCCATTATCCTCCCTATTACCGGCTGGTATATGTTTATCTGAAAAATCATAATGAAGCGTTGCTGGATCAGATGGCGGCAGTGATGGCGAATAAGTTGCGGGCTGTATTTGGCAATCGGGTATTAGGTCCGGATAAACCTCCTGTTGCCCGTATCCAGACTTTGTTTATCAAAAAGATCGTCGTCAAGATTGAGCAGAATGCCCCGATGGGACGTGCACGGGAATTGTTGTTACGTATCCAGCGCGAGATGTTGGCGGACGAACGCTATAAATCTTTGATTGTGTATTATGATGTAGACCCTATGTGATTTAATAATTTTCCCCCATATAATAACCTTTAATCATTTAATTAACTAACCATGAAACGACTTACTATTTTTTCTCTGACTTGTCTCTTTAGCGTGGGTGCAGTTTTTGCCCAGCAGGGAGTAACTCAATGTGGTGTTCCGACAGGACAACCGAAGTTCCCTTTACTGACTTATCAGGAGTTGCCTGATCCTACTGCACCTTCTGATAAAGAGTGGGCAGCGGTGACTTCCACTCAAGTCTCTTGGGGTACAACAGATACCCGGTATGCGAAACATCAACTCCCGCAGTTGAAGAAACAACAGACTGTTTCCCTGAAAGGCTGGCGTGGCGAACGTGTGAACGCGCAAGCTGTTGTGTGGACAGGCGTAGAACTGAAAGACCTGAATTTCAGCTTTGGTGATTTTAAAGACAAAAAGGGAAATGTTCTTCCCAAAGATGCATTTACAGGTGGTTTTGTCCGTTATGTGATGACGGATGAATTGAATAAGGATGGGAGAGGTGCCTGCGGACACCGGAAGTCCATAGATTATGATTCATTATTGGTGGCCGATCCTATTGATACCAACCTGAAAACGATGGCTTTGCCCGCTCACACTGTTCAACCGGTTTGGGTGCAGTGCTGGATTCCTCAATCGGCTACTCCCGGAACTTATCAAGGGGAGTTGTTAATCAATGACGGCTCGCGTTTATTGCAACGCCTGAATCTCGAAATTACCGTTTCTTCCCGTGAACTTCCTCAACCTTCGGAATGGGCTTATCACTTGGATTTATGGCAAAGTCCTTATGCAGTGGCACGTTATTATCAGGTTCCTTTATGGAGCCAGGAGCATTTTGACGCTATGCGTCCTTTGATGAAAATGTTGGCAGATGCCGGACAGAAGATTATCACGGCTACTTTGACACATAAACCCTGGAATGGTCAGACAGAAGATTATTTTGATACAATGGTCACCTGGATGAAACGGGCAGATGGAACATGGGCTTTTGATTATACTATCTTCGACCGTTGGGTGGAATTTATGATGAGTGTAGGCATTGATAAACAGATTAATTGTTACTCAATGGTTCCATGGGAATTGTCATTCCAATACTACGATCAGGCAACCAACTCTCTGCAATTCGTGAAAACTGCACCGGGTGATGCGGCTTATGAAGAAATGTGGGGAGCGATGCTTGCCTCTTTCTCCAAGCATCTGAAAGAAAAAGGATGGTTTGATATTTGTGCTATTGCAATGGACGAACGTCCGATGGAAGTGATGCAGAAGACGTTGAAAGTGATTCGTAAAGCTGATCCGGATTTTAAAGTATCGTTGGCCGGGAACTATCATGAAGAAATTGAGCCCGATCTATATGATTATTGTATTGTTATCGGACAGAACTTCCCGGAAGAAGTGCGTCTGCGTCGTGTTGCCGAGAACAAGCGTACTAATTATTATACCTGCTGTACGGAAGCCCATCCCAACACGTTTACTTTCTCTGATCCTGCAGAAGCAGCCTGGATGAGTTATTATTCATCTAAGAAACATCTGGATGGTTATCTGCGTTGGGCATATAACAGCTGGCCATTGGAACCACTGCTCGATTCCCGTTTCCGTAGTTGGGCAGGCGGAGATACTTACCTTGTATATCCGGGAGCTCGTAGCTGTATTCGTTTCGAGCGTTTGATTGAAGGAATACAGGCGCATGAGAAGATCAATATCCTTCGTCAGGAATTTGAGAAAAAAGGAAATAAGGCCGGATTAAAGAAGATAGAAAAAATGCTTGCTCCGTTCAATTTGGGTAGTATGCCGGAAATCCCGGCCGCAATAACCGTGAACCGGGCCAATCAGATACTGAACTCTTTTTGAGAAACAATCATGTATATATGAAGAAAATATTATTTGTCTGTTTAGGAAATATCTGCCGTAGCTCTACGGCTGAAGGCGTAATGCTTCATTTAATAGAAGAAGCGGGACTGGAAAAAGAATTTGTGATAGATTCTGCCGGAATCCTGTCTTATCATCAGGGGGAATTGCCGGATAGCCGGATGCGTGCTCATGCAGCCCGTCGCGGTTATCAATTGGTGCATCGTTCTCGCCCCGTCCGTACGGAAGATTTTTATAATTTTGATCTGATTATCGGTATGGACGACCGGAACATAGATGACTTGAAAGACAAAGCTCCTTCTCCCGAAGAATGGAAGAAGATTCATCGCATGACGGAGTATTGCACCCGTATTCCTGCAGATCATGTACCCGACCCCTATTATGGAGGGGCCGAGGGGTTTGAATATGTACTTGATGTTCTTGAAGATGCTTGCGCAGGTTTGCTTACTTCTTTAACTCAGGATAACTGATCCGGGTGTGATAAGCAATCTTTAGTTTTTCTTTGAACACAGCTTTCACTGTTGCTATATCCTTGAAAGTGATAGGACATTCTTTAAAGTAACCTTCAGTGACCTGGGAATCGATAATCTTATCGACCAGGTTGCTGATTGTTTCTTCTGTATATTCCGGAAGACTGCGTGAGGCAGCTTCTACGGCATCCGCCATCATCAGGATAGCCTGTTCTTTGGTGAACGGATTCGGGCCGGGATAGGTGAACAGTTCTTCATTCGGCTCTTCGTCCGGATGCTCGTTCTTCCAGGAAATATAGAAATATTTTGTTTTCCCCCGTCCATGATGCGTGCTGATAAAGTCCTTGATGGCTTTAGGCAGATTGTGTTTATCGGCTAACTTCAATCCATCCGTCACATGACTGATGACGACCTGCGCACTTTGTTCGTAATTCAGGTTCTTATGCGGGTTAACTCCTCCTGACTGATTTTCTGTGAAAAAAGCAGGGTTTTCCATCTTACCAATATCATGATACAAAGCTCCTGTACGTACTAACTGGCTTTTAGCTCCAATACGGATGGCTGCTTCTGCAGCAAGATTGGCCACTTGCATGGAATGTTGGAAGGTGCCCGGAACCGTCTCGGACATTTGCCGCAAAAGGTCATTATTGATATTCGAAAGTTCTACCAACGTTACATTGGAAGTAAATCCGAAAGTCTTTTCCAATAAAAAGAGTAAAGGATAGGTGAATAATAACAGAATTCCATTGATGATGAAGTAAGTGTACATTCGTATGTTCAACTTCGAGAAGTCGGTGGAAAGACCGTTCTCTGTCATCAATTCGAAGGCGAAGTAAATGGCTGCATAAGTCAGTATAACCAATAAAGCCGTCCGGAAAAGTTGGGACCTTTGCGATAGCTCTCTTAGACTGAATATCGCCACCAATCCTGCTGCCAACTGTGTCAGAATGAATTCATGCGGAAAGCGTAGGGATATGGAGCATATCAATATAGTGATGACATGCGTCAGGAAAGCAGTCCTCGAATCAAGAAAAACACGGATGATAATGGGTAGCATCGCGTACGGGATGATATACACATTAAATAGATTATGTGTTACCATAAAAGCGGTTATGACACTGTAAAATACAATCAACGTGAATAGCAATGACAGACTGCCTTTTCGTTGATAGTAGTCTTTTCGGAACAGGTCGAGATAAAGCATAAAACAAAGCATCAGCATTCCTACAAACAGAATCTGTCCGCCGAGAATCAGACGGTTCTGTCCCATGGACTCATTCCGTTTGATGGATTCTTTGCGTAATGACTCCAGGATATTATAGGTATGCGGGCTGACGATTTCCCCCCGGTCGATAATCTTTTGCCCGCTGACTACTAATCCGTTTGCCCAGGAATAGTTGTTCAGGATTTCTTCTTTGGCAGCCTGGGTACGTTCCTCGTCAAAGGTAAGGTTGGGGGTGATGTATTCGTTCAGGGAGCATTGCCTTAAAATTTCCCGGTTGAAATGAGTAGAGTCTGCTGACAGCAAGTGCTCATAGGCTTTTTTTACCGTGTAAAGATTCTCGGTAGCCTGTGGATTAGCCAGTTTGTCATCAATCACCATGACAGATGAAGTGCTGTCTTTGTGAAGCAGCTGTATATTCTCTGTCGAAACGATGCCTGCCTGATAGATTTCTTTTAAAGTGCGCTCAATGTACCGCAAATAATCGATGGAAGGGAGAATACCTTTCAGATTCGTATGGTAATTCTCTTTCAGCTTGGCGATTGCGTCTTTTTCTATATTTTTATCCAGTTGATAATAAGGTTGGAAGAAAGCCATCAGGCTATCTTGTTCCCTTTTTACCACTGCATCCTCTTTATAAATAGGAAAGTCGAAAGTAGCGATCAACTGTCCGTATTTCCAGGGCTTGTTGATGTCGAACTGGTAATTGAATTTTCCGTCACGTGGCAGGAAATAAACAATCAGCGCCACAGTGCCTACAAACAGCAGTGATTTATATAGTAAATCTCTCCATGAAAATCTTTTTTTCTTCTTCAAATGTTCCATATCCACTGAAATTTTTGCGAAAAGTACAAAAAAAAACAATAGTGTGGAAAAAAAGGTTTAATTTTGCCACGATTTACCTATACTAACCCAAATTATGGCAGAAAGAAAAGTAAGAGTTCGTTTTGCTCCAAGTCCTACGGGAGCATTGCACATCGGTGGTGTGCGTACAGCTTTGTATAATTATCTATTTGCACGTCAACACGGCGGAGACTTGATATTTCGTATTGAAGACACTGACTCTAACCGGTTCGTTCCGGGAGCGGAAGAGTATATACTCGAATCTTTTAAGTGGTTAGGTATCCACTTTGACGAGGGAGTGAGCTTCGGTGGTGAACAGGGTCCATACCGTCAGTCGGAGCGCCGCGAAATCTACAAGAAATATGTGCAGATTTTGCTGGAAAATGGAAAAGCTTACATCGCTTTTGATACTCCGGAGGAGCTGGACGCTAAGCGTGCTGAAATTGCTAACTTCCAATATGATGCATCTACCCGTGGTATGATGCGCAATTCATTAACTATGCCGAAAGAAGAAGTGGATGCACTGATTGCTGAAGGCAAACAATATGTTGTTCGTTTCAAAATCGAACCGAATGAAGATATACATGTAAATGACCTGATTCGTGGCGAAGTAGTAATCAACTCATCTATTTTGGATGACAAAGTGCTTTATAAATCGGCTGACGAACTGCCTACTTACCATTTGGCAAATATCGTGGATGACCATTTGATGGAAGTTTCCCACGTGATTCGTGGTGAAGAATGGTTGCCTTCCGCTCCTTTGCATGTGTTGTTGTACCGTGCTTTCGGTTGGGAAGATACGATGCCGGAATTTGCTCACCTGCCTTTGTTATTGAAACCGGAAGGTAATGGAAAATTAAGCAAGCGTGACGGTGACCGTCTCGGATTCCCTGTATTTCCATTGGAATGGCACGATCCGAAATCCGGAGAAATCTCTTCTGGTTATCGCGAATCCGGTTATTTACCCGAAGCTGTGATTAATTTCCTGGCTTTATTGGGATGGAATCCGGGCAATGATCAGGAAGTGATGTCGATGGACGAATTGATTAAATTGTTTGATCTTCACCGTTGCAGCAAGTCGGGAGCTAAGTTCGACTATAAAAAAGGAATATGGTTCAATCATCAATATATACAGCAGAAACCTAACGAAGAAATTGCGGAACTGTTTTTGCCTTTCTTGAAAGAACAAGGCGTAGAGGCTCCTTTCGAAAAGGTAGTGACTGTGGTTGGCATGATGAAAGACCGGGTAAGTTTCATTAAAGAACTGTGGGATGTATGTAGCTTCTTCTTTGTGGCTCCTACCGAATATGATGAAAAGACGGTGAAGAAACGCTGGAAAGAAGATTCTGCAAAATGTATGACCGAATTGGCAGAAGTGATTGCCAGTATTGAAGATTTTAGCATTGAAGGACAGGAAAAAGTCGTTATGGACTGGATTGCAGAGAAAGGTTACCATACCGGTAATATCATGAATGCTTTCCGTCTGACATTGGTGGGTGAAGGAAAAGGCCCGCACATGTTCGATATTTCCTGGGTATTGGGCAAAGAGGAGACGATAGCTCGTATGAAACGAGCGGTAGAGGTTTTGAAGTAATCGACACAGTACTATGCTTTACGACCTGGCAATAGTCATTTATGACTTTATCGTCCATTTGGCTGCTCCGTTTAGCCGCAAGCCCCGGAAGATGATGAAGGGGCATTGGGTGGTGTATGAACTCTTACGCCAACAAGTGGAAAAAGGGGAACAGTATATTTGGTTTCACGCTGCTTCACTGGGGGAGTTTGAACAAGGACGCCCTCTGATAGAAATGATTCGTGAGAAATATCCTAACTATAAGATATTGCTGACATTTTTCTCTCCTTCCGGTTATGAAGTGCGCAAGCATTACCGGGGGGCGGATATTGTCTGCTATCTGCCGTTTGATAAGCCGAGGAATGTGAAGAAGTTCCTGGATATTGCAAATCCTTGCATGGCGTTCTTTATCAAATATGAGTTTTGGAAGAATTATCTGGATGAGCTTCACAAGCGCCGTATTCCGGTATATAGTGTGTCGTCTATCTTCCGTCGCGAACAAATATTCTTTAAATGGTACGGTGGCACTTATCGCAATGTCTTGAAAGATTTCGATCATCTGTTTGTTCAGAATGAGGCATCCAAACGTTATTTGTCGAAAATCGGCATCAGTCGTGTGACAGTGGTGGGGGATACCCGTTTTGACCGTGTACTGCAAATCCGCGAAGAGGCTAAAGAGCTCCCGTTGGTGGAGAAGTTTAAAGGAAACAATTCTTTTACTTTTGTTGCCGGAAGTTCATGGGGACCTGATGAGGATTTATTCCTCGAATATTTCAATAATCATCCGGAAATGAAATTGATTATTGCTCCGCATGTGATCGATGAGAATCACCTGGTTGAGATCATCGGTAAACTGAAGCGTCCGTATGTGCGCTATACCCGTGCTGACGAAAGAAATGTATTGAAAGCGGATTGCCTTATAATAGACTGTTTCGGTCTGTTATCCTCTATTTACCGCTATGGTGAAATAGCTTATATCGGCGGTGGTTTCGGGGTAGGAATCCACAACACCTTGGAAGCGGCTGTATATGGTATTCCGGTGATTTTCGGACCGAAGTATCAGAAATTCATGGAGGCTGTTCAATTGCTGGAAGCAAAAGGTGCCTATTCTATCAAAGACTATGATGAACTGAAAACTTTGCTGGATCGTTTCCTGACGGATGAATTGTTCTTGCGTGAAACAGGAACAAATGCCGGTTATTATGTGACTAGTAATGCCGGGGCGACGGAGAAGATTATGCACATGATTAATTTCTAAATATATAGTGTAGATCAATGTGAATTCGATATAAGAGGGCAATACAAAACCTTAATAAACGAAGAATCACCTTTATTACAATTATCTGTGGTAAAGGTGATTCTTCGTTTATTAAGGAGTTTTGGCACACTTCTCATTGCTTTCGGCTCTTTGTCAAATTGGGTGGTAAATCCTTTAGAAAAACAGGCACCTACTGAATTAGATAAATGAATAGAGGGCAACTTTCCACCAGATTTGACGAAGAACCTGTTTCCTGCATTTGTAACCAGGCATTTTATTTGTTGACTTCTAACTCTAGCAACTCTTTCAACTCTTTGGCTGTTACGTGGGTGAATTGTTTTGCGATATTTCCTTTTTTATCTATTATCAGGTACATCGGTAATCCCGTCATCTGAAAATGATTCCAAAGATAACCCCACTGTTCTTTGTTCAGCCAGTAATGTTCTCCGGCAATGTCTTGTATTAGTATATCCCAAGTCTTTTTTATAGAACTGGGGCCTGTGAGGTAAATGAAAGCAACTTTGTCTTCACCTATTTCTTTCTTTAGTGGTTCATATTCCTTGATGATTTGCCGGCAGCCACCGCACCAGGTAGCCCAAAAGTCGATAAACTGTACCTTCCCTTTGTGGCGGGCAATGAGAGCAGTCAACAGTTCCTTTTCCGGAACTTGTGGTGCTTCGCAAATAGTGAATTTCTTTGTTATCGTTTTCTGTCGGGGTTGCATCTGGCGGTTCATGTCTTGAATGATACCTAAGAAAATAGGATTGGTAATTTCCGAAGCCATGAGCTCTTGTCGGGGTGTCAGAGGTTGTAAATTGTAAAAACTGGAACGCATATAGATTGCTCGTATGTAGTCAACTATTAAACTTGTGCTGTCTTGTATGATATTACTAAGACGTTCTTTTGCTTTGGAGAATGACTCCCATCTGAATAGGTCATTTTCTTTGAAGTATTTTGCACTAAGTGCCATTAGCTCGCTTTCTTGCTGAAAGGAGATACCTGCTTTGAAAGCCGTTTCATATTGATGGATAAGTGTCTGTTCCTCTTTAGTGAGTGGTGCATTTTTCAATAGATTTTTTTCGTAAGCGAGTGGGTCTTTGTGGGTATCATATAAATCCATGACTACATTGCGGTAATTATAACAATAGAGTGCTAAAGGGTGATTGACTGGGAAATCCTTCAAATAATTGTGGAAATCATCAGGCAAATATACATCAAGAAAAGCAGCAAAAGCTTGTTCCCGCGTAATGTTTTCCTTCTTTTGATAAGCAGTTTGCAGGCAATAGTGGGTGGCCTGTAGATTTTCCAGGCAATCAAATGCGCATGAGAGATTGGCGAGTGTGCGAGTGTCTTCGCTGAATTGTAACTGTGCGTTGTTGTGCGTTACATATCGTTTGTATTGGTTGATACATCGTTTTTTGAATTCATTGGCACTAATGCCTACAATGGAATCCAATAGGTCGCCATCACTATAAACAGGTGGTATCTTTGTTATCAGTTCCGGCTGGCACCATTCATTGTTAATGGTAGCATATTGACCGCTAAATACAAACTGTTTTCCTGGTGGATTACTTAGATTGATAGCTACATTTGTTTCTTTTTCGGGACTTAGCAGAATGACTAAATCAGCATTTCCTATCATCATCCGTACTTGTGTATGATGGTAGAGAGGAATATTAATAGTAAAGTTTCCGTCTGACTCAACAGTCGGATAAAGAGTTTCGGCTGTTCCCATCACGATATTGGGAGCTCCGATCTTGAATATCAGATTATCATTCGGATGGTAATTGGCGATTGTACCACTTAAAATGGCCTTTCCCTTCTGATATTCGGGGATGGGTAATTGTGCTTGTGCCAGGTTGAATAACAAGGACAAACAAAGACAAGTAAATAGTCTGTTCATGTTCATAGTAGTTCTTTTATTGCATTTATTATTTCTTTATCTGTATTCTCATTACTATAACCTCTGATTACTTTTCGTATGATTCGTTCTTGGTCTACTATGAAAAAGTAGGGTGCGGCACCACCGGTCTGATATTGTTTTATAACCTCATTTGTTGCATTTAGAATGGTATAATTCAATTCCTTTCGGTTTGCATAATTCCGGATGGCAGATACTTTACGACTCCAGGATTCTATTGCAATCAACTCAAACTCTTCACTGGTGAATAATTCTTTTAACTGTTTCAGAAAAGGAACAGCTGCCTGACAGGCACCACAACCAATGCCTGTGAAGTTGATTAGTATGATTTTGCTTTTACAGTCGGCTAATGATACCGGCTGTGCTTCTATATTTTCTAATATCCAGCCGGGAGCTTTTTTCCCTATAAGACTGGATGCTGTTGGTTCTGCTTTTTTCTTGTAGAGGTCGCTGTATTTTACTATCTCATAATCTTTGGGGAAATAATCAGACGCGTTAAAGTCGTTAATTGTTAGTTTATTGATTTCAAGATTCGAACAGGTTGAAACGGAAATATCATGCGACATCTCTCTCCGTTTTTTATAAGGTAGGTCATTCGATTTGTTGATCCATAACTCATAAATAGAAGCTGTACTGCCGATATTGAATGGAGGAAGTGGCATGTGATAAGCTTTTCCAAAGAACTCAACCTGTTGATTCTCATCAATGACTAATTTAAAATAATAATTATCACCCTCATCTTTCAACTCTGTTACAATATGATCCTTAGTGGTAAGTGCATATCTGATGATATTCTTTGCGTGATTGAAGAATGGAGGACTTACTAGTCTGAAAGGAAGTGGTCTGAATGTGAAATCATCAATTGCTAATTTCTTATTTTCGTGATAAGGTAATACTCTTATGTTGCCGTCATAACAAAATTCTAGTTTTGTTGTATCATTGGCATCTAGTGAAACATAGCTTGCACCTATGGTTGAGTCCATTGGATTATCGTACTCTTTAACGAAGCCATGCAAGGTAGATAATGCGGTTGAATCACCAGGTTGCCAGCTTTCGTTAGTGACATAGTAGGTTGCAGATTCAATCTTTTCTAAATTGGTAAGTACTTTCTTTAAATATTCTTTTTCTGCGTTTTGTGCATTGGCGGTTATTATTTCTGCCAATAAGAGAATTGTAAGTAGTAGTTTTATTTTCATAATGAATAAGTGCTTGTTGGTTCATTGCTCAGATTTAATGTCTTACAAATCTACGAATAATTCGTAATAAGAATATATTCAGAGGGTTAAATAATATAAATATGGACTTTGGAAATCAATGATGATTAGTTTTAGTAGTGTGGATTTTATGGTATGTGTTTGTAAATGGCTTATTTATGTGGCTATTGAAGTGTCAATGGTGTTCTGAAAAAAAACGTTCCCCCTTTTCTTAAAAATATAAGAGTAAGGAGGAACGAAGTTTTGTTTTAGGTTTTATTTAAAGCTATTCTTTATACCATTGTGAGTACATCAGATAGTTGTGAGCAATTTTTTGATTCAGTTCTTTGGCTTGTTCAGGATCTACCTTTTTAATGAATTTCGCGGGTACTCCTCCCCAAATGCTTCCCGGTTCAATGATGGTATTGCTTAATACCAGAGAGCCGGCGGCAACGATTGCTCCTTCACCGACTACAACGTGATCCAGTACGGTTGACCCCATCCCGACCAATGCGTAATCTTTGATGGTCGCCCCATGAATGGTGACATTATGTCCTACGGATACGTGATCGCCAATTTCAATAGTCGATTTCTGGTATAATGTATGCAAGACACTTCCATCTTGAATATTGACACCGTTGCCGATTCGTATGGAGTTGACGTCACCTCTTAATACCGTATTAAACCAAATGCTACAATCATTTCCTATTTTTACATCTCCTATAATAGTTGCATTATCTGCGAGGAAGCAGTTTTCTCCGATCTCGGGAGTAAAACCCCGTACTGATTTAATTAAAGCCATATAATATTTGTTTCTAATAAAGTTTTTTATTTAATGCAGTTCTATGTTGTACGACACCCGGGTGTCAGGCAAGTTCTTTTTAAAGGGAAGCAGTCGCCTCTTGTAACCAAACTTTTTCTTCTTCGTTAAGATCCGGTGATAGTTTCTCGTAGACAGTCTGATGGTAATTGTTTAACCATTCAATTTCTTCATTTGTCAGCATCTCCTTGATGATCCCTTTTTTGCAGATGGGGCATAAAGTGATAGTCTCAAACTTAAGATATTCTCCAAACATTCCCTCTCCATCTTTGCAAACTAACGTCAGGTTCTCCGTACGTATCCCGTGACTGCCTGTCTTATAAACACCAGGTTCGTTGGATGTAACCATACCGGGCTGGAGAATTGCAGGGTTTTCATTCATACGAATGCTTTGTGGACCTTCGTGTACACTCAAGAAATGCCCGACGCCGTGCCCTGTGCCATGGAGAAAGTTCATTCTGTGATTCCAGATAGGTATACGCGCCAGTACATCGAGTTGCGCACCACGGGTTCCGGCTGGGAATTTGGCCATAGCCAATGCTATGTGTCCCTTTAATATTAAGGTATAATCCGTCTTTTCCTCTTCCGTCAGTTCGCCTAATGCGATGGTACGAGTGATGTCAGTGGTTCCGTCCAAGTATTGTGCCCCTGAATCTAAGAGTAGGAATCCTTTAGGCTGAAGAGTTACATCGCTTTCTGGCGTTGCCGAATAATGCACGATTGCTCCGTGCTCTTTATATCCTGCAATGGTGTCGAAACTTTCTCCCATGTAGAGGGGCTGTGCTGCTCTGAATTCATGCAGCTTTTTATCTATACTTAATTCAGTTTCTTTTCCGGTGGATACAGATTCTTCCAGCCACTTGAGGAATCTGACAAGTGCCACTCCATCCCGTTGCATGGCAGCATGGATGCCGGCTATTTCCTGTTTATTGCGAATGGCTTTCAATAATGTGACGGGAGACTCGCCACGAATAATGGAACATTTCGGATTAATGGCCGAGTAAATCGCATAATTCGTTTTCCGTGGATCAATAAGAATATTTTCTCCGGGGAAAGAATTCAGGAATGTCTCTACCTCATCATATTTCTGTATTCCTATTTGTTGTTTCTTCAGATAAGTCTCGACCTCCGACGTCACTTTTTCCGGTGAAATGAAGTAAGTCACCTCGTCCTGCGTAATTAACAGGTAGCTCACTATGACTGGATTGCAATGTACATCGTTTCCTCGTAGATTGAGAGTCCATGCTATTTCGTCCAGTGCAGATATGAATAAAGCATAGACGCCTTTCTTCTTCAACTCCGCACGGATAGCGGATATTTTTTCTTCGCAGCTTTTTCCTGCATATTTGATATCATAAATAAAGGCTGGAGAGTCAGGTATGGAGGGACGGTCTTTCCAGATGTTTTTTAATGGATCTCCAAATATATCTACCTGTAACTGATGTGCCGCTAGTTCTTCTTTCATTTGTTCTACCTGTTGCACGGAGAACATTTTCCCGTCAATGCTTACAGATTCTCCGGGTTTTAAGTGCTGGCAGAGAAACTCTGTTATGCTTGGAGTTTCCGGCAGCATCTCTTTGTAGAGTGTGATGCCACTCCCTTCCAGTTCTTTCGCTGCCTGAAGGAAGTAACGTGAGTCGGTCCATAATCCCACTTTGTCCATCAGGATGACCGCTGTTCCTGCAGAACCCGTAAAACCGGAAATCCATTCACGTGACATCCAGTGGGGAGCCACATACTCACTAAGATGGGGGTCGGTGCTGGGGATAATGAATGCTTTGATGTAATTGGGATGGAATGTCATGCGCAAAGCATGTACTCGTTCTTTTATGTTCTGTTTCATACCTTATTATATTATTATAGACATGTAAGTGTTTCAAAGGTACTAACTTTCCGCATTTAATGACTTGTTTATGAATAGTTTTTGAGAAATATTTGCCGAAAGTTTTGTGAATAAAGAAAGTATGTGTAATTTTGCGGCGCAATTTGACTGCGGAATTTTTTTAATCATAACATATTAATAATAACAAAATGATTGTAGTACCTGTAAAAGAAGGCGAAAACATTGAAAAAGCGCTGAAGAAGTTCAAAAGAAAATTTGAGAAAACTGGCATCGTAAAAGAATTGAGAAGCAGACAGCAGTTTGATAAACCGTCTGTAACTAAAAGACTTAAGAAAGAACGCGCAGTTTACGTACAACAACTTCAGCAAGTAGAAGATTAATAATTCGTAATTTCCTTTGAATTATTGAATTCTTTTCATACATTCGTTGCACGATTTTAGATGTAGCGATATTATGTTGATAGAATCTTTTCTTGATTATCTCCAGTATGAGCGGAACTATTCTGAAAAAACCGTTCTTGCGTACGGTGAAGATATAAAGCAACTGCAGGAGTTTGCTCAGGAAGAGTATGGAAAGTTTAATCCGTTAGAGGTCGAGGCGGAACTGATTCGTGAATGGATTGTTTCATTGATGGATAAAGGGTATACCTCAACTTCTGTAAATCGTAAGCTAAGTTCGCTCCGAACGTTTTACAAGTATCTCATAAGACAGGGGAAGACGACTATAGATCCTTTGCGTAAAATAAAAGGACCTAAAAACAAAAAGCCGTTGCCTGTGTTCTTAAAAGAGAACGAAATGAATCGGTTATTGGATGATACGGATTTTGGCGAAGGATTTAAAGGTTGTCGGGACCGGTTGGTGATTGAAGTGTTTTATGCTACTGGCATGAGACTTTCGGAATTAATAGGTTTGGATGATAAGGATGTGGATTTTTCGGCTTCTCTTCTGAAAGTGACCGGGAAAAGAAATAAGCAACGACTGATACCGTTCGGTGATGAACTGCGGGAGTTGATGCTTGAGTATATCAATGTAAGAAACGAAACGATTCCGGAAAGGTCGGAGGCTTTCTTTATTAGAGAGAATGGCGAACGACTTTATAAGAATCTGGTCTATAATTTAGTGAAACGGAACCTGTCAAAGGTGGCAACGCTGAAGAAAAGGAGTCCTCACGTGTTGAGGCATACTTTTGCTACCACAATGCTGAATAATGAAGCAGAGTTGGGCGCGGTAAAAGAACTTTTGGGTCACGAGAGCATTACGACTACCGAGATCTATACGCATGCCACATTTGAAGAACTTAAAAAAGTGTATAAACAAGCTCATCCAAGAGCTTAAAAAAAAGGAGGTAAGTATGGATGTTAGAATTCAATCAATTCACTTTGATGCGTCAGAGCAATTGCAGGCATTTATTCAGAAGAAAGTGTCCAAGTTGGAAAAATATTACGAAGATATAAAGAAAGTAGAGGTGTCATTAAAGGTAGTAAAACCAGAAGTTGCTGAAAATAAAGAAGCAGGCATTAAAATATTAATCCCCAATGGGGAGTTTTATGCAAGCAAAGTGTGTGATACATTTGAAGAGGCAATTGATTTAGATGTGGAAGCGCTCGTAAAACAACTGGTTAAATACAAGGAAAAGCAACGTAGCAAATAAAAAAATCCCAAATATTTTGCGGGAAAGAAATAAATAACTAAATTTGCAGCCGTTTCGCTCGCGTTAGAACGTGACGGTTGCATTTTTTAGTAAGTTTGCCTCTTTAGCTCAGTTGGCCAGAGCACGTGATTTGTAATCTCGGGGTCGTTGGTTCGAATCCGACAAGAGGCTCAAAAAGAAACCGAAGAACAAAGATAGAACATCTGTCTTTATCATATTGTTTGAAAATAGTTCTTTTATTTCTTGATTTTGAAAAGGGCAAATACCAGAGTGGCCAAATGGGGCAGACTGTAAATCTGCTGGCTTACGCCTTCGGTGGTTCGAATCCATCTTTGCCCACAATCAGAGTGACAACTTTGGCAAGAATGCGGAAGTAGCTCAGTTGATAGAGCATTAGCCTTCCAAGCTGAGGGTCGCGGGTTTGAGCCCCGTCTTCCGCTCTCTTTTCTTGCTGTTATAGCTCAGTGGTAGAGCACTTCCTTGGTAAGGAAGAGGTCCCGGGTTCAAGTCCCGGTAACAGCTCATAAAGGATGTAAATGCTGATTATTAATCAAATAAATAACAAGTAAAGCTATGGCTAAAGAGAAATTTGAACGTACCAAACCGCATGTAAACATTGGTACAATCGGTCACGTAGACCACGGTAAGACAACGTTGACAGCTGCTATCACTACAGTGTTGGCAAAAAAAGGTCTTTCAGAATTGCGTTCTTTCGATTCTATCGACAACGCTCCTGAAGAAAAAGAAAGAGGTATTACTATCAATACTTCTCACGTTGAATATCAAACAGCTAACCGTCACTATGCACACGTAGACTGCCCGGGTCACGCCGACTACGTAAAGAACATGGTTACTGGTGCTGCTCAGATGGACGGTGCTATCATCGTTTGTGCTGCAACTGATGGTCCGATGCCTCAAACTCGCGAACACATTCTGTTGGCTCGTCAGGTAAACGTTCCTCGTCTGGTTGTATTCTTGAACAAATGCGATATGGTAGACGACGAAGAAATGTTGGAACTCGTTGAAATGGAAATGAGAGAACTCCTTTCATTCTATGATTTCGATGGTGACAATACTCCTATCATCCGTGGTTCTGCTCTTGGCGCATTGAACGGTGTTGAAAAATGGGAAGACAAAGTTATGGAACTGATGGATGCAGTTGATAACTGGATTCCACTGCCTCCGCGCGATGTTGATAAACCATTCTTGATGCCGGTTGAAGACGTGTTCTCTATCACAGGTCGTGGTACTGTAGCAACAGGTCGTATCGAAACAGGTGTCATCCACGTTGGTGATGAAGTCGAAATTCTTGGTTTAGGTGAAGATAAGAAATCAGTTGTAACTGGTGTTGAAATGTTCCGTAAACTGTTGGATCAAGGTGAAGCTGGTGACAACGTAGGTCTTTTGCTTCGTGGTATTGACAAGAACGAAATCAAACGTGGTATGGTTCTTTGTAAACCAGGTCAGATTAAACCGCACTCTAAATTCAAAGCTGAGGTTTATATCTTGAAGAAAGAAGAAGGTGGTCGTCACACTCCGTTCCACAACAAATACCGTCCTCAGTTCTACTTGCGTACTATGGACTGTACAGGTGAAATCACTTTGCCGGAAGGAACAGAAATGGTAATGCCGGGTGATAACGTAACTATTACAGTTGAGTTGATTTACCCAGTAGCATTGAACCCGGGCCTTCGTTTCGCTATCCGCGAAGGTGGACGCACGGTAGGTGCTGGTCAGATTACTGAAATTATCGACTAATACACAATAATTAATCAGTTCCCGGTTTTCATCGGGAACTGATTATGTACACACGGGAGTAGCTCAGTTGGTAGAGCACCGGTCTCCAAAACCGGGTGTCGGGAGTTCGAGCCTCTCCTCCCGTGCTAATATTATTGAAATGAAAAAGGTAATAGCTTATATTAAAGAATCTTACGACGAACTTGTACATAAAGTATCGTGGCCTACGTATTCTGAACTTGCTAACAGTGCAGTAGTTGTTTTATATGCTTCCCTGCTTATTGCATTGGTAGTATGGGGTATGGATGTCTGTTTCCAGAACTTCATGGAAAAAATCGTTTATCCACATTAAAAATTAGGAATTGAAAATGGCTGAGATTGAAAAGAAATGGTACGTTCTGCGTGCTATTAGTGGAAAAGAAGCTAAGGTAAAGGAATATCTTGAAGCTGATCTTAAGAACAGTGACCTTGGTGAATATGTATCTCAGGTATTGATTCCTACTGAAAAAGTTTACCAGGTTCGCAATGGTAAAAAAATTGTGAAGGAAAGAAGTTATCTTCCTGGTTACGTTTTGGTGGAGGCTGCTTTGGTTGGTGAGGTCGCTCATCACTTGCGCAACACTCCGAATGTGATAGGCTTTTTAGGTGGCTCCGAAAAACCGGTGCCTCTCAGACAATCAGAAGTGAATCGTATACTTGGTACAGTGGACGAACTGCAGGAAACGGGTGAAGAACTCAATATTCCGTACGTGGTGGGTGAAACTGTAAAAGTTACTTTTGGACCTTTTAGCGGATTCAGTGGTATCATTGAAGAAGTGAATAGCGAAAAAAAGAAACTAAAGGTCATGGTAAAGATATTCGGGCGCAAAACGCCGCTTGAATTGGGCTTTATGCAAGTGGAAAAGGAATAACACGGAATTGTTACGCTGTTGTTGTTCTTCGTTTAATGTTTATATATAAATCAATAAAAAAATGGCTAAAGAAGTTGCTGGACTAATCAAGTTACAGATTAAAGGAGGCGCTGCAAATCCATCACCTCCCGTTGGACCTGCTTTGGGTTCTAAGGGTATCAATATCATGGAATTTTGCAAGCAATTCAATGCCAGAACCCAAGACAAAGCAGGTAAAATTTTACCTGTTATCATTACTTACTACGCAGATAAGTCTTTCGATTTTGTAATCAAGACTCCTCCCGTTGCTATTCAATTACTTGAAGTAGCTAAGGTAAAGAGTGGTTCTGCTGAGCCTAACCGTAAGAAAGTTGCCGAGCTTACTTGGGAACAAGTTCGTACGATCGCTCAGGACAAAATGGTTGACTTGAACTGTTTTACTGTGGAAGCTGCCATGAGAATGGTTGCAGGTACAGCTAGAAGTATGGGTATCGCTGTAAAAGGGGAGTTCCCGGTTAATAACTAATAAACTTCAATTGTAATGGGTAAACTGACAAAAAATCAAAAGTTAGCTGCAGAAAAAATTGAAGCAGGGAAAGCATACTCACTGAAAGAAGCTGCATCTTTGGTAAAAGAAATCACTTTTTCCAAATTCGATGCTTCACTGGATATTGATGTACGTTTAGGGGTTGACCCGCGTAAAGCTAACCAGATGGTGAGAGGTGTTGTCTCACTTCCTCATGGTACTGGTAAAGAAGTGCGTGTGTTGGTACTTTGTACACCGGATGCTGAAGCTGCTGCAAAAGAAGCTGGTGCTGACTATGTTGGTCTTGACGAATATATTGAAAAGATCAAAGGTGGATGGACTGATATTGATGTAATCATCACTATGCCATCTATCATGGGTAAAATTGGTGCACTCGGTCGTGTACTCGGTCCTCGTGGATTGATGCCGAACCCTAAGAGTGGTACTGTAACTATGGATGTTGCTAAGGCTGTAAAAGAAGTAAAACAAGGTAAGATTGACTTTAAAGTTGATAAGAGCGGTATCGTTCACACTTCTATCGGTAAGGTATCATTCAGTCCTGATCAGATTCGCGACAACGCGAAAGAGTTCATCTCTACTCTGAACAAGCTGAAACCGACCGCAGCAAAGGGTACATATATTAAGAGTATTTATCTTTCTAGTACAATGAGTGCGGGTATTAAAATCGACCCGAAATCAGTGGATGAAATCTAATAAAACAGAGAAATAATGAGAAAGGAAGATAAAAGTACGATTATAGAGCAAATTGCTGCTACAGTAAAGGAATATGGTCACTTCTACTTGGTAGACGTTACAGCGATGAACGCTGCTGCTACCAGCGCATTGAGAAGAGATTGCTTTAAATCAGACATCAAATTGATGGTGGTTAAAAACACTCTGCTTCACAAAGCACTTGAAAGCCTGGAAGAAGACTTCTCACCTCTTTACGGTTCTTTGAAAGGTACTACTGCTGTTATGTTTACTAACACTGCAAACGTACCTGCTAAGTTAATCAAAGACAAAGCGAAAGACGGTATTCCCGGACTGAAAGCTGCGTATGCAGAAGAAAGCTTCTATGTTGGTGCAGACCAATTGGATGCTCTCGTTGCAATCAAGAGTAAGAATGAAGTTATCGCCGATATCGTTGCACTGTTGCAATCTCCGGCCAAGAATGTTATTTCTGCTCTTCAATCAGGTGGTAACACCCTTCACGGAGTTCTCAAGACTCTTGGTGAACGTACCGAAGCGTAAAAATGGAAAAAGGCGTCACAGCCTTGGGAATAACATCCCGAATAATTTTCAAAAATCAACAAGTATTTAAACATTAAAATCATACAAAAAATGGCAGATTTGAAAGCTTTTGCAGAACAATTAGTTAACTTGACAGTAAAAGAAGTTAATGAACTTGCAACTATCCTTAAAGAAGAATACGGTATTGAACCTGCTGCTGCAGCTGTAGCTGTTGCTGCTGGTCCTGCAGCTGGTGCTGCTGCCGCAGAAGAAAAAACTTCTTTCGACGTAGTATTGAAGAGCGCTGGTGCAGCTAAACTTCAGGTAGTTAAGGCTGTTAAGGAAGCTTGTGGTCTTGGTTTGAAAGAAGCTAAAGACTTGGTAGACGGTGCTCCTAGCACAGTAAAAGAAGGTTTGGCTAAAGACGAAGCAGAATCATTGAAGAAAACATTGGAAGAAGCTGGAGCTGAAGTTGAACTTAAATAACATTGGCCTGGTAATCAGGTAATTCGGTTAGGAATCCTTCACAAGAGGATTCTTAACCTTTTTGTGTATATATTTCAAATTAAGTTCTCCAAATTCATTGACAGATGTCTTCAAATACTGTAAATCAAAGAGTTAATTTTGCTTCGACTAAGAATCCGCTCGAATACCCGGATTTCCTGGAAGTACAATTGAAGTCATTCCAAGACTTTCTACAATTAGATACCCCACCTGAAAAGCGCAAGAATGAGGGATTGTATAAAGTATTTGCTGAAAACTTCCCTATTGCCGATACAAGAAACAATTTTGTTCTTGAGTTTCTGGACTATTATATTGATCCGCCGCGTTATACCATCGATGATTGTATAGAGCGTGGGCTTACTTATAGTGTTCCCTTAAAAGCGAAACTTAAGCTTTACTGTACGGACCCCGATCATGAGGATTTTGATACAGTGATTCAGGACGTATTCCTCGGCCCGATTCCTTATATGACTGATAAGGCTACTTTCGTCATTAACGGTGCCGAACGCGTAGTTGTGTCACAGCTTCACCGTTCTCCGGGTGTGTTCTTCGGTCAGAGTGTACATGCCAATGGTACGAAACTTTATTCGGCTCGTATTATTCCGTTTAAGGGTTCGTGGATTGAGTTTGCTACTGACATCAATAATGTGATGTACGCATACATCGACCGTAAGAAGAAATTGCCGGTAACGACTTTGTTGCGTGCAATTGGCTTCGAGAATGACAAAGATATTCTTGAGATTTTCAACCTTGCAGAAGATGTAAAGGTGAACAAGACAAATCTGAAGAAAGTGCTAGGTCGTAAATTGGCTGCACGTGTCTTGAAAACATGGATTGAAGATTTCGTTGATGAAGATACCGGTGAAGTGGTTTCTATCGAGCGTAACGAAGTTATTATCGATCGTGAAACCGTACTGGAAGAGGTGCATATTGATGAAATTTTGGAGTCGGGAGTTCAAAACATCCTTTTACATAAAGATGAACCGAACCAGTCCGATTTCTCTATCATATATAATACGTTGCAGAAGGACCCGAGTAACTCGGAAAAAGAAGCTGTGTTGTATATCTACCGTCAGTTGCGTAACGCCGATCCGGCTGATGACGCAAGTGCAAGGGAGGTTATCAACAACTTGTTCTTCTCTGAAAAACGATATGACCTTGGTGATGTAGGTCGTTACAGAATCAATAAAAAGTTGAATCTGACGACTGATATGGACGTGCGTGTCCTCACGAAGGAAGATATCATTGAAATCATCAAATATCTGATTGAGCTGATTAACTCAAAAGCAGATGTGGATGATATTGACCACTTGAGTAACCGTCGTGTACGTACAGTAGGTGAGCAGCTTTCTAATCAGTTTGCTGTTGGTCTGGCTCGTATGTCTCGTACGATTCGCGAACGTATGAACGTTCGTGACAATGAAGTGTTTACTCCGATTGATTTGATTAACGCGAAGACAATCTCTTCTGTAATCAACTCATTCTTCGGAACGAACGCATTGTCGCAGTTCATGGACCAGACAAACCCCTTGGCTGAAATCACGCACAAGCGTCGTATGTCTGCCCTTGGTCCTGGTGGTCTTTCCCGTGAACGTGCCGGATTTGAGGTTCGTGACGTTCACTACACACACTATGGTCGTCTTTGTCCGATTGAGACTCCTGAAGGTCCGAACATCGGTTTGATTTCTTCATTGTGTGTATTTGCTAAGATTAATGATCTGGGATTCATCGAAACTCCGTACCGTAAGGTGGAAAACGGAAAAGTGGATCTTTCTGATAACGGTCTGATTTATCTGACTGCTGAAGAAGAGGAAGAAAAGGTTATTGCACAGGGAAATGCTCCGTTGAATGATGACGGTACATTTGTGCGTAACAAAGTTAAATCTCGTCAGGATGCTGACTTCCCGGTTGTTGAACCGACAGAGGTTGATTTGATGGACGTTTCTCCTCAGCAGATTGCATCAATCGCGGCTTCATTGATTCCGTTCCTGGAACATGATGATGCTAACCGTGCATTGATGGGATCAAACATGATGCGCCAGGCGGTTCCTTTGTTGAGGAGTGAAGCGCCGATCGTAGGTACAGGTATCGAACGTCAGTTGGTAAGAGACTCTCGTACGCAGATTACTGCGGAAGGAGATGGTGTTGTTGACTACGTTGATGCTACTACTATCCGTATTTTGTATGACCGTACAGAAGACGAAGAGTTCGTAAGTTTTGAACCTGCTTTGAAAGAATATAGAATACCTAAGTTCCGTAAGACTAACCAGAACATGACGATTGACTTGCGTCCGATTTGCGACAGAGGCCAGCGTGTGAAGAAAGGTGACATCTTGACTGAAGGTTATTCTACTGAAAAGGGTGAATTGGCATTGGGTAAGAACCTGTTGGTTGCTTACATGCCTTGGAAAGGTTACAACTATGAGGATGCTATCGTATTGAACGAACGTGTGGTACGCGAAGACTTGTTGACTTCGGTTCACGTAGAGGAATATTCTCTGGAAGTTCGTGAAACAAAACGTGGTATGGAAGAGTTGACTTCTGATATCCCGAATGTAAGTGAAGAAGCTACTAAAGACCTGGATGAAAATGGTATCGTAAGAATCGGTGCTCGTATCGAGCCGGGTGATATCATGATTGGTAAGATTACACCGAAGGGTGAATCTGATCCTTCTCCGGAAGAAAAATTGCTTCGTGCCATCTTTGGTGATAAGGCAGGTGATGTGAAAGATGCTTCATTGAAAGCTTCTCCTTCTTTGAAAGGTGTTGTGATCGATAAGAAACTTTTCTCACGTGTGATTAAGAATCGTAGCTCAAAACTGGCCGATAAAGCATTGTTGCCTAAGATCGATGATGAATTTGAATCTAAGGTAGCTGATCTGAAACGTATCCTGGTTAAGAAACTGATGACTTTGACTGAAGGTAAGGTTTCTCAAGGTGTGAAGGATTATCTGGGTGCGGAAGTAATTGCGAAAGGTTCTAAGTTCAGTGCTTCTGATTTTGATTCACTCGACTTTACTTCTATTCAGTTAAGCAACTGGACTAGTGATGACCATATTAATGGTATGATTCGTGATCTGGTGATGAATTTCATTAAGAAATACAAAGAGCTGGATGCTGAATTGAAACGTAAGAAGTTTGCTATTACAATTGGTGATGAACTTCCAGCTGGTATTATCCAGATGGCAAAAGTATATATTGCTAAGAAGCGTAAGATTGGTGTGGGTGATAAGATGGCAGGTCGCCACGGTAACAAGGGTATTGTATCCCGCGTTGTTCGTCAGGAAGATATGCCGTTCTTGTCGGATGGTACTCCGGTTGACATCGTATTGAATCCGTTGGGTGTGCCTTCTCGTATGAACATTGGTCAGATTTTTGAAGCTGTATTAGGACGTGCCGGAAAAACATTGGGTGTGAAATTTGCAACTCCTATTTTCGACGGTGCTACAATGGAAGATCTGGATCAGTGGACAGACAAGGCAGGATTGCCTCGCTATTGTAAAACTTATCTTTGTGATGGTGGTACAGGTGAGCAATTTGACCAGGCAGCTACTGTGGGTGTGACTTACATGTTGAAGTTGGGTCACATGGTTGAAGACAAGATGCATGCTCGTTCTATCGGTCCGTACTCATTGATTACTCAGCAACCTCTTGGTGGTAAAGCACAGTTCGGTGGTCAGCGTTTCGGAGAAATGGAGGTTTGGGCACTCGAAGGTTTTGGTGCTGCTCATATCCTGCAGGAAATCCTTACTATCAAGTCTGATGACGTGGTAGGACGTTCGAAAGCTTATGAAGCAATTGTGAAAGGTGAACCGATGCCGCAACCTGGTATTCCGGAATCCTTGAACGTATTGTTGCACGAGTTGAGAGGATTAGGTTTGAGTATCAACCTAGAATAAAATAATAAAGAATACGTGGTGTCAACAAGCCGATGACGGTCTGTTGACATCCGTGTCTTTTCAATTTCCAATGATTCAATTATCAAATCTCAATTATATAGAGTATGGCTTTTAGAAAAGAAAATAAGACGAAAAGTAATTTCTCGAAGATCTCAATTGGTCTGGCTTCTCCGGAAGAAATCCTTGAGAATTCGAGTGGTGAAGTTTTGAAGCCTGAAACCATTAATTACCGTACGTACAAACCCGAACGTGATGGTTTGTTCTGCGAGCGCATTTTTGGTCCTATCAAGGATTATGAATGTCATTGCGGTAAATACAAGCGTATCCGTTATAAAGGTATCGTCTGCGACCGTTGTGGTGTGGAAGTTACTGAAAAGAAAGTACGCCGTGAACGTATGGGACATATCCAGCTGGTTGTGCCGGTGGCTCACATCTGGTATTTCCGTTCGCTCCCTAATAAAATCGGTTATTTGCTCGGACTGCCGACGAAGAAACTGGATTCGATTATATACTACGAACGTTATGTTGTTATTCAGCCGGGTGTAAAAGCTGAAGACGGTGTAGCTGAATATGATTTGCTTTCGGAAGAAGAATATCTGGATATCCTGGATACGCTTCCAAAAGATAATCAATATCTTGAAGATAATGATCCGAACAAGTTTGTTGCAAAGATGGGTGCTGAAGCTATCTATGATTTGCTGGCTCGTCTGGATCTGGATGCTTTGTCTTACGAATTGCGTCACCGTGCAGGTAACGATGCTTCACAGCAACGTAAGAATGAGGCTTTGAAACGTCTTCAGGTAGTAGAATCGTTCCGTGCATCACGTGGACGCAACAAACCGGAATGGATGATTGTACGTATCGTACCGGTTATCCCACCCGAACTTCGTCCGTTGGTTCCGTTGGATGGTGGTCGTTTTGCTACATCTGACTTGAACGACCTTTATCGTCGTGTGATTATCCGTAATAACCGTCTGAAACGACTGATTGAAATCAAGGCTCCGGAAGTGATTTTGCGTAATGAAAAACGTATGCTTCAGGAATCTGTCGATTCTTTGTTTGATAACTCACGTAAGTCAAGTGCTGTGAAGACAGATGCCAACCGCCCGTTGAAGTCATTGTCTGACAGCTTGAAGGGTAAACAAGGACGTTTCCGTCAGAACTTGCTGGGTAAACGTGTTGACTACTCTGCTCGTTCGGTAATCGTCGTAGGTCCGGAATTGAGAATGGGTGAATGCGGTATTCCTAAATTGATGGCTGCCGAATTGTACAAGCCGTTTATTATTCGTAAGCTCATCGAACGTGGTATCGTTAAGACTGTTAAGTCTGCCAAGAAGATCGTTGACCGCAAGGAACCGGTGATCTGGGATATTCTGGAACATGTAATGAAAGGACATCCGGTACTGTTGAACCGTGCTCCGACATTGCACCGTCTGGGTATTCAGGCTTTCCAGCCTAAGATGATCGAAGGTAAAGCTATTCAGTTGCACCCGTTGGCATGTACGGCATTCAATGCCGACTTTGACGGTGACCAGATGGCTGTTCACTTGCCTTTGAGTAATGAAGCAATTCTGGAAGCACAAATGTTGATGCTTCAATCACATAATATCTTGAATCCGGCAAACGGTGCGCCTATTACTGTGCCTGCACAGGATATGGTTCTTGGTTTGTACTATATTACTAAGTTGCGTGCTGGTGCGAAAGGTGAAGGTCTGACATTCTACGGACCGGAAGAGGCGTTGATCGCTTACAATGAAGGTAAGGTAGATATTCATGCTCCGGTGAAAGTTATCGTGAAAGACGTTGATGAAAATGGTAACATTGTAGACGTAATGCGCGAAACTTCGGTAGGACGTGTGATTGTTAATGAAATCGTTCCGCCTGAAGCTGGTTATATCAATACAATTATCTCTAAGAAATCTCTTCGTGATATTATTAGTGATGTAATTAAGGTATGTGGTGTGGCTAAGGCTGCCGACTTCCTGGACGGAATCAAGAACTTAGGTTATCAGATGGCGTTCAAGGGTGGTTTGTCATTCAACTTGGGTGATATTATCATTCCGAAGGAAAAAGAAACGTTGGTACAGAAAGGTTACGACGAAGTAGAACAAGTCGTAAATAACTATAACATGGGTTTCATTACCAACAACGAACGTTACAACCAGGTGATCGATATCTGGACACATGTAAACTCTGAGTTGTCTAATATCCTGATGAAGACAATTTCTTCGGATGATCAGGGATTCAACTCTGTATATATGATGCTTGACTCTGGTGCTCGTGGTTCTAAAGAACAGATTCGTCAGTTGTCAGGTATGCGTGGTTTGATGGCAAAACCGCAGAAAGCAGGTGCTGAAGGTGGTCAGATCATCGAGAACCCGATTTTGTCAAACTTTAAAGAAGGACTTTCGGTGTTGGAGTACTTTATCTCTACCCACGGTGCTCGTAAAGGTTTGGCGGATACCGCTTTGAAGACTGCCGATGCCGGTTATCTGACCCGTCGTCTGGTGGACGTATCACATGATGTGATTATTACAGAAGAAGACTGCGGTACACTCCGCGGATTGGTTTGTACGGACCTTAAGAATAACGATGAGGTTATTGCTACTCTGTACGAACGTATCTTAGGACGTGTTTCCGTACATGATATTATTCATCCTACTACAGGTGAATTGCTTGTTGCCGGTGGTGAAGAAATCACAGAAGAAGTTGCCAAGAAAATTCAGGAGTCTCCGATCGAGAGTGTTGAAATCCGTTCGGTATTGACTTGTGAAGCTAAGAAGGGTGTTTGTGCTAAATGTTACGGACGTAACCTGGCAACGAGCCGCATGGTTCAGAAGGGTGAAGCTGTCGGTGTAATCGCTGCTCAGTCTATTGGTGAGCCGGGTACACAGTTGACATTGCGTACATTCCACGCCGGTGGTACTGCTGCAAATATTGCAGCTAACGCCAGTATCGTTGCTAAAAATAATGCACGTCTTGAATTTGAAGAGTTGCGTACAGTAGATATCGTTGACGAGATGGGTGAATCTGCAAAAGTGGTAGTAGGTCGTTTGGCCGAAGTACGTTTTGTGGATGTAAATACCGGTATTGTTCTTTCTACTCATAACGTACCTTATGGTTCAACACTGTATGTAAGTGATGGCGACTTGGTAGAAAAAGGCAAACTGATCGCTAAGTGGGACCCGTTCAATGCTGTTATTATTACAGAAGCAACCGGTAAGATCGAATTTGAGGGCGTAATTGAAAACGTTACTTATAAGGTTGAATCGGATGAAGCAACAGGTCTTCGTGAAATTATTATTATTGAATCCAAGGATAAAACCAAAGTTCCTACAGCTCATATTTTGACAGAGGACGGTGATTTGATCCGTACTTATAACTTACCGGTAGGTGGTCACGTAATCATCGAGAATGGTCAGAAGGTAAAAGCTGGTGAAGTAATCGTGAAGATTCCGCGTGCCGTAGGTAAAGCGGGTGATATCACGGGTGGTCTTCCTCGTGTTACTGAATTGTTTGAAGCTCGTAACCCGTCAAATCCGGCTGTCGTTTCTGAAATCGACGGTGAGGTAACAATGGGTAAGATCAAGCGTGGTAACCGTGAGATCATTGTAACTTCCAAGACTGGTGAGGTTAAAAAATATCTGGTTGCACTGTCTAAGCAGATTCTGGTACAGGAAAATGACTATGTACGTGCAGGTACTCCGTTGTCTGACGGTGCTACTACTCCAGCAGATATCTTGGCAATTAAAGGTCCTACAGCTGTACAAGAATATATCGTGAATGAAGTTCAGGATGTATACCGCTTGCAGGGTGTGAAGATCAATGATAAGCACTTCGAGATTATCGTTCGTCAGATGATGCGTAAGGTTCAGATTGATGAACCGGGAGATACTCGTTTCCTCGAACAGCAAGTCGTAGACAAACTGGAATTCATGGAAGAAAATGATCGTATCTGGGGTAAGAAAGTCGTAGTGGATGCTGGTGATTCTCAAAATATGCAAGCTGGTCAGATTGTAACTGCCCGCAAGTTGCGTGATGAGAACAGTATGTTGAAACGTCGTGACTTGAAACCGGTTGAGGTTCGTGATGCTGTTGCTGCTACCTCTACTCAGATCCTTCAGGGTATTACACGTGCTGCTTTGCAGACTTCAAGCTTTATGTCGGCTGCTTCCTTCCAGGAAACAACGAAAGTCTTGAATGAGGCTGCTATCAACGGTAAGATCGATAAGTTGGAAGGTATGAAGGAAAATGTGATCTGTGGTCACTTGATTCCTGCAGGTACCGGTCAGCGCGAATTTGAAAAACTCATCGTTGGATCAAAAGAAGAGTACGATCGTATCTTGGCTAACAAGAAAACAGTACTTGACTACAATGAAGTAGAATAAATACAATTCAATTGACTATATGAGAAGGAGCGATTGCCAGATTGGGTAATTGCTCCTTTTTTTATTTCTTTTTTACTTGTGTGTATTACCATTAGTCTCAGGAAAAATGTGTTATTTTGCAGGATAACTTTTTAATCATATAAAATATGGAAGAACAAAATAACAATGGACAATTACAGATTGAATTGAGAGAAGAGATAGCGCAGGGAACTTATGCAAATCTAGCTATTATTACTCATTCTAGTTCTGAATTCATCCTTGACTTCGTGCGCATAATGCCGGGCATACCGAAGGCTGGCGTGCAATCTCGCATTATTGTGGCTCCGGAACACGCAAAACGCTTGCTGCGGGCATTGGAAGACAATATAGCAAAGTATGAACGGGTATTCGGCCCGATTCGTACTTCAGATGAACCTTCTCTTCCTCCCTTGGCGGGTGTAAAAGGCGAAGCATGAAGATGATATAAAAACATTAAAAAAGAAAAAAAAGTTGTAGCGCATTGAATATTCAAATATTATTCGTATTTTTGCAGCCCAAAATGTATAGTTACGAAATTAATATAACAATAATATAAATCAAAAAACAATTAAAATGCCTACAATTCAGCAATTAGTAAGAAAAGGACGCGAAGTGCTGGTGGAGAAAAGTAAATCTCCAGCCTTGGATTCATGTCCTCAAAGACGTGGCGTTTGCGTGAGAGTATACACTACTACTCCGAAGAAGCCGAACTCTGCAATGCGTAAAGTAGCTCGTGTACGTTTGACTAACCAAAAAGAGGTGAACTCATACATTCCGGGAGAAGGACACAACTTGCAGGAACACTCAATCGTTTTGGTACGTGGTGGTCGTGTAAAAGACCTTCCGGGTGTGCGTTATCACATTGTACGTGGTACACTTGATACAGCAGGTGTTGCTGGTCGTACTCAAAGACGTTCAAAGTATGGTGCTAAGCGTCCGAAACCAGGACAAGCTGCTGCTCCTGCTAAGGGTAAGAAAAAATAAGGATTAAGACCTAATTAAAATTAAAGTAATAACTTACGTTTTAGTTTGTTGGAAATGCTAAAGGTTGAGTAAATTCTCCGGAGGGAGAGTTGAAGAAGTCAAGAAGTAGACAACCAAGAACAAAAACATTATTTTTCAAACAAATGAGAAAAGCAAAACCAAAAAAACGCCTGATTCTTCCGGATCCCGTGTTTAATGACCAAAAGGTTTCCAAGTTCGTGAACCACTTGATGTATGATGGAAAGAAAAATACATCTTATGAAATCTTTTATGCCGCTTTGGAAACAGTGAAAGCAAAACTTCCTAACGAAGAAAAATCAGCTCTCGAAATCTGGAAAAAGGCTTTGGATAATGTAACTCCGCAAGTGGAAGTAAAGTCTCGCCGTGTAGGTGGTGCAACTTTCCAAGTTCCTACTGAAATCCGTCCGGATCGTAAAGAATCAATCTCTATGAAGAATCTGATTCTGTTTGCTCGCAAAAGAGGTGGTAAATCAATGGCTGACAAGTTGGCTGCTGAAATTATGGATGCCTTCAATGAACAAGGCGGTGCATACAAGCGTAAAGAAGATATGCACAGAATGGCAGAAGCTAACCGTGCATTTGCTCATTTTAGATTCTAATACTGTAAGAAACCAAATATAAACTTAAAGTAAAGGAATTAGAAGATGGCTAAACATGATTTACATTTAACTCGTAATATCGGTATCATGGCTCACATCGATGCCGGAAAAACAACTACTTCTGAACGTATCCTGTTCTACACTGGATTGACTCACAAAATAGGTGAAGTTCATGATGGTGCTGCTACTATGGACTGGATGGAACAGGAGCAAGAACGTGGTATCACTATTACATCTGCTGCTACAACAACAAGATGGAAATATGCTGGTGATACTTATAAAATTAACTTGATTGACACTCCGGGGCACGTTGATTTTACTGCAGAGGTAGAACGTTCATTGCGTATCCTTGATGGAGCTGTGGCTGCTTATTGTGCTGTTGGTGGTGTTGAGCCCCAATCAGAAACTGTATGGCGTCAAGCTGATAAATATAACGTTCCTCGTATTGCTTATGTTAATAAGATGGACCGTTCTGGTGCAGACTTCTTTGAAGTAGTTCGCCAGATGAAGGATGTGCTTGGAGCTAATCCGTGTCCGATTGTTGTTCCTATTGGTGCTGAAGAATCTTTTAAAGGTCTTGTTGATCTTATCAAAATGAAAGCTATTTATTGGCACGATGAAACAATGGGTGCTGACTACAGTGTTGAGGAAATTCCGGCAGAACTTGTCGATGAAGCTAACGAGTGGAGAGACAAGATGCTTGAAAAAGTAGCTGAATTTGATGATGCTTTGATGGAGAAATATTTCGATGATCCTTCTACTATTACTGAAGAAGAAGTGTTGAGAGCTCTTCGCAATGCAACAGTTCAGATGGCCGTAGTCCCCATGCTTTGTGGGTCTTCTTTCAAGAACAAAGGTGTTCAGACATTGCTTGACTATGTTTGTGCTTTTTTGCCTTCTCCGCTTGATACAGAGAATGTAATAGGTACAAATCCTAATACTGGAGCTGAAGAAGATCGTAAACCAAGTGATGATGAAAAAACATCAGCTTTAGCATTTAAGATCGCAACTGACCCATATGTAGGTCGTTTGACTTTCTTCCGTGTTTATTCAGGTAAAATTGAAGCAGGTTCTTATATCTACAACTCTCGCTCTGGTAAGAAAGAACGCGTTTCTCGTCTGTTCCAGATGCACTCTAACAAACAGAATCCGGTTGAAGTAATCGGTGCTGGTGATATCGGCGCAGGTGTAGGTTTTAAGGATATTCACACTGGTGATACTTTGTGTGATGAAAACGCTCCGATCGTACTTGAATCTATGGACTTCCCGGAACCAGTTATCGGTATCGCTGTAGAACCTAAGACGCAGAAGGATATGGATAAGCTGTCTAACGGTTTGGCTAAATTGGCTGAAGAAGATCCGACGTTTACTGTGAAGACAGACGAACAGACAGGTCAGACGGTTATTTCTGGTATGGGTGAGCTTCACTTGGATATCATTATTGATCGTTTGAAACGTGAGTTCAAGGTAGAATGTAACCAGGGTAAGCCGCAGGTTAACTACAAAGAAGCTATCACGAAGACAGTTAATTTGCGTGAAGTATATAAGAAGCAATCTGGTGGGCGTGGTAAGTTTGCTGATATCATCGTGAATATTGGTCCGGCTGATGCAGATTTCACTTTGGGTGGTTTGCAGTTTGTTGACGAAGTGAAAGGTGGTAACATTCCTAAGGAATTTATTCCTGCTGTTCAGAAAGGCTTTACGAATGCTATGAAGAGTGGTGTTTTGGCAGGTTATCCGCTGGATTCATTGAAAGTTACTTTGGTTGATGGTTCATTCCATCCGGTTGACTCTGATCAGTTGTCATTCGAAATCTGTGCAATGCAGGCTTATAAAAATGCATGTGCTAAGGCAGGTCCTGTTTTGATGGAACCTATCATGAAGCTGGAAGTTGTAACTCCGGAAGAGAATATGGGTGATGTTATCGGTGACTTGAACAAACGTCGTGGACAGGTTGAAGGTATGGAATCTAGTCGTTCTGGTGCCCGTATCGTGAAAGCGATGGTTCCGCTGGCAGAAATGTTTGGTTATGTAACAGCTTTACGTACTATCACTTCTGGTCGTGCAACTTCATCAATGACTTACTCTCATCACGCTCAGGTTTCTTCTTCTATTGCCAAGGCTGTATTGGAAGAAGTAAAAGGACGTGCTGATTTACTCTAAAATATCTAAAGCAGCAGGCTAGCGAATGACTCTTAGCCTGCCGCTTTATCTTATTATAAATGTATTAATTAAAAAAAATAATGAGTCAGAAAATTAGAATTAAATTGAAATCTTACGACCACAACTTGGTTGACAAGTCAGCTGAGAAAATTGTAAGAACTGTAAAAGCTACAGGTGCTATTGTTAGCGGTCCGATACCTCTGCCTACGCACAAGCGTATCTTTACTGTGAACCGTTCGACTTTCGTAAACAAAAAGTCTCGTGAGCAATTTGAACTCTCTTCTTATAAGAGATTGATCGACATCTATAGCTCAACTGCTAAGACAGTAGACGCTCTGATGAAGTTGGAATTGCCAAGTGGTGTGGAAGTAGAAATTAAAGTTTGATAATTAAAAATTAGTGAAATGCCAGGATTATTAGGAAAAAAAAATCGGAATGACATCCGTTTTCAGTGCCGATGGTAAAAATGTACCATGCACTGTTATCGAAGCAGGTCCTTGTGTTGTTACTCAAGTTAAAACTGTAGAAAAAGATGGCTATGCAGCTGTTCAGTTGGGTTTCCAGGACAAAAAGGAAAAACATACAACTAAACCGTTGATGGGACATTTTAAAAGAGCAGGAGTAACACCGAAGAGACACTTGGCTGAGTTCAAAGAATTTGGAACAGAATTGAATCTGGGTGATACTATTACCGTAGAGATGTTTAACGATGCTAACTTTGTTGACGTTGTTGGAACTTCTAAAGGTAAAGGTTTCCAGGGTGTAGTAAAAAGACATGGTTTTGGTGGTGTGGGGCAGGCTACTCACGGACAGCACAACCGCGCTCGTAAACCGGGTTCTATTGGTGCTTGTTCTTACCCTGCAAAAGTATTCAAGGGAATGCGCATGGGTGGACAACTTGGTGGTGACAGAGTCACTGTACAAAACTTGCAGGTATTAAAAGTAATCGCGGATCATAACCTTCTTTTGATTAAAGGTTCTATCCCGGGTTGCAAAGGTTCAATCGTATTAATTGAGAAATAATGGAAGTTAACGTATATAACATTAAAGGTGAAGACACTGGGAGAAAGGTTACGTTAAACGAATCTATCTTCGGAATTGAGCCCAACGACCACGCTATCTATTTGGACGTAAAACAGTTTATGGCTAATCAGCGTCAGGGTACTCATAAGTCAAAAGAAAGAAGTGAAATCAGTGGTTCAACTCGTAAGATCGGTCGCCAGAAAGGTGGTGGCGGAGCTCGTCGTGGTGATATGAACTCACCGGTTCTTGTAGGTGGTGCCCGCGTTTTCGGTCCGAAACCAAGAGACTACTTCTTCAAGTTGAATAAAAAAGTTAAGACATTGGCTCGTAAGTCAGCTTTGTCTTATAAAGCTCAAAACGATGCAATCGTTGTCGTTGAGGATTTCACATTTGAAGCTCCTAAGACAAAAGATTTCGTTGCAATGACAAAAAATCTTAAAGTTTCCGATAAAAAGCTACTTGTAATTTTACCGGAAGCAAATAAAAACGTATATTTGTCAGCTCGTAACATTGAGGGTGCTAATGTGCAGACTATCTCGGGATTAAATACTTACAGAGTATTGAATGCTGGGGTTGTTGTGCTTACTGAAAACTCTCTGAAGGCTATTGACAATATCTTAATTTAAAAAGGAGGCTTAAATAATGGGAATTATTATTAAACCGTTGGTAACAGAGAAAATGACTGCAATCACAGATAAGCTGAATCGTTTCGGCTTTGTTGTACGTCCTGAAGCTAACAAACTGGAAATTAAGAAGGAAATTGAAGCTCTTTATAATGTTACAGTAGTTGATGTGAATACTGTGAAGTATGCTGGCAAAAATAAGAGCCGTTATACCAAAGCAGGTATCATCAATGGTCGTACGAATGCTTTCAAAAAAGCAATCGTGACATTGAAAGAAGGAGATACTATTGATTTTTATAGCAATATTTAATAAAAATGGCAGTACGTAAATTTAAGCCCACAACACCGGGGCAAAGACATAAAATTATTGGTACTTTCGAAGAAATTACTGCATCAGTACCAGAAAAGTCTCTTGTATATGGTAAGAAATCATCTGGAGGTCGTAACAGCGAAGGTAAGATGACTATGCGCTACATTGGTGGCGGTCATAGAAAGGTGATTAGAATTGTTGATTTCAAGAGAAATAAGGACGGTGTTCCAGCAGTAGTTAAAACAATTGAATACGATCCGAATCGTTCGGCTCGTATCGCTCTGTTATTTTACGCTGATGGAGAAAAAAGATATATTATTGCTCCCAATGGATTGCAAGTTGGTGCGACTCTGATGTCAGGTGAAACAGCAGCGCCAGAGATTGGTAATGCTCTTCCTCTTCAAAACATTCCGGTGGGTACTGTGATTCACAATATCGAATTACGTCCGGGACAGGGTGCTGCTCTGGTTCGTTCAGCTGGTAACTTTGCACAGTTGACTTCTCGTGAGGGTAAGTATTGTGTAATTAAGTTGCCTTCAGGTGAAGTTAGACAGATTCTTAGCACTTGTAAAGCTACTATCGGTAGTGTAGGTAACTCTGATCATGGATTGGAAAGTTCAGGTAAAGCTGGACGTTCTCGTTGGCAAGGACGTCGTCCTCGTAACCGTGGTGTTGTAATGAACCCGGTTGATCACCCGATGGGTGGTGGTGAAGGACGTGCTTCTGGAGGTCACCCAAGATCACGTAAGGGATTGTACGCTAAGGGACTTAAGACTAGAGCTCCTAAGAAACAGTCGTCTAAGTACATTATTGAGAGAAGAAAAAAGTAATCTGATTAATTGAGTAAACTATGAGTCGTTCATTAAAAAAAGGTCCATATATTAACGTTAAGCTTGAAAAGAGAATTCTTGCCATGAATGAATCAGGTAAGAAAGTCGTAGTAAAGACTTGGGCCAGAGCTTCAATGATTTCGCCTGATTTTGTAGGCCATACAGTTGCAGTTCACAATGGAAATAAATTTATTCCTGTTTATGTTACCGAGAATATGGTAGGACACAAGTTGGGCGAATTTGCTCCAACTCGTACATTCAGAGGACACGCTGGTAACAAGAAAAGATAACAGGATTTATTTGAAATAATAAAGTAATAAATAATAATGGGAGCAAGAAAAAAAATATCGGCTGAAAAGAGAAAAGAAGCCCTTAAGACCATGTATTTTGCAAAATTGCAAAATGTTCCTACTTCTCCGCGTAAGATGCGTCTGGTTGCAGACATGATCCGTGGTATGGAAGTGAACAGAGCACTTGGTGTTTTGAAATTTTCTTCAAAAGAAGCTGCTGCAAGAGTGGAAAAATTGCTTCGCTCTGCAATTGCTAACTGGGAACAGAAAAACGAACGTAAAGCGGAAAGTGGCGAGTTGTTCGTAACACAGATTTTTGTTGATGGTGGAGCTACACTCAAAAGAATGAGACCGGCACCACAGGGTAGAGGTTATAGAATTCGCAAACGTTCAAATCACGTAACATTGTTCGTTGGTGCTAAAAGTAATAACGAAGATCAAAATTAAGGTAGATGGGACAAAAAGTTAATCCAATAAGCAACCGTTTAGGAATTATCAGAGGATGGGATTCTAACTGGTATGGTGGAAATGATTACGGTGATTCTTTGCTGGAAGATAGCAAAATCCGTAAATATCTTAATGCAAGACTTGCAAAAGCAAGTGTATCAAGAATCGTAATTGAACGTACGCTGAAGCTCGTTACTATTACTGTTTGCACTGCTCGCCCGGGTATTATTATCGGTAAAGGTGGCCAAGAAGTTGATAAGTTAAAAGAGGAGTTGAAGAAGGTTACCGACAAAGATATTCAAATCAATATCTTTGAAGTGAAGAGACCGGAACTGGATGCTGTGATTGTTGCTAACAACATCGCTCGTCAGGTTGAAGGTAAAATTGCCTATCGCCGTGCCATCAAAATGGCTATCGCAAACACAATGCGTATGGGTGCTGAAGGTATCAAAATTCAGATTTCAGGACGTTTGAATGGAGCTGAAATGGCCCGTTCTGAAATGTATAAAGAAGGAAGAACTCCGTTGCACACTTTCAGAGCTGATATCGACTACTGTCATGCAGAAGCATTGACTAAAGTAGGTCTTTTAGGTATCAAAGTTTGGATTTGTAGAGGTGAAGTGTTTGGTAAGAAAGAATTGGCTCCGAACTTTACACAAAGCAAAGAAAGTGGTCGTGGAAACAATAGTGGAAACAACGGCGGAAAGAACTTCAAAAGAAAGAAAAATAATCGCTAAACGAATTTGAATTTTAGGAAACTATGTTACAACCGAAAAAGACAAAATTCAGAAGACAACAAAAAGGCCGTCAGAAAGGTAATGCCCAGAGAGGCAACCAGCTGGCCTTTGGTTCTTTTGGCATAAAGGCTTTGGAGACTAAGTGGATTACAGGCCGTCAGATCGAAGCTGCTCGTATTGCAGTAACAAGATATATGCAACGTCAAGGACAGATCTGGATCCGTATATTCCCGGATAAACCGATCACTAGAAAACCTGCCGATGTACGTATGGGTAAAGGTAAAGGTGCTCCAGAGGGATTTGTAGCTCCTGTGACTCCAGGTAGAATCATTATTGAAGCTGAAGGAGTATCTTACGAAATCGCGAAAGAAGCATTGCGCTTAGCTGCTCAAAAGCTTCCTATTACAACGAAGTTTGTCGTAAGACGTGATTATGATATTCAAAATCAAAATGCGTAAGTGTTATGAAAATTGCAGAAATAAAAGAAATGACTACTAATGATTTAGTAGAAAGAGTAGAGGCGGAAACAGCTAATTATAACCAAATGGTTATTAATCATTCTATTTCTCCTTTGGAAAATCCTGCTCAAATCAAACAATTACGCAGGACTATTGCGCGTATGAAAACAGAATTGCGCGAAAGAGAACTTAACAATAAATGATCAGCTTGATGGAAGCAAGAAATTTAAGAAAAGAAAGAACAGGGGTTGTGTTGAGCAATAAGATGGATAAGACCATCACAGTTGCTGCCAAATTTAAGGAAAAACACCCTATATATGGTAAGTTCGTTAGTAAAACGAAGAAGTACCATGCTCACGATGAAAAGAATGAATGCAATATCGGTGATACTGTAAGCATCATGGAAACTCGTCCTTTGAGCAAGACTAAAAGATGGAGATTAGTAGAAATAATTGAAAGAGCTAAGTAATTATGATACAAGTAGAATCCAGACTTACAGTATGTGATAACAGTGGAGCGAAAGAGGCGTTGTGTATCCGCGTTTTGGGTGGTACAGGTCGTCGTTATGCTTCAGTGGGGGATGTCATTGTAGTTTCAGTGAAGAGTGTTATCCCTTCTAGTGATGTTAAAAAAGGTGCAGTATCAAAGGCTTTGATTGTACGTACAAAGAAAGAAATCCGTCGTCCTGATGGTTCTTATATACGTTTTGATGATAATGCTTGCGTGTTGTTGAATAATGCAGGTGAAATTAGAGGTAGTCGTATTTTCGGTCCTGTAGCAAGAGAACTTCGTGCTACAAACATGAAAGTTGTGTCACTTGCGCCTGAGGTACTTTAATTTGTAAAAGATTTAAGTAATGAGTAAATTACATATTAAAAAAGGCGATACAGTTTACGTAAATGCTGGCGAAGATAAGGGCAAAACTGGTCGTGTATTGAAGGTTCTTGTTAAAGAAGGACGTGCATTTGTAGAAGGTATCAATATGGTATCTAAAAGCACAAAACCGAATGCTAAGAATCCGCAAGGTGGTATCGTGAAGCAGGAAGCTTCTATCCACATTTCAAACTTGAACCCGGTTGATCCAAAAACTGGTAAAGCAACGCGTATTGGGAGAAAAAAGAGTTCGGAAGGAACTTTAGTGCGTTATTCTAAAAAATCAGGAGAGGAGATTAAGTAATGAGTAATACTGCTAGTCTTAAGAAAGAATATGCAGAGCGTATAGCACCTGCATTGAAATCACAGTTCCAGTATTCTTCTACAATGCAGGTACCCGTACTTAAGAAGATTGTTATCAATCAAGGGTTAGGTATGGCTGTTGCTGATAAGAAGATTATCGAAGTTGCAATCAATGAAATGACAGCTATCACAGGTCAGAAAGCTGTAGCTACCATTTCTCGTAAAGATATCGCAAACTTTAAGTTGCGTAAAAAAATGCCGATTGGTGTTATGGTAACTTTACGTCGTGAAAGAATGTACGAATTCCTTGAAAAATTGGTTCGTGTAGCTCTTCCTCGTATTCGTGACTTCAAAGGTATCGAAAGTAAGTTTGATGGTAAAGGTAACTATACCCTTGGTATTCAGGAACAAATCATTTTCCCTGAAATAAATATCGATAGTATTACAAGAATTCTCGGAATGAATATTACCTTTGTAACCTCTGCGGAAACAGATGAAGAAGGTTATGCTTTGCTGAAGGAATTCGGTTTACCTTTTAAAAACGCTAAAAAAGACTAATAGATATGGCAAAGGAATCAATGAAAGCACGTGAAGTAAAACGTGCTAAATTAGTAGCCAAATACGCCGAAAGAAGAGCTGCTTTGAAGCAAATCGTAAGAACAGGTGATCCTGCTGATGCTTTTGAAGCTGCACAGAAGTTGCAAGAGTTGCCAAAGAATTCTAATCCGATTCGTATGCACAACCGTTGCAAACTGACTGGACGTCCTAAAGGTTATATTCGTCAATTCGGAATTTCGAGAATTCAATTCCGTGAGATGGCATCTAACGGACTGATCCCAGGCGTAAAAAAAGCAAGCTGGTAATTATTGTTTAAATATTGTCAGGGTAGTCCTGATTAATTTAATTTATTTTTATATGACTGATCCAATAGCAGATTATTTAACGAGGTTGCGGAACGCGATTGGTGCAAAGCACAGAGTTGTTGAAGTTCCCGCTTCGAATTTGAAAAAAGAAATCACTAAGATTCTTTTTGAAAAAGGCTACATTCTTAATTATAAGTTTGTAGAAGATGGTCCTCAAGGAACTATTAAGGTTGCCTTGAAGTATGATTCTGTTAACAAAGTTAACGCAATCAAAAAGTTAGAAAGAATATCTTCTCCGGGTATGCGTAAGTATACTGGTTACAAAGATATGCCGCGTGTTATTAATGGGTTGGGTATTGCTATAATATCTACTTCCAAAGGTGTAATGACTAACAAAGAGGCTGCAGAACTGAAGATCGGTGGTGAAGTCTTGTGTTATGTATATTAATTAGGAGGAATTAGAATGTCAAGAATAGGAAAATTACCCATTAGTATCCCTGCTGGAGTGACAGTCACTCTGAAGGATAATGTGGTTACCGTAAAGGGACCCAAAGGCGAAATGAGCCAATATGTGAATCCTGCTATCAATGTTGCCATTGAAGACGGACACGTAACTTTAACAGAAAACGATAAAGAAATGCTTGATAACCCAAAGCAAAAACATGCTTTCCACGGTTTGTATCGTTCTTTGGTTCACAACATGGTTGTGGGCGTATCTGAAGGATACAAGAAGGAACTGGAACTTGTTGGTGTAGGTTATCGTGCTTCTAACCAAGGTAACATCATTGAGCTTGCTTTAGGTTATACACACAATATTTTCATTCAATTACCTGCTGAGGTAAAAGTTGAAACTAAGTCTGAAAGAAATAAGAATCCTCTTATTATATTGGAATCGTGTGACAAACAATTGCTTGGTCAAGTTTGCTCTAAAATACGTTCTTTCCGTAAGCCTGAACCATACAAGGGTAAAGGTATTAAGTTTGTTGGCGAAGTAATTCGTAGAAAGTCTGGTAAATCAGCCGGCGCTAAGTAATTCATATAAAATTAGATTATTATGACAACAAAAATAGAAAGACGAGTTAAGATCAAATATAGAGTACGCAACAAAATTTCAGGTACTACTGAATGTCCGCGTATGAGTGTATTTAGAAGTAACAAGCAAATTTATGTCCAGATTATCGATGATCTTTCTGGTAAGACACTGGCTGCCGCTTCTTCTTTAGGTTTGACTGATAAAGTTGCTAAAAAAGAACAAGCTGCTAAAGTGGGTGAAATGATTGCTAAAAAGGCACAGGAAGCAGGTATAACTACTGTTGTTTTCGACCGTAATGGTTACTTGTATCATGGGAGAGTAAAAGAAGTAGCTGATGCTGCTCGTAACGGTGGACTTAAATTTTAATCATTATGGCAGGAGTTAATAATAGAGTTAAGATTACTAACGATATAGAACTGAAAGATAGATTAGTTGCTATTAATCGTGTTACTAAAGTTACCAAAGGTGGTAGAACTTTTAGTTTCTCTGCAATCGTTGTTGTAGGTAACGAAGAAGGTATCATTGGTTGGGGACTTGGTAAAGCAGGTGAAGTAACAGCTGCTATCGCTAAAGGTGTTGAATCAGCTAAAAAGAACCTGGTGAAAGTGCCTATTTTGAAAGGTACTGTTCCTCATGAACAATCAGCTAGATTTGGTGGTGCTGAAGTATTCATCAAACCTGCATCTCACGGAACTGGTGTTGTAGCTGGTGGTGCTATGCGTGCTGTATTGGAAAGTGTTGGTGTTACTGACGTTTTGGCTAAATCTAAAGGTTCTTCAAATCCGCACAACCTTGTTAAAGCTACAATCGAAGCTTTAAGTGAAATGCGTGATGCAAGAATGGTTGCTCAGAACAGAGGTATTAGTGTTGAAAAAGTATTTAGAGGATAAGGAGGAGATATGTCAACTATAAAGATTAAACAAGTTAAAAGTAGAATTGGTGCTCCAGCTGATCAGAAAAGAACTCTCGATGCACTGGGACTTCGTAAACTGAACCGTGTGGTTGAACACGAAAGTACTCCTTCAATTCTTGGGATGGTAGATAAAGTAAAACACTTGGTTGCCATTGTTAAGTAATTATTTGTTGAATAATAAAACGAAATTACAATATGAACTTAAGTAATTTAAAACCTGCAGAGGGATCTACTAAGACAAGAAAAAGAATTGGACGTGGAACTGGTTCTGGCTTAGGCGGTACTTCTACAAGAGGTCATAAGGGAGCTAAATCAAGATCTGGATACTCTAAGAAGATCGGTTTTGAAGGTGGTCAGATGCCTCTTCAACGTCGAGTTCCTAAATTTGGTTTCAAGAATATCAATCGTGTAGAATATAAAGCCATCAATCTGGATACTATCCAGAAACTTGCTGAAGCTAAGAGCTTGGCAAAAATTGGTGTAAACGACTTTATCGAAGCAGGATTTATATCTTCAAATCAGTTGGTAAAAGTATTGGGTAACGGAACTCTGACTAACAAGCTGGAAGTAGAAGCTCATGCATTCTCTAAGACTGCAACTGCTGCTATTGAAGCTGCTGGTGGAACTGTAGTAAAACTCTGATTCAATGAGAAAAGCTATTGAAACATTAAAGAATATATGGAAGATTGAGGATCTGAGACAGCGGATCCTCATCACCATATTGTTTGTGGCAATTTACCGTTTCGGATCATATGTCGTATTACCAGGTATCAATCCGGCAATGCTGGCAAAATTGCACGAACAAACAAGTGAAGGCCTTTTAGCCTTGTTAAATATGTTCTCTGGAGGAGCATTTTCTAATGCCTCTATTTTTGCATTAGGAATCATGCCTTATATCTCTGCATCTATCGTAATCCAGTTGTTGGGAATCGCTGTGCCGTATTTCCAGAAGCTGCAACGCGAAGGTGAGAGCGGCAGAAGAAAAATGAATCAATATACTCGTTATTTGACGATTGCTATATTGTTAGTTCAGGCCCCTTCTTATTTGCTCAATCTTAAAATGCAGGCTGGCCCTTCCTTAAATGCTTCATTAGATTGGACTCTGTTTATGGTTACCTCTACCATTATTTTGGCAGCAGGTAGTATGTTTATTTTGTGGCTTGGTGAAAGAATTACTGATAAAGGTATTGGTAACGGTATTTCATTTATCATCTTGATTGGTATTATCGCTCGTTTCCCTGATGCTTTGTTGCAAGAAGTTGTATCCAGAGTAGCAAATAAGAGTGGTGGTTTGATCATGTTTATAATTGAAATCGTATTCTTGTTATTAGTGATTGGTGCTGCTATTCTTTTGGTACAAGGTACAAGAAAGATTCCTGTACAGTATGCAAAAAGAATTGTTGGTAACAAGCAATATGGTGGTGCTAGACAATACATTCCTTTGAAAGTGAATGCTGCTGGTGTTATGCCTATCATTTTTGCTCAGGCAATCATGTTTATTCCAATTACGTTTATCGGTTTTTCAAATGTAAATGATGCGGGCGGTTTCTTGCATGCGTTTACAGATCATACAAGTTTCTGGTATAATTTTGTTTTTGCGGTAATGATTATATTATTTACATATTTCTATACTGCAATTACAATTAATCCGACTCAGATGGCTGAGGATATGAAGAGAAATAATGGTTTCATCCCTGGTATTAAACCGGGAAAGAAAACAGCAGAGTATATTGATGATATAATGTCTCGTATTACTTTGCCGGGTTCTTTCTTCTTGGCTTTAGTTGCTATTATGCCTGCTTTTGCCGGTATATTCGGAGTGCAAGCAGGATTTGCTCAATTTTTCGGCGGTACATCTTTGTTAATTCTTGTAGGTGTTGTTCTTGATACACTGCAACAGGTTGAAAGTCATTTGTTGATGAGACACTATGATGGTCTGTTGAAGTCTGGTCGTATTAAAGGACGCGCTGGTGTAGCGGCATATTAATTCTTTAGATTAGAAATGATATTTCTTAAAACAGAAGATGAAATAGAATTGCTCCGTCAGAGTAACCTGCTTGTTGGTAAAACTCTTGCAGAGGTTGCCAAACTGGTGAAGCCTGGTGTAACTACACGTGAGTTGGATAAGGTTGCTGAAGAGTTCATTAGAGATCATGGGGCAACTCCAACTTTCAAAGGATTTCCGAATCAATATGGAGAACCATTTCCCGCATCTCTTTGTACTTCTGTTAATGAGCAGGTTGTACATGGAATCCCAGGGGATATTGTACTGAAAGATGGCGATATCGTATCAGTGGATTGCGGAACTTACATGAATGGTTTTTGTGGTGATTCTGCTTATACTTTTTGTGTAGGAGAGGTGGACGAAGAAATTCGTAACTTGTTGAAGGTAACTAAAGAAGCGTTATATATTGGCATTCAGAACGCAGTGCAAGGCAAAAGAATCGGAGACATCGGGTATGCTATTCAGCAATATTGTGAGTCTCACTCTTATGGTGTAGTGCGTGAGTTTGTTGGTCATGGCATTGGTAAAGAGATGCACGAAGATCCTCAAGTGCCTAATTATGGTAAAAGAGGATATGGACCTTTGATGAAAAGAGGCCTTTGCATAGCGATAGAGCCGATGATAACATTGGGAGATCGACAAGTGATTATGGAACGTGATGGATGGACTGTGAGGACCAGAGATCGTAAATGTGCTGCACATTTTGAACATACGATAGCTGTTGGAGCTGGTGAAGCTGATATTTTGTCTTCATTCAAATTCATAGAAGAAGTTTTAGGAGATAAAGCAATATAATATGGCAAAGCAATCTGCAATAGAACAAGATGGAGTTATAGTTGAAGCATTGTCAAATGCAATGTTTCGTGTTGAATTAGAAAACGGACATGAGATTACTGCACATATTTCAGGTAAGATGCGGATGCATTACATCAAGATTTTGCCGGGAGATAAAGTGAGAGTCGAAATGTCTCCTTACGACTTATCGAAAGGAAGAATTGTGTTTAGATATAAATAAAATAAGATATGAAAGTAAGAGCATCATTAAAGAAACGCACGCCAGAATGTAAGATCGTTAGACGTAATGGCCGTTTGTATGTTATTAACAAGAAAAATCCTAAGTATAAACAACGTCAAGGATAATTTGTTATTTTTGCAAAAAAAATAATTAAGTATATGGCTATAAGAATAGTTGGTGTAGATTTACCTCAGAACAAAAGAGGTGAAATTGCGTTGACCTATGTATATGGAATAGGTCGCAGTAGTTCAGCAAAAATTTTAGATAAAGCTGGTGTAGATAAAGATCTGAAGGTTAAAGACTGGACAGATGATCAAGCTGCTAAGATTCGTGAGATTATCGGTGCAGAGTATAAAGTGGAAGGTGATCTTCGTTCTGAAATCCAATTGAACATTAAGCGATTAATGGATATTGGTTGCTATCGTGGTGTACGTCACCGTATTGGTCTGCCTGTTAGAGGTCAGAGCACTAAGAACAATGCACGTACTCGTAAAGGTAGAAAGAAAACCGTTGCTAATAAGAAAAAAGCTACTAAATAATAATTGTTGATATGGCAAAAAAAACAGTTGCAGCTAAAAAGAGAAATGTGAAAGTAGACGCTAATGGACAGTTGCATGTTCATTCATCTTTCAACAATATTATTGTTTCTCTTGCAAACAGTGAAGGGCAGATTATCTCTTGGTCATCTGCTGGTAAAATGGGATTTAGAGGTTCTAAAAAGAATACTCCTTATGCAGCGCAGATGGCTGCCCAGGATTGTGCAAAGATTGCATTCGATCTTGGCCTGAGAAAGGTAAAAGCATATGTGAAGGGTCCAGGTAACGGACGTGAGTCTGCTATTAGAACTATCCACGGTGCTGGTATCGAAGTTACTGAAATCATTGACGTGACTCCGCTTCCACATAATGGTTGTCGTCCTCCGAAAAGACGTAGAGTTTAATTTACCTTTAACTTACACAATGATCTTGATTTTGTTTTTGGATTACATTTAATTTCTCTCTGTAATCGCGGCTGCAACAAATTAAGTTCATGAATAAACAATTAAATATTTAAAAGAAATGGCTAGATATACTGGACCAAAATCGAGAATCGCCCGTAAATTCGGTGAAGGAATCTTTGGAGCTGACAAAGTTTTGTCAAAGAAGAACTATCCTCCCGGACAACATGGTAATTCAAGAAAAAGAAAAACTTCTGAATATGGTGTGCAACTTCGTGAAAAGCAGAAAGCTAAATACACCTATGGAGTTTTAGAAAAACAATTCCGCAATTTGTTTGAAAAAGCAGCTACTGCTAAAGGTATTACCGGTGAGGTACTCCTTCAATTGCTGGAAGGCCGTCTTGACAACGTAGTATTCCGTTTGGGAATTGCTCCTACACGTGCTGCTGCTCGTCAGTTGGTTAGTCACAAGCACATTACTGTAGATGGTGAAGTGGTAAACATCCCTTCATTTGCAGTAAAACCAGGACAATTGATTGGTGTTCGTGAAAGATCTAAATCTTTGGAAGTAATTGCTAATTCTCTTGCAGGTTTCAATCATAGCAAGTATGCTTGGTTGGAATGGGACGAAGCTTCTAAGGTTGGTAAAATGTTGCACATACCTGAAAGAGCAGACATTCCTGAGAACATTAAAGAACATTTGATCGTTGAATTGTATTCTAAATAATAATTAATTTCATGGCGATATTAGCATTTCAAAAACCTGATAAAGTATTAATGTTGGAGGCGGACTCCAGATTCGGTAAATTCGAATTCCGTCCGTTGGAACCGGGTTTTGGTATTACTGTAGGTAATGCATTACGCCGAATCCTTCTTTCTTCATTAGAGGGTTTTGCTATCACTACTATCAGAATCGATGGTGTGGAGCATGAATTTTCTAGTGTACCTGGAGTAAAAGAGGATGTTACCAACATTATCTTGAATCTGAAACAAGTGAGATTCAAGCAAGTAGTTGAAGAGTTCGAGAGCGAAAAAGTGAGCATCACTGTCGAGAATTCCAGTGAATTTAAAGCAGGTGACATAGGTAAGTATTTGACTGGATTTGAAGTGTTAAATCCGGAATTAGTTATTTGTCATTTAGATTCTAAGTCAACTATGCAGATTGATATTACAATTAACAAAGGCCGTGGTTATGTACCTGCTGATGAGAATCGCGAGTATTGCACGGATGTTAATGTAATTCCAATCGACTCTATTTATACACCGATACGTAATGTCAAGTATGCTGTAGAAAACTTCCGTGTAGAACAGAAGACTGACTACGAAAAGCTAGTACTTGAAATTAGTACCGACGGTTCTATACATCCGAAAGAAGCGCTGAAAGAAGCTGCAAAAATTCTGATTTATCACTTCATGTTGTTCTCTGACGAGAAGATCACGCTTGAAAGTAATGATACTGATGGCAATGAAGAGTTTGATGAAGAAGTATTGCACATGCGTCAGCTGTTGAAAACTAAACTCGTTGATATGGACTTGTCAGTTCGTGCCCTCAATTGCTTGAAGGCTGCTGACGTAGAAACTCTCGGCGACTTGGTACAATTCAACAAAACTGACCTGCTAAAATTCAGAAACTTCGGAAAGAAATCGCTTACCGAGCTTGATGATTTGCTGGAAAGTCTGAATCTGTCGTTTGGAACCGACATTTCTAAATATAAATTAGATAAAGAATAAAAAATGAGACATAATAAAAAATTCAATCATTTAGGTCGTACTGCTTCTCATAGAAGCGCTATGTTATCTAACATGGCTTGCTCTTTGATCAAGCACAAAAGAATCACTACGACTGTTGCAAAGGCGAAAGCTTTGAAAAAGTTTGTTGAGCCTTTGATTACTAAGTCTAAAGAAGATACTACGAACTCTCGTCGTGTTGTATTTAGCAACTTGCAAGATAAGATTGCAGTAACAGAGCTGTTCAAAGAAATCTCTGTTAAGATTGCTGATCGTCCGGGTGGTTATACTCGTATTATCAAGACTGGTAACCGTTTGGGTGACAATGCAGAAATGTGCTTCATCGAGTTGGTTGACTACAATGAAAACATGGCTAAGGAAAAAGTTGCTAAGAAAGCTACTCGTACTCGTCGTTCGAAGAAAGCTGCTGAAGCTACTCCTGCTGCTGTTGAAGCTCCTGCAACTGAAGCTCCTAAGGCTGAAGAACCAAAAGCTGAATCAGCTGAATAATTTTACAGTTATTCTTATAGATATAAAAAAGGCTACCCTCACAGGTAGCCTTTTTTGTTTGTCTGCCGTTTACTAATACTAAGATACATTAAAATATATCTTAATAGAACTTTTCATAGAGAGAATCTGTTATATTTGCAGGTGAATATGGCAAAATTTGTAAAGGTAATATTGTTTCTGTTGCTGACTGTTGCTTTTCATAGCATAGCAGGCAATGTTTCTACTGCGAAAGTGGTGGATGAACAGGAGCGTGCTATTACATATGCAATGAGACAGCATGGGGAAATCAGCGCACCGGATCTTCCTGGTAAGCCAGTGGCTGAACTGAACAACTTGCAAAGCCATCAGATATCTGTAACACGTATTCAACGTGTACAACTTGGAGAATATTTCTTTTCTTTAAAAAATGCGCTACAATGTTGTGCTGATCGTGATAATTCACTTTCACAACACTGGGGGCGGATTTATGGTACAACAACTTCCTATTATTGCCAGCCATCAAGTGAATACTATGTATATACTTTGAGGCGTATAATTATTTAGTAGTATATTTATTGGTATTGTTTATTTTGTGGTTACTGGTATCTTCTGTAATACCGGTGACTATATCCTTTTTATCTTTATATTTTTACTAATAATTTAAACTTTAAATATTATGGCAACTACTCAAACGATTGATGCTACTATCTTCGCATCTTCACACCCCGATATCGCAAAACGTACAAGTGTTTCAGGAGTTTTAATTTCTTCTGTAATGTTATTGGTCGGTATTTTAGCTTTTGCTTCTACTTTCGAATTGGAAGATAAGTCTTCTACGGTTAGTATGGCTTTGATGGTTCTGGGAACAGGTTTATTCCTTATGGGGATTTTCCGTCTCTTCTGGAAATCAAAAGAAGTTATTTATTTGCCAACCAAAAGTGTGGCTAAAGAGCATAGTATATTCTTTGATTTGAAACACATGGATGCTTTGAGGAATCTTGTGAATTCGGGTTCATTCTCTGCAGGTTCGAATATAAAGAGTGAGGCTAGTGGTAATATACGTATGGATGTGATACTTTCTGCTGATAAAAAGTTTGCAGCTGTACAGTTATTCCAGTTTATACCTTATACATATCAGCCAATAACATCAGTGCAGTATTTCACTGATGAACAAGCTTCAGCGGTAATAGCATTTCTGGCAAAAAGTAAAATGCAGTAAAAGTATATCTACAAAACCTGTTTAACTTTGTTTTTTCCGACACATTAAAACAGGTAGCTTGAAATTTTATATTCAGTTTGCTGCTACTAAATAAAGCAGGTTTTGGATGTTACTGCAATAGAAAACTTTGATTTTCATACAAGGATGGGGATTAGTCGTTAATGACGGCGATCCCCATTTTCTTCATTAAAAAGCAGGCATTCATATTTTGCGCAACTCCGTTTCTCATTTGGTAAGAGAAGGTGAGTTCGTTGTTCGTGATGTCAGCTTCGAAACAGTAATTCCGGATATTTTGTGGGAAAGAGTCCACTAAAGTTCCTAGCAACAAGTCATGAGTGGCGATGATGCCATTGGTGTTCATGTGCATGAATTGTTTGATGAGGGCGAAAGAACCTTTCTGTTTATCCATAGAGTTTGTACCTTTCAATATTTCATCAAGGATGATGAAAAGTTCTTCTCCTGCTTCAAGCTTGTCTATGATTAATTTAAGTCGCTTGAGTTCGGCAAAGAAATAAGATTCGTTGTCGGCTAAGGAGTCACTGGTTCGAAGGCTGGTGACGAGGCGAGCCGGATATATTTCCATCCGCTTTGCCCAAACGGGAGCCCCTATACATGCTAGTAGATAATTCACTCCTACAGTACGTAAATACGTGCTTTTTCCTGCCATATTGGCTCCTGTGATAATAATAAAGAAAGGACGTCTTTCAATGTCTATTCCGTTGCGTACACATTTGTTGCGATCCATTAAAGGATGCCCCAAAGCTTCAGCCTGCAGATGGAAAGATTGAGCAGCAATGGTAGGATAGATGTAATCCGGATGATTATATGCGAATGTTGCCAGAGAACAATAAGCGTCAATTTCTCCGATGGTTTCTATCCAGCGGGGAAGGTCAGATGCGTGGATTTCTTTCCACTTCTCGATTCGTATCACTTGGCGCAGCTCCCAGAATATCAGTCCATTGAGTATCGTGCTTATTAGCAGATTGCTTCGTTGATCGAGCGCGTTCATCAGTTTTGAAAGCTGGCGTACTGCTTGAGAAGCGGTTTGATTCTGACTTGTAAGTTCCGTTTTTAACTTTTGCAGTATATGACTTTGCATTTCTTTCTGTTCAGTGAGAAGAATCTGGTCAGCGTATGTCGAAAGAATTTGTAGCTTTTCTCCGTAGGTCGTTTGTAGTTTAGTGATTCCTTTAGAAAAAATAGTGCTGAATAATACAAAGCCAACAAACACTCCTCCTGCAATACTGGCCGAGATAATACCTAAAATGGCTAGACCTATACATAAGAAATTAATGATCGTTACCGCTGTCGGGAGGATGCGTAGAAGCGTACGCTTCCGATAATAACTTGGACTGTTTGCCCATTCTTTGATTTCGGTGGTATCGGCAGGTTTTCCTTTATAGAGTAAGCCGAGCAAGCGGATTTGTTGGCGATATTCTAGGTCTGTGGACAATTCATGTATAGCTTCCTGGCGATGTTCAATAGCTTCTTTGTTTTCCAGATGTGCATTGAACCAGCTTGCAAGATGCTGTTTGCCAATAGGCGTTGCAGTGCGGTTGATGTATTGGAAAAGAGAATGTTCGCCAAATACGTCTAAATCAAGAGTGTAGAGATGAGATGGATTAACAAATTCTTTTCCATCATCAAAATCAGAAAAGTCATATTGCATGGCGCGTAGCTCCTGCTCATTGATTTCTATTTTCTTTTTCAGAAAGTCTTTTCGGTAGAACCAGAAATTATGGCGTTTTACCAGCCAGATGAATAAGATAAAAGGTAAGATAGCGAAAGCAGAGAGACATAGCCACCCATCAGACCAAAAGATAATAGCATTTGCTACAGCTCCTACGAATAAGATCAGGCGGAGAAGACTGATATAATAGATACGTTTCCGTGCATTCTGTAACTCCAGTTCTGTTTTCTGAATGATTTGCTGATATGTAGTAATGATCTGTTCTTGTTTTTCCATGACAAATTTAATTCTTTTCCACAAAGGTAATATAATTCATGACGGTCGGGATAAGAGCTTGTTTTTGTCGAGAGCAGATTTACTGTTTATTAACGGAAGATAGAAAGGAATAACAAGCTCATATTATGACTTGTTTGGATAATGCCTTTATTAGCTGTAAGGAATGGGGTATATAAGTTCTGTTTCCGTTTAATAAGAGTAGGGGGCATTTCCTGATAGCAGCTTTTTTTCAATATTTCTTTTCTCATTCTTGCATTTATCCGCTAAAATTTATAACTTTCCACTCGAAAAGGCGTTAGACAGGAAAGGAGGATGCTTATGAAGAAAGGATGTATCTTATGTTTGCTGATAAGCGTGATTAGCCTTCCGTTAATTGCGCAGAATATTATTTATTCCAACCTGAAAGAGTTGCTGGCTCAACATGGTGATACCACAGCCGTGTTGCGTGTAGAAAAACGTTCCAGAAATCAGATTGTATTGACAGGAGGGGCTGATTACCGGATAACGGCCGGTGATGACGAGTTGATGTGTCGACGCTTGAAGAAGCGTTGTTTTGCCGTGCGTGACGAAAAAGGAGATTTATATTTGAATTGTCGTAAGTTGCGCTATAAAAAGTTACGCTTTGGAGCATGGTATGCCCCTGCCGTTCAATTGGGTAAAAATATCTATTTTTGTGCCATGCCTCTAGGCTCGGTTATCGGAGGAAACTTTGTAGAAGAGGATGACGTAAAACTGGGAGGGAATATTGGCGATGCTCTTGCCGCTTCAAGTTTGGTTACGAAACGCGTCTGTTATGAGCTAAATGGTGAAACAGGAAAAGTCGATTTTCTAGGAAAAGATAAAATGCTTCAATTATTGGAGAATTATCCGGAACTGAAACAGGCATATTTGAAAGATGATAGTCAGGAGGCGAAGCATACCTTTAAATATTTGTTGGAGTTGCGGAATAAACAAAAAAAGTAATTTTGTCGATCTCTGTTGGTATAGCAGAGAAAGAGTATGTTCATAATACAATCATGGTCATAGTGATATGATTAGGGTGCGGATTATGCAAATAACACAGAACTCATGGCTTTGATTTAATGGAAAAATCCGCTATCCATTTTAATAAAAGCCCTATTAGTCCGTTTGGATAAAAGACCTGCATTTGTATCTGTATAAAAGCATAAGAGACTCCTGACATTGCCTGTATCTTACCATTCTATTAAGCAGTAAATGTAATAATGCCTTTCTGATAATAAATCTGTTATTTCTCTTGTCTTTTATCTTCTTTTTTTCTATATTGCGAAGAGTTATAAGACTGTATTGCTTACAGTTTGTAATCCTTAATTCTGTTTATTATGAGAATAACTCTTGGCAACACGCTACCTCCTTATCCGGATTTTGTAGAAGGTATCCGGAGAGCTCCCGACCGTGGTTATACACTTACCCCGGCGCAGACCATCACAGCTTTAAAAAACGCTTTGCGTTATATTCCCTCCGAGTGGCACGAACAACTGGCTCCTGAATTTATGGAAGAACTACGCACTCGCGGGCGGATTTACGGATACCGTTTCCGTCCTGCCGGAGACTTGAAAGCAAAGCCGATTGATGAATATCAGGGGCAATGTATTGAAGGCAAAGCCTTTCAGGTAATGATTGACAATAACCTTTGCTTCGATATAGCCTTATATCCCTACGAACTTGTTACTTATGGTGAAACCGGGCAAGTTTGCCAAAATTGGATGCAATATCGACTGATTAAGCAATATCTGGAAGAACTTACCCAGGAACAGACACTGGTTATTGAATCCGGACATCCATTGGGGCTTTTCCGCTCCCGTCCCGATGCTCCCCGCGTTATAATTACCAATTCGATGATGATCGGACAATTCGACAATCAACATGATTGGCATATTGCCGCCCAGATGGGAGTTGCCAATTACGGACAGATGACAGCTGGTGGTTGGATGTATATCGGTCCTCAAGGCATTGTGCATGGCACTTTCAACACCCTCCTGAATGCCGGACGATTGAAACTCGGAATTCCACAAGACCAAGATTTGCGGGGACACTTATTTATTTCTTCCGGTTTGGGAGGAATGAGTGGTGCACAACCTAAAGCAGCCGAAATAGCAGGAGCAGTCTCCATCATAGCCGAAGTAGATCGTTCACGCATTGAAACACGCTACCGCCAGGGATGGGTAGGGCATGTGACTGCAGATATCATAGAAGCATACCGGATGGCAACTGAAGCAATGCGACGTCGTGAACCTTGTTCCATTGCCTATCATGGAAATATAGTAGACCTGCTCGAATATGCCGAGCGCGAAAAGATTTTGATCGAACTATTATCCGATCAAACCTCCTGTCACGCCGTTTACGAAGGCGGATACTGCCCAGCCGGACTGACTTTCGAGGAACGCACACGCCTTCTTCACGAATCGCCGGAGCAATTCCGTCACTTGGTAGACATATCTCTGCGCCGTCATTTCGAAGTCATCAAGAAATTGGTAGCCCGCGGAACTTATTTCTTTGATTATGGAAATTCTTTTATGAAAGCCATATACGATGCCGGAGTAAAAGAAATCTCCTATAATGGTGTTGATGAAAAAGACGGATTTATCTGGCCAAGTTATGTCGAGGATATTATGGGACCCCAACTCTTTGACTACGGCTACGGTCCGTTCAGATGGGTTTGCTTGAGTGGCAAACACGAAGATCTGATAAAAACAGACCATGCGGCTATGGAATGTATCGACGTCAACCGGCGCGGACAGGATCTTGACAACTACAATTGGATACATAATGCAGAAAAGAATCAGCTCGTGGTGGGTACACAGGCACGTATTCTGTATCAGGATGCAGTTGGGAGAATGAACATTGCCCTCCGTTTCAATGAGATGGTTCGCCGGGGTGAAGTAGGCCCTATTATGCTGGGACGAGACCATCACGACGTAAGCGGTACGGATTCTCCTTTCCGGGAGACGTCGAATATCAAAGACGGAAGTAATGTGATGGCAGATATGGCTGTGCAATGTTTTGCCGGAAATTGTGCCCGTGGAATGAGTCTGGTAGCCTTACACAATGGAGGTGGCGTCGGCATTGGTAAAGCAATCAATGGCGGTTTTGGTATGGTATGCGACGGTAGCGAACGGGTAGATGAAATACTTCGTTCGGCAATGCTTTGGGACGTAATGGGAGGAGTAGCCCGCCGTTCGTGGGCGCGTAATCCGCATGCGATGGAAACGAGTGAGGCATTTAATGAGTCCCATGCTGGAGATTATCAGATAACAATGCCGTATGTGGCGGACGAAGAATTAATAAAGAAGATGGTTACATCTATTGTGGGAAAGTAGTCTCACAATATAAGAGAAAACATTCCCATAATATGAGGGAGTAAATTCCCACAATATATGGAACAGTTTAAACATGCGGTTATTTTGAATAAACCATGTGGCTATTTGATGTAAAACATATAGTTATTCAGTAAAGTATAACCTCTATAATAATAGATATTTGGTATGAGTTGGAATAAGATTATTGAATGCGTCCCCAATTTTAGCGAGGGACGTGATTTGGAGAAAATAGATCAGATAGTAGCCCCTTTCCGTGCTAAAGCCGGAGTAAAACTGCTTGATTATAGTAATGATGAAGACCATAATCGTCTGGTCGTCACACTTGTGGGAGAACCGGAAGCACTGTATGAAGCAATAGTTGAAGCCGTCGGTGCAGCTGTCTGTTTGATCGACCTGAATCAGCACACCGGGCAACATCCTCGTATGGGAGCGGTAGATGTGATCCCTTTCATCCCGATTAAGAATACCAGTATGGAAGAAGCCATCGAACTCTCTAAAAAAGTAGCAGCGAAAGTTGCGGAGCTATATAATCTTCCCGTCTTCCTGTATGAAAAGTCCGCTACTGCGCCACATCGGGAAAATCTCGCCTCCGTTCGTAAAGGTGAATTTGAAGGAATGGCCGAAAAGATCAAACTACCCGAATGGCAACCTGACTTCGGACCTGCTGAACGACATCCGACCGCAGGTACCGTAGCAATCGGAGCCCGTATGCCACTCGTAGCCTACAATATTAATCTAAGTACAGATAATCTGGAGATAGCCACTAAGATTGCGAAAAGTATCCGCCATATCAATGGAGGACTTCGTTATGTAAAAGCAATGGGGGTGGAACTGAAAGAGCGAAACATTACCCAAGTATCCATTAACATGACCGACTATACCCGTACCGCACTTTACCGTGCCTTCGAATTAGTACGTATCGAAGCCCGTCGTTACGGTGTTACGATTGTAGGTAGCGAAATAATCGGCCTTGTACCGATGGAAGCTTTGATTGATACCGCTTCCTACTATCTCGGACTCGAAAACTTTACCATGCAGCAAGTTCTCGAAGCTCGTATCATGGAATAGTCAATAAGAAAATAAAATGAATCACAATTGCTTTATGGCAAACATCATTCTAAAAAACGTGCTATTCATATCTCCATTTATTATATGAACTAATTATGATGAACTATTTATGAGTGAAAACCTAATCATATTTAACGCCCGTATCGTAACCCCCATCGGCTTTTCCGCCCGTAAAGGAGAGGAAATGTCTCAACTGCAAATCATAGAAAACGGAACCGTGGAAGTGACCAAAGGAATCATTACTTACGTTGGTGAAAACCGTGGTGAAGACCGGGATGGTTACTACCAGCACTATTGGCATTATAACGCTCGCGGACATTGCCTTTTACCCGGTTTCGTCGATTCCCATACCCATTTTGTATTTGGTGGAGAACGTTCCGAAGAATTCTCCTGGCGTCTGAAAGGCGAAAGCTATATGTCAATCATGGAGCGGGGAGGGGGAATTGCAAGTACCGTAAAAGCCACCCGGCAAATGAACTACCTTAAACTTCGTTCAGCCGCCGAAAGCTTCCTGAAGAAGATGAGTACTATGGGAGTAACCACCGTAGAAGGTAAAAGTGGCTATGGCCTGGACCGGGACACAGAATTACTACAACTAAAAGTAATGCGCAGCCTGAATAACGCTGAGCATAAACGCGTCGATATAGTCTCCACTTTCCTCGGCGCCCATGCCCTTCCCGAAGAATATGCAGGGAGAAGCGACGAATACATCGACTTCCTGATTCGTGAAATGCTTCCCCTTATCCATTCCGGTAAGTGGGCAGAATGTTGTGATGTCTTTTGCGAACAAGGTGTTTTTTCTATCGAACAATCCCGTCGCCTGCTTCAGGCAGCCAAGGAGCACGGTTTCATATTGAAACTCCATGCTGATGAAATCGTTTCCCTCGGTGGGGCCGAACTGGCAGCCGAACTGGGAGCACTATCTGCTGACCACCTCCTGCATGCTTCCGATGCCGGCATCCGTGCAATGGCTGATGCCGGAGTTGTGGCTACCCTGTTGCCTTTGACAGCTTTTGCCCTGAAAGAACCCTACGCACGAGGTCGTGAAATGATTGACGCCGGTTGTGCTGTGGCACTCGCTACCGACCTGAATCCCGGCAGTTGTTTCTCCGGTTCCATCCCGCTGACCATTGCTTTGGCCTGCATCTATATGCAAATGAGCATCGAAGAAACCATCACCGCCCTGACCCTGAACGGAGCCGCCGCCCTTCAACGAGCCGACCGTATTGGAAGTATCGAAGTTGGCAAACAAGGCGATTTCATCATTCTCAATTCCGACAACTATCATATTCTACCTTATTATATAGGCATGAACTGTGTAATCATGACTATTAAAGGCGGCATGTTATATCCCGTCGCTTAATAGTTACCCCACTCATTCATTAATCACTTAAAACTGAATACCATGTTAGCAGATTTAACCGTAAAAGATTTCTTAGATAAAGTAGCTTGCAGTGACCCTGTGCCCGGTGGTGGCAGTATTGCCGCTTTGAATGGAGCACTGGCTTCCGCGCTTTCCACGATGGTGGCACGGCTCACCGTAGGAAAAAAAGGATACGAAGCCAGTGAAGAAGTAATGCAACACGCACAAACAATCACACTCCGCTTACTGGACGAATTTATTGCACTTATTGATAAAGATTCCGCTGCCTACAACGAAGTCTTTGCCTGCTTCAAACTTCCTAAAACAACCGACGAAGAGAAAGCTGTCCGAAGTGCCGCCATTCAGGAAGCAACCAAACAAGCTGCCCTCGTCCCGTTAGAAGTAGCCCGCAAAGCACTGGATATGATGTCCGTCATAGCAGATGTTGCCCGTTTGGGTAACCGTAATGCCGTCACAGACGCCTGTGTAGCCATGATGTCTGCCCGTTCCGCCGTATTGGGAGCCTTGCTGAATGTTCGTATTAACCTCGGTTCGCTCAAAGACAGAGATTTTGTCCTCCAGCTGCAAACCGAAGCCGATGCCATCGAGCAAACCGCCTGTCAGAGAGAAAAAGAATTGTTGGATGCCGTAAATCAAGACCTGCGCGTATGAGTAAGAATGTATACCATATCGGTTCCGGAGCACTGACCTTCGAAATCATCGAACGAATTATAAACGAAAACCTGAAACTGGAACTAGCCCCCGAAGCCAAGTTACGCATCCAGAAATGCCGTGACTACCTCGACCAAAAAATAGCTTCTTCCGAAGAACCATTATACGGCATAACAACAGGTTTCGGCTCTCTATGCACTAAAAATATATCTCCCGATGAACTGGGAACCCTCCAGGAGAACTTGATAAAAAGCCATGCTTGCAGCGTAGGCGAAGAAATCCGCCCCGTCATCATCAAACTGATGATGCTTCTCAAAGCCCACGCCCTCTCATTGGGACATAGCGGCGTACAAGTTATCACCGTGCAACGCATCCTCGATTTTTTCAATAATGACGTCATGCCAATTGTCTACGACCGCGGTTCCCTTGGAGCCTCCGGCGACCTGGCACCGCTCGCCAATCTTTTCCTTCCTCTGATAGGTGTCGGTGATGTTTACTATAAAGGAAAAAAGTGCGAAGCCATCAGCGTACTCGACGAGTTTGGCTGGGAACCGGTCAAACTAATGAGCAAAGAAGGACTAGCCCTGCTGAACGGCACCCAATTTATGAGTGCCAACGGTGTGTTTGCTATGCTCAAAGCCTTTCGCCTCTCGAAAAAGGCCGACCTGATAGCCGCCCTTTCCCTCGAAGCCTTTGACGGCCGTATCGACCCGTTTATGGACTGCATCCAGCAAATCCGTCCCCATCAGGGACAGATTGAGACAGGCGAAGCCTTCCGCAAACTACTGGCAGGCAGCGAACTAATCGAACGCCACAAGGAACATGTGCAAGATCCCTATTCCTTCCGCTGCATCCCACAAGTACATGGCGCCACCAAAGATGCCATCCGCTACGTTGCCTCCGTACTGCTGACCGAAATCAATTCCGTCACGGACAACCCCACCATCTTCCCCGATGAAGACCGGATCATCTCCGGTGGAAACTTTCACGGGCAACCGCTTGCCATCTCTTATGACTTCCTCGCCATCGCCCTGGCCGAATTGGGAAATATCTCCGAACGCCGTGTCTCCCAACTGATTATGGGACTCCGTGGACTACCTGAATTTCTCGTAGCCAACCCCGGTCTGAACTCCGGCTTCATGATTCCCCAGTATGCCGCCGCCTCCATGGTCAGCCAGAATAAAATGTACTGCTATGCAGCTTCTAGCGATTCCATAGTCTCCTCCAACGGACAGGAAGACCATGTAAGCATGGGTGCCAATGCCGCCACCAAACTCTATAAAGTGATGGACAACCTGGAACATATCCTTGCCATCGAACTGATGAACGCCGCACAAGGCATCGACTTCCGCCGCCCGCAGAAAACCTCTCCCGTTCTTGAGCGTTTCCTCCATGCCTATCGGAAAGAAGTGCCTTTTGTAAAAGATGACATTGTGATGTACAAGGAAATACATAAAACAGTCGCCTTCCTGAAGAGGACACAGATTGAATACTGACAATAAATTGACCCTTTTTTGCTTTTCGTTAATAATGGTGACTGTTATTGCCGGGTAAGTGTCGATTCTTATCGATATTTATCCGGCATTTATTGGCTCCCATCTCTTCTATTAGCGATAAAACTTTACTTCCTATATTCCCTCCTTTTACCTTTCCTTTGTGTTTGTTCCAAATTTCCTATTAACACTTGTTTTCATTTCACTCTATTGAATGATAATAAATCCCAAATGGACTATAAATAGCTGGAAACTTAATTTGTTAATTGAGTTTTCTATATATCTTTGTTCCGTTTTTCCTTTGGAAATGAAGAGAAAACGAAAACTGCATTTTAATAAAATAGAAAAACGGATGATGACAGAGCATGGAAAGGACGCTTCCCAACGGGTAGAGTTAAGAGAACGGATCATAACGGCGGCAACAGAAGCTTTTACTTCAAAAGGCATCAAGAGTATTACAATGGATGACATTGCAGCAGCATTAGGAATTTCCAAACGTACGCTCTACGAAGTCTTTTCGGATAAAGAATCGTTGTTGAAAGAATGCATACTGAAGGCACAGGCAGACAGAGACAAGTATTTGCAGAAAGTCTTTGAACAGTCGCACAATGTGTTGGAAGTGATACTTGCAGTCTTTCAGAAAAGCATTGAGATGTTTCATCAGACGAACAAACGCTTTTTTGAAGACATTAAGAAATATCCCAAAGTATATGAGATGATGAAGAATCGGCAGGACAGCGATTCGCAGAAAACGATGTCCTTCTTCAAGACGGGAGTAGAGCAGGGTATCTTTCGTCCGGATGTGAACTTCGCTATCGTTAATTTGCTGGTACGAGAGCAGTTTGACGTACTTCTGAATACGGATATCTGCAATGAATATCCTTTCATTGAAGTGTACGAATCCATCATGTTTACTTATATACGCGGCATCTCCACCGAAAAAGGAGCAAAGGTACTGGAAGACTTTATACAAGAATATCGTAAGAACCGCATCGCAGATTAGAGCAAGAGTGAGGTTTTATTGACAAACAAGTAAGATTAAATTAGAAATTCAGTTTATGAACAAGATGAAAAGATTGGCAGGTAAGAAGATTCTTCTGGTAGCTGTGGCACTCTGTGCATTTGGTTTTGCAAAGGCGCAGGACACACAGGCGGAGAAGAATATACTAACCTTAACCTTAGACAAAGCCCTGGAAATTGCATTGGATGAGAATCCGACAATAAAAGTGGCAGAAGAAGAAGTTGCATTAAAGAAAGTTGCCAGCAAAGAAGCCTGGCAAAGTCTGTTGCCGGAGGCTAGTATTGCCGGTTCAGTAGACCATACCATTAAAGCGGCTGAAATGAAATTGAACGATATGTCGTTCAAGATGGGACAAGACGGTACGAACACCGCGAATGCAGGGTTGAGTATTAATCTGCCACTCTTTGTGCCGGGCGTTTATCGTGCCATGTCGATGACAAAGACGGATATTGAACTGGCAGTAGAGAAGTCACGCGCTTCCAAACTGGATCTCGTGAATCAGGTGAGCAAGGCTTATTATCAGTTGATGCTTGCGCAGGACAGCTATGAAGTGCTTCAAGGCAGTTATAAGCTGGCAGAAGATAACTACAATGTAGTGAATGCCAAATATCAGCAGGGAACCGTGAGCGAATATGACAAGATCAGTGCGGAAGTGCAGATGCGCAGTATTAAACCGAACTTGATTTCGGCAGCTAATGCGGTGACTTTGGCTAAGTTGCAGTTGAAAGTCCTGATGGGCATCACAGCCGATGTGGAGATAAAGATTAACGATAGTCTGACCAACTATGAGACGGCGATGTTTGCCAACCAGTTGAGAGAAGAAAATGTAAATCTGGACAACAATACCACCATGAAGCAGTTGGACTTGAACATGAAGTTGCTTGAAAAGAACGTAAAGTCTTTAAAGACAAACTTTATGCCGACTCTTTCAATGAGTTTCTCCTATCAATATCAATCACTGTATAATCCGAATATCAATTTTTTCAATTACAACTGGAGCAACAGTTCCAGCCTGATGTTCAATCTTAGTATACCTTTATATAAGGCAAGTAACTTTACGAAAGTGAAATCCGCCCGTATACAGATGCGCCAGCTCGATTGGAACCGTATCGATACGGAAAGACAATTGAATATGCAGATTGTCAGTTGTCGCAATAATATGAGTGCCAGCACAGAGCAGGTAGTCAGCAACAAGGAAAATGTGATGCAGGCAAAGAAAGCGGTAGTGATTGCCGAAAAACGTTATGATGTAGGTAAGGGCACGGTGCTCGAACTGAACAGTTCCCAAGTGTCGCTGACACAGGCGCAACTCACCTATAATCAGTCCATATACGATTACCTGGTTGCTAAGGCAGACCTCGATCAGGTTCTGGGAAAAGAATAAAGATAGACAACTAAAAAATTACAATTAAGGAATATGAAAAGAAGTATCCAATTGGTAGCCCTGCTGTTAACTGTGTTTATGGGCTCATGTACAGGTGGAAAAGACAAAGCGGCTGCGGAACATGTGGACGCGAAGCCCATTGTGAAGCTGGCAGACGTAAAAGCCCGTCCCGTAGATCAAATACAAGATTACACAGCGACGGTGGAAGCTGAAGTAAAGAATAATATAGCCCCTTCGTCTCCCGTACGTATTGACCAGATTTTTGTGGAAGTGGGCGACCGCGTATCCAAAGGCCAGAAACTTGTGCAGATGGATGCAGCCAACCTGAAACAGACGAAGCTGCAACTAGATAATCAGGAAATAGAATTCAACCGTATCGACGAATTATATAAAGTGGGCGGTGCGTCCAAATCAGAGTGGGATGCTTCGAAGATGCAACTCGATGTGAAGAAAACCGCTTATAAGAATCTGCTGGAGAATACCTCTTTGCAAAGCCCTATCAACGGTGTGGTCACTGCACGCAACTATGATAATGGCGATATGTACAGCGGTGGAGAACCCGTACTTGTAGTAGAACAGATCACTCCGGTGAAACTCCTGATTAACGTGTCCGAAACCTACTTCACGAAAGTGAAAAAAGGTACCCCCGTCGATGTGAAACTCGATGTATATGGCGATGAAGTATTTACAGGAACCATCAATCTGATTTACCCTACCATAGATGCTACTACCCGTACATTCCAGGTAGAGATCAGACTGGATAATAAAGACCAGCGTGTGCGTCCGGGAATGTTTGCCCGTGCGACATTGAACTTCGGTACAGCAGAAAACGTCGTTGTTCCCGATTTGGCAATCGTTAAGCAGGCAGGTTCCGGCGACCGTTATGTATTCGTTTATAAAGACGGTAAAGTATCTTATAATAAGGTCGAACTGGGTAGACGCATGGGTACGGAGTATGAGTTGAAATCCGGTGTACCGGATAACTCACAGGTGGTAGTTGCCGGACAGTCACGTTTGGTGAACGGTATGGAAGTAGAGGTGGAAGCCTCTTCCCAGTCTTCTTCCAAATAAGAGGTGTTCAGTACCTTTCGCCCGATGCTTTTATTAATTAACCTGATTTCAAAACGATCTTCCGGCTCCCTCTTTTGGGGAGAGGAGCGGGGAGAGGCTTTTAAATAAAATAACATGAGTTTATACGAAGGTGCGGTTAAGAAACCGATTATGACCTCCCTCTGCTTCCTGGCAGTGGTGATTTTTGGTCTTTTCTCTTTGTCCAAGTTACCTATCGACTTGTATCCGGACATTGACACGAATACAATCATGGTAATGACCGCTTATCCCGGAGCAAGTGCTTCGGATATAGAAAATAATGTGACTCGCCCGCTCGAAAATACGTTGAACGCGGTGAGCAACCTGAAACATATTACCTCCCGTTCTTCCGAGAATATGTCATTGATTACATTGGAGTTCGAGTTTGGTAACGATATTGACGTTCTGACCAATGATGTGCGTGATAAACTCGACATGGTAAGTTCGCAGCTTCCCGATGATGTCGAGAATCCGATCATCTTCAAATTTAGTACGGACATGATTCCGATCGTGCTGCTTTCCGTACAGGCCAATGAAAGTCAGTCAGCGCTTTATAAGATATTGGACGACCGTGTGGTAAACCCGCTGGCACGTATTCCGGGAGTCGGAACCGTGTCTATCAGTGGTGCGCCGCAACGTGAGATTCAGGTCTATTGCGACCCCAATAAACTGGAAGCCTATCACCTGACTATCGAAACAATCAGTTCCATTATCGGCGCCGAGAACAAGAACATTCCCGGTGGTAACTTCGATATTGGTAGCGAAACATACGCGTTGCGTGTAGAAGGTGAGTTCGATGATTCCCGACAGTTGGCAGATGTAGTGGTAGGTACGCATAATGGGGCAAATGTCTTTTTGCGTGATGTAGCCCGAATTGTCGATACCGTGGAAGAACGTGCACAGGAAACCTATAACAATGGTGTGCAAGGTGCTATGATTGTTGTTCAGAAGCAGTCGGGAGCCAATTCGGTAGAAATCTCCAAGAAAGTGGCCGACGCATTGCCGAGGCTTCAGAAGAACCTGCCGAGTGACGTGAAGATTGGTGTCATTGTCGATACCTCCGACAACATTTTGAACACCATCGACAGTTTGACGGAAACCGTTGTTTATGCCTTGCTCTTCGTTGTCATCGTCGTGTTCCTTTTCCTGGGACGTTGGCGTGCAACATTGATTATCTGTATCACCATTCCGCTTTCGTTGATTGCCTCGTTCATTTACCTGGCTGTTAGTGGAAATACGATTAATATCATCTCGCTTTCGTCGCTTTCTATCGCTATCGGTATGGTGGTGGATGATGCGATTGTGGTACTTGAAAACGTAACGACCCATATCGAGCGTGGCTCCGATCCGAAACAGGCAGCCGTGCACGGAACCAATGAGGTGGCAATTTCTGTAATCGCTTCTACGCTGACTATGATTGCCGTGTTCTTCCCGTTGACAATGGTAAGCGGTATGTCCGGTGTACTTTTCAAACAGTTGGGTTGGATGATGTGTGCCATCATGTTTATTTCTACGGTCGCTGCACTATCTTTAACTCCGATGCTTTGTTCCCAGTTGCTTCGCTTGCAGAAGAAACCGTCGAAGATGTTCAAGCTCTTCTTTACTCCGATAGAGAAAGCGCTCGACGGGCTCGATACCTGGTATGCGAAGATGCTGAACTGGGCTGTACGTCATCGTCCGATTGTTATTGTGGGATGTATTGCTTTCTTCATTGTCAGTTTGCTGTGTGCAAAGGGCATCGGTACGGAGTTCTTCCCGGCACAGGATAATGCTCGTATTGCTGTACAGTTGGAGCTTCCGATTGGTACACGAAAAGAGATAGCACAGGAACTTTCGGAGAAATTAACCAACCAATGGCTGACGAAATATAAAGACATCATGAAAGTCTGCAACTACACCGTCGGGCAGGCTGACTCCGATAATACTTGGGCATCTATGCAGGACAACGGTTCGCATATTATCTCGTTCAACATCAGTTTGGTTGATCCGGGCGATCGTGATATCACTTTGGAAGCAGTCTGTGATGAGATGCGTGAAGATTTGAAAGCCTATCCGGAATTCAGTAAAGCACAGGTAATTCTCGGTGGTAGTAACACGGGTATGTCCGCACAGGCAAGTGCCGACTTTGAGGTTTACGGATACGACATGACAATGACCGATAGCGTAGCCGCTCGTCTGAAACGTGAATTGCTGAAAGTAAAAGGTGTGACCGAGGTAAATATCAGTCGTAGTGATTACCAGCCGGAATATCAGGTAGACTTCGACCGTGAAAAACTGGCGATGCATGGCTTGAATCTTTCAACAGCCGGTAACTATCTGCGTAATCGTGTCAATGGTGCGGTAGCATCTAAATATCGTGAAGACGGAGATGAGTATGATATCAAAGTGCGTTATGCGCCCGAATTCCGTACAAGTCTGGAGAGTCTCGAAAATATTCTCATTTACAATGCGCAAGGACAATCCGTTCGTGTGAAAGACGTCGGAAAGGTAGTCGAACGTTTCGCGCCTCCTACCATCGAACGTAAAGACCGCGAACGTATCGTGACCGTTTCCGCAGTAATCTCCGGTGCTCCGTTGGGCGACGTAGTAGCTGCCGGTAATAAGGTGATAGATAAAATGGATCTTCCGGGAGATGTCACCATTCAGATTTCCGGTTCATACGAAGACCAGCAGGATTCGTTCCGCGATTTGGGAACGCTTGCCATCCTGATTGTTGTGCTTGTATTTATCGTGATGGCAGCACAGTTCGAGTCACTGACCTATCCGTTCATTATTATGTTCTCCTTGCCGTTTGCTTTTAGCGGTGTCTTGATGGCACTATTTTTTACGAACAGTACATTGAGTGTCATGAGTTTGTTGGGAGGTATCATGTTGATTGGTATTGTGGTGAAGAATGGTATCGTGCTTATCGACTACATTACCCTTTGTCGCGAACGTGGACTGGCAGTGTTGAACTCTGTAGTAACCGCTGGTAAGAGCCGTCTCCGTCCCGTATTGATGACCACTGCCACTACCGTTCTTGGTATGATTCCGATGGCTATCGGTGGCGGTCAGGGTTCTGAAATGTGGAGTCCGATGGCGATTGCCGTAATCGGTGGTTTGACGATCTCTACTGTTTTGACATTGATTTTGATCCCTACTTTATATTGTGTATTTGCAGGAACAGGTATTAAGAACCGTCGTCGTAAGCTCCGTCGTCAACGTGAATTGGATGTTTACTTCCAGGCGAATAAAGACAGTATTATTAAGAAATAATAAAGAAAAGAAATATGAAATCAGTATTGATAACATTCGATCAGGCTTATTACGAACGAATCATGGCATTACTCGACCGTTTGGGTTGTCGTGGCTTTACATACCTTGAGAAAGTGCAGGGACGTGGTTCGAAAACAGGCGATCCGCATTTCGGAAGCCATGCTTGGCCAAGTATGTGCTCGGCTATCTTGACGGTAGTAGACGACAGCAAAGTCGATCCGTTGCTCGACACCTTGCATATAATGGACTTGGAAACCGAACAATTAGGTTTGCGTGCATTTGTGTGGAACATTGAACGGACGATCTGACCGATGTCCGGCATGTAAATAAGTAAAAAGGGAGAATCTCATAAATAATGTAGATTCTCCCTTCTTTTTTATTGCTTTTCTCTATCTTTGCAGCCTGAAAATGTCCGGCACCGATGAAGGCCTCCTCCGGCACCGATGAGGAGATGGTTCGGCACCGAGGAAGAGGTAGCTCGGCACCGGGTAAAAACAAGAACTAAAATAGTGCCTATATCTACTTGTAAAGATGGAGATAATAAAGAATTATTTGAAATATTCGTTGTGGTTCGTACTGATTGTGTTTGCAGTCTTACTCGGGCTTCATTGGCTTCCGGCGCTGACTATTGACGGGCACACGATGAGGCGTGTAGACCTTTTGAGCGACCTTCGTTATCCGGAATCAGAGACTGCCGCAGCTGATTCGGACAGCATCCCTTTGCCTCCTGTTGTAAAACCTGCCTTTGTAGATACCTGTCGTACAGGTATGACTTGCATTGAAGATTACAGTGATTCCACTCTCCGGGGGATGACTCCTTTTTATAAAGCACTTGACCGTGTCTCTTCCGATGACTCCGATGACAAACAGGTGCGTATTGCCGTATTCGGAGATTCCTTTATCGAAGCGGATATCTTTACGGCTGACTTACGCGAAATGCTTCAGAAACAATTCGGCGGTTGTGGTGTAGGTTTTGTTACCATCACTTCCATGACAAGCGGTTACCGTCCTACGGTGCGACATACGTTTGGCGGATGGTCCAGTCATGCGGTAACAGACAGCGTCTATTTCGATAAGAAGAAACAAGGCATATCCGGTCATTATTTCGTTCCCCGCAACGGAGCTTATGTAGAACTGCGCGGGCAAAATAAATATGCCTCCCTGCTCGATACTTGCCAGCGTGCCTCCATCTTCTTCCATAACAGAGACTCCGTTCTCCTTTCTGCTCGTGTGAACAAAGGAGAAAACAAGAATTATTCATTAGGCCCTTCCGACGGATTGCAGCAAATTCAGGTAGACGGACGCATCGGCTCTATCCGTTGGACAGTAGACCGTGCAGACTCTACATTGTTCTATGGTTTGGCAATGGATGGAAAGAAAGGAATCATTCTCGACAACTTCTCGTTGCGTGGCAGTTCCGGTCTTTCTCTGCGGGGCATTCCTTCACAGATGTTGAAACAGTTTAACCGCCAACGTCCTTACGACCTCATTATCCTCGAATATGGTTTGAATGTAGCTACCGAACGGGGACGCAATTATGATAACTATCAAAAAGGACTGCTCACAGCTATCGAGCATTTGAAAGAATGTTTCCCACAAGCAGGAATCCTGTTGTTGAGCGTCGGCGACCGTGATTCTAAAAACGAGAACGGTGAACTTCGTACCATGCCCGGTGTGAAGAATCTGATTCGTTATCAGCAGAACATTGCAGCCGAAAGCGGCATCGCCTTTTGGAATATGTTTGAAGCAATGGGCGGAGAAGGCAGCATGGCAAAACTGGTGCATGCCAAACCTTCTATGGCAAATTACGATTATACGCATATAAACTTCCGTGGCGGCAAGCATTTGGCGGGACTACTTTATGAAACGATGATCTATGGTAAGGAACAATACGACAGGAGGCGTGCTTATGAGCAAGAATAATCTGCAGTCTGTCTTTATTCTTATTCTCGCCGGTATGTTGAGTGTTCCTTGTTTCCTTGCAGAAGCAATCGCGCAAGACCGTATCCCTGTATGTCCTCCACTGGGAAAGACCGCAAAACTTATAAAGCCTTTACGGGAAATGAACTGGGCGAATGATACGATCACTGTACAAATATCCTTCCCTTCAGCTTTCCGCGAAACCGGTCGGAATGAGATTATTGACAGTATCGCTCTGCTAGCTCCCGTCTTCGAACATCTTCGCCAGGTGCGTGCCGGACTCTCCGAAGATACAGTCCGTATCGTTCATATTGGCGACAGCCATGTACGTGGACATATCTACCCTCAAACCATCGGTGCCCGTTTGACAGAAACTTTCGGTGCTGTTTCTTATATAGATAAAGGCGTCAACGGAGCTACTTGCCTTACCTTTACCCATCCGGATCGTATTGCCGAAATTGCCGCCCTGAAGCCCGAATTGTTGATTCTCTCTTTCGGAACCAATGAAAGCCATAACCGGCGTTATAATATAAATGTGCACTACAATCAGATGGATGAACTGGTGAAACTGTTGCACGACAGTCTTCCTAACGTACCTATTCTTCTGACTACCCCTCCCGGTTCTTATGAAAGTTTCCGGCAACGAAGGCGTAGACGCACGTATGCCATCAATCCACGTACAGCAACAGCAGCGGAAACCATTCGTCGTTATGCAAAAGACCATCGTCTGCTCGTGTGGGATATGTATGAGGTAGTCGGAGGGAAGCGTCGTGCCTGCACGAACTGGACAGACGCAAAACTGATGCGCCCCGATCATGTACATTATTTACCCGAAGGATACATCCTGCAAGGAAATTTATTATACCAAGCACTTATCAAAGCATATAATGACTATGTTTCCCATTGATATAGATTTCAGTAGACTGAAAGAGGTACTTACCTACGATCCGCAAGCGCCAATGATATTCAGCAGCGGTATCTTCCTTTGGTTGTTCGTTGCTTTCATGGTGGTGTATGTGTTGTTACAACGCAAATACACCGCCCGTATCATGTTTGTTACTCTCTTCTCCTATTATTTTTACTATAAGAGTAGCGGCACCTATTTTTTCCTGCTTGCCATAGTCACCGTTGCCGACTTTTTCCTTGCGCAACTAATGGACCGTGCAGAGGGCTATTGGAAACGTAAAGGATTGGTCGCTTTGAGTTTGGGAGTTAACTTAGGACTTCTTGCCTATTTCAAATATACCAATTTTCTGGGTGGAGTGATTGCATCATTGATGGGAGGAGAATTTACCGCTCTCGATATATTCCTGCCGGTTGGTATCTCCTTCTTCACTTTCCAGTCGCTAAGCTACACCATTGATGTTTACCGAAGAGACATAAAACCATTGACCAATCTTTTGGACTATGCCTTTTACGTATCTTTCTTCCCCCAGTTGGTGGCAGGACCTATCGTGCGTGCCCGCGACTTTATTCCGCAAATCCGGAAACCCTTATTCGTCTCGCAGGAAATGTTCGGGCGCGGAATTTTTCTGATCGTTTCCGGTCTTTTCAAGAAAGCTATCATATCCGATTATATCAGCATCAACTTTGTGGAACGTATTTTTGATAACCCTACTCTTTATTCCGGTGTTGAGAATCTGATGGGAGTCTATGGTTATGCTTTGCAGATTTACTGTGACTTTTCTGGATATAGCGACATGGCTATCGGTATCGCCTTATTGTTAGGTTTCCATTTCAATCTCAACTTTAATTCACCTTATAAGTCTGCCTCTATTACGGAATTTTGGCGTCGTTGGCACATATCTTTATCCAGTTGGTTAAAAGATTATTTATACATTTCTTTGGGAGGAAACCGAAAAGGTAAATTCCGGCAATATCTCAACTTGATAATTACCATGTTCTTGGGCGGTCTGTGGCATGGTGCCTCCTGGAACTTCGTTCTTTGGGGAACTTTTCATGGAGTAGCTCTGGCATTACATAAAATGTGGATGTCTATCACCGGGCGTAAGAAAGGAGAGGAAAGTCACGGTTGGCGGCGTGTGTTTGGAGTGATTATCACTTTCCATTTCGTCTGCTTCTGCTGGATTTTCTTCCGTAATGCCGATTTTCAGAATTCAATGGATATGCTGGGACAGATATTCACTACTTTCCGTCCGCAACTGTTCCCGCAATTACTAGAAGGATATTGGAAAGTATTTGCGTTGATGTTGCTTGGCTTCCTGCTTCATTTTGCTCCTGATAGTTGGGAAAATGTAGCTTGTCGAGGAGTGATCCGTTTGCCGTTCCTAGGAAAAGCAGTATTGATGGTCGCTTTGATTTATCTGGTTATTCAGATGAAGAGTTCGGAAATTCAACCGTTTATTTATTTCCAGTTCTGATTGGTTGTATGGTTAATGTGGCATCCTGCTTTTAATTAGAGTATTCTTTTTAATATTCGACTAAAGCTGTAATTGGAATATTTTTCCTTACTTTGTGAAAGGAAAATATAAACATTCTGTTTTATGGAAAACTCTTTTAGTTATCAGCCGGCAGCCGGACGCTACGAACGGATGCCCTATAAATATTGTGGCAAGAGCGGCTTGCAGTTACCTTTAATCTCTTTGGGGTTGTGGCACAACTTCGGTAGTGTGGACAATTTCGATGTAGCAACCGACATGATTAAGTATGCGTTCGATCATGGTGTCACCCATTTCGACCTGGCAAACAATTACGGTCCTGTTCCCGGAAGTGCTGAAACCAATTTCGGACGAATCTTGCGAGAGAACTTCCAGGGTTATCGGGATGAAATGATCATCTCTTCCAAAGCCGGACATGACATGTGGGCTGGCCCTTATGGCGGAAATAGCTCTCGTAAAAATCTGATGGCGAGCATTGACCAAAGTCTCCGTCGGACAGGGTTGGAGTATTTCGATATCTTTTATAGCCATCGTTATGATGGAGTTACTCCGGTCGAAGAAACCATTCAGACATTGATTGATATCGTGAAACAAGGGAAAGCGCTGTATATCGGAATCTCCAAATATCCTCCCGAACAAGCACGTATGGCCTACGAAATGATGACAAAAGCCGGTGTTCCCTGTCTCATCAGCCAGTATCGGTATAGTATGTTCGACCGTGAGGTGGAGGCCGAAACACTTCCGCTGGCAGCAGAATATGGTTCCGGTTTCATCGCTTTTTCTCCTTTGGCGCAAGGACTGTTGACAGATAAATACTTGAATGGTATTCCGGAAGGCTCTCGTGCCGCACGTTCTTCGGGTTTTCTCCAGCTTTCGCAAGTGACGCCTGAAAAGGTAGAAGCCGCCCGCCAGTTGAATGAAATAGCCCTCCGACGTGGACAAACACTTGCTGAAATGGCACTGGCATGGGTATTGAAAGACGAACGGATGACTTCGGTGATTGTGGGCGCAAGCTCTGTCAACCAGTTAGCCGACAATTTAAAAGCGTTGGATCATTTGGAGTTCTCGGCAGATGAGTTGAAAGAGATCGAACAGATTTTACCTGAATAATTTCAGTCTGAATCGTATGCTGATTTCACCTTATTATTGAAAATGATAAGGTGAAGTCATCTATTTTAAGGATGCTCCTGTCCAGTCATATACATATTTCCAAGATTTAACCATGCGATTGCATCTCCTCTGGCTGCTGCTATTTTAAAATATTCAAAAGGTTTTTAAAGTCACTAGCATCTATATCATTTAATAACAAAAGAATGGAATATTATTGAGTAAGAAAACAGAAAAGTGTTAGGAATGCTCGAAAAAAATATATACATTCGTATAATATTCACCTTAAATACTTGTGATATGAAGCAATTAACTGTAGTATTCGCTCTGTTGTGTATTTTTGCTTGTAGTAGCGAAGATATTGTAAGTACCGTTGAGGAATCTGTAAAGCCGGCTAATGAAGTGGCTATACAAACTGTTAATTTGCTTGATAGCCTTGAAATTATGGATTATATTTATAGCATTATTGGACCGATGGCTAAGACACGATCAAATCTACCAGGGGGAGGGTATATTCTTCCTGATAATTGGGATTCTCAATTAACAGATGAACAGCGCGAATTGATCAGGAACTCTTTCCCACGACCTCTCTTTTCTGCTGAAAGGAATGCTTTAAGGAAATCGTTTCCTTTAGTTGAATATTCCAATACAGTTGTTATGAATTATCCGTCATCTGGATATAATTGTTTTGCCTATTCGTTGGGGTTTAATAATAAGTGGATAGAGTTTAGTACTTGGGATCAAGTAAGATATGGATATGAAAATGCGAGTTCCGTGTATCATGCCGCTTATGATTACATGAAAGGGGCAACCTCAATATCAAGATACTATCCTGTAGTTTGGGGTTGGGGAAATACCCCTCTGCATGCATCTCTTGGAGGTAGTCCCCATTGCGAGGCACCTTATTCTAAGATGGGGCGTATGTGGCTATTGTGGCACCTTGTAAGTGTGTTTTCTAATGGAATGTATGGAGTTCCTGTGGAAACCTATGGGGCAGTTTCTCCTACCCGTAGTCTAAGTGAAATAGATGCTAATGCAATGAAAGAAATAAGTGAGGATATTCACGAAAATATAATCTTCTCACCGGATGAGTTGATGATGATTGCTAGAAAAGTAAAAACATGTAGAGATAGTTCAAGGTTTGAATCTCTGTTTAATGAATGGAAGGAAGCATGGCATTACTCGCTTAGTAATAACACTGCTACTACAAGAAATTTACCTCAATATGCCGATTTAAAGGCTATGGGAAAAGAAATCATTCCATTATTGATTGAGAAGATGGTAACAGAAGAGGATAATTTCTTTGCAATAAGATTGTATGAAGATCTACAAGATAATCCTAATCTGATAATACGATATGCGAACGATGATCCACACCAACTTGAAGGATTACAACAAACAACCAAAAAAACTATAAAGAAGTGGTTAGAATATAATTCCAATTAAAGTTATCTTGGGAATGATAGGTTGTTGGATATTGCGTATACCTTTAAATTAAGAATATCGGCTCAAATTGGGCCGATATTTGAATATAAATATTCAAGAAATGGGATATCAATAATAATAGAGATAAGTCTGTTTTTAGGATCTTTTGCTGGAGTGTTTCTCGTTTGATTTTACTGTGAAAAACTTATTTGTAGTCTTAATCGAAAAATGAATTTTTGAGGTAAAGAAAATATGAATAATATTTCTCTGCTTTTGAAAGAACTGAATGTCATATGTGAGGATTATGAACGTAGGGAAAACTTACTGAATACTTTCAGTTCACATCGGATATACATCGTATGATTTATACCATAAATACAGTTGAGGACTGTCATCATCAGATACGGAAAGTGACAAAAAAACAAGGGCGTGTTCCCTAACAACACCGCCCTTAAAAAACTGTTTTACCTCGCTTATCGCAATATATGTAAGAAATGGACCATGTCATACTGGCTAACTGGGGAGCTAGTGCACGACAACTGGCGATAAAATTTGTAGATAGGTTTAAAATGTTGCAATTTTACGTCCGTTGGGACGGGTAGTCCTGCTCCTTGGCGCTGGCCGTTCACCGACCGATGAGATTGAATGAGAATAAAGCATACATAGTTTAATTTACACATCTCCCTGCCTGGTGAATGATTCCTCTTGTTCTTTTCTTCTGCAAACGATTTGGTTCTTAATCAAATTCCGTGCTAGTAAAGCTCATTGAAAGGCCGATGGATAAAGGGATATCGGCATATTAGAAATAACAAATAAATTATCCAAACTATATGCATCTTAAAGTACTCCAGAATAGCCATGAATAAGGTAATTGAACATAAATAAGTAGCACGGAATTTGATTAAGAACCAAATCATTTCTAGTGGCGCTGCGTCGCTGAATATCCTGTATTCTGCTGGTCATGCCCAATTAACCATTCCAATTAATCCATCCCCTTTAATAATCCCCTTTAATAATCTCCTTTTGTAATGTCCCTTTGTGGTATATCCCTAGTATTCTTTTTACATTTCGTTCTTTTTCTTGCTTTCTTTCTATATCATCTTCTTGTCTCTTTCTTCCTGTTGTCTTTTTCTCAGCTGTAATTCGACTGTAATTTTGTTATTTCTTTCTTCTGCATCTTTTTCTCTTTTGCGTGCGCCTACGCGCCCGCGTGTGATATAATAATGTGTCTCATGTGTACCGTTTCCGCCCCCAATCCACTCATGATAAAAAAAATATGTTCTACAACATCATTATCCTTCAGCACTTTAGCAGATTCTTTCAAAAAAACTTCGAAAAAAGAGTTTAATATATTTGGAT
>NZ_EQ973367.1:143666-157014 GCF_000157055.1 Bacteroides sp. 2_2_4 | reverse complement strand
CAAGGTAAAAAAATGGCTGGACTCCCGTATTACAGCCATCGGCTTTCGCTATCGCCAAAAAGACAGTGATTTTTGGGATATCCCGTTTGACCGTAAACTATATACATTTGTGTTGACGATGAACAACACCTTTACCCTTTCCACAAAACCCGACTTAAAATTCACTTTGACCGGATTCTATCAAAATAGAGCCATCCAGGGTATTTTCGATCTTCCCCGTTCGGGAAACCTGGATGCGGCACTTCGTTACACCTTTGCAAAAGGAAAAGCACAACTAACCTTGAAGTGTGATGATATATTCAACACTTCTACCGTTTCGACACAAGTTCGCTACGGATTGCAGAATGTAAAGAACCATTATATGCGGACCACCCGTACATTCGGCGTTTCGTTTAACTATAAGTTTGGGGGATACAAAGAGAAGAAAAGGGAAGAAGTAGATACCTCCCGTTTTAAATAAACGCTAATTAATTTTTAGACATAAGAGCGAGAAAAATTTCAGACATAAGAACAAAAGAACATAAATGCTGCGCTTTGAAAATTATTTCTGTTGTTTATTTAACTGCTATTTTATTTTTTGTTCTTATGTTCTTCTGTCTGAATTAAATTCTCATTTATAAAATGAACTACTTAGTTCATTCTTTTGATGCTTTCCATGTTTGGGCATATTCTTCCAACACACACTTGATGCTTTGTCCGATTTTCACATAATCGGCCTCATTCAAATTGGCTAGTGACACACGCACACTCCATTTCGGTCCGGCAAAGCCACCACCATTCAACAGAACGAGTGAAGTTTCGTTTGCCAGGCGGAAAACCACATCCAATGGATTGTAGGTCTTTTGCAGATAAGTAACGAAGTCATCCCCATAGAATTTCTTCGCCCATACCAGCATATCAATCTCCGAATAATATCCGGCACGCAGCGGATCTTCTACCAGTGTGAAACCTGTATTATCCCACAATGCATGCAGGCGGCGATGAATAATTTCCTGCATCTTGGCTTTATAACTGTCCTCTTTATCCAAAAGCGAGAAGAGGGCAAACAAACTCATCTGTATCTGTTGGGGCAGGGAAAGCCCTGCAGTATGATTCAGCGCAATTTGTCGGCTGTCAGCCACCATGCGGTCAATAAATTTCATCTTTTCCGGTTGCAGGCTAAGGCTGGAATAACGTTTGTTTAATATTGATTTCTGCTCCTCCGACAGGCGGGCAATCATTTTGTCGTAGATGTTGTCTTCGTGTAGAGCGATCACAGCGGTTCTCCATCCTGTAGCTCCGAAATATTTGGAGAACGAATAAACGCAAAGCGTATTGTGCGGCAACTCTGCCATCAATGAACGGAAATGAGGAATAAACGTTCCGTACACATCATCCGTGATAATCATCAGGTTCGGATTATCATTCTTCACAATGTTGATGATACGTTCGGTAGTCTCTTTGCTAAGTGCATAGCTGGGCGGGTTGCTCGGATTGGTGATAAACAACGCTTTGATCCGCGGATCTTTCAGCTTGTCTATATCTTCATCCTTATACTGCCAGGTATGTAAACCGTCAGGAGTCATCTGGTCGGCAGAAATTTCGGTAACGTCGAACTGATAGCGTCGCAGTTCCGGGATTTCTATATAAGGAGTGAACACAGGAACCATCAAAGCAATAGCATCCCCCTGGTTCAACAGGAAATTCTCTTGCAAAGAATCGAACAGATAACACATGGCTGCTGTACCTCCTTCAGTCGCGAAAAGGTCAAAAGTTCCTTTCGGCGGACGGCGGTCACACATCTCTTGCGCCAGGTAATCCTGTACGATTAACTCCGTAAAATGTAAAATACGGTCGGGCACAGGATACTGGTCGCCAATCACCGATTCCGCCCATTCGTGAATAAGCGTATCCGGATCGGCAGCATGTTCCATCAGCATATAATTATAGCCCTCTTTCAACAGGTTAGCACCGGGAGCTTTCTCGTTTTCTTTCAGGAAAGCCTCGAAACGGGCAGCAATTCCCGCCTTTTGCGGAATACCTGCTATTCCTTCTTCCAGTGAAAACGCATGACGACATTCGCAAAGGCCGAATTGTCCCAGCAGAAAAAAGGCTTCGCGTGGTTCGGTAGCAATCCAGTTCGGGTTACCTCTTCCGGCATTCAACATGGTATGTGCTATCTTCTTGATACTTTCATCTGCCATATTGATCAGTTTGTTTTTCAGCTCGAACGGGCTGATCGTTTCCATTTTCTTGGCATAACTTTTGGTAATGGCAGGGTTATTTGTTTTCTTTTCCATAATGATATTTATTTATATAGTTTTACATAAGTAGTACGATGACAACTCCCCAGATAATCAGGAGCGTATTGCCGACTGCATACGTCACCGTATATCCTAATGCCGGTGTGTCGCTTTCCACTGCATCCTGAATAGCTCCCAATGCAGCTGTTGTAGTACGTGCTCCTGCCGTACATCCCAATGACAGGGCAGGGTGGAATTTGAACAAGTATCTCGCCATCAGCAATCCGGCGAGGAGAGGAATGACCGTTGCCAATGCGCCGACGATAAACAGACTGACGCCTACTTCCTTGAATCCGGCAATGAAACTGGGACCTGCGGCGATACCGACCACTGCGATAAACATATTCAGTCCTACATTATTCAATACCCATAAAGAAGGTTCGGGGATACCTCCGAAAGTAGGATGCTTGCTGCGTAGCCAACCGAACAGAAGTCCGGCTATCAATGCGCCGCCACTGGTAGAAAGACTGATAGGAACACCTCCCAGATGAATAGCCAGTGCACCGAAAAGACCACCGAGCAAAATACCCAATCCAACGAAGATCATATCCGTCTGGTTGGTAGGCCGGTCAATATAGCCCATTTGTTTGGCAGCACTTTCCACTTCATGTTTAAGACCGGTAAGTTCGAGAATATCTCCCGAATCTACAATCGTTTTAGGCAATACCGGAACATTGATTCCGGCACGTTTGATATTCCGGATACTAACCCCGTGCATAAACTTCTGCGCCCTGATTTTGGAAACCGTTTCTCCGGCAAAAGTCCGGTGGGTCACCATTACAGGAAGAGTTTCTGCAGGGAAGTCGAGTAATTGTGCATCAATCACTTCCGGACCGATCCAGTCTTCTTCTCCAATCACAAATTCACGGCGTCCGCTAAGTACCACTTCGTCATTCTTATGAAGAATCAGGTTCGGATCTACTTCCTTCACCACTCTTTTTTGACGAATCCGTTCTACAAACAGCCGTTTATCATTTTTACATAGATAAGCTTCGAGTTCACTGACTTTCTTTCCTTTGTCAAACCATTCATTGGTGATTTTATAAGCACGGAACACAACCGGACGAAGAGCCGGGGAAAATCCGGGTTCGTCAGCTTCCGATGTTCCCATTTGAGCCTCCAATTCCTTGCAGTCGGCCTTCACCTTATCCAGTCCACCCAGCATTTTAGGGCCGAGAGAAGCCAGAATCCACGCCGAACCGGCCGTTCCGAAAATATAAGTTACGGCATACGCTACCGGAATTGCATTGATGAACGTGGCTTTCTGTGCATCGCTGATTCCCAGCTGGTTGATCGTATCGCTTGCCACGCCGATAACGGCGGATATTGTTTGTGAGCCTGCCAACAGTCCGGCAGCTTCTCCTACATGATATCCCATGATTTTGGCCAGTATCCACGGGGCTACCAGACTGACAATACACATCAGTACGGCAAATCCCACTTGTGGCAGGCCGTCTTTCTTCAATCCGCGGAAAAACTGCGGACCTACCTTATAGCCAACGGCAAATAAGAAAAGCAGAAAGAACACAGCTTTCATCGGACCATCTACAGTGATATTCAGTTGTCCGACCAATACTCCGACCAGAAGAACGCTGGTGACTGTCCCCAAGGAGAATTTCCCTATTTTGAGTCTGCCAAGCCAGAACCCGGCAAAGAGCGTCAGGAAAATAGCAAGTTCAGGATGTACCCTTAGTTGATTAATAATCCATTCCATAATTAAGTTGTTGTTTTAGGTTATGTCATTTACAACAGTTATAGCGTAAAAAGAGTTTGTTGTGTTATGAAAAATAGAGATATAATATCCGTCGAACTTTAAATTTCTCTATTTCGCTTTTTTGTTATACTTTTGTTCCTTCAAAAATAAAACTAATCATATTCTGTATGAAATCAGACATAGAAATAGCTCGCAGTATTGAGCTGAAGAAGATTAAGCAAGTTGCCGAAGGTATCGGAATCCCTCGTGAGGAAGTGGAGAATTATGGCCGCTACATAGCAAAGATCCCCGAACAACTGATTGATGAAGAGAAAGTGAAGAAAAGCAATCTCATTCTGGTAACTGCTATCACAGCAACCAAAGCGGGCATTGGCAAAACTACAGTATCTATCGGTCTCGCTTTGGGATTGAATAAAATTGGAAAGAATGCGATTGTCGCTCTTCGCGAGCCGTCTCTCGGTCCATGTTTCGGAATGAAGGGAGGAGCAGCCGGTGGGGGATATGCACAAGTGCTTCCGATGGACAAAATTAACCTCCATTTTACCGGAGATTTTCATGCCATCACTTCTGCCCATAACATGATTTCCGCCCTGCTTGATAATTATCTCTATCAGAACCAGGCAAAAGGTTTCGGATTGAAAGAAATTCTTTGGCGGAGAGTGCTTGACGTGAACGACCGTTCGTTGCGCAGCATCGTTGTCGGCCTCGGACCTAAATCGAACGGGATTACCCAAGAGTCCGGTTTCGATATTACTCCTGCTTCGGAGATTATGGCAATTCTTTGCCTTTCCAAAGATGTGAGTGATCTGCGTCGCCGTATTGAAAATATCCTGTTGGGCTTCACGTATGACGACCAACCTTTTACTGTGAAAGATTTGGGAGTGGCAGGAGCCATCACTGTGTTGTTGAAAGATGCTATCCATCCTAATTTAGTGCAGACTACCGAAGGAACCGCTGCTTTTGTACATGGTGGTCCGTTTGCTAATATCGCACATGGTTGTAACTCTATTCTGGCCACTAAATTGGCAATGTCTTTCGGTGATTATGTAATAACAGAAGCCGGATTCGGTGCCGATCTCGGTGCAGAAAAATTCTATAATATCAAATGCCGCAAGAGCGGACTCCAACCACGTCTCACGGTGATTGTCGCTACGGCACAAGGATTAAAGATGCACGGAGGTGTCAGTCTCGACCGTATCAAAGAGCCGAATATGGAAGGCTTGAAAGAAGGATTGCGTAATCTCGACAAACACGTTCGTAACCTTCGCTCATTCGGTCAGACCATCATCGTAGCTTTCAATAAGTTTGCATCCGATACGGATGAAGAAATGGAATTACTGCGCGAACATTGCGAACAGTTGGGAGTGGGTTTCGCCATTAACAATGCGTTCAGTGAAGGAGGAGAGGGAGCAGTAGATATGGCCCGTCTGGTAGTAGATACCATAGAGAACAATCCGTCCGAATCTTTACGCTACACTTATAAAGAAGAAGATAGCATACAGCAGAAGATTGAAAAGGTAGCCACTAATATTTACGGAGCCAGCGTTATTACTTATAGCAGTATTGCCCGCAACCGTATCAAACTGATCGAGAAAATGGGAATTACTCATTATCCGGTTTGTATTGCGAAAACACAATATTCATTTTCTGCCGATCCAAAGATTTATGGTGCGGTAAACAACTTCGAGTTCCATATTAAAGATATTGTTATCAATAACGGAGCTGAAATGATTGTAGCCATTGCCGGAGAAATTCTTCGTATGCCGGGATTACCCAAGGAGCCGCAGGCATTGCACATCGATATTGTGGATGGAGAAATAGAAGGATTGAGCTAAAATATATACCTCAAAAAAATATTCCGGTATGATGCCGGTAAAATAAATCCCCGTCTTTCCCTATGAAATAAAATGTGGAAAGACGGGGATGACTGTATATAGAGTCCAGTGCGCTTCTGTTTTCTCTTCTTGCACACTGTACGGTTGAATTCGTCCTTGCTATGAGTGATATATGACATCATATATTTCTTTTATAGTAAGAAAAACGAAAATATGGACAGATGGTTCGGGCGGGACCGTTAATAAATAAAAAAAGCCTGCTCCTTTCACAAAGAGCAGACCTTATAAATAAGAAATAAAGCTGATAACAGTGAAGCTATTAGCTTTGAAATCGTTTTTTAATAAGCAAAAAGAGGATATTTCTTCATTGTCTCATTGACACGTGCACGTACTTGTGCAATAACTTCCTCATTTTCTACGTTAGACAATACAGTCTCGATCATTTCAGCAATTTCGAGCATCAAATCTTCTTTTGCACCACGAGTTGTGATAGCAGGAGTACCCAAACGGATACCGGAAGTCTGGAAAGCTGAACGGCTGTCGAACGGAACCATGTTCTTGTTAACAGTAATATCGGCAGAAACCAATGCTTTTTCTGCCACTTTACCTGTCAGTTCAGGATATTTGCTACGCAGGTCGACCAACATAGAGTGGTTGTCTGTACCACCGGAAACGATAGTAAAGCCACGGTCAATCAAAGCCTGTGCAAGTACAGCAGCGTTCTTTTGTACTTGTTTAGCATATTCCTTAAATTCAGGTTGCAGGATTTCACCGAAAGCAACTGCTTTAGCAGCAATTACATGTTCCAACGGTCCGCCTTGAACCCCTGGGAATACGGCAGAATCCAGTAATTGAGACATCATCTTGATCTCACCTTTCGGAGTGGTCTTTCCCCACGGATTGGGGAAATCCTTACCCATCATGATGACACCACCACGAGGTCCGCGAAGTGTTTTATGTGTAGTAGAAGTGACGATATGTGCATATTTAACCGGATTTTCGAGCACTCCGGCAGCGATCAGGCCGGCAGGGTGAGCCATGTCAATCATCAGGATAGCGCCTACTTTGTCGGCGATTTCACGCATACGTTTGTAATCCCATTCACGAGAGTATGCAGAACCACCACCGATAATCATTTTCGGTTTCTCACGTAGAGCGACTTCTTCCATCTGGTCGTAGTCAACGCGTCCAGTTTCCTGATTCAGGTTATATTCGCAAGGAGTATAGATGATACCGGAAGTGTTTACCAGTGAGCCATGAGAAAGGTGTCCGCCGTGTGCAAGATTTAATCCCATGAATTTGTCGCCCGGATTCAGAACTGCGAGGAAAACAGCAGCATTAGCTTGTGCTCCCGAGTGTGGTTGTACGTTTGCCCATTCCGCGCCAAAAATTTCTTTCAGGCGGTCGATAGCGATTTGTTCGCTTTGGTCTACTACTTCGCAACCTCCGTAATAACGTTTGCCGGGATAACCTTCTGCGTACTTGTTAGTCAGGCAAGAACCCATTGCCTGCATAACCTGGTCACTCACAAAATTTTCTGATGCAATAAGCTCGATTCCTTTCAACTGACGTTGATGCTCTTTTTCGATGATGTCGAAAATGATGTCGTCTCTTTTCATTCTTTTATAAGTAAGATTAAATTTCTAATTCGAGATACCTATTTTAAGCGCACAAAGTTAATGAAAATAAATAAAGAATGAAGGAAGTACAAGAAAAATGTTAGTAAAAAGCCGGATTTAATGATATTTTATTCTTAAAGGATGAATCCCAGCGAAAAACTTAACGCGCTGTCACGGCGACGGAAAATAATGTTGCTCACTCCTGTGCTGCCGTCGGAATTGATATTGTCGTAAATGATGGACTTGGAGATATTTCCGATGCCTTGCTCGTAGCGGAAATCGAAAAAGATACGGGAGATGTTGACGCCTACACCGATCACTGCACTGACATTGAACGGATACAGCCTTTCGTGAATCCCTTTTTGGTCAAAATTCTTAAAAGTGATTTCATTGTGTTTTCCCCATAAGTAGCGAAGTTTGGGGCCTGCGAAGATAGACATTCCGTAAGGCCCTTTTTTCACCACATTATAGCCGTATAAAATAGGGAAATCCACACTGTGCAACACCGATTGCACGGAAGCATAATCAGGCTCGATGGCAGGATGCTGCGAACCGAGCTTATCGAAAGTGATCTCACATTTGCTTACATTATAGGACACTTCCGGCTGAATGAAATGCTTCTTCATGTTGATGCGCATAAAGAGGGCGCCGAAATAACCTATCTTGTAGTTATTCTGCACCTCATCGATAGTTACATCCTTAATTTTCAGTTCAGACACCATGAACATGGAAGAGTTGAATCCCGCCTTGATACCGATATTTATTTTTTTTGTATTGGGGCGGTCTACTTTTTCTGCGTTATAGTTCTGGCCGACAGCCGTGCAGGCTATAGCTAACAAACCGGGAAGGATGAATTTACGCAGCATATTCATGGCAATATCGCACTTTTTATGATTTCTTCTTTTCTACACTCCAACCGAACTTACCGATTTTCTCTCCCAGATTATAATATCCTCCGTGCACATATACCAGCGGATTGGCTTCGGCCAGTTCCAGCTTTCCGGTTTCAGGATTCAGGTTCCGGTCGTCCGCACGCACATTTACTACGTCAGCGATAAACATATCGTGTGAGCCGAGAGAGATGATTTCTTTCACACGGCATTCAATGCAGAGAGGAGATTCTTCAATCAACGGAGCACTAACCACCGTACACTGTCCGGGTGTCAGCTTCATCTCATCAAATTTATGATAATCACGTCCCGAACGAACTCCGCACCAGTCAGTGGCAAAAGCCATATCTTTCGTTGTCAGGTTGATGACAAACTCCATGTTTTTTTTGATAATGTCATAAGAATGGCGTTCCGGACGTACGGATATATAACACATGGGCGGGTTTGTACAAATCGTACCCGTCCATGCTACTGTGAACATATTATATTCGCTTTCTTCCTTTCCGCAGCTGACTAGTACAGCCGGCAGCGGATAGATCATCGTTCCTGGTTTCCAGTCCTGTTTCATAGGGCTATACGTTTATTCAGAGGATTGTAATCTCTTCACGTTTCTGCTCTTTCTCGCAATAATGGCACTTTACGATACAATTATCCTTGTCTATCACATGAAAGATAGTGGCCATCGGTTCGTTGTTGGTGATACATTTCGGATTGGCACATTTCACGATGCCCCGAAGTTCATCCGGCATTTTCACCTCTTTCTTTTCCACTACTTCGTAATCGCGGATGATATTCAGCTTGACGTGCGGGGCAACTACTGAAATACGGTTAATCTCTTCGTCGCAGAAGAATTTATCTGCAATCTTGATGATCCCTTTTTTACCCAGCTTCTTGCTGTCGAGGTTGAATCCGATAGTGATATTGCTAGTCATCTGTTCCACACCGAGCAGTTGCACTACGGTAAAGAGCTTTTCGGATGGGATATGGTCAATCACTGTCCCGTTTTTCAGGGCAGCTACTTGCAATGCTTGTTTATTTTCGCTCATAATAAAATATCGTTTTTAACGTCATCTAATGTGATACCTAATACATCGCAAAGGATTGCTTCGCGGGCATACAGACCGTTTTGTGCCTGTTGGAAATAATATGCTTTCGGATTGTCATCCACATCGTAAGCAATTTCGTTGACACGGGGAAGCGGGTGCAGGATACGCAGGTTCGGACGTGTGTTTTCCAGCATTTTGTTACGGAGAATATATACATTCTTCACCCGTTCATATTCCATCAGGTCGGTGAAACGTTCGCGTTGCACACGGGTCATGTACAGAATATCGGCGTCAGCGATAATCTCTTCGGTAAAATCCGTATGTTCAACGTATTTTATTTGGTGCGTTTTACAGTAAAGTTTGTATTCTTCCGGCATTTTCAGCTCTTCGGGAGCGATGAAGTGGAAAGTCGGATTAAAGTGTCGCATCGCCATCAGCAAAGAATGTACGGTGCGGCCGTATTTCAAGTCACCCACCAGGAAAATGTTCAGATTTTCCAGCGTTCCTTGTGTCTTGTAGATAGAGTAGAGATCGAGCATCGTCTGCGACGGGTGCTGGTTGGCTCCGTCACCTGCGTTGACAATGGGCACCGGGGCTACTTCGCTGGCATACCGTGCAGCTCCTTCGAGATAGTGTCGCATGACGATAATATCTGCATAGTTGCTCACCATCATGATCGTGTCTTTAAGTGTTTCCCCTTTGGAAGAGCTGGTAGCTTTGGGGTCAGAGAATCCGATTACTCGTGCACCGAGACGGTTGGCAGCTGTTTCAAAACTCAAGCGGGTACGGGTGGAAGGTTCAAAGAACAGGGTTGCTACAACCTTTCCTTGTAATAACCGGCGATTGGGGTTCATTTCAAACTGCTTCGCCATTTCGAGCATGTAGAGGATTTTTTCTTTAGAATGTTCGGCAATGGTTACTAAACTTCTGTTTTCCATTTTGTTATCTTTTATGTGGATAGAACTTGTTTTACCGGAGCGTAAAGGTACGAAGAATTTGTGAAAAGCACAGATTTTTCGTACCTTTTTTATCAGCTTTTAATCAGTCGGTTTATTTCCGTCCGCTAGCTAACGCTGCAATGATATATTTCCCCGGTGCTCCGATTTTACTCCAGGCCGTATTGGAGAGCAGTTTCCACACCTGGGTGCCTTTCCTGCCATAGTCCGATAGCCGGAGAATCGTCTGTTTCTCTTTTGGGTCAGTCACTTTATGGTTGTCCAGACTCTCCATCAATCCTGCTATGTTGTGTGTAGCCAGATTGTAGGCATACCCCGGAATTTCAATCGAAGCATCGTTAATTTCTTCTTCTTCAGAATTTAGTTTAGTTTCCTTTAGTTTAGTTTGTCGGGAAATGTCTGCATTTTCTTGACTCACCTCCTCTTGAGTTTCAAAAATGTCTGCATTTTCCGCGTTCAACTCTTCTTTTTGCATCCCTTTTTTCTTCTTGGTCTCTAATAAATAAGGTAGTTGGGAGAAATCTATTTTCCTTCGTGTAGTAGCTTCAAACCACACCCTTTGAATCTGTTCCGAAGTGAGTATGCCGTATTTTTCGTAGGTTTCCTTATGGAAAAATCCTTTTTCCAATAATAGGTCGACAATCTTTTCCATCATGTCCTCTTTGATCCCGCCGCCCACTTTACGGACGAAAATCAGGTTTTGTTCCTTTCCCCAAGAGATATAATATCCCTCTTTATATATTTTACAAAGCAATCGCATGACAATGTAAGAAGCTAATACTCCAAACTTAGCTTCTAATAGTTCCATCACTTCTTCGTCAAAGAAGTTTGCCGGTGTCGGAAAATAAGGTATCCCTTTATTAATCATATTCATTGTTCAATATATTTTGATCTAACTTATACAATAGCTCTCCACTCCATCAGGTTCCCGATCATAAATCTTCTCCATCCTTTTTGTTCTTCACTCCAATAGAGAATAGACTCTTGTTTTGCTGTGATATTGAATTCTCTATGGAAGAATTTTTCATATCCTACCAGTGTTCCTCTTTCCAGACAAAACGTGCCATCCTGCTTGTAAAAAGCTATCACTACATTCCCATACAACATGCGATCTATTAGTTTAATGCACTCTTGTACAATTCTCTCCGCACATTTATCCGAAATCCCCTTTTCAGCAGTAATACGTTTTTTCCATACTAATTTGCAAGCTTCTAACTTGCCTTTCCTGATTTTTTGTCTCATTTTCTTCTGTTTTTAATTTTGAAAAATAAATTTCTGTTTGAGCGTAAATCTTCCCTTATAGATAGTGACGGTATGTTGTTGTCATAGCGTCACTATCCTTTCATTATAGTGACGCTATAACGATAGCATACCGTCACTATTTTTTTAAGAGAAAATCTGTTAGTTTTCGACCGGTTGAAAACGGCGGCGAAGGTAAGCCTTATATTCCAACTGTCCCATTATTTTTTTTAGTACTTGCTTTTGATCTTTTCAGCTTGTTCTTCTTTTTTCCTTTTTCTCTTTCATGTACTCTTCTTCAACAGGTTTTCTCAATGCCCCTAATTCAGCATGTATACTACTAAGTTCCATTAACTTATAGCCACCGTGTTTGTGGATGTATAATACTTTTTGGTCATAGATATATTGGGCTAGATTTATCAGCTTTCTTTTCTTGGGATGGCGGAAATGTCCATCAATAAAGATTTTTAAATACATGGTGAAATAAAGACGGATATCTCCATCGATTGCTATTCTGTTATCCAGTTCTTCTTCACTGATGATTTCTTCCCTTGAATGCCTCCTGGGGGCTTTTTTCATTGTTTGGACATTTCTTTTCACCTTGCCGTTTTTACTACCTTTTTTGGCATTTTTACTTTTCATAATCTACTAATTTTAACGTTGGTTAAATATATATTAATTCTAAAAATAATATCTGGAAAGCGGAATTAAACGTGCAAAAAGATTTGTTCTTTTGCCGCTTGCCAAATAGTATATATATAAAATAACTAGTGATGCAAATGATGAATAAAAATGGATTTAGTCGATGTGGGGAGAACTACATCAATCGTTTACGAAAGGAGGGGCGTTATTCTACAGCGCATGTCTATAAGAATGCCCTTTATTCTTTCAGTAAGTTTTGTGGTACGTTGAATATGTCGTTCAGACAGGTCACCAAAGAACGTTTACGACGTTATGGTCAGTATCTTTATGAGTGTGGTTTGAAGCCTAATACGATTTCTACGTATATGCGTATGCTTCGTAGCATTTACAATCGGGGAGTGGAAGCGGGTAGTGCTCCTTATGTTCCCCGATTATTTCATGATGTCTATACAGGCGTGGATGTCCGCCAAAAGAAAGCTTTGCCTGCCGGTGAATTGCACAAACTTCTATATGAGGATCCCAAATCGGAGCGTTTACGTCGCACACAAACTATTGCCGCCCTGATGTTCCAGTTTTGTGGAATGTCATTCGCCGATTTAGCGCATCTGGAAAAATCAGCTTTAGAGCAGAGTGTATTACGTTATAATCGAATCAAGACGAAAACTCCCATGAGCGTGGAAGTGCTTGATACTGCCAGGGGAATGATTAATCAACTCCGAAATAATCAGGAACCCATTCCCGATTGTCCGAACTATCTGTTCGACATACTTTGCGGTAACAAGAAACGAAAGGATGAAAGGGCATACCGTGAATATCAGTCTGCTCTTCGAAGATTCAATAATAGTTTGAAGGATTTGGCGAGAGCTCTACGTTTGAATTCTCCCGTTTCTTCTTACACACTTCGCCATTCCTGGGCAACGACAGCCAAGTATCGTGGAGTGCCAATTGAAATGATTAGTGAATCATTGGGACATAAATCTATAAAAACCACACAAATCTATTTAAAAGGTTTTGAGCTAAGAGAACGTACAGAGGTAAATAAAGGGAATTTATCTTACATTAGAAACTATCGTTTAGGTAGATAATTGACGATAAAGTATTAGAAATCAAGGGCGAAATGTTTCT
>NZ_EQ973367.1:108741-142298 GCF_000157055.1 Bacteroides sp. 2_2_4 | reverse complement strand
GCGTTTAGCTGAAATCTATGTTCAAAGTCTGGGATGTGCTATTCGTGAGGGAAAAGTGAAAGGAAAAACTAAATTTATTACGACCCGTTTCGGAAATGTGCTGGGTAGCAATGGGTCCGTGATCCCCCGCTTCAAGGAGCAAATAGAGAATGGCGGTCCGGTCACCGTCACCCATCCTGATATCATTCGTTTCTTCATGACTATTCCCGAAGCCTGTCGCCTAGTGATGGAGGCGGCTACCATGGGAGAGGGGAATGAAATTTTCGTTTTTGAAATGGGACAGGCGGTGAAGATTGTCGATTTGGCGACTCGTATGATAGAATTGGCCGGTTATCGTCCGGATAAAGATATAAAGATAGAATTTACGGGCTTGCGCCCCGGTGAGAAACTTTATGAAGAGGTATTAAGCGATAAGGAAAATACGATTCCGACGGAAAATCAGAAAATCATGATAGCGAAAGTGCGGAGATATGAATACGCTGATATTCTTGATACATACGCTGAGTTTGAAAAACTGTCTCGTGCGGTGAAGATTCTGGATACAGTGAAACTGATGAAGAAGGTGGTACCTGAATTCAAGTCGAAAAACTCTCCGAAGTTTGAAGTGCTGGATAAAGAATAATAAACTTATCTATTTTATGAATAAATCATTTTGTATGCACACGAGTGTGCGAAAAATGGGGCGCGATGTGATTGCCTGTTTGGTGGCGATCTCCCTGTTCGCATCCTGTCAGTCCTACAAGAAAGTACCCTACTTGCAGGATGCGGAGTCGGTGGAATGGACATCTCAAAAGAAAACCCTGTATGACGCCAAGATTATGCCGAAAGACCTGCTGACCATCGTTGTTTCGTGCACCAGTCCGGAGTTGGCCATACCCTTCAACTTGACGGTAGCCAGCCCTATAAGCATATCTGTCAAGAGTCAGATAACCACCCAGCCTTCATTGCAACAATACCTTGTAGACAACGATGGAAAGGTAAATTTTCCCGTCCTTGGAGAATTGAAAGTGGGCGGTTTGACCAAGAGACAGGCTGAACAAATGATAGTGGAAAAACTGGAACCCTATATAAAGGAAACGCCGATAGTAACGGTTCGTATGGTAAACTACAAAATCTCCGTAATCGGAGAAGTCACCCGTCCCGGAACATTCACCATCAGCAATGAGAAAGTGAACTTGCTCGAAGCACTGGCCATGGCGGGCGACATGACCGTCTGGGGGCTTCGTGACAACGTGAGACTGATTCGTGAAGGTGCGGACGGAAAGCAGGAAATCGTGACGTTGGATCTGAATAAGGCTGAGACCATTCTTTCCCCTTATTACTGGTTGCAGCAGAATGACATCGTTTACGTGACCCCCAACAAGGCGAAAGCGCGCAATTCGGATATCGGTAACAGTACGAGCCTGTGGTTCTCCGCCACCTCCATCCTGGTGTCTCTGGCAAGTTTATTAGTAACCATCTTCAGATAATCTCCCTATGATTGAGGAAAGAAAAGAACAACAAGGTGCACAGCCTGAAGAGCAGATAAATATTCAGGAACTCCTTTTCCGTTATTTAATCCATTGGCCGTGGTTTGTGGCTTCGGTCGTGATATGTGTCGCCGCCGCGTGGGGATACCTGCGTCTGGCCACACCTGTTTACAATGTATCCGCCACCGTCCTGATCAAGGACGACAAGAAAGGAGGAGGCGCTAGTATGTCCTCCGAACTGGAAAAAATGGGACTGGACGGATTTGTCTCCTCGTCAAGCAACGTAGACAATGAAATAGAAGTCTTAAAGTCCAAGTCACTGGCGAGAGAAGTCGTCGAGCGGCTGAACTTATTTGTCACCTATAAAGATAAGGATGAGTTTCCCGTCAGAGAACTCTACCGCACTTCTCCCATCACGGTGAGCCTTACCCCCCAGGAGGCGGACAATCTTCCGAAGCCTATGGAAGTCGCTATGATTCTGCAACCGTCGGGTGCGATGGATGTACAGATCACGGTAGGAGAAAAAGAATATCAGAAACAGTTTGATAAATTACCAGCTGTGTTCCCCACTGATGAAGGAACGGTCGCTTTTTTCGCTAACAGCGATACTTTAACATCGGTTCGTCCGGATAGTGTGACCACAGAGCGTCATATCACGGCCTTCATTCACCGGCCTTCTTCTGTAGCGAAAGGATATACCAACTCTTTATCCATTGCCGCCACGTCTAAAACGACTTCCGTAGCGGTCATCTCGCTGAACAATTCCAGTACCCGTCGTGGCAAAGACTTCATCGACAAGCTGCTCGAGATGTACAACATCAACGCCAACAACGATAAAAATGAAGTAGCGCAGAAAACGGCTGAATTTATAAACGAGCGTATTGGCATCATTTCCAAGGAGCTGGGCACTACGGAACAGGACTTGGAAAATTTCAAGCGCAGCGTCGGCATCACCGATTTGAGCAGCGAGGCGCAGATCGCCTTGACGGGAAACGCTGAATACGAAAAGAAACGGGTGGAGAACCAGACACAAATCAACTTGGTGAAAGACCTCCAACGCTATATGTCAGGAGCGGAATATGAGGTGTTGCCCGGCAACATCGGTTTGAGTGACGCCGCCTCGGCCGGTGCCATCGCCCGTTACAACGAAATGTTGGTGGAGCGTAAACGCCTGTTGCGCACTTCCACGGAAAACAATCCGGTCATCATCAATCTGAACACCAGCATACACGCCATGCGTAGCAATGTGCAAGCCACCTTGGACGCGACCCTGAAAGGATTGGAGATTACGAGAGCCGACTTAGCCCGTGAGGCAAGCCGCTATACCCGCCGCATCAACGATGCTCCGAAGCAGGAACGCCAATTTGTCAGCATCGCCCGTCAGCAGGAAATCAAGGCGGGTCTTTACCTAATGCTGCTTCAGAAGCGCGAGGAGAACGCCATCACATTGGCCGCTACTGCGAATAACGCAAAGATAATCGACGAGGCCTTGGCGGATGCCCTTCCCGTTTCGCCCAAGCCCCTGATGATCTATCTTATTTCACTGGTATTGGGAATCGGCATCCCGGTTGGCATCATCTATCTGGTAGCCTTGGCTAAGTTTAAGATTGAAGGTCGTGCCGATGTGGAGAAACTGACCACCGTCTCTGTGGTGGGCGATATCCCGATGGCGGACGAAAAGCAGGGCTCTATCGCTGTATTTGAGAATCGGAACAATCTGATGAGCGAAACCTTCCGTAATATCCGGACCAACCTTCAATTCATGCTTGAAAAGGAAAGAAATGTGGTTTTGGTAACTTCCACCATTTCCGGTGAGGGAAAGTCCTTTGTCTCCTCCAATTTAGCGATCAGCCTTTCTTTATTAGGGAAAAAGGTAGTCATCGTAGGTCTCGACATTCGTAAGCCCGGCTTGAATAAAGTGTTCAACATCTCTAGAAAGGAGCGCGGCATCACCCAGTTCTTGACCAATCCCTCTATGGATCTGATGGACTTGGTGCAGGTATCTGATATCAGCAAGAATCTGTCTATCCTTCCCGGTGGATCGGTTCCTCCTAATCCAACCGAGTTGCTGGCTCGTGAAGGACTGGAAAAAGCGATTGAATCTTTAAAGAAGAATTTTGATTACGTGATATTGGATACCGCTCCTGTTGGTATGGTAACCGATACTTTACTGATAGGACGTGTAGCTGATTTATCCGTTTATGTCTGCCGTGCCGATTACACCCGCAAGGCGGAGTTTACTTTGATCAATGAGCTTGCCGAGAATAATAAACTGCCTAATCTCTGTATCGCTATCAATGGTCTGGATCTTCAGAAGAAGAAGTACGGTTATTACTATGGCTATGGTAAATATGGCAAGTATTATGGGTATGGCAAACGCTATGGGTATGGATATGGTTATGGAGAACATGAGGGAAGTGAAGAGTAAAATAGGGCAAGTAAAGAGTAAAATAAAGTAAGTATAATATGCGAAAATTTGAAGATTTGAAGATTGCCGTAGCCGGAACAGGTTATGTGGGTATGAGTATGGCGACTCTTTTGGCTCAGCATCATGAAGTGATGGCTGTGGATGTCATTCCTGAAAAGGTGGAAAAGATCAATCATCGCATCTCACCCATACAGGACGATTATATTGAAAAATTCTTTGCGGAGAAAGAATTGAATCTCACAGCGACATTGGATGGAGCGGCAGCTTACAAAGATGCCGATTTTATCATTATTGCTGCTCCGACCAATTACGATCCACAGAAGAATTTCTTCGATACCCATCATCTTGAAGATGTGATAGATCTTGTTCTTGAAAACAATCCAGAGGCCACTATCGTCATAAAGAGTACCATTCCTGTAGGTTATTGCCGTAGTCTCTATGTGAAGTACGCAAAGAAATTCAAAGAAAAAGGGTGGGACACTACACGTAAATTCAATCTCCTGTTTTCACCGGAATTCTTAAGGGAAAGTAAAGCTCTTTATGATAATCTTTATCCCAGTCGCATCATTGTAGGATATCCCAAAATGATTAAACTGTTCAGTGAAGAGAATGAGGCTATAAAAGCGATAGCTGGAAGTCATTTGGAAGAAGCGGCACATACTTTTGCTCGACTCCTTCAAGAAGGAGCCATTAAAGAAGATATAGATACCTTATATATGGGCTTGAAGGAAGCGGAAGCCGTAAAGCTCTTTGCTAATACCTATCTTGCCTTGCGTGTCAGCTATTTCAACGAATTGGATACCTACGCTGAAATGAAAGGTCTTGATACGCAATCTATCATTGATGGAGTCGGCCTAGATCCACGTATCGGTACGCACTATAACAATCCAAGTTTTGGGTATGGTGGCTATTGCTTGCCGAAAGACACGAAACAACTATTAGCCAATTATCAAGACGTACCGCAGAATATGATGACGGCTATTGTAGAGAGTAATCACACTCGAAAAGATTTTATAGCTGATCAAGTCCTGTCTAAAGCCGGATATTATGGTTATAGCGAACAAAATGACTATAATAAGGAAAAAGAAAAAGAATGCGTGATTGGAGTCTATCGCTTGACAATGAAATCCAATTCTGACAATTTCCGCCAAAGCGCCATTCTAGGAATTATGAAACGCATCAAAGCGAAAGGTGCATCTATTATTATTTACGAACCTGCCATGCAAGACGGTGATACTTTCTTCGGTAGTCAAGTGGTGAATGATATGGCAAAATTCAAAGAAATGAGCCATGCTATCATCGCTAACCGTTATGATAGTTGCTTGGATGATGTGATGGAAAAAGTCTATACTCGTGATATTTTTCAACGGGACTAATAAACGGGTAAAAGTAAGCAGTCATTTTAGACCGTATTGTAGTAGTTAAAAATCATTCATATTTTTGCCGCGTAAACTAAAACGTAGCATGAAATGAATAATCGAAAAAATCGTGAGGGTGACTTTTATGCCACGGACATAGAAAGAATGATAATGGAATCCCATTATTTGAATGCGCTTGAGTCGATGCTGGCTATGTAGTCATTGCCGCTCCTACCAACTATGATCCCGTCAAGAATTTCTTCGACACATACACTATATCGAGGATGTGATTGACTTGGTGCTTGAGGTGAATCCTGAAGCGACAATGGTTATCAAGTCAACTATCCCCGTTGGTTATTGCCGTTCACTCTACGTAAAGTATGCAGAAAAATTGAAAGCAAGCGGTTCTGATGTCAAGTTTCGTATTTTCTTCTCCCCCGAGTTTCTCCGTGAGAGCAAGGCGCTCTATGACAATCTACATCCCAGTCGTATCATCGTTGGTTTCCCCAAAATGATGGGTGCAGAATGGGAAGAGGAGAATGAAGCAATTCGCAAGATTCAGGGTAACCACATGAAGGAGGCTGCCGAGACTTTCTCAAAACTCCTTGTAGAAGGAGCAGAAGGTCCATCTGCAGATAATGCAATCATGGAAGAGTATGCAGCGACAAAACACATCCCAGTTTTGTTTATGGGATTGAAAGAAGCAGAAGCTGTCAAGCTCTTCGCCAACACTTATCTCGCCCTTCGCGTCTCCTACTTCAACGAACTCGACACCTATGCCGAGGTCAAAGGCCTCGACTCAGCCGCCATCATCAACGGCATCGGTCTCGATCCTCGTATCGGCACCCACTACAACAATCCTTCGTTTGGCTATGGCGGCTACTGCCTTCCTAAAGACACCAAGCAACTGCTGGCAAACTATCAAGATGTACCCCAGAACATGATGACGGCTATCGTGGAGAGCAATCGCACCCGAAAGGACTATATTGCTGATGCAGTTCTTCGTATGGCCGGTTGGGACGACTATAGCACCCAAAATCAATATGCAGGCCAAATGGAAGTTCCTACTATTGGTGTCTATCGCTTGACGATGAAGTCCAACTCGGACAACTTCCGTCAGAGTGCAATTCAGGGTATCATGAAACGAATAAAGGCTAAGGGGGCAAATATCGTTATCTACGAGCCTACGCTAAACGATGGTGAAACCTTCTTCGGTTCGCAGGTAGTCAATAACCTCGCCAAGTTCAAGGAGATGTTCAAGGCTATCATCGCCAATCGCTTTGACGAATGTCTGGGCGATGTGGAGGAAAAAGTCTACACACGCGATATTTTCCGTCGCGACTAAGAGTGCTTACAAGAAGATGCGTGGAGTTTTAGTTCAATGATTACCCGCACATAAAGATTTTATCTAAGCAACGCGCATCTTCTTTTTACTGGATGTACAAGTAGAGCTGTGCTTATGGTGCGATACCATCATCCAGCACAATACGATAATAATTAAAAACATTATATATACAAATGTTCAACCTCAGTAAATTCATAGGTGACTATGTCACCGGTCGTCCTGTTTCAATGTTCGAGGCGGACATTCAGGCAAATGCCGAGAAGCTTACCGCGGAAATCAAGGGTAAGAAGGTGTGTGTAGTAGGTGGTGCCGGCTCTATCGGTTCCAGCTTCATTAAGGCAGTTCTTCGTTTCGAACCTGCATCGGTCGTTGTTGTTGATCTCAACGAAAACGGACTCGCAGAACTCGTTCGTGACGTGCGCTCTACCGAAGGTCTCTACGTACCTGAGGAGTTTCGCTGTTACACCCTCAACTTCGCTGATCCTATCTTCGAGCGCATCTTCCGAGAGGAGAAAGGCTTCGACATCTTTGCAAATTTCTCTGCTCACAAACACGTACGTTCCGAGAAGGATAAATATTCCGTTCAGGCTCTCATCGAGAACAACGATATCAAGGCCAAGAAGCTCATGGATCTTCTGGCCGTCTTTCCTCCTAAACACTTCTTCTGCGTGTCTACAGATAAGGCTGCCAATCCTGTCAACATCATGGGAGCCAGCAAGCGCATTATGGAGGATCTCGTGATGGCATACAACAGTCACTTCAAGGTCACTACCGCACGTTTCGCCAATGTAGCCTTCTCCAACGGCTCACTGCCTGACGGATGGATTCATCGTCTTCAGAAGAAGCAACCTCTGGCAGCACCTTCTGACGTGAAGCGCTATTTCGTCTCTCCCGAGGAGTCCGGACAAATCTGTATGCTCGCTTGTATCCTCGGCAATGGTGGAGAAGTGTTCTTCCCAAAACTTGGCGAAGACCAGATGCTAACCTTCTCTGCTATCTGCGATGATTTCGTAAAGGCAGAAGGCCTCAAAAAGGTAGAATGCGCCAACGATGCAGAAGCAAAGGCAAAGGCCAACGCTATCAGCTACGATTCAGAGGAATACCCTGTCGTTTACTTCAAGTCCGATACCACCGGTGAGAAGGCTTACGAAGAGTTCTATGTCCCTGGGGAGAAAGTCAATATGGAACGCTTCATGGCTCTTGGTGTCGTTGAGGAAACCACTCGTCGCGACATGAACGAAGTCAATACCTTCTTCACAGAACTTGAAGGTATCTTCGCATCACCCGAGTTCACCAAGGCAGAAGTTGTAGAATCCATCAAGCGCTTTATCCCTAACTTTGAGCATGAGGAGAAGGGAAAGAACCTCGATCAGAAGATGTAATATATAATAAGGTAACAAGTTATCAATTAACATTTACCGCTATGGCAGATTATAAGAATACAATTGACTTTATTAAGTCGGTTTATGGAAATAAAGAATTTACCCCCTTGGCAGTACCTGTCTTCCAAGGTAACGAGAAAGCATACCTTAACGAGTGTATCGACACAACCTTCGTTTCATCTGTAGGCAAGTTCGTAGATCGCTTTGAGGAGGAGATGGCAAAGTACACCGGTGCCAAGAAGGCTGTAGTGTGCGTATCGGGTACTAATGCTCTCCACATGTCTTTGATGTTGGCAGGCGTTCAGCGTGATGATGAAGTGCTCACTCAGGCACTCACCTTCATCGCAACTTGCAATGCTCTTTCGTACATTGGTGCACATCCTGTGTTTATCGATGTGGACAAAACAACCATGGGTCTCTCTCCTGATGCAATGAAGGACTGGCTCATCAAGAATGCAGAGGTGCGCGAGACCAAGAATATCGCTAAGGCCGACATCCTTTCGCATACCGATTACGCAACACCTCAGTACCCACTCACAGAGGATACAAAGGCTTGTTACAACAAGAATACCGGTCGTCGCATCAAGGCCTGTGTACCCATGCACACCTTCGGTCATCCTGTTCGCATCGAGGAGGTTTCTGCTCTTTGTAAGGAGTGGCACATCGAACTTGTGGAGGATGCAGCAGAGTCTATCGGCTCTACTTATAAAGGTCAGCACACTGGTACTTTTGGTCGCATTGGTGCTATCTCTTTCAACGGCAACAAGACCATTACCACTGGTGGTGGGGGTATGCTTCTCTTCAATGATGAGGAGTTGGGCAAGTACGCAAAGCACGTCACCACACAGGCAAAGGTTCCTCATCGTTGGGAGTTCCGTCACGACCACATCGGCTACAACTATCGTATGCCTAACATCAATGCAGCCCTCGGTTGCGCACAGCTTGAGAAACTTGATAAGTACGTTGCTAGCAAGCGCAAGGTGGCTGCTGAATATATTGAGCACTTCAAGAATGTAGATGGTATCGATTTCTTCGCAGAACCCGAGAACACATTCTCCAACTACTGGCTCTCTGCAGTTGTACTGAAGGATAAAGAGGCTCAGCTCGACTTCCTCCAGCAGACTAACGATAATGGCGTCGTGACACGTCCAATTTGGGAGCTCATGAACAGACTTCCTATGTTTGAGAACTGCGAAAACGATGGCCTTCAGAACACCATCTGGTTTGCAGATCGTGTAGTAAATATTCCTTCAAGCATACGTGTTGAAGATCTCTAAATAAATTGTAACCTTTTGAACCCTATATAATGGAACAAAAGAATCTCATTCTCGTTGGTGGTGGTGGCCATTGCAAATCAGTCATTGAGGTGGCTGAATCTGCTGGCTACACTATCCTCGGAATCGTTGATCGCCCTGAAGAACTTGGCAAACTGGTTCTTGACTACAAGGTTATTGGTGTGGATGATGATATTCCCCAATATGTAGAAAAGGCCGAATTTGTCATTACCGTTGGATTTATCAAGAATCCCGCCCTCCGCATCAAACTATATAATAAGGTAAAAGAAGCTGGAGGCAAGTTGGCTACTATCGTTGCATCAACCGCCCACGTTTCCAAGTACGCAACTCTTGGCGAAGGTACAGTAGTCATGCATCAGGCTTTTGTGAATGCTGGTGCACAGATTGGAAATAACGTTATCCTCAATACATTCACCAACATTGAACATGATGCTGTCGTTGGCGACCAATGTCACATTTCAACCGGCACTATGGTCAATGGTGACTGCAAGATAGGTCAGAACGTGTTTGTTGGAAGCCAGTCAGTTCTTGCTAATGGCATTGAGGTTGGTGACAATATTATCATAGGTGCAGGTTCTGTTGTTCGCAAGTCAATCAGTCAAAAGGGTATTTATGTAGGCAATCCTGCCATCCTCAAAATCAAAGCATAATGGAGAAAGTACTAATCATAGCAGAAGCTGGAGTCAACCATAATGGCTCCATCGAGTTAGCAAAAAAGTTGGTAGATGAAGCCGCTGAAGCTGGTGTTGATTATATCAAATTTCAAACATTTAAAAGTGAAAAACTTGTCTCAAAATCAGCAAAACAGGCAGAATATCAACAACGAAATATTGGCAAGGCAGACGAAAGTCAGTTGGCAATGCTGAAGAAGCTTGAACTTTCTGAAGCTGACCATCGGGTACTTATAGATTACTGTAACGAAATAGGTGTAAAGTTTTTTTCAACAGCTTTCGATTTATCAACTATAGATCTTCTTAAATCCTTTAATATTGGTTTTTGGAAAATACCATCTGGTGAAGTGACTAATTATCCATACATTCGAAAGATTGCGAGATATGGGGAACCTGTCATCTTATCAACTGGTATGTGTGAACTTTATGATATTGAAGCTGCTTTCAATGTTCTGTTGGAAGAAGGTGTCAAAAAGGAAGATATAACCATACTTCATTGTAATACTGAATATCCAACTCCTTATCAGGATGTCAACCTCCATGCTATGCTCGAGATTGGGAACAAGTTTGGTGTCAAGATTGGTTATTCTGACCACACAAAGGGTATTGAGGTACCTATTGCTGCAGTTGCTCTTGGCGCTACAGTTATTGAGAAACACTTCACTCTCGATAAAAACATGGAGGGACCCGACCACAAGGCTTCTCTTGAACCTGATGAACTGAAAGCTATGGTTTCTTCTATTCGTAATATCGAGCAGGCATTAGGTACAGGTCACAAGACCATTTCTGAATCTGAGCGTAAGAACATCGAGATTGCTCGCAAGAGTATCGTAGCTGCACGCCCTATCAAAAAGGGAGAACTGCTGACAGAGGATAACCTAACTGTCAAGCGCCCAGGTAATGGCATTAATCCTATGCGATGGAATGAGGTTCTAGGTACGGTAGCTATCAAGGATTATCAAGAAGAAGACAAGATCGTGCTATGAGAAAGATTTGTTTTATAACTGGCACCCGTGCTGAATATAGTTTGCTTTCTCGACTCATGCGTCTAGTTAAGTATAGTGAGTCTTGCGAGCTTCAGGTCATTGCCACCAATATGCACTTGATGCCTGAATATGGAAATACATACAAGGAGATCGAAGCAGATGGTTTCACCATTGATGCAAAGGTGCCAATGCCAAAGCCTTCAGATGATGCAGAAGGTGTTCTCGCATCTATGTCAACAGAGATGGAGGGTATGACAAAGGCACTCAGTCAGTTGGCTCCTGATATGGCTGTCATTCTTGGTGATCGTTACGAGATGCACATTGCAGCAACCGTCTGCATGCTTCTTCGTATTCCAGTTGCACACCTACATGGTGGTGAGGTATCAGAGGGTGCTATTGATGATAGTATTCGCCATTGCATTACCAAGATGAGTTCACTCCATTTTACTTCTACAGAGGAATATCGCCAGCGTGTTATTCAACTTGGAGAACAACCGGAACGCGTGTTCAATGTTGGATCCATCGGTGTTGAAAATCTGAAACGAGTACAGCTGATGACAAAGGATGAGTTGGAAGCAACTCTTGAATACGAGTTAGACGTGAATACAGTCATGTGTACCTATCATCCTGTAACTCTTGGTAATCGCACACCAGCTGGTGAGATAAAGGATTTCCTGGAGGCTTTAGACGCTTTCCCTCAGATGCGTGTTCTCTTCACTATGCCAAACTCTGATCAAGGTGGAGATTCCATCAAATCGGCTATTGAAAAGTATTGTGCTAAGAACTTACGTTGCAAAGCGTTTGCCAGCCTTGGTATGAAGCGATATTTGTCAGCTCTGCAGTATGTGTCTGCAGTTATCGGTAATAGCTCAAGTGGCATACTCGAAGTTCCTTCTGCACACATTCCGACCCTCAATATTGGTGATCGCCAAAATGGTCGCACAAAGAGTGAATCAACTGTAGATTGCAAGTCAGACAAGGCTTCGGTTATTGAAGGCTTGAACAAAGTTCTTTCACCGGAGTTTAAGTTATTTTGCAAGACTACAACAAACCCATACGATAAGGAGGGTACTGCAGATGCTATTTTCAAGGTAATCTCCACCTATCCTCTCGAACAATTACAACAAAAGAAATTCTATAATCTTTAAGTTTATGGACAACAATATATTGGTAGTGATTCCTGCTCGTGGAGGCAGCAAAGGACTCCCTGGAAAGAATATCAAAGACCTTTGCGGAAAGCCACTGATTGCATATAGCATTGATGTGGCGCGTGCTATCACATCTGATGAAAATATTTGTGTTTCAACTGATGACCAGAAGATCATCGATGCAGTAGAGAACTATGGGCTGCATGTACCTTTCGTGCGTCCGGCAGAATTTGCTACCGATACCGCTACTACCAATGACGTGTTGCTCCATGCTGTAGATTTCTTCGAGAAGAAAGGCAAGCACTTTGACCGCATGTTGCTTCTCCAACCTACATCTCCTCTACGTAAAGTGGATGAAGTAAAGGAAGCAATGCTGCTCTATAGTGATGAGATTGATATGGTAGTGTCGGTAACAAAGTCACATGCACCTGCTGTTCTCTGTAACGACAACGAAGATGGTTATGTAGAACTCGTATACAATAAAAAAGCTGAAGGTCGACAGGCACTTCCTACTTTCTATGAGTTTAATGGTGCTATCTATGTAATCAATATTGAAGCACTCAAAGAGAAAGGACTTGGCGGTTTTACTAAACGTGTAAAATATGTTATGTCTAAGGAATCATCTGTAGATATAGATGATATCTATGACTTTATGTTAATTGAATCGATTCTAAAAAATAGATGACCATGTTTAACAGATATATAATCTCAGAGTCTTCAAGTTTATTGGATGCTCTTAAAGCAATAAATGCAATTGAAAGAGGTGAGGCTTTTACTCTATTTGTTTCTGACTCTGATAATAGGATTGTAGGCACTTTGACAGATGGTGATGTTCGAAGAAGTTTAATCGACGGAAAGAATCTTTCATCTTCTGTCTCTGATGTTGCGAATAGGAAGTTTACTTATCTCAAAGCTGGCAATTATGATGTGAAACAAATCCACATTGCAAAAGAAAAAGGCATTGAACTTCTTCCGGTCCTCAACGAGCAAATGCAGATTGTGGATGTTGTAAACCTGAAGAAGCAGAAGTCCTATCTACCAATCGATGCCGTTCTTATGGCTGGTGGCAAAGGCGAGCGCCTTCGTCCGCTTACAGAGAAGACTCCAAAACCATTGCTAAAGGTTGGTAATAAGTGCATTATTGACTATAACATTGATCGTCTCATCAGCTATGGTGTCCGTCATCTCTCTGTAACTGTCAACTACCTCAAAGAGCAACTCGAAGAGCACTTTGCAGAACCAAGAGGCAACGTACAGGTAAAGACAGTTCGTGAACCTAAGTTCCTTGGTACCATAGGTAGTATCAAGTTCGTGGAGCACTTCTACAATGATACTGTCCTCCTGATGAATAGTGACCTCTTTACTAATATCGACTATGAGGACTTTTTCCTTCACTTCAAGGAGCATGATGCCGATATGAGTATTGCCGCTGTTCCTTACACTATATCAGTACCTTACGGTATATTCGAATTGGATGGCCGTAATGTGAAGGGCGTATTGGAGAAGCCAACCTACAATTATTATGCTAATGCTGGTATCTACCTTATTAAGCGCGAGCTCCTCGAGCTTATTCCTGAAGGAGATTTCTTCAATGCCACCGACTTCATGGATATGCTTATGAATAAGGGTTATAAGGTTATCCGTTTCCCTCTTAATGGAACCTGGATTGATATAGGCAATCCGCAGGAATATCAAAAAGCAAAAGAATTAGTAAAACATATAAAATAGATTATACATGAAAACGGTTTTAATAGCAGGTGCGGGGCAGTTAGGTAGCCGTCATCTACAGGGTGTAAAAACATCAAAACACGAACTTGATATATGGGTTTATGACTTAAGCGAAGATTCATTGGCAGTTGCAGAAGAGAGATATAATCAAGTGGAGTCTGATAATAAAACTGCTCATTTCGTTAACTCATTAGATCTTGTTCCAGCAGAATTGGATGTTGTTATAGTTGCGTCTAGTTCTAAGCCTCGATACACAATTGTAAGTCAGTTGCTTTCAACGCATAGTGTTAAATATCTTGTGCTCGAGAAGTTCCTTTTCCCGAAGCTAAGCGATTATTCCGAAATAGATGAGCTTCTTAAAAAGAAAGGGGTAATGACGTGGGTTAACTGTCCTCGACGTATGTGGGAGGGCTATGAATATATTAAGTCTCTTATTGTTCCTGAATTACCTGTAGAATATACCTTTGAAGGTGGCGAATGGGGCATGTGCTGCAATACTATCCACTTTGTCGACATTTTTATGGCATTGAATGGTGCAGCATCTTTTGAGTTTTGTATAGATGATTTAGAGCAGGAGGTTGTTGATAGCAAACGTCCTGGTTATGTAGAAATCCATGGTACCGAGAGATTTACAACTGCAAATGGTAGCGTTTTGAGATTAACATCAACAACGGCATTTGATGGTGTGTCTCGTTCGATTATAAAAAATGGAAATAATATAATTGAGTATTTTGAGGGTAAGGGAGAAATCGTAGTTAATGGAGAACTTAAAAATGTACCTGTTCACTATCAGAGTGGTCTATCCGGAATATTGATAGACGAGCTTCTAGAAAAGGGAAGTTGTAGGCTTGCTAATTATGAACAATCAGCATCTTACCATGTCGCATATCTTAGCAAGATTGCACCATTTATCAATAAAATTAAGGGCTGGACTTCTGAATCGTGCCCGATAACCTAATTTATTAAAATAAAGCGTATGAATATTTGGATTATTGGTGCAGGATTGATTGCACAAGAATACGGAAAGGTGTTGAACAGCCTTGGCTATGATTATACTGTTATTGGCCGTGGAGAAACAAGCGCACAGAAGTATAAGGAAGTTGTAGGGAGAGATATTGTTATTGGAGGATTAGAAGCATTTTTAAGTACTAATCCAAGAGTAGCAGATAAGGCTATTGTTGCTACAAACCTTAGCGCCCTCAGTCAGAACACCATACAACTAATAAAGTATGGGGTAAAAGAGATATTTTGTGAAAAACCCGGTTTTCTATATCCTGAGGAGTGCGAAGAGGTTGTTAAGGTAGCGCAAGCCAATCATGCAAAAGTCTACCTTGCGTATAATCGTAGATTCTTTGCTTCAGTCCTTAAAGCTCAAGAGATAATCGCGGAAGATGGTGGGGTAAAATCTTTTAACTTTGAATTCACTGAATGGGGACATGTTATAGAAAAGATGGATAAACCCAAGGGAGATCTTGAGAATTGGATGTATGCAAATTCTTCCCATGTTATAGATCTCGCTTTCTACCTCGGAGGAAATCCTGTACAGATAAATTGCTTTACTTCTGGGGAGCTCTCATGGCATAAGCCTGCGGCTTTTGCTGGAGCAGGAATGACAGAAAAGGGCGCACTATTCAATTATTGCGCAAACTGGGCTGCACCAGGTCGTTGGGGTGTTGAAATCTTAACAGCTAAGCATCGTCTTTACCTTCGTCCAATGGAACAACTTCAGATACAGAATATAGGTAGTGTCACTATCACTCCTGTTGAAATTGATGACCATTTGGATAAGGAATTTAAACCAGGTTTTTATCTTGAGACGAAAGCTTTTGTTGAGAATTGTACGAGTAATTTGTGTCCTATTATGGAACAATTGGGACATTTGAATGACATATACGTTAAAATCAAGGGATTATGATGCAATTGCTTTTCAGCTTTAAGTTGTTTCGCAAGTTCTTTCGATGGTATCTTTTACGCCATGTGAAAAGCCATCGAGGGGAACTTTTCCTAGGACCGGCACCTACTATGTTGACTCGTAATACAATCCTGGGGTTAAATCCTAATTTCAATGGGTTAATTATACAGGGTTTGGGTAATGTAACCTTTGGTGACAATTTCCATTCTGGTGAACATTGTCGTATTATTACATCTAATCATAATTTTGAAGGTGAAGCATTACCATATGACTCAACAATGATTCATAAAGATGTTATCATTGGTAATAATGTTTGGTTAGGATATGGAGTCATAATCTTGGGAGGAGTATCAATTGGAGACGGAGCTATTATTCAAGCAGGTGCTGTGGTGGTTAAAGATATTCCGAAGTGCGGTATTGCAGGAGGTGTACCAGCTAAGGTATTTAAGTATAGAGACATAGCACATTATGAAGAGTTAGTTTCTGCAAAAAAATCATTAATTCATGTCTAAACTTCTCAAGAATACAGCATATTATGGTATTGTACCAGCTGTCCCTAAGGTTGTAAGCATTTTATTGCTACCCTTGCTGACTATGCATCTTACTTCTGTCGATTACGGAATCGCCGGAACTATTGTAGCCTATACTACAGCTATAGCAGCTTTCTCAACTTTGGGGTGTACTGCATTTATCACAAGCAGTTTCTATCACTACGGTAGTCATTATAAAATTATCTGGAGACAGGTATATGGATTCCTACAATATTGGATGGTTCTTTTTGCCATTCTTCAATCCGTCCTTCTATACTTTATAATTCCAGAAGAGGCCATAGAAAATCGTTGGCTAATAATAATATTAGCGAATTTTAACAATGTCTTTTTTGGACCATCCGCAATTCTGGGTGCTATGTATTATAGGCTTAATCAGGAACCTAAGCCTGTTGTATTCAGGAGTTTAGCGTGTGGGTTGATAACAGTTTTTTCCAATCTGATATTTATAGTATATTTAGAAAGTGGCTATATGGGCTGGTATATTAGCTCTTTCTTGGGTACATTCTGTATTAATGCGTCATATTGGTATGTCCTAAATCATAGATTAGGCTTGAAACCTTCCTACATATTAAACCTAAAGGCTATTAAACATGTGTTGAAAGTTTCTCTCCCTACAATCCCCCATGCGTATTCTACATATTTGATTAATGGATCAAATAAGTTTGTAATGGATAGAGCGAATACACCGCTAAGTGCAATAGGTCAATTTAATTTTGCTTCGGAATTCATGAGCTATTTTGAATTGTTTGCCTCTGCCGTAAATTCAGCGATTTCTCCCATGTTTATGGAAGAACTGAAGCGTGGTAATATCCTGGCGTCTCACAGGATATTTAAGCAATCTCTGGTATTTTTTTCTATCGCTGTATGCGGATTTATTATATGGTCGCGAGAGATCTTTCTAGTAATGGTACGGAATGAAGATTTATCAAGCACTTATTGGATTGCTTCTATTTTAGTTGCAGGTTTTATACACCGCCCTCTGTATCTTGCCGTTACTTCCGCTATGTTTTACTATGAGAAGACAGCGTCTTTGATGAAAATATCTCTTACTGGTGGCCTGATTGCATTCCTTGGCTATTGTATGTGCATTCCTTTATGGGGAATTACATCTGCTGCTATTATAACATATCTTTCATTTTTAGCGATTGGGTATTTGGGATATGTCCTACCTTCAACAAGAAAGTTGTATATTTTACCTTATAAGGTATGGAATATATTTATAGCTCTTCACGCCCTCTTAGTTGTCGCTTTTTTTATAATGCAAACACCTTTATATATAAAAGTTATATTTTCAATATCAATATTAATTCTATTGAATAAAATCAGGAATAATTTATGATTGAAATTGTATTTATCTGTATATATATTACAATTATATATTTGGTTTTTTCATCGTTGTCTTCTAAAGATTATTGGGGTGTAGTAGGATTTGTGCTGCTTTTAATGACCTTCTCCCCGATGATGCAGTATATTTATTTCCCAGAGTACAAAATGGACACAGTTCTTTCATATAGACAGTTGCCATTTAAACGTGTATGGTTGGAGTATATACAGGCATTTATACTGATACTCATCTATAAAAAGATTCCTGGAATCGGGCCAAACAGGCTAATAGTTCGTTTCGTGTCGTTGTACATACTGGTTAATCTGTTTCAATTTGTTAATACTCAGGACTTCATAAGGTCATTAAATGGCTATTGGCTGTCTGTCGTCAATCCTTCTATATTTGCCCTTATTGCAAGCAAAGTGCTAAATTGTAACATTCATAAAGAGAGCACTATTTTGAGTGTAATATTTAAGTATCTCTTCATTGTCTTAGGATTATTCTTTGTAATCTCAATATTTAACTTTTTCAGAGGTGGAGTTGTTCAATATGATCCTGATTATGAAGGCCTATTTATATATGGTATAGGATCCGGATTGGGTGTTTTTCGCGATAGAATTTTGATGACAAATGTTTTTATGTTCCTCCCATTGCTATTTTTGCCACATGATAGTATAGTAAAAAAAAATCTTACTAAGAAACGATTAATTCTATTCACTCTTGGAATATTTTTGATATTGTTACTTAGCAATTCACGAACAATGTATATGGCAGTATTGCTCATGCTTCTATTAGTTACAATATTTAATCCATTCCAAAATAAAACGGAGATGATTAAAATTCTTGTTGGTGTTGCATGTTTGTCAATAGTTGTGAACATTGTTAGTTCTGGCGTAGATATTACAGAAGTTATATCTGATCGTTTTACAAATCAGGGTACAAATATGTTCGAATCAGCAAAGGAGGATGAGCGATACGAGATATGGTCTACGGCAAAAGATTTTGCAGAAGATACTCACTATTTAGGAATAGGCTTTGCAAATTTTAACCTTAAATACGCAGGTAGAGCTGGTAACTACTCAAATGCACATAGTATGTACTATACAACCTTAGCAGAAAGAGGAATTATGGCTCTTATCTGGCTTGTTTACACTTTGCTGTTCATTGCATTTAGAAGCTACAAAGAAATGAAAAATAGAACGAGAATGTTAGGTTCTATCTTGTTTATTGGTATTTTATGTTTTTCCTTTGTTGTATATACGGGTGAAGATTTGTTTAATGTGTCCCAGGTTGCTTATGCTCTACCGCCTTATTTTATAATGTTAGCATTGTCGTTAAGTTTGTCTTATAATAATATTCAATCAGATGAAAGCATATATTCATAAACTTTATGACGAAATCTTATGCAAGGAACAGAGCAATGATATAATTATATCAGGAGCTTCATCATTAAAAGTGATTATTTTAATTGTAAGTAAGTTGTTAAATCAAATTTTAATAACAATCACTTCAATTTTCAAAGAGAATCCTGATATTTCAAGCAAGACTGTATGTATTGTTTTGACACAGAATCAAATGCGTTCTGTTTCTCCTTTAGTCGACGATTCAATAGCGGTAATTAGGCCTAGGCTTGATTCTGCGAATATATCAAATTCTAGGATATTTTATTTTCCTGCCTTGGTGTATTTCTGGGATTTTATATTCCAAGTGAGTTACATAATTAAGAGATCTAACACATCTTGGAAACAAATTTACAATGCTGCAGCTTATTATTATTATTACAAATCCTTTAAAAGGTACTTCTCAAAAAACAGACCTAAGTCAGTTGTAATAACGAATCCATCACATCCTATTTTAAGATCGTCAGTTCTTGCTGCCCATGATTTAAAAATTCCTACTGTTTATTTACCCCACGCAAGTGCAAGTCCTTTATATCCTACCATTAAAACGGATTATGCACTTTTAGAAGGCACGGATGCTCTCCATCTGTATCGATTTGCAGATTTTACGAAGAAGATATTATTAGGGTCACCAAGGCTTGATCCATATATAAAAATGAAAAGGATAGAGCACCAAGGTATTAATATTCTTGTTGCAGCAAATTTGCTTGATGATATCGAGAAAGTGTATGAACTTTTCTGTTTGCTAAAAAATAACGATAGTACTAAACATTGCAGATTTTTATTTAGACCACATCCTAACCTATCTGTGGATTGTGATAAGTTTGCAAAATTAGGCATTGAGGTAATATCTCCTAAACAAGAGTCGTGCCTTGAATCATTAGAACGTACGGATGTTTTGATTTCTGCAAATTCAACAATATTTTTTGAGGCAATATATTTGCCAATCCGATGCTATTATTATGATTTTGTTAAGGATGGCTTAGTAAAAGATAGTTATAATCTCAAATCATATAAATTTGTTAATTATTTAAGTATAGATGTAAAGATAGATACTACTCCTTTTTATATAGATAAGGAGGAAGCTGATAGAATAGATATCAATATGCAATCGAAACAAGTCTCCTCCGATTTAATCGTTAAATTCCTGAACAATACTATCCAATGAAAATCTTAATAATTACAGCATGTTATCCTGGCGTGGATATTCCAAAGGATATAACTCCTGTGGTTCATTATTTTGCTAGGCAATGGGTAAAATCAGGACATGACGTTCATGTCATTCATAGTGTCCCCAAATTCCCTCAAATTGTTTATCCTTTATTGATGATGTGCAAGAATCTCATACAAAACAAGTATGGAGGTTCTTTTTTAACACGTCCACTAAAAGATGATGACTATGTGTTAGAGGGTGTGCATGTTCATCGCAGATCAATTTACAAATCTTATCCTCATAGTCTTTATACTGACAAGAGTCTTAATCAGCATGCAAAACAGATTGAAGACTTTGTTAAAAGTAATAGTTATATACCAGATGTTATTTCTATACACTGGGACAGACCAGGTCTTAATATAATAAGTAGGTTACTAAAGAAATATAATATCCCGGTAGCATTCATAGCGCATGGAGCACCACCAGCCACCTCTGCTAATATTGAGGCTTTAAAATCAATAAGCTTAATTGGATACCGTTCTGAACCTATTCGCCAAGATTGTATAAAACAGTTTGACCTTAGTGATAAACAGCAATTTATGTGCTATTCGGGAATACCTCAAGCGTTAATACCTAATGAGGTAGACTCTGTCTCAAGTCGAAGACGAATTTATACGTACGTTGGTATTATGGTAAAAAGAAAGCATCCTGAGGCTTTACTTGAAGCTTTAAAGAATGACAAAGGCTCTTATTTTATTAATTATATAGGAACTGGAGCAATGCAGAGTGATTTAAAGGCTTTATCGCAAAAGTACAAGATGGCACAAATGGTAAACTTTGCTGGTCGTGTCCCTCGCGAAAAAGTTTGTAAATTACTACAAGAAACAAAGTGTTTCATAATGATTAGTTCTGGTGAGGCGTTCGGATTAGTATACATTGAAGCAATGGCAAACGGCTGTATTACCATAGCGTCGCGTGGCGAAGGAATGGATGGGATTATTCAAGATGGAATAAATGGTTTTTTGTGCGAATCAGGCAATTACACGGAATTAAAAAATATTCTCGACAGGATAGAATCAATGTCATGTCTCGAATTAGATTCAATAGCTGATGCTGCGAGGAAAACTGTCAATCAGTTAACAGACGAGATTGTTGCTGATATGTATTTACGAGAACTTATGAAAATTGCCAAACATTAGTAATTAGAAACTTAGTCAAAACTATATGAAAGTAGTTCTTCTTGCCGGTGGCTTCGGCTCACGCATCAGTGAAGAAAGCCAGTTCAAACCCAAGCCAATGATCGAGATTGGCGGTATGCCTATTCTTTGGCACATCATGAAGGAGTATGCCTACTATGGACATACTGAGTTTATCATCTGTGCAGGTTACAAGCAGGAGTATATCAAGGAGTGGTTTGCCAACTACTTCCTTCACAATTCTGACGTCACCTTCGACTACCGCAATGGTAAGAACGAGATGACCGTTCATCAGACCAATATGGAGCCTTGGAAAGTAACTGTAGTCGATACCGGCTACAATACCATGACCGGTGGCCGCATCAAGCGCATCCAACAGTATGTGGGCAACGAGCCTTTCCTCATGACCTATGGCGATGGCGTGTGTGATGTGGAGATTGACAAGCTCATCGAGTTTCACAAGAGCCATGGTAAGCTCGCTACACTTACTGCCGTCAAGATGGCTCAGGACAAGGGTGTACTGGATATCACCAAGGATCAGGCCGTTCGAGCATTCCGTGAGAAGTCTGCTTCTGATGGCGCTCCTATCAATGCGGGCTATATGGTGCTCCAGCCTGAGGTATTCGACATGTTCCCTGGTGGCGATTCATGTGTCTTCGAGAAAACTGCTCTTGTACAGCTCGCAGAACAAGGCGAACTGATGTCTTACGTACATACTGGCTTCTGGCAGTGTATGGATAACATCCGCGAGAAGAGCATGCTCGAGAAACTCCTTGCCGAGGATAAGGCTCCTTGGAAGCGTTGGGATCGTGTTGTTCCAGAAATTCCTGATTACGCAAAATAATACTTCGATAAACTCAGTAACCAAAGAAATGGAAAATATATTTGAATTCTATAAAGGTAAGCGTGTGTTCCTGACAGGTCACACAGGCTTCAAAGGTTCTTGGATGTGCAAGATGCTTGCCAATGCAGGAGCCATCGTGACCGGTTATTCACTCGAAGCACCTACAGAGCCTTCGCTCTTCAAGATAGCTAATATCGAGGGTGACATCCACTCTGTGATTGGTGACATTCGCGATATGGCTGCTCTTAAGGCTGCTTTCGATGAGGCACAACCTGAGATTGTTCTGCACCTTGCAGCTCAACCTATTGTGCGTGACTCTTATAAGGATCCTGTCTATACCTACGAGACTAACGTCATGGGTACAGTCAATATCCTAGAGTGCGTTCGCCAATCGAACTGTGTAAAGTCGTTCCTCAATGTAACTACCGATAAGGTTTATCTCAACAAGGAATGGAACTGGGGCTATCGCGAGAACGAGGAGTTGGACGGATATGATCCTTACTCTAACTCCAAGTCTTGTTCAGAGCTCGTTACCCACAGCTACAAGCGTTCCTTCTTTACCGACAAGGACGGACAGCCTATCATTCCTATATCTACTGCTCGTGCAGGTAACGTTATCGGTGGTGGTGATTTTGCTAATGACCGTATCATTCCTGATTCAATTCGTGCAGCTGCAAAGCATGAGGATATTGTGGTTCGTAATCCGTTCTCTACTCGTCCTTACCAGCACGTTCTGGAACCTCTGTACGCATATCTCGTAATCGCCATGAAGCAGTACGAGGATAGCAAGTATGCCGACTACTATAACGTAGGTCCGGATGATGTAGATTGCTTCCAGACAGGTGCACTCGTTGACCTCTTTGTTACCAAGTGGGGTGAGGGCATGCGTTGGATCAACAAGTACGATGGCGGTCCTCATGAGGCCAACTTCCTTAAACTTGATTGCTCTAAGCTGAAGACCACCTTCGGCTGGACTCCTCGTTGGAATCTCGATGAAGCCATGGAGAAGATTGTTGAGTGGAGCAAGTGCTGGCTCGCTGGTGGCGATGTTCGTGCTTGTATGGATAAGCAGATTGCAGAGTTTTTAGGTAAATAACCTGATAACCTCAATAACCAAATAAACTCTTATTCAAATAATGAAGAAAGTTATCATAACCGGAGCGAACGGCTTTATTGGCTCTTCGCTCATCAAGAAGATGGTAGCCAACAACGTTGAGGTGGTTGCCGTTGATATTACTTTTGCAGGCGACCGTCTGCCTGCTACCGACCTCATCACCAAGATTGAGCCGGGTGTGGATGCAGCTCTTGCCGACAAGATTCCTGCTGGCGAATATGATGCATTCTACCACCTTGCTTGGAGAGGTGTCAACGGAGCTGAGAAAGCAGACCCTACCGTTCAGCTTGCCAATATCCAGATGGCTGTCGATTGTGCCAACATCTGCAAGAAGTTGAGCGTGAAGAAATACCTTTGTGCAGGTACGGTTGCTGAGAACGCAACCTTCAGCCTCTCTAACCTTCAGCAGACTTCTGGCGGTATGATGTATGGTGTTGCAAAGCATGCTTGTCGACTTATCGTAGAGGACTACTGCAAGAACATCGGTCAGAACTTCGTATGGATGCAGTTCTCTAATATCTATGGTGTAGGCAACAAGACCGGCAATCTGGTCAGCTACACACTTGGCGAACTGATGGCAGGCAAAGAGGCTACTTTCAGTCCTGCACTCCAACCATACGATTTTATCTATGTAGAAGATCTGATTGAGGCAGTCTATCGCCTTGGAGCCAACGAAACCAAGAAGGCTTTCTACTATATCGGTTCCGGCTCTCCTCGCATCCTGAAGAATTATCTCCTTCGCATTGGCGAATTGGTTGGTTATGCTGACAAGGTAGGCATCGGCATCCGTCCTGATGATGGCATCAAGTACTCAATGGACATGTTTTGCAACAAAGACCTTGTTGAGGCTGTTGGAGAGTATGTCTCTACCGACTTTGATAATGGTATCAACAAAACAATTGCTTGGCTCAAGAGCCTTTAGCCTCTTAAACCATTAAACTTTAAACATTTACGAAAATGGTTCGGAAATTTGAATTCAAGGAACTTGAAATGAAGGGTGCTTTTGAGATTACACCCTTCTATGCTACTGACGAACGTGGTGGCTTTGTCAAGGATTATAATATCGACATGTTCAAGGCCAATGGTATTGAGCATGAACTTAAGGAAGTATTCTACACCATATCCAAGAAGGGTGTTATTCGTGCTATGCACTTTCAGCTCGTGAAGCAGCAGGCAAAGTTGGTTCGTTGCATCAGCGGACACGTGTATGATGTTATCATCGACCTCCGTCCTGATTCGCCTACCTTCGGCAAGTGGCAAGGCTTTGACCTTACCGGAGATAATCAGAAAACCCTCTATATACCTCAGTTCTTCGGTCATGGCTACCTTGTGCTCGAGGATTCTGTTGTCAGCTATAAGTGTGGTGAAGTTTTCTATGGGGAAGGTGATGCTGGTATCAGCTACAATGATCCCGACATGGGCATCGTATGGCCTTTTGACAAGATTGGTGGCATCGAGAATATGATTATCTCAGAGAAGGACAAGAACCTGATGAGTTTGAAGGAGTATATGGAAAAAATAAAGTAAGACAACACATGGCAGCAAATTTAGCAGTAGTAATCAGTTCCTGCGATCTGTATAGTGATTGTTGGAAGCCACTATTTCATTCCATCCATCAGTATTGGAGTGACTGCCCATATTCAATATATCTCATCAGTAATCACAAAGATAGTGGTGATGAGAGCATAAGAACGATTAAAGTGGGTGAGCATCTTGGCTGGGGAAGTAATACAAAGAAGGCACTGGCAGAGATACATGAAGAGTATATACTATATCTACAGGAAGACTATTTTCTTGGGGCTCCAATGAGTACAGATGCAGTAGAGAAGCATGTGCATTTTTGTTCGGATAATAATGTTGATTATATTCGTTTGGAAGCTCCATATCGAGATAATCTCCCTATCCATGGGAATATAGATTATTGCGAGGACCCTGTTGCTGCCAAATATGCTTTCAGTCTTCAACCTTCTATTTGGAAAAAAGATAGCCTCCATCAGTTCTGTATAGAAGGATGGACTGGTTGGGACTACGAACGTAATATTTGTGATTATATTCAGAAGAACAAAATTAATATAAGGGGCTCGGTCGTAAACTCTAAACGCAAAGCAGATATAGGTTTCCCAATGGTAGACGGTACAGGAATTCGCAAAGGTATATGGACGCGCGAAGGCTACCGTTATCTTATCGAGAATGGCTTTAATGTTGAAGCAGCTGGCCGTAAGGTAGAGGGTAAGTTTATGTCATGTTGCATGAAGCAACATGGTTTTTTCAAGATTCCAGCTCGTGTTATAATACGCATCATGCAAAAGTTTATGAGTCGGTAATTAATCAAGCAGACAAATGGCGCGATGCTGCTGATCGAATCAGTTGTCTGCTACAAATAATATTCTGATAATGCTAAACATTCTAATAGACGCATACGCAATAGCTCCTAACTGGGGAAGCGAGCAAGGAATGGGTTGGAACTGGGTGAGCAATCTTGCCAAATTCTGCAATCTGTATATCATAACAGAAGGCGAGTGGCAAACGGAGATTGAACAATCCCTATCCGCTGCCATGATGAATAATATGGATAAGACAGTCAACCCTACAGGACTCACTCGCCATCAGGCAGAAAACATGCACTTCTTTTACCTACCGGTATCGAAGGAGGTGCGTGAGATGTGCTGGAACCAGGGCACATGGAAGTTCTATATGTACTATGAGCAGTGGGAGAGACGAGCCTATGAAAAAGCACAAGAGATTATTTCAGAGCTTAAAGCTGAGAGTTTAGAGCTTAAAGAACATCGTGAGATTGATGTGATACATAAGCTCAATATGATCTGCTATCGTGAGCCCGGGTACCTATGGAAGATAAAAAACAAGCCTTTCNTATGGGGGCCTATAGGTGGTTATGCCGGTATGACGAATCCATACATGAAAGACGAACCCATTGTGTCGTTGTTTAAGGAGAACCTGAAGAACTTTCTGAACTATCTTACCTTCCATTTCCAGCCTCGTGTGGGTAAGGCTGCCAGACGTGCAGATGCCATAGTAGGTGCATATAAGGAGACCTATGAGGCACTTCGTGATGTGTATCGTCCGGATACGGTTCTGATAAACGAGACAGGTGCATTTATTGACGAGACTTCCAAGCCTCATGCTTCGGACAAGAAGGAACTGAACCTACTATGGGTGGGAAAATATGACCTTCGTAAGCAGCTCGGAATTGCCATCCGCACTATGGAACTGCTGAAAGATAAGAAGAACATCCACCTGTGGGTAGCCGGTAATGGATATCCGAAGGATGTGGAGAAGTACACCAAGATGGTAGAGGACAAGGGTCTGAAAGAGAACGTACACCTGATGGGAGTTGTGCCTAACGTCAAGACTCGTGAGATGATGAAGGAGATGGATATTTTCTTCTTCACCAGTGTGCATGATGCCACCTCTACTGTAGTTCCCGAAGCCATCAGTGCCGGACTGCCTGTAGTTTGTCACGACATGCGAGGTTTTGGTGTAATTGTGGATGACGAGATTGGTCGCAAGGTACAACCCAAGGATCCCGAAGCCAGCGCACAGGAGTTCGCTAAGATCATAGCCGACCTGGATACCGAGCGTGACACTCTTCGTCAACTCTCAGCCGGATGTATCGATCGCCAACGCGAAATATCATGGGAAGCCAATGCCCGCAAGATGGTCAAGGAGTACGAGAAGGCGGTTGAGAGGTTTAAGGCAAAGAAGAAATAGAGGTATCAAGCCGGTCGCAAGAAGTCCGAAGTGCAATTCACCGAAGCACTGTTTGAAAGACCAAGCTCGAGTGCTTGAAGAAAAGTATGGAGTAAAGGATAATCAGGTGACAAGGCGAGAAGCTGACAATTGGATTGTCCAGCCTGCTAAAAAATCATTTCGATTAAGTTGGCTTTGCCGACTTGTTGTTGCCCCGGCATAACAATCAAGCTGGCTTGTTGTTCTACACTTTGCTTCTATCAAGTTGACATTTGACATTCTATCTGGTGGATGAGTGTTTATTAAATTAATAACCGTCTCCTTTTAACGAACCATAAACAGGTGAACTAATCCATAGTTCGCCAAATGTTATATTACCAGAATTTTCTACCACATTGAACAAACGAATAGAAAAAAAAATTGGACTCTGCTGAGGTCTGCATTGGGTGAAACCGATTGCAGTCTTGTAGGTTATGGAACGTTGACAGAAAAGGACTGGAACGTACTATATGATTTGGCTAGCAATCAGGGGCTGACGGAAACTGTTTTTAGCGCTATTGAAAAATTGCCTAAGAGCCAGTTGCCCCCTATGGATCTCCTCATGGATTGGCTGGGGCAGGTGGAATACATAAAGAGCAGTAACGAGGGCTATCGAGAGAAGGCACATGATCTGCTGGAGGTGTACCGTTCTAAGGGTATCATTTTTGTGGTTCTGAAAGGTGAATCTTGCGCTCGCTATTATCCCGATCCCGAAAAGCGGGCATTAGGTGACTTGGATGTGTTTCTGTTGGAGGAGCCTATGGAAGTTTCAAGTTTCAAATTTCAGGTTTCAGGTGACAAAGGAGTTTCAGGATGCTATATGGGTGGTCATGAGTGGGCGTATGAAGAAGGTAATCGTTTGGCTGAGATCCTTGGCGCGAAGGTGGATATCCATGACTACAAGCATTCGCACATATCCTACAAGGGTCTTATTGTTGAAAACCATCGCCTGCTGACTACTGCACGAGGGTCGAAGGAGAAAAAATCTTTTGAAATGTATCTTCAAAATCTTTTGGAGATTAGAAATTCTGCGCAATTTGAGGCTTTATTCTTAACGGTTCATGCCTACCAGCACTTTATGGAAGATGAGTTGTCGCTGAGGCAGCTTTGTGATTGGGCAATGTTTGTAAAGGCTTGTTGTAAGGAGGTGGATTGGAATGATTACTTCCAATGGATGGAGCAACTGAATATGTTGAAGTTTGCCAATGCTGTCAGATGGATCACCCAATACCAGTTTGCGATAGATGGTGATTATCCTCCTACAGCCCCCGGCATTGAGCAGTTGGCAGAACGACTATTAGATGATACCTTATGCGGCCGACATGGACAGATGTCGTCTGAGAATATTGTTAAGTACCGAATATGGCAGACGAAGAAGATATTCCACAGTAGTTGGAAGTATCGTCTGTTCCGCAACGAGAATGTATTGGTTTCATACACCAAGATGCTCTGGAACCATTGGTTTGATAAAGTATAACCCTAAAGATATGAACATATTTAATATACACATCGAGTTTGACTCAAAGATCTTCTGCAAGACTGTAGAAGATTATATTGCGAAGAAACAAAAGGCATACGTTTGTGTGGTGGACGCGAATGTAATCACCATCGCACAGAAGGACTTGAAGTATCGTGAGATAGTCAAGGGAGCCAATATCAATACCTGTGATGGTAGCTCTATCTCCAAGATGGCCAATGCTATCTATGGCACAAGCTACTCTGCCTTTAATGGTCCTGAGTTGTTTGAATACTACATCGAGCGACCATACAAGCACGTATTGGTAGGTAATACACAAAAGAAGGTGGACCAGATTAAGGCCAAGGTAGCAGAAAAAGGGCTCGACCTGGATTTAACCCATGTAGATGTGCCTTTCGTGCCGGTTGATCAGTTCGATTATCCAGCTATAGCCAAGCAGATTAACGAACTGCATCCGGATATCGTATGGGTGTCGTTAGGTGCTCCTAAGCAGGAAACTTTCATTCATAACATCTTCCCCTGCATAGAGCAAGGAGTATTGTTCGGCATTGGAGCTGCCTTCAATTTCTATACCGGAGACCTTCATAACAATAAGAAGGAGATCCGAGGCCTCCGCTTCATCTGGTTGGAGCGCATTTTCAAGGAGCCCAAGAAGCAGCTCTCACGTGTAGGCAAATTCCTCCTGATGATGCCTAAGATGTATCTGGAGGAAAAGAAGAGAGCAAAGGCGATGAAAAGAAAAATGGTGGAATGTAAATAATGCAATATATGACAAAAGTACTTATAACAGGTGCTGGCTCCTATGTAGGCGAGTCAGTGCGCAACTATATTCTCGGAACTGCTCCCGAACAGTATCAGATAGATTCCGTTGACACCATGGGCGACAATTGGAAAATGGCAGACTACAGTCAGTATGATGTGGTGTTTCATGTGGCAGGTATTGCGCATGTGAATGCTGACCCTAAGATGGAGCCACTGTATTACAAGGTGAATCGCGACCTCACCATCGAGGTGGCGAAACATGCTAAGGCCAATTGTGTGAAGCAGTTCATTTTCATGAGTTCACAGATTGTCTTCCATGAGAGCCAGTCGCTCAAAGGAGAGGTGCTGACTAAGGACACTAAAGAGAATCCTAACGGGTTCTATGGGGATAGTAAACTTCAGGCAGAACTTGGCATCAAACCACTGGAGGATGAGAATTTCAAAGTCTGCATCCTTCGTCCATGTATGATATACGGCCCGAATGCGAAGGGAAACTTCCCTCGTTTAGCAGGTCTTGCGACCAAGGTGCCTGTATTTCCTTGCTGGCACAATAAGAGAAGCATGCTCTACATAGATAATCTGTCTGAGTTTGTAAAGCAAGCAATTAAGCGCAAGTTATCTGGTACGTTCTATCCTCAAAATAAAGAGCAATCAGATACGGTTGAAATCATTCGTTATTTTGCAAAGGCAACCGGTCACAAGGTTTGGATCACCAAACTGCTGAATCCGTTTGTGTGGTTAGGCAGTTTTGTGTTGCAGCCTATCAACAAGATGTTTGCTACATACTACTACGACCCGGAGATGTCGAAGATGGACTTTGATTATCAGTTGGTAAGTTTTGAGGAATCCCTCAAGCGTGTTGCAGAAAGTTTGGAGAAAAAATAAAGAATTTGAATATTCAAAGACCATAGTAACAGATATCTATATGAGTATTTACATTACTTACGGAATTATCTTAGTAATCTTACTTGCCCTTGAGTTGGCATACTTTAAGATTGCCGATAAGTGCAACATCATAGACAAACCCAATGAGCGTTCGAGCCATTCCACAATTGTTCTTCGTGGTGGCGGCATCATCTTCCTGCTGGGTGCATGGGTGTGGAGCGCTTTCTTCGGATTTCAATATCCCTGGTTTATTCTGGGCTTGACTCTGATCGCGGGTGTTAGCTTTATTGATGATATCCGTTCTTTGCCCGATAGCGTGCGTTTGGTAGCTCAGTTCGCAGCAGCTGCTTTGGCATTCTATCAGTTGGGTATGCTGAATGCAGCCTGGTTCTCACAATATGGCATACTGATGGGTGGATTGTTCATTATGCTCGCCCTCGTTGTGTATGTGGGTGCAACGAACGTAATCAACTTTATGGATGGCATCAATGGCATTACGGCTGGTTATGCCCTGGCAGTTCTTGCACCTCTTGCATTGGTATCAGATGATGCAGACCTAAGTCTGATTCTGGTGAGCATCATTTCGGTATTAGTATTTTGCATCTTCAACTTTCGTCCGAAAGGTAAGGCAAAGTGCTTTGCTGGTGATGTCGGTTCTATCGGTATCGCATTCATCATGCTTTTCCTTATCGGTAAGGTAATCATTGCTACTGGTGATTTTACTTATCTGATATTCTTGCTTATCTATGGTGTAGATGGCGTACTGACTATCTGCCATCGCATCATGCTTCACGAAAACCTCGGAGAGGCTCATCGTAAGCATGCATATCAATTAATGTGTAATGAACTGAAGATTGGACACGTAAAAATTAGTCTACTTTACATGGTTATGCAGTTGGCAGTATCATTAGGCTTTATTTATCTCTGTCCTAATTCCATTGCAGCCCATTGGGGATATTTGGTAGCTACTGCTATTGTCTTTGCTTTAGCATATATTCTTTTTAAAAAGAAGTACTACCATCTTCATGAGGAGTATTTGGCTTCATTAAAAAAGTAATTTATTATGATACAGATTGACAAAGATCTAATAAAGAATTTATTTGATAAGGCTGTAGTCTCGGAGCGCAAGCGTATGAATTATGATTTGCGTACTTCTGAGAGTGATACCTCTCAAAGAATGCTGAACGCAATGATGCCTGGAACTGTGGTGCCTATTCATCGCCATCCAAGAAGCAACGAGAATGTTATTCTACTTTGCGGAAAGCTCGTAGAGGTGTTGTATGATGATGAGGGAAACGAAACCGACCGCTTACTCCTTGATCCAACCTTAGGTAACTTTGGTTGTGTCGTCCCTGCTGACGTGTGGCATACAGTAGAGGTGCTTGAGCCAACAGTTATCTATGAAGCGAAAGATGTTGCTTTCGGACAGGATGGGTCAGAGATATTTGATTCCATGAAGAAACTCAAAGAGCAAATCACTTACCTCATCGGTATGGAGCGTCAGTCTGGATCCATGGATGTAGTTACTCCTCTCTACGTCAGCCGAATGCTCAATGTCCCACTTGAGGATGTTGAAAAGTGTATGAAGGAAATGGGTATATAGTGTCCTCCAGCCACGACTACACCTTATGAGAATACAACAATACAACCGATCTTTGTTGCTGTAATTACATCAACAGTTCAATCGAGATCTGGCGGAGGATGAGTTTTTATCGTTATGTTAAAATTGGATGCTTATAAGTGAGATGAAACATGTAGGTCCCTAACTTCATGCTACACACATGAAGATCCCTACATTTTGTGGTCAGGAAATACACAGCGGTGTATTCCTGATCAACGCCCTCATGTCGGTGTAAATCCGATGTGATTTCTATTATATCAACCGTCTGTGAAGATAGTTGATATTTTTTTTGTAAAGCAATGACTGATGGATAATTTTTAGTAGCTTTGTGAAAAATATGATTGATATGGAAGATTTGCAAAGATTATATCCTATCGGGATACAGACATTCTCGAAGATACGGGAGGGGAATTACCTCTATATTGATAAAACGGAATATGTTTATCGGATGACTCATTCGGCTTCCAGCTATATGTTTTTGAGCCGTCCACGACGTTTTGGGAAATCATTACTTACTTCTACGCTGCATAGCTATTTTTCCGGACGCAAGGACCTGTTTCACGGATTGGCTATGGAGAAACTGGAGAAGGAGTGGACGGAATATCCGGTGCTTCACTTTGATATGAGTATGGCGAAACATATGGATAAAGGAGGATTGGAACGTCTTCTTGATTTTATGCTTGCTGAATATGAACGTACGTTTGCTGTTAACGCAGTAGAGGGGGATGCCAATCTACGCTTAGTTAATCTTATTAAGCGTGCTTATGAGCAAACAGGTAAGAAGGTGGTTGTGCTTATTGATGAATATGATGCTCCTTTGCTTGATGTGGTACATGAACGGGAAAATCTGGATGTATTGCGTAACTTCTACAGTCCGTTAAAAGCTTGTGATCCTTATTTGCGTTATGTATTTCTGACTGGTATTACTAAATTCTCACAACTAAGTATTTTTAGTGAGTTGAATAATATAAAGAATATTAGTATGGATGAGCCATACGCTGTTATCTGTGGAATTAGTGAAGATGAGATACGTTTGCAAATGAAGGATGATTTGGAAGGATTGGCAAAGAAATTGGGGATAACACCTGAAGAGGCTTTGATGAAATTGAAAGAAAATTATGATGGTTATCATTTCACTTCTCCTTCGCCCGATATATATAATCCTTTCAGTTTGCTAAATGCTTTTGCAGATGGAAAATTTGGATCTTATTGGTTTGGTAGCGGTACGCCTACGTATCTGATAAATATGTTGAAGAAGTTTGGCGTGGAACCTTCCGAAATTGGAAATAATAGGGTTTCGGTCGAGGATTTTGATGCACCAACAGAAAGGATGACAAGTATTATCCCGCTGCTATATCAAAGTGGCTATATCACTATTAAGAATTATGATGAGGAATTAGACTTGTATACATTGAATATTCCTAATAAGGAAGTGAGAATAGGCCTGATGAAAAGTCTTCTTCCACATTATGTTGGCGGCAAAGCACCGGAAGCCAATACGATGGTGGCGTATCTTTCCCGTGATATCCGTAATGGGGATATGGATACTGCATTACGCCGTTTGCAAACGTTCCTGTCCACTATACCGCAATGCGATAATACGAAATATGAAGGACACTATCAGCAGGTTTTTTATATCATATTTAGTTTATTAGGGTATTATGTGGATGTGGAAGTTCGTACTCCTCGTGGACGGGTAGATATAGTACTTCGTACGAAGACTACATTGTATGTGATGGAACTGAAATTGGATAAAAGTGC
>NZ_EQ973367.1:88416-107960 GCF_000157055.1 Bacteroides sp. 2_2_4 | reverse complement strand
TGGTGAAGCGATGGAGCAAATTGATTTGAAGAATTATCCGGAACGTTTTGCTTTATGTGGATTGCCTGTCGTAAAGGTGGCTGTCAGTTTTGATAGCGAACGGTGTACGATTGGAGACTGGAAGATTATAAATGCTTGATTATATCATTGATTTATAAGTCGCTATATACTTGATTGAATATAAAGAGCTCCGCAAGGGGCTTTTTTCTTTTCTATCCGGAATAAAAGCTTCACCTTTGCATCGTTGATCAACAAAATGTGAATAAATAACTTGAATTTAAATCTTAAAAAAACGTAGTATGAGTGTAATTTACAAAGTCATTACGCGGCCAACAGATCCGCGTGTTCCCAATTCTCCTAAGAGATATTATCCGCATCTGATCACTTTAGGTCAGTCCGTCAACCTGAAATATATTGCACAGAAAATGCAGGATCGTTCTTCGCTGTCTGTCGGTGACATCAAGAGTGTAATCCAGAATTTTGTGGAAAAAATGAAGGAGCAGTTATTGGAAGGTAAGTCTGTGAATATCGAAGGTTTGGGTGTGTTTATGTTGACTGCCCGTTCGAAAGGTGCGGAGTTGGCGAAGGATATTAATGCTAAGAGTGTGGATAGTGTTCGTATCTTTTTCCAAGCCAATAAAGAGTTGCGTGTCACCAAAACTGCTACCCGTGCAGATGAGAAGTTAGATCTGATCAGTCTGGATGAATATCTGAAGAAAATTAGCGTTACTGTATCTCCGGAAGATCCCGAGAAACCGGATGAAGGCGAAGGTGGCGGAGATGAAGGTGGCGGTAGCGGAGAGGCACCGGATCCCGCAGCTTAATGTCTCGTTGATTAATAGCTGACGGTTAGAGTGTTCATTTAGTGTTTAATTTAAAAAGAGAAATGTCTATGAAAAAAACGTGGAGTATTATTTTGAAAGTGATTATTGCTGTTGCCGGTGCGATTGCCGGAGTGGTAGGTGTGCAGGCAGCAACCTTGTAATTGATTATCTTATAAATAGGTATATTTATGAATGAATAACAGGCGGGATTTTTCCCGCCTGTTTGTGTTTAGATATAATAAGAGGGTTGCTTTCTTGAAAAATGCTCTTTTTTGTTTTGTTTCATGCTATTTGTTAGGAGTATCGCTCTATATTTTAACAAAATAGAAATTATAATCAAACTCGTTGGCTGAATAGCGGATTTTATCTACCTTTGCATCTTAATTAAATGCGTCATTTTAAGCGAGAAAAAACATGATTCGAAAAATAATAAAAGCTCTTTGGATATTCTTGGCAGTCATAGTATTGGCTATTGTTATAGTCTTTGTCTCCATTTCAAAGGGTTGGATTGGCTATATGCCTCCTGTAGAGGAACTCGAGAACCCGAGCTATAAATTTGCAACAGAGATTTTTTCTGAAGATGAGAAAGTGCTTGGTACATGGTCTTACAGCAAGGAAAACCGGGTGTACACGGCTTACAAGGATTTGTCACCCAGTATTATCAATGCTCTTATTGCAACGGAAGATGTTCGTTTTGTCGAGCATTCGGGTATTGATGCCAAAGCATTGTTCCGTGCGTTTGTGAAACGTGGTTTGATGTTTCAGAAAAATGCAGGTGGGGGTAGTACCTTGTCACAACAGCTAGCTAAACAGTTGTTTACAGAAAATGTGGCGAGAAATACACTTCAACGTCTTTTCCAAAAACCGATTGAATGGGTGATTGCGGTGAAACTTGAACGTTACTATACCAAAGAGGAAATATTGAGTATGTATCTCAATAAATTTGATTTTCTGAATAATGCTGTTGGTATCAAAACTGCTGCATATACCTATTTTGGCTGTGAACCGAAGGACTTGAAGATTGAAGAAGCAGCTACGTTGGTGGGTATGTGTAAGAATCCGTCACTCTACAATCCGGTTCGTTTCAACGAACGTTCCCGTGGCCGTCGTAATGTGGTGCTCGAGCAGATGCGTAAAGCTGGATATATCACAGATGCAGAATGTGATTCTTTGCAGGCTCTTCCGTTGAAACTGACTTACAATCGTGTTGACCATAAAGAGGGGCTGGCTACTTATTTCCGTGAATATCTCCGTGGCGTCATGACAGCACCGAAACCGGTAAGAAGTGATTATCGTGGTTGGCAAATGCAGAAATTCTACGAAGATTCCATCGCTTGGGAAACTAACCCGTTATATGGCTGGTGTGCGAAAAACAAGAAGAAAGACGGTACAAATTATAATATCTATACAGATGGATTGAAGATTTATACAACTATCAATTCACGTATGCAGCAGTATGCCGAAGATGCTGTAAAAGAGCATTTGGGTGATTATCTGCAACCTATATTCTTCAAAGAAAAAGAGGGAAGTAAGAATGCTCCGTATGCACGATCACTACCGGAAAAACGAGTGGAAGAGTTGTTGACGAAAGCAATGAAACAAACGGAACGTTATCGCCTCATGAAAGAGGCGGGAGCTTCGGAACAACAGATTCGTAAGGCGTTCGATACACCGGAAGAAATGACTGTCTTTTCCTGGAAGGGTGATAAAGATACGATTATGACACCGATGGATTCCATCCGCTACTACAAATCTTTCTTGCGGACGGGATTTATGTCAATGGATCCGGCAAACGGACACGTGAAGGCTTATGTGGGCGGACCGAATTATGTATATTTCCAGTATGATATGGCGATGGTGGGACGTCGTCAGGTAGGTTCTACTATTAAGCCGTATTTATATACATTGGCAATGGAGAACGGATTTTCTCCTTGCGATCAGGCACGCCACGTAGAGCAGACTTTGATTGATGAGAATGGAACTCCCTGGACACCACGTAATGCAAATGATAAGCGTTATGGAGAAATGGTAACTCTGAAATGGGGATTGGCAAACTCCGATAACTGGATTTCTGCATATCTGATGGGTAAGCTGAATCCGTATGATTTGGTACGCTTGATCCATAGTTTTGGTGTACGTAATAAAGCAATTGATCCGGTGGTTTCACTTTGTCTGGGACCTTGTGAAATTTCTGTCGGTGAAATGGTCAGCGCATACACAGCTTTTGCCAATAAAGGAATCCGGGTGGCTCCATTGTTCGTTACCCGTATTGAGGATAGTGATGGCAATGTCATTTCTACTTTTGCACCGCAAATGGAAGAAGTAATAAGCGCGTCGAGCACTTACAAAATGCTGGTTATGCTGCGTGCCGTTATCAATGAAGGAACGGGTGGACGTGTTCGTCGATATGGGATTACCGCCGATATGGGTGGAAAAACTGGAACGACCAATGATAACTCCGATGCCTGGTTTATGGGATTCACTCCTTCACTGGTATCCGGTTGTTGGGTAGGAGGGGACGAACGTGATATTCACTTCGGTAGAATGACCTATGGACAGGGTGCTGCTGCAGCTTTGCCTATCTGGGCAATGTATATGAAGAAAGTGTATGACGATCCGACCTTGGGATATGACCAGCAGGAGAGATTCAAACTCCCTGAAGGGTTTGACCCGTGTGCCGGTTCGGAAACTCCTGATGGCGAAGTGATAGAAGAAGGGGGATTGGACGATCTTTTCAATTAAAGAAGTGCACAAGTATATTGTTTGCATAGGGAGTAATTACAACAGGAAAGAGAACTTGACTTTTGCCAGGCAGAAGCTGACTGAATCGTTCTCTTCTATATGTTTTGCTCCCGAACTGGAAACTAAACCTTTGTTTTTTAAGAATCCGGCTCTGTTTTCCAATCAAGTGGTTCTGTTCTATTCCGATAAGGATGAAGAGACGGTGAGGAAAATGCTGAAAGATATAGAACAGAGGTCCGGACGTCGTTCGGAGGATAAGAAAGAGGAAAAGGTTTGTCTGGATATTGACATGCTTTTATATGATAACAAAATATTAAAACCGGAGGATTGGCAAAGGGGATATATACAACAGTCATTATCTGCTTTCCATTCTTCATTATTTATTAAGTAGATGAAATTTCTTGGAATTATACCTGCCCGCTATGCATCCACTCGTTTTCCTGCGAAACCGTTGGCTATGTTGGGCGGAAAAACAGTCATACAACGCGTATACGAACAAGTGGCAGGCGTTTTGGATGACGCTTATGTAGCTACGGATGATGAACGCATTGAAGCTGCCGTTAAGGCGTTCGGGGGAAAGGTTGTGATGACTTCCGTTCACCATAAAAGTGGTACGGATCGTTGTTATGAAGCCTGTACCAAGATTGGAGGTGATTTTGACGTCGTAGTGAATATACAAGGAGATGAGCCTTTTATTCAGCCTTCACAACTGGATGCGGTAAAGGCTTGTTTTGAAGATGTAACCACGCAGATTGCTACGTTGGTGAAGCCTTTTACTGCCGATGAACCGTTTGCCGTACTGGAAAACGTGAATTCACCGAAAGTAGTAGTCAACAAGAACTGGAACGCACTTTATTTCAGTCGTTCTATCATTCCTTATCAGCGTAATGCCGAGAAACAGGACTGGTTGAAGGGACATACCTACTACAAGCACATCGGATTGTATGCGTATCGTACAGAGGTGCTGAAAGAGATTACCATGCTTCCACAGTCTTCTTTGGAGTTGGCCGAATCTTTGGAGCAGCTTCGCTGGCTGGAGAACGGATACAAAATAAAGGTCGGTATCAGTGAGGTGGAAACTATTGGAATCGATACTCCACAAGACTTGGAACGGGCAGAAGATTTTTTGAAGAATAGAATCTAATCTTATGGATCGTACGATACAACCTGAAATACAAACCCTGAAAAATTTTCGTATACTTCCTCCCGTTCGAATGACGTTGCCAAACGGCATTCCGTTGACTGTTATTAATGCGGGTGAACAGGAAGTAGTACGCATAGATGTGCTTTTTGCCGGGGGACGCTGGCAGCAATCGCAGAAACTGCAAGCTCTGTTTACGAACCGGATGCTGCGCGAAGGCACGAAAAAATATACGGCTGCCACCATTGCCGAAAAACTGGATTACTACGGCTCATGGCTCGAATTGTCCAGCTCGTCGGAATATGCATATATCACTGTTTATTCGTTGAATAAGTATTTGGCGAAAACATTGGAGGTGGTGGAATCCATGATTAGAGAACCGCTTTTTCCGGAAAAGGAATTGCATACCATTCTCGATACCAATATCCAACAATACCAGGTCAATACTTCCAAAGTTGATTTTCTGGCACACCGCAGTCTGTTGCAGTCGCTTTACGGTGAACAGCATCCATGTGGTAAAATAGTGGTGGAGGAAGATTATCATGCCATCACTCCGGAAGTGCTCCGTGAATTTTATGAACGGTATTATCATTCGGGTAATTGCTCTATCTTTTTGTCCGGTAAGGTGACGGAGGATATTATCAGCCGGGTGACAGATACATTCGGCACTTCTTTCGGTCAGCATCAGCAGCAGGTGTCGAGATTAAGTTTTCCTTTTACTGCTGTTCCCGGAAAGAGAATTTTTACAGAGCGTGAAGACGCCATGCAGAGTGCTGTGAAGATGGGATATACGACCATTACTCGTAATCATCCTGATTATTTGAAACTTCGGGTATTGATGACTTTATTCGGAGGTTATTTCGGTAGTCGGCTGATGTCTAATATTCGTGAAGAGAAGGGATATACTTATGGTATTTCGGCAGGAATCATGTTTTATCCGGATAGCGGACTATTGGCTATCTCGACAGAAACGGATAATGAATATGTGGAACCGTTGATACAGGAAGTGTATCATGAAATAGACCTCCTGCATCAGGAACCTGTGTCAGCCGAAGAATTGACTATTGTACGCAACTATATGTTGGGAGAAATGTGCCGTAGTTATGAGTCGCCTTTCTCACTTTCGGATGCGTGGATCTTCATAGCTACTTCCGGTCTGGATGATGACTACTTTTCACGTTCTCTGCTGGCTGTGAATGAGGTTACTCCGATGGAAATACAGGATTTGGCACAGCGCTATTTGTGCAAAGAGACATTAAAAGAGGTCATTGCAGGTAAAAAGTTGTCATAAATTGCTTTCCGAAAGTGGGCTGTTTGGGATAGAAATTGTATCTTTGTCCAAATTGTAATTCTAAAATGAGTAACGACTAAAACCAATGAGGAAATATCTATATACTACACTTTTATTGGCTCTTCTTGCACAAGAGGGAGTGATGGCACAAGAAAATGAAGGAAAAAAAGGCGGATTTTTCGGAAAAATTAAAGATACATTCTCCACTGAAATAAAGATTGGCAACTATACTTTTAAGGATGGCAGTGTCTATACAGGAGAAATGAAAGGACGAAAACCGAATGGAAAAGGAAAAACAGTCTTTAAAAACGGTGATGTCTTTGAAGGTGAATATGTGAAGGGGAAACGTGAAGGATATGGAATTTATATGTTTCCTGACGGAGAAAAGTACGAAGGACAGTGGTTCCAGGATCAGCAGCATGGAAAAGGTATCTATTATTTTATGAATAACAACCGTTACGACGGTATGTGGTATCAGGATTATCAGCATGGTGAAGGAACAATGTATTATCATAACGGTGATTTATATGTAGGTCATTGGGTGAATGATAAACGTGAAGGCGAAGGTACATACACTTGGGCGAATGGAGCCAAATATACCGGTCATTGGAAAAATGATAAGAAGAACGGCAAAGGTATCATGAACTGGGACGATGGCTGTAAGTATGAAGGAGATTGGAAAGATGATGTCCGTCACGGAAAAGGGGTATTTGAATATACCAATGGAGATAAATACGATGGTGACTGGGCGGATGATATTCAACACGGAAGAGGTACTTACTACTTTCACACGGGCGATCGTTATGAAGGTTCTTATCTCTTAGGTGAACGCACCGGTGAAGGAGTTTATTATCATGCTAACGGCGACAAGTATGTAGGTAATTTCAAAAATGGCATGCAAGACGGAAAGGGTACTTTTACCTGGGCGAATGGTGCTGTGTACGAAGGAAGCTGGAAAAACAATAAACGTGATGGCAGAGGAGTCTATAAATGGAGCAATGGCGATGTTTATGACGGTGATTGGAAAGACAACCGTCCCAATGGACAGGGTACTCTGAAAACCGTTGCTGGGATGCAATATAAAGGTGGCTTTGTTGACGGATTGGAAGATGGACAGGGCGTACAAATCGACAAAGATGGTAATCGCTTCGAGGGCTTTTTCAAACAAGGAAAGAAAAATGGTCCTTTTGTGGAAACAGATAAAGATGGGAAGGTGATTAAAAAAGGAACCTATAAATTCGGAAGACTTCAATAGATGATAAATGGTAGTGGGCTGCGCATTGCGTGGCCTATTTTTTTGCATATATGTACCAGATGATGGAATAATGATAATTGGTATGGACAAAGAAAAATGGATAATAACCCAAAGCGGTCATTATCCATTTTATAATTTCCTGTTGAAAGTAACTTCAACTATCAACTAGCATTTGTCACCTATCATCTATTAAATGATGTATTGTGAACTGATAGATTCGTTATTCATCACTCGTTTGATTGTTTCAGCAAACATATCGGCAATACTCAACTGTTTTACTTTCGGACATTTCTTTGCGTATGGGATGCTGTCGGTAAATACCATTTCTGTCAGGGCAGACTCTTGCACGCGGAAAGAAGCCGGATCAGACATTACGCAGTGGCTGGCGATGGCGCGTACAGATTTGGCACCGGCATCCAACATGATGTTGGCTGCTTTGGTAATTGTTCCTGCAGTGTCTACGATATCGTCAATCAATACTACGTTTTTACCTTCTACGTCACCGATGATTTGCATAGATGCTACTTCATTGGCTTTTTCACGTGATTTGTTACAGAGTACCAATGGTACACCGAGGTATTTGGAGAAAGTACTGGCACGTTTTGAACCTCCTACATCCGGTGTAGCAATAACCAGATTTTCCAGTTGCAATGACTGGATATAAGGAAGGAATACTGCTGATGCGTACAGGTGATCTACCGGGATATTGAAGAATCCCTGAATCTGGTCTGCATGCAAGTCCATCGTAATCAGACGGTCGATACCTGCAACAGACAGCAGGTCGGCTACCAACTTAGCGCCGATAGATACACGGGGTTTGTCTTTTCTATCCTGACGTGCCCATCCGAAATAGGGGACTACAGCTACAATACTCTTTGCAGACGCACGTTTTGCAGCATCGATCATCAAGAGAAGTTCCATCAGGTTGTCTGAATTAGGGAAAGTGGATTGAACCAGGAATACGTGTGCGCCACGAATTGACTCCTCATATGAAACAGCAAATTCGCCATCGGCAAAATGGGTAATGTTCATATTTCCCAGAGGACAATCCAGGCTTGCGCAGATTTTTTCTGCCAGATATCTCGAGTTCGTTCCCGAGAATACCATAAAGGGTGCTTTTTCGCTCATTTTGTAATAGATGTTACCTATTTGTTAATTTGCCTGCAAAGGTAGGAATTTCTCTTATTATTTAGAAGGACTTATTGTATAAAAAATATTTTTCTCTCCAACTTATCGGAAATATTTGTAGATTTGCTTTCTGAAAACAGTTAATAGTCAAAAATGAGTTCACGCTTTCCTTTATATATAATAGGTATAGTGTTGTTTGCCTCTTTTTTTTCGTGCACTGATATGGTGCCGACCAAAGAGGTGCGCCTGATTGATTCATTAAACGGGAAAGCGTATGCTTATCGTTATCGAAGCCTGGATTCTTCTTATAAATATGCCAATGAAGCCTATAGACAGGTGAATTTCTACAAGTCGGGGAAAGCGGAAGCATCCAACAACCTGGGGTTCTGTGCTTTTATGGCTATGGACTTTGACCGGGCGGAAGCGTTGCATAAGGAAGTATATAAACTGACTAAAAATGAACTCGAACTGTTGATTGCCGACATCGGACTGATGAAAATCTGTCAGCGGACGGCTATGAACAAAGAATTTTATGATTATCGTAATAGTGCGCTCAAGCGCATGAAACGTATTCGTGAAGAGAGTGATTTGTTTGCCGACCGTCACGAGGCACTACGGCTGGATTATGCATTCACCGAATTTTTCATCGTTTCTTCTATTTATTATTACTATCTGCAGCAACGGCAGGAGGCCATCACATCTCTTAACCGGATTCCGGAAGATGAAGCTTTGACAGATACTAATCAGTTGCTTTATTATCATTATATTAAAGGTTCGGCCTCGTTGGTGGAAGCAACCAAGCCGGAAGACCGGAAAATGCGTGAGTTCGACCAACTTTATATTACCTGGCGGACAGCTGTTCAGACTAATCATCCTTATTTCGAAGGAAATGGTCTGCAAGGATTGGCTAATCTGATGGTTTCACCTAATAATTTCGAACTTTTTCGGACGAGAAGGGGATATGCGCTAGATCAGTTTGGGTTTCCCGTAGATTCGCTTTTGCCTTTGCGAATGGCACAGCGTGCGCTTGAAAAATTTCGTGAGTACAATGATTTGTATCAGATTGCCGGTGCGTATGTGTCTATCGGTAAATATATGAATGAGCACGGACGTTATACGGAGGCATTGGATACGCTTGCAAAAGCGTTGGATTGTGTGAATCAACATCACATGCTCTATTATCACCATGCGGCGGATACATTGGATAAACTACATGTTTTTGTAGAAGGAGATACGACTTATACCGGGGTTCCATGGATCATGCAGGAAGATGTGAGAACGGTACCTGAATGGATCTCAAGAATTCGGGAGCAATTGAGTGTGTCGTATGCGGGGCTCGGGATGAAGTATGCTTCTGATTACAACCGGAATATATATTTGGATATTTTGAATTATACCCGTCAGGATAAGGAGTTGGAGAGCCGCTATCTTTCATTGGAAGCCGATTCACGACAAATGACGCTTGTACTTTCTTTGGTTATTGTCGGGCTTGTACTAGTGGTTATTCTTTGGTGGTTTTTCAATAAACGGTCTAAAATAAGGAATCAGGTAGACGTGGAGCGTCTGCAACGGATTCTGACTCTTTGTCGGGACATAACTTCGTCCATTCCGATGAATGTTCCATTAATTCAACAAGGTATCGATCAATTATTTGGGAAAGGACGTCTTCAACTGGAAATTCCGGAGGAAGGAAAAGCGGCACTGGTTCCTCTGCATCGGTTGAACCGTGATGAAAAAGCTTTGGTGCATGTGCTTGAGCCGTATATTGTTTGGGCTGCGGACAATGAGCAGATGGTGGAAGCGTTGAGTGACGAGCGGATGCAGTTGGAAAAGCAACGGTATGTTTACGAACAGCATATTGCAGGAAATAAACGCCAGAATCTTATAAAGAAGGCTTGTCTGGCTATTGTCAATGGAATTAATCCTTATATCGACCGTATCTTGAACGAGGTGCATAAGTTGACGGAGCGGGGGTATATTGATAATGCGAAGATTAAGAAAGAGAAGTATCAATACATTGACGAACTGGTAACTACGATTAATGAGTACAACGATATTCTGGCTCTTTGGATTAAGATGAAGCAAGGAACGCTTAGCCTGAATATTGAAACTTTCAGTCTCAATGAACTGTTTGAGCTGCTAGGCAAGGGAAGACGTGCTTTTGAAATGAAAAATCAGAAGTTGGAAATTGAACCGACTACGGTTATGGTGAAGGCCGACCGGGCACTGACTTTGTTTATGATTAATACGCTGGCAGAAAATGCCCGTAAATATACTCCGGAAGGAGGAACCATTAAAGTGTATGCCCGCACTACGGAGGATGCCTATGTCGAGATCTCTGTGGAGGATAACGGAAGAGGTATTTCCGAAGAGGATGTGGCGTATATCATTGGTGAGAAGGTGTATGATTCCCGTGTGATCGGAATGAAGAATGCAGCCGATCCGGAAGTGTTGAAAGAAAACAAAGGTAGTGGTTTCGGATTGATGAATTGTAAGGGAATCATTGAGAAGTATAAGAAAACGAATGATTTATTCCGGGGATGCGTTTTTGATGTGGAGAGTGAACTGGGGAAGGGAAGCCGTTTTTATTTTCGTTTGCCTTCGGGAGTGCGTAAAGCGATGGGGGTATTGTTGCTTTGCTTGTTGCTTCCGTTGGGGATGGTTTCTTGTCTGCATGATCCGATTCCTCCCATGTTGCAGGATGGCGATTCGATTGTAGTAGTTACGGATTCTGCGTATGAGGATTTGCTGGATGTAGCGTCGGATTATGCGAATGCTGCCTATTTTGCTAATGTGGATGAAAATTATGAGTTGGCTTTGCAATATATAGATTCTGCGATGCTTTTTCTGAATGAGCATTATGAAAAATATGCGCGTCCGGATCGCCCGCATCGGTATATGAAGCTGGTAGGTGAGGGAACGCCTGCTGAAATCAGTTGGTGGAACGAACTGTTTGATTCGGATTATCATGTAATTTTGGATATCAGGAATGAGGCGTCAGTTGCTTTTCTGGCTTTGAAACAGTTGGATGCATATAGTTATAATAATTCGGCATTTACGGATTTGTATAAGTTGCAGGGAGAGGATCAAACTCTCGAAGCATATTGCCGGCAGTTGGAGCGTTCGAATACCAATAAGACGGTAGGAATTATTTTATGCTTTGTTTTATTGATTGTTTCGTTGGTCGGATATTATTTTCTGTACATGAGAAAACGTTTGCAGAATCGTTTGAATCTCGAACAGGTACTTGAGATTAACCAGAAGGTGTTTGCTGCATCTTTGGTGAGACCGCAGGAACAGGAAAATGCAGAGGCGCTTCAACGGGAAGAGAGTATGCTTAAAGAAATTCCGCAGCGGATTGTGGATGAAGCATTCGGTTCGGTAAATGAATTACTGACGATTGACCGGATGGGAATTGCCGTTTATAATGAAACGACACATCGGCTGGAATATGCTTCTCGTCCCGGACAGGAAATGCCGGAGATGGTAGAGCAGTGTTTTAGTTCCGGGAAATATCTTTCTGAACAGCATCTTCAGGCAATTCCGCTGATGGTGGAAGCAGGGAGCGAGCATCAATGTGTTGGTGTGCTTTATCTGGAGCGCAGAGAAGGAACGGAACAGGAGACGGATCGACTGCTTTTTGAACTGGTAGCTCGTTATGTGGCTATTGTTGTGTTTAACGCAGTGGTGAAACTGGCTACAAAATACCGGGATATCGAGTCGGCACACGAAGAAACACGCCGGGCTTCCTGGGAAGACAGCATGTTGCATGTTCAGAATATGGTGCTTGACAACTGTCTGTCGACTATTAAACATGAGACGATTTATTATCCGAATAAAATCAAACAGATTGTAGGGCGGTTGAATACGCAGAAGCTTTCGGAAACGGAGGAGCGTGAAGCAGTGGAGACTATGACGGAATTGATCGAATATTATAAGGGAATTTTTACGATTTTGAGTTCGTGCGCTTCTCGTCAATTGGAGGAAGTCACTTTCCGGCGTACGGTGATTCCGGTGCAGGAACTTTTGGATGCTGCCGGAAAATATTTCAAGAAGTTGATGAAGAATCGGCCGGAGAGGATAGAATTGGAAATAGAGTCGATGGAGGCGAAGGTGATAGGAGACGTGAATCAGTTGCGTTTTCTATTGGAAAATTTGATTGATGAAGCATTGACTGTGCGTGAAGATGGAGTGATACGTCTGCAAGCGCGCAAGGATAATGAATATATTCGTTTCCTCTTTACGGATACGAGACGTGAGAAGAGTGTGGAAGAGTTGAATCAACTATTTTATCCGAATCTGGCACGTATGACTTCCGGTGAAAAAGGGGAGTTGAGGGGAACGGAATATCTGGTATGCAAGCAGATTATCCGCGACCACGACGAATTTGCGGGACGTAGGGGATGCCGTATCAATGCCGAGCCGGCTGAAGGCGGCGGGTTTACAGTTTATTTCACTATTCCGCGCCGATAAAAGGAAAACACATAAAAGTTATTAGATAAGGAACATGGAAGAACAGAAGTTTAAAGTTATTATTGTAGAGGATGTAAAACTGGAGTTGAAAGGGACAGAAGAAATATTCCGTCATGAAATACCGAATGCAGAAGTAATCGGCACGGCAATGACGGAAAGTGAGTTTTGGCCGTTGATGGAGGCCCAGCTTCCCGATCTGGTATTGTTGGACTTAGGACTAGGAGGTTCTACGACCATTGGTGTTGATATTTGCAAGAATATATTCAAACGTTACAAAGGAGTTCGGGTATTGATCTTCACGGGTGAGATTCTGAACGAAAAGTTGTGGGTGGACGTATTGAATGCCGGTGCCGATGGAATCATCCTCAAAACGGGTGAGCTACTGACGAAAACAGATGTACAGGCTGTGATGGATGGAAAGAAATTGGTATTTAACTATCCGATTCTGGAAAAGATTGTAGATCGTTTCAAGAAATCTGTAGCCAATGATGCTAAGCGTCAGGAGGCTGTCATCAGCTATGATATTGATGAATACGATGAACGTTTTCTCCGTCATCTGGCTTTGGGTTATACGAAAGAGATGATTGCCAATCTGAAAGGAATGCCTTTTGGTGTGAAATCATTGGAGAAACGGCAGAATGATCTTATTGGACGTCTTTTCCCGAATGGAGAACGGGTGGGAGTGAATGCTACCCGGTTGGCAGTACGTGCATTGGAATTGCGTATTATTGATCTGGATAATCTGGAGCCTGACGAAGAGTAAATTAAGTATTAACGGTAGCTTCTTGCTTAGTCGGAAAATGATGAAGAATAAATGGCGTATGCCCCATCCCGCTACGATGTTCCTTCTGCTAACAATGGCAGTGGTCTTTCTTTCATGGATATGCGATATCTATGGGTTGAAAGTGACATTGCCACAAACAGGTGAGGACATCCGTGTACAAAGCCTGTTGAGTCCGGAAGGAATCCGCTGGTGGTTGCGGAATGCTATTAAGAACTTTACAGGTTTTGCTCCATTGGGCATGGTGATTATTGCTATGTTCGGATTGGGAGTGGCACAACATTCCGGTTTTATTGATGCTTGTATCCGCATGGGGGTGGGAAACCGGCAGGAAAAGAGGAAGATCATCTTGTGGGTGATTGTGCTTGGCTTGTTGTCGAATGCCATTGGTGATGGTGGATATATCATTTTATTGCCTATTGCTGCTATGCTGTTTCAATGGGTGGGGCTTCATCCGATTGCAGGGATTGTTACGGCTTATGTTTCCGTTGCGTGCGGGTATAGTGCTAATATTGTATTGAGTACGATGGACCCGTTGTTGGCGCATACCACGCAAGAGGCTGCACTGGCACAAACGGGTTATCAGGGGAATACAGAACCTCTTTGCAATTACTTTTTTATGAGTGCTTCAACGGTGGCCATTACGGCTATTGTGTATTGGATTACTCAAAAATGGCTTCTTCCTACGTTAGGTAAGTATGAAGGCAGTATGAAGGTGGTGGCTTACCATCCTCTGTCTCGTAAAGAGCGGCGTGCCATTATGATTTCCATTGTTGTGGCAGCTATCTATGTGGCTCTTATCTTGTGGCTTACTTTTTCTTCTTATGGAATTTTGCGGGGTGTGAATGGTGGTTTGATGCATTCGCCTTTTATTGCCGGTATTTTGTTTTTGCTTTCTTTGGGAGCAGGTATTACGGGAATGGCTTATGGATTCAGTTCCGGACGGTATCGCACTGACAATGACGTGATTGAAGGACTTACGCAGCCAATGAAACTTCTTGGAGTGTATTTCGTTATCGCTTTCTTCGCTGCGCAGATGTTTGCCTGTTTTGAATATTCCCATCTGGATAAATGTCTGGCGATTATGGGGGCTGACTTGCTTTCTTCGTTTGAACCGGCTCCTTTGTCTGCTCTTGTTCTGTTTATTCTGTTTACGGCATTGATAAATCTGATTATGGTATCTGCTACCTCCAAATGGGCTTTTATGTCTTTTATCTTTATCCCGATGTTTGCACAGATGGGAATTGCTCCGGATATAGCACAATGTGCTTTCCGTATCGGAGATAGTTCGACGAATGCCATTACTCCTTTCTTATTCTATATGCCTCTGGTGCTTACCTATATGCGGCAATATGATAAGCAGATTACGTATGGTTCATTGCTGAAATATACTTGGAGATATTCATTAGGCATCCTGGTTGTCTGGACATTGCTGTTTATCGTTTGGTATTTGTTGAAAATACCGATGGGATTGTAGGGTTAAGGAATGATTGCCGGGCTCCGGTTTATCTGATTGGAATTTTGTTTTTCTGAATTAATCGCTATATTTGCACCGTTCCTTAAAGAAAGACAACGAATGAATCTACCAGAAATCTCTGAAAATCTAATTGAACAGTTAAATCACGGTAATACAAAAGCATTTGATAAAATCTATCATACCTACTACCTTTATTTGTGTGCGATAGCTGTTTATTATGTGCATGACAAGAGGGTGGCAGGGGAGATTGTGAATGATGTCTTTGTCGCTTTTTGGCAGAATCGCCACCATATCACTCACCCGGCTCTTCCGTACTTGCGGCGTGCTATTCAAAACGCAAGTATTAGTTATCTGCGTTCTTCCTACTTCAACGAAAAACAGATGACGGAACAGATGGAAGAAATCTGGGCTTTTCTCGAAAATCATATTCTTTCTTCCGATAATCCTTTGCAGGCATTGGAGCATAGCGAAATGAATACCATCATCATGAAGAAGGTGGAGGAATTGCCAGCCAAATGCCGTGCCATATTTAAAGCAAGTTTGTATGAGGGTAAGACATACAGTGAAATTGCCGAGGAGCAGAATATTAATGTGACCACTGTAAGAGTACAGATGAAAATAGCATTGACTAAGCTACGCGAATCACTGGGTACTCCTTATATGATAGCTATTTTGATGTTTCTCTAAAAAAAATCGCTTTTCTTTTAAACGTTTCTTTTTTTATTGCGTATCTAGTTATATACACCCATAGAAAAAGTACGTTTATGAATGACTCTTATCATATAGAAGAATTGGAAATCCGGATAAGCAACTATCTGTCCGGTAACTGCACCGAAGAGGAGAAAGAAGCTCTGTTCGCTTATCTGGCTTCCAATGAAGATGCAGCTAAAATTTTCCGGGAGATGTCCGCAGTATGGGCTGTTTCTTCTGTGCCTGCATTTGCCAAAGTAGAGGATGCTAATTTATCACAGATAAAAGAAAAAATAGCCGCTGCTGAGATGAAACCTGTCCGTTCGCGGAAGATAGTTCCTGTGTGGCTGAAGGTAGCTGCTGCAATTATTTTGTTGTTGGGCTGTAATTACTTCTGGTACACTTATACTGAAAATCTTACGGAAGTATATACGAATGCGGATTCTCCTTATGAAATTAAAGTGCCAGCTGGTTCGCGGACGAATATTGTGCTTCCGGATGGAACAGAGGTTTCATTGAATGCGGGTTCTGTGTTACGTTATTGCCGTGGGTTCGGTATTCGTGAACGTGATGTTACGCTTGATGGCGAAGGATATTTCAAGGTGGCGAAAAATGAGAAGATTCCTTTCTTTGTAAATACGAATGGTGTACAGGTAAAGGTGGTAGGGACTGTTTTTAATGTACGCGCTTATGATGACGATAATTATGTAATGGTATCTTTGTTGGAAGGTCGTGTCAATTTAGCCACTTTGTCCGGTTCGGTAATGAAACTATTCCCTAGCGAACAGGCTTTTTACGATAAGAATACGGGCCGCATGGAGAAAATGAAATCAAATGCTAGTTCTGCCTGTGACTGGTTGGATGGTGGCCTGACATTTGAAGATGCTCCGTTTGCCGACATCGCACACCGTCTGGAGCGCAAATTCCAGGTGAAGATCAGTTTAGAGAGTGAACGTCTGAAAGCGGAACGCTTTTCCGGATGTTTCAATAGTAATCAAAGTATCAATGATATATTGGGAGAAATCAACGTTGAGAAGCAATATACATGGAAAGTTAGTGGAGACACTATCTTTATAACTGACAAGAAAAAGGAGGTAAAATAAGAAAAAGTAAAGTATGATTGGGAACTTAGTCGATAGATATATCGGTGGTTCAGCGTTGTATAGAAAGATATTATGTTAACCTTTAATAGTGAAAAATATGAGATTAATAGTAAAAAGAATATTATTAATGCTTCTGCTTTTGTCTGTAGGAAACGTTTTGACTGGTGGTTTCCAGCTATCGGCACAGGAACAAAGTAAGCGATTCAGTGTGAAAGTAGATAATATTACTTTGAAAGAAGCCATTGAAGTAATAAAGAAGCAAGGCAATTACTCTTTCCTGATTCGTAATAATGACATTGATTTGAATAGGAAAGTCTCTGTGAATATAAATAACGGTACTATTAATGATGTGATGGGACAATTGCTGGCCGGTACGGACGTCAGTTATGAAGTGAACGGCCCCCGGGTGATTATGTTCCATGCAGTGACACCGCAGAAAGAACAGGAAAAAGCGTTTGTCTTAAAAGGTAGAATCACTGATCCTACAGGTGAAGGGGTGATTGGGGCAAATGTGAAAGTGGTCGATTCTACGGAAGGTACCATTACGGATATGGATGGCAATTTTTCTTTGATGGTTACTCCGAATGCCCGTTTATCCATATCGTATATCGGCTATGCCACACAGGAAGTGGTGGTGAAAGATCAACGTCCTCTCAATGTAACTTTGAAAGAAGATACTCGGTTAATAGACGAAGTAGTAGTTGTTGGTTACGGCGTACAAAAGAAAGCGAACCTGACAGGTGCGGTGAGCAGTGTGAAGATGGATGATGTTTTAGGTGACCGTCCGGTGGTGTCTGTGAGTGACGCTTTGAAAGGGGCAATGCCCGGCTTGCAGATTACAGGTAATTCAGGAAGACCCGGTGAAGAAATGAGTTTCAACATTCGTGGTGTCAACAGTTTGGATAAGAATGGGAAACCGCTGGTGCTGGTAGATAACGTGGAGATGGATATTAATATGCTCGATCCGAACGATATTGAATCGGTGACTGTTTTGAAGGATGCGGCATCTTCTGCTATTTACGGAGCACGGGCAGCTTTCGGTGTGATTTTGATTACTACAAAGAAAGGCTCGGATGCAACTAAACTCTCTATTAATTATTCAAATAACTTCTCTTTTAGCAGACCTGCCAATATGCCTCATAAGGCTACTCCGCTCCAAACGGTACAGGCTTATAAGGACATGGGGACAATAAATTATCAAAGTGGTCAGAACGTAGATACCTGGTTGGGACTTTTGAAGGAATATAATGCTAATCCGTCTGCATATCCGGATGGTTATGCAATGGTGGACGGGCTGCGTTATAGCTTGGCAGAAACTGATCTTTTCGATGATATGATGGAGACTGGTTTCCAGCAAACTCATAATATTTCGGTAGGTGGCGGTACGAAAGATATTTCTTATCGTTTCTCCTTCGGTATGGTGAATGAAAATGGGGTACTGGCTTCGGATAAAGATACGTACAAGCGTTACAATGTGTCTTCTTATCTCCGTTCAGATGTGTTTTCATGGATTACTCCGGAATTGGATATTAAATATACGAACTCTAACTCTTCATTGCCGGAAACTTCCGGAGGATATGGTATATGGGGAGCAGCAGTCGCATTCCCTTCTTATTTCCCTACTGGAACAATGAATATTGACGGCGAAGAATTACCGATCAATACTCCTCGTAACTTGATTGATCTGGCATATCCGACAACTATTCAAAAGAATAATCTTCGTATTTTCGGAAAGGTTACGATCAGTCCTTTGAAGAATGTGAAGTTGATTGGTGAGTATACATTCAATCATCTAAGTAACGAGAAAACGAAATTTGAGAAGAAGTTCTATTATGCACATGGAGGTAACTTTGTGAAAGAGGTTTCCACTGCCAATTCCAAGTATGAATATTCCAATGGTATTACGGATTATAATGCATTGAACTTCTATGCTAACTATAACAACTCATGGGGCAAACATGATGTAACGGTGATGGGAGGTTTCAATCAGGAGAGTAGTGATTATCGTTATGCTGAGATGTCGCGTATGAATATGATTAATGAAGATCTGCCGTCTATTTCGCAGTCGACAGGTGATTATTTTGCTAAAGACAAATTTGAACGTTATACGGTAAGAGGGTTATTCTATCGCATTAACTATTCGTTTGCCGGCAAGTATTTGCTTGAAACGAACGGACGTTATGACGGTTCTTCCAAATTCCCGAAGAATAGCCGTTTCGGTTTCTTCCCTTCGGTTTCCGCCGGATGGCGTATCAGCGAGGAAGCGTTTATGAAACCTTTGAACTCTGTTCTTTCGAACTTGAAATTGCGTGGTTCTTGGGGTAATATTGGAAATCAGAGCATCACTCCTTACGCATATATTCCCGGTATGGATGCGGAACAGGCTTATTGGACTGTTTCCGGTATTAAAGTTACTACTTTGAAACCAGCTGCTTTGGTTAGCAATAGCTTTACTTGGGAAAAAGTAACGACAATTGATGTCGGATTCGATCTTGGGCTAATGGATAACAGATTGAATATGGTGTTCGACTGGTATCGTAGAGATACTAAGGGTATGCTTGCTCCGGGCTCTGAACTTCCGGGTGTATTAGGTGCAAGTGCCCCTTTACAGAACACGGCTGACCTTCGTTCTAAAGGTT
>NZ_EQ973367.1:70267-88110 GCF_000157055.1 Bacteroides sp. 2_2_4 | reverse complement strand
CGGTTGACTGGAACGATCAGATCGGAAAAGTGAAATATAGCATAGGCTTTAATCTTTACGATGCGAAAACAAAGATTACTAAATACAACAACGAAACAGGACTGTTTGGCAAGGACAAGAACGATAATGAAACATATCGCGTAGGAATGGAACTGGGTGAAATTTGGGGGTATGTGACCGATCGTTTGTACACAGTGGATGATTTCGATGCAGATGGCAAACTGAAACCGGGTATTGCTAAAGTGGAAGGTTATAATCCGAATCCGGGAGATATATTATATAAGGACTTGGATGGTAATGATATTATCAACAGTGGTACCAGTACAACGAAAGATCCGGGAGACCGTAAAATCATTGGTAATAATACCCGGCGTTATCAGTATGGTATTCATGGTAGTGCAAGTTGGAACGGTTTTTCTCTGTTATTCTTGCTGCAAGGAGTTGGTAAACGAGATTTGTGGGTGATGAACGATCTGTTTTATCCGCATTATGATGCTTGGACTACCGTTTATGATTCACAGTTGAATTATTGGACTCCGGAAAATACGAATAGTTATTTCCCCCGTATTTATGAGAAAGCGGCCGGAAATACAGATGCCAATACACGTGTACAAACTCGTTATCTACAGGATGGATCGTATTTAAGTATTCGTAATATAACGCTTTCTTATAATTTTCCGTCTAAGTGGATGAGTAAGATTGGAGTTAATAATTTGGCTGTGTTCTTCAGTGGTGAGAATCTTTATACGTTCGACCACTTGCCGAAAGGACTTGATCCGGAACGTTCTGTCACGGATGATTTAGGACAACGTGGTTTTACCTATCCGTATATGAGACAGTATTCGTTCGGTATAAACCTTTCATTCTGATTGTTTCACAACTTAAAGAGTAATTATTATGAATAAATATATACTATGTGTAAGCGTTAGTCTTTGTTTGTTGATGTCGTCTTGTCTAAATGACGAATTTCTGGAGGTTTATCCCAAAGGACAGCAAACAGAAGCATCGGTCTTTACTACCTATGACAACTTTAAAACGTATACATGGGGATTGTATAACGTGTTCTTCGGATATACGTATGATACAGGGCAAACGGATGAAATTTTCCGTGGTGATTTTGAATCGGATAACATGATAAAAGGATTGGATGGATATGAAGGTCAGTGGGCATATCGCAAAGCAAAGGCTACGGATGAGTCTAAAGATTGGGATTATGATTATATCCGTCGTGTTAACCTGATGCTCGATAATATTGATCATTCGGAAATGAGTGAAACCGAGAGGGAGCATTGGAGAAGTGTGGGATATTTCTTCCGTTCTTATAAATACTTTCAGATGCTTTCTAAATTTGGTGATATTCCTTGGGTAGAGCATGCTTTGACTGAGGAAAGTCCCGAGCTTTATGGAAAACGTGATAGTCGTGACTTGGTGGCTTCCAATATTCTGTCTAATTTGAAATATGCGGAAACACATATTGGCAGTAATATCGAAGCGGATGGGAAAAATACAATTAATATGTATGTGGTGAAAGCTCTTATTTCCCGTTTTGCTTTATTTGAAGGAACTTGGAGAAAATATCATGGTTTGTCGGGAGCGGATACTTATCTGGAAGAATGTGCCCGTGCTTCTGAAGAGGTGATTAAGCAATATCCGAATGTGCATCCTAAATATGATGAGTTGTTTAATTCGGAAACACTGGATGGGGTGACAGGTATTCTTTTGTATAAGGCTTATGAAACCGGACAGTTAATGCATGGTTTGACCCGTATGGTGCGTACAGGTGAATCTTATATTGAGGCAACGAAAGACGCGGTAGACAGTTATCTTTGTACGGATGGACGACCGGTTAGCACGACGACTAGCCGTTATGGGGGTGATAAGAATATGTATGGACAATTCCGTGATCGTGATTACCGGTTGTATTTGACGATCTGTCCTCCATATATGGTGAAGAAAGAAAACGGACCCAGTACGGCTGATTGGAAATATACGGATAATGCACAGGACAGGGAATTTATAGATTTAATGGCTACGATTTCCGGTGAAACTTATCATCGTTTGCCGTCTTCCAACTTTAAAGGATTCACCGTGCAAGGACAACCTCACTTTAAGAATATGAACTGGGGACAGGGCTGGAACGCTTCCCAAATGGGCTTCTGGGTATGGAAATATTATAATACACATACTGTAGCTACCAACGCGAATGGGGTGAATACAACAGATGCCCCACTGTTCCGTATAGGTGAGGTGATGGTAAACTATGCCGAAGCGATGTGCGAATTGAACAAGTTCGACCAGGCTGCTGCGGATAAGTCTATTAACAAACTTCGGGCAAGAGCTAATGTGGCGAAAATGGTGGTGAATGATATTAATGATGCTTTTGATCCGAAGCGTGATCCTTCCGTTCCTGCTCTTTTGTGGGAAGTGCGTAGAGAGAGACGAGTTGAATTGATGGGCGAAGGTTTCCGTTTGGATGATTTGCGCAGGTGGAAGAAAGGAGACTATGTTAACAAACAACCGCTGGGTGCCTATGTGACAGGGGCTTCGGCCAAGAATTTGAAAGTAACGGGTGGTGCAGGTGCTGATGAAGGATATGTTTATTTCTTTGATACCCCGCTTGGATGGCAGGAACATTATTATCTGTATCCGTTGCCTTTGAAGCAATTGGCGTTAAATACGAATTTGGAACAAAATCCGGTATGGACAAAGTAATTTTAAATTGAAATGATGCACAAGACCTGTAATATTTTAGTATATTGCAGGTCTTGAAAATTTAAGGTAGAAAATGAAAAATAGAATATCAATAAAATATGCGTTTTTTTGTGGAACAGCTTGCTGCATCTCATCTATACTACGTGCACAACAGGATGCATCCCAAATGAATGTGCTTTTTATAATGGCTGATGATATGCGCCCCGAACTGGGGTGTTACGGGGTAGATGTAGTGAAAACTCCTAATATGGACCGTTTGGCGGCAAGTGGCGTCTTGTTTCAGAATGCGTATTGTAATATTCCTGTGAGTGGGGCATCCCGGGCTAGTTTATTGACGGGTGTATATCCTCATTACCCCGATCGCTTTATTAGTTTTTCCGCCTATGCCAGCAAAGATTGTCCCGAAGCAATACCTATTTCGGGATGGTTCACCCGGAATGGTTATCATACTATTTCGGACGGCAAGGTGTTTCATCATATCAGCGATCATGCGGATTCGTGGAGTGAGCCTCCTTACCGGAATCATCCGAATGGATATGATGTATATTGGGCGGAATATAATAAATGGGAACTTTGGATGAATTCGGAATCGGGAAAAACGATTAATCCGAAAACGATGAGGGGACCTTTTTGTGAATCTGCTGATGTTCCTGATACTGCCTATGATGATGGGAAACTTGCAAACCGAGCTATTCGTGACTTGAAAAGGATGAAGGAGGCTGGCAAACCTTTCTTCTTGGCTTGTGGTTTCTGGAAACCTCATTTGCCGTTCAATGCCCCAAAGAAATATTGGGATTTATATAAACGGGAGGAAATACCTTTGGCTACCAATCGTTTCCGACCTGAAGGATTGCCGGAGCAGGTTCGTAATTCGAGCGAGATATATGCGTATGCACGGGTTGCGGATACGAGTGATATTGACTTCCAGCGGGAGGTAAAACATGGATATTATGCTTGTATGAGTTATGTGGATGCACAGATTGGCAAGGTATTGGATGCATTGGATGAACTGGGATTATCGGATAATACAATTGTGGTTTTGTTGGGAGATCATGGCTGGAATCTGGGAGAACATGATTTTATAGGTAAACATAATCTGATGAATACTTCTACTCATGTACCGTTGATTGTCCGTGTGCCGGGAATGAAAAAAGGAAAAACAAAATCGATGGTGGAATTTGTTGATTTGTACCCGACTTTATGTGAACTTTGTAAACTGCCTGTTCCCGCTGAACAGCTAAGCGGGCAAAGCTTTGCCGGGGTTTTCAAGAATCTGAAAGCTAAGACGAAAGGTGAAGTCTATATTCAGTGGGAAGGAGGAGATAATGCCGTTGACCGGCGTTATAGTTATGCGGAATGGATGAAAGGCGACGTGAAGAAAGCCAGTATGTTGTTTGACCATCGGATTGACGGGAAGGAAAACAAGAATCGGGTCGATGAAAAAAAAATATAAGAATAAGGTTGAATCATTATCTTCTTTTATCAGAATAAAGAAGTCATCATTAAAGAAATAATATGAAAACAGTTTTATTACAGTCCAGCCGTTTGGTATCGGTTGTTTTATTCATGTTTTACGGAATGTCGATGTTTGCCCAGCGACAGGATATCTTGCTAAATAATGATTGGAATTTCCGGTTTTCGCATCAGGTACAGAAGGGAACAGAGGTAAGAGTTGATTTGCCTCATACTTGGAATGCGCAGGATGCTTTGTCCGGTAAGATAGACTATAAACGGGGAATTGGTAATTATGAGAAGAATTTATTTATTCGTCCCGAATGGAAAGGAAAACGTCTTTTTATTCGTTTCGAAGGAGTGAATAACATTGCAGATGTGTTTATAAATCGTCGTCATATAGGTGAGCATCGTGGGGGATATGGAGCTTTTATCTTTGAGATCACAGGAAAGGTGGAATATGGAAAAGAAAACTCTATATTAGTACGGGTGAATAATGGTGAACAGTTGGATATTATGCCTCTGGTCGGTGACTTTAATTTTTACGGAGGTATTTATCGTGATGTACATTTGTTGATTACTGATGAGACGTGTATTTCTCCTTTGGATTATGCTTCCCCCGGAGTACGTCTGATACAGGATAGTGTGAGCCATCGGTATGCTAAGGTGCGGGCTATTGTTGATTTATCAAACGGGAGTAGTGGTAATCAGGAAGTGGAGCTTAACGTACGCCTGTTAGATGGTCAAAGGGTGGTGAAAGAAGGAACAAAGAATGTGAATCTTTCTGGAAACGAAGTAATGCAGCAGGAACTTACATTTGAAATCGATCAGCCTCATTTGTGGAATGGTCGTCAGGATCCTTTCCTTTATCAGGCGGAAGTGACTCTTTTCCGGAATGGTCAGATGGTAGATCGTGTTACACAACCGTTAGGACTTCGTTTTTACCGGATCGACCCTGATAAAGGTTTTTTCCTGAATGGAAAACATTTGCCTCTTCAAGGCGTTTGCCGTCATCAGGATAGGAGTGAGGTGGGCAATGCGCTGCGCCCGCAACACCATGAGGAAGATGTGGCATTGATGTTGGAGATGGGAGTGAATGCTGTTCGTTTGGCGCATTATCCGCAGGCTACTTATTTTTATGATCTGATGGATAAGAATGGTATTATTGTATGGGCTGAAATACCTTTTGTGGGTCCTGGTGGATATAATGATAAAGGTTTTGTGGATTTACCTGCTTTCCGTGCCAACGGAAAAGAGCAGCTCAAAGAACTGATTCGTCAACATTATAATCATCTTTCTATTTGTGTATGGGGGCTGTTTAATGAGTTGACGGAGTTGGGAGATAATCCGGTTGAGTACATCAAAGAATTAAATGTGCTGGCACATCAGGAAGATACTACCCGGCCTACGACCTCCGCAAGTAATCAAATGGGAGATTTGAATTTCATAACGGATGCTATTGCTTGGAACCGTTATGATGGATGGTATGGTGGCACTCCCGCTGATTTGGGGAAATGGTTGGATCGAATGCATAAGGATCATCCGGAAATATGTATTGCTATCAGTGAATATGGTGCCGGCGCAAGTATTTACCATCAACAAGATTCGTTGGTTAAAACTGTACCAACCAGTTGGTGGCATCCTGAAAACTGGCAGACGTATTATCACATTGAAAACTGGAAAACAATCTCTTCCCGTCCTTATGTATGGGGGAGCTTTGTCTGGAATATGTTTGATTTTGGCGCTGCACATCGCACTGAAGGAGACCGTCCCGGAATTAATGATAAAGGTTTGGTTACCTTCGACCGGAAAGTTCGTAAAGATGCTTTCTACTTCTATAAGGCCAACTGGAATAGGGAAGAACCAATGCTTTATTTAACAGGCAAACGTAACACAGTACGTACACAACGTTTGCAAACAATTACTGCTTTCACGAATCTGTCAGGAGCCGAATTGTTTGTAAACGGTAAGAGTTATGGTAAAGCAATACCGGATTCGTATGCTATTCTGGAATGGAAAAATGTGGAACTAGAACCTGGTGAAAATGAAATAAAGGTTGTTTCCACTAATAAGAAGTTACCTTTGAGCGATAGTTTTCATTGTAGATTGTGATAGGTAGTTTAAATGATAATCGGAAAGAGCACTGTAAACAAAGTAGGTTTGCAGTGCTTTTTTTCTAGGGGTTTCTCTTTTGGGAGATAATAATCCTTCCTGAATCTATAACAGCGGATAATGATACTCCAACAGTATAACAGATCATATCTGACCATAGAAAACCATGTCCAAAGATTAATGCTCCAAGTGTGGTGTTTCGTACAGTATTTGCCCAGTCTGCTTGGTATAGTTGGCTAATTTCTATACAATAAGAAAATAATAAGGAAATAACAATGGTCTTGAGTATAGATAATGACGGGAAAAGAAAGCGTATTCCACAATACACCATGGCTGCCCAAAGCGTATCGCCTGAATACTCTGCGATAAATTCGGGCAATATATCACCATGTTTTCGGGAAGCCAATCCTAACACTATAATTGCGGAAATAATTGCTAAATAAATCCAACGTTTGTTTTTCACGCAGTAATGTTTTAGTATGGTGCAAATTTATAAAATTAAGTTGGATAACTTGGCAGGATGGATCAAACTCTGATAAAAACAGATTTTATTTACATACTAAACTTTTCGTTCTTTTGAAATGTTATAAGGTCGTTCGAGCTTTATCTCGATAAATGTGTTCATAACCAACCGATTTACGCAATTGTTGTGGAAACGGCTGCAGTTGGTCACTTAAAAAGTTAGTAATTAAAATAATAGAGTTATGAAGAATCTTTTTCGACCGTTGTTAGTACTGACAGGATGTATAGTATTGGCGAGTTGTGTAAGTCAGAAGCAATTTAAAGGTTTAAAAACTGATTATACAAAGTTGCAAAAAGAATATCAGGAAAGTCAATTGCAGCTAAGAGAAAATCAGGCACGTTCAACAAGTCTTGAGGAGAGACTTGCCGAAGCGCAGCGGAATAATAGTGAGTTACGCAAGAGCTTGTCCGATATGCAAAGCATCTTGAATAAGAGTCTTACACAGAGCTCTCAAGGGAATATGAATATGGGTAAGTTAATAGATGAGATCAATGCTTCAAACCGTTTCATCCAGCATTTGGTTAAAGAAAAGAATAGATCAGACTCTTTGAATCTCGTAATGGTCAATAAACTTACCCGTTCGCTTACCCGTGAAGAGATGCGTGACTTGGATATTAAGGTATTGAAAGGTGTTGTATATATTTCCTTAGCAGATAACATGCTTTATAAATCAGGAAGTTATGAAATTAGCAATAAAGCAGAGGCTGTGCTTAGTAAAATAGCCAAAATCATTCAGGACTACAAAGATTATGATGTTCTGGTAGAAGGAAATACAGATACCGATCCGATATCTCGTACGAATATACGTAATAATTGGGATTTGAGTGCGTTGCGTGCTTCATCTGTTGTTCAGGCATTACAGAATATTTATGGTATAAATCCCAAACGCCTGACTGCTGCCGGTCGAGGTGAATTTAATCCGGTAGCCGGTAATGATACGGCAGAAGGAAAAGCTCGTAACCGCCGGACCGAGATTATTATAACTCCTAAACTGGATCAGTTTATGGATTTGATAGATCAGGCTCCTGATAATTCTTCATCAGGTATAGTGGGGGATGAGAATACAAAAGAGTAAAGGAAATATTTCCATCTAGGGCTAATAATAAAGCGATGAATTTGAATTCATCGCTTTATTATTAGCAATTTGAAACAGATACAGTAAAGTGTTAGAGGTATCTATATTTTATTTTCAGAGCTTGAGAAATTGCTCTATTTTATAGAGAGTCCGATTTGAAATGAGTATTGCTGATTTTAAATGTTTTCGGCAGATGGACCTATTTTGAAAATTCAAACTCATATGGATAAGGAGTTTGATTCCATGAAACCCATTCTATCTTTCCATAATTATGCAAATCACATGGGAAAACTACAGAATAGTCCCATGGATTATATCGATATGGTATGTCAACATATTGACAAGCATATTTATTTGAATATAGCCAATGATATCCTGTTTTAGAGTCGCTATATATTGCTACCATAAAATATTTACCAATCTTTACTTTAGCGGAAGTATATGTTTCCTTTATTGACGAGGCAAATATATAGTACAAAGGAACACACAAAACCACGTATTAGCAAATTTTACGCCAACAAATTGAGCTTAGAACTGTATTTTCAGGAATTATTCCTTTTTCATTTTCAGAACCTTCTCCAAATTATCAAAGGAATATTTCATATATACTTTATAATTTAATGCACCAAGTTAAAATGAATTTTATGTGAAAAAGAATCTCTCCCTTCTTTTTTTGAGTGGCTATTTTACATTAATCAGCAGTATACTTATGTCATAAGATAGTTCTGTTTTGATGTAAGAACGATCTTTTTTGTGAAATACAGATTAGAATAGGGAGTCTATGTAGATTGTTTTTTTTAATTCAGAAATGAACTTTTTTAGAAAAGCAAAACGCTAATTATCTGTTGATAATCAGCGTTTTATTTAAGTGATTCCGAAGCGATTCGAACGCTTGACCCACGCCTTAGAAGGGCGTTGCTCTATCCAGCTGAGCTACGGAACCAGCCTTATTTGCGGATGCAAAGGTAGTGCTTTTTATGAAAACTCAAAAACTTTCTGGCATTTTTTTATTCATATATTTCTTTGTGACTATGAATCAGTAGTTTATAATAGAGGTGGCATTTTGTTTATTTATATGGTTTGGGAAGAATGAATAGAAAAACGCCATTTTTACGAAGAATAACGAACGTTATATAGGTTTCAAAAAGCTCAAAAAAATAAAATAGGGTTGTGTTTTTCTATTATAACTTTTACTTTTGAACGATAAACAACTAAAAAACACATAAAGTTATGAAGAAATTGATTTTTTTATTTGCATTTTGTATTGTAGTGACTAATGTTTTTGCACAAACCGCCCCAGAGCAATTGAAAAAAGAAGGAAATGATGCATTTAATGCTAAAAATTATCCAGTAGCGTATGCGAAGTTCAGCGAATATCTGAAACAGACTAATAATCAGGATTCTGCAACAGCTTACTATTGTGGTATAGCAGCAGACGAAGTGAAAAAGTATGCGGAAGCCGTGACCTTTTTCGATATTGCTATTCAGAAAAAATTTAATATAGGAAATGCGTATGCTCGTAAAGCTTTGGCTTTAGATGCACAAAAGAAGACTGCTGAATATGTAGCTACATTAGAAGAAGGGCTGAAAGTCGATCCTAAGAATAAGACAATGGTGAAGAATTATGGTCTTCATTATCTAAAAGCAGGACTTGCAGCACAGAAAGCAGGAAAAGCAGAAGAAGCTGAAGATTGTTTTAAGAAAGTAATTCCTTTGGATCACAAGCAATATAAAACAAATGCATTGTACAGTTTAGGAGTTCTGTGCTATAATGATGGCGCTAATATCCTGAAGAAAGCTGCTCCTTTGGCAAATTCTGATGCAGATAAATATGCTGCAGAAAAAGAAAAAGCTGATGGTAGATTTAAAGAAGCATTAGACTATCTGGAAGAAGCTGCTAAGATCTCTCCGGAAAATGAAAATGTGAAGAAGATGCTTCCTCAAGTGAAAGCTGTTATGAAGTAATTTGACCAATTTTATAAATGATAAAGGGTTGCCGATATGACACATCGGGCAACCCTTTTTTATTGCTATCTTTTTCTAATCTATACTTTTTGCGTACATTTGCCTTCCCTAAACGTAGAAGTATTTTATGCACTTATATAATAAGGAACAGGCTATCAAACGAATGAATCAGTTTGGACAACTCCATCGTCCTTTCATTTTCATTATAAATTATCTACAAGATGTATCTTATATAGAGGAGGTCACTGCTGTTGATTCTACTGAAGTTTTATATAATCTGAATGGATTTACCAATCAGATCATATCAGCAGAAGATAATATAGCCACTTACTCTGCAAAAACAATGCCTTCACTACATTGGCAGCCTTTCGCAGAATCTTTCTCTTCCTATCAACGCTCGTTTAATATTGTGCGACAGAACATCCTGGCAGGAAATAGCTTCCTTACTAATTTGACGTGTCGCACTCCGGTAGAAACCAATCTCACTCTGAATGATATTTATTTTCATTCAAAAGCGATTTATAAGCTATGGATTAAAGACCGTTTTACGGTTTTCTCTCCTGAAATATTTGTTAGAATTCATCAGGGAAAAATTAGCTCATATCCGATGAAGGGAACCATTGATGCTTCAATTCCCTTTGCTGCTCAATTATTGATGAATGATCCAAAAGAGACTGCCGAACATGCTACCATTGTAGATCTGATTCGTAATGATTTAAGTATGGTTGCCAACCGAGTGTCAGTTTCCCGGTATCGGTATATGGATAGGTTACAGACTAATCGGGGAGCTATTTTTCAGACGAGTTCTGAAATTCAGGGTATATTGCCTGAAAATTATCAGGAGCATTTGGGAGATATTATTTTCAGATTACTGCCAGCCGGTTCTATTACCGGTGCTCCAAAGAAAAAGACGATGCAGATTATCCAGGAAGCTGAAACCTACGACAGAGGATTTTATACAGGAGTTATGGGATATTCTGATGGCATTGATTTAGATAGTGCCGTTATGATACGTTTTGTAGAACAGGAAGGAGAGAAGATGTATTTTAAAAGTGGAGGTGGGATTACCTGCCAGAGTGATGTGGAAAGCGAGTATAATGAAATGAAACAAAAAGTATATGTACCCATTTATTGAGACTATCCGGATAGAGGATGGACAGATTTATAATCTTGATTATCACACAGAGCGCTTTAATGAAACCCGTGCAGCTTTTTGGAAAGACAGCACTCCGCTGGATTTACGGGAATTTATATCTCCGCCAACTTTAAATGGAATTCATAAATGCCGGATTGTATATGGAAAAGAAGTGGAAGAAGTTACGTATGCGCCCTATCAGATGCGACAGGTATCTTCTTTGCATTTGGTTGTGTCCGATACCATTGATTATACTTATAAAAGTGCGCATCGGGAAGAACTGAATGCCTTGTACGCTCAAAAAGGAATGGCGGATGATATTTTAATTGTGAGAAATGGCTATCTGACAGATACCTCTATAGCTAATGTTGCTCTCTATGACGGAGATACCTGGTTCACACCAGCTCATCCGTTACTCCGGGGGACGAAACGAAGCGAATTTCTGGACAGGCAGCTCATTGTTGAGAAAGACATTCCGCAAATATGTTTGAAAGACTATTCCCATATCATGTTATTCAATGCAATGATTGACTGGAAACACATTATATTGCCTATAAATGAGAAACATTTAATTCTATAAACTATAATTAACTGAAATATACAGAGAACTGCTGAACAAAAGTCTCTTTTGTACTGTTATATTTATGTGTTTTTCATAGTATTAGATATAAGATTAATTAAAGAGATTGTACTTCACTTGTGAAAGCTAAAGTACGTCAGAGACAGAAGAGTCTGTTTTTTTGATAAATGTGTTAGAGCATCGGTTTTACCAGGCCGATGCTTTTTTTTATGTCCTTTTACCCCCTTTTGTAGTTTATATGAAATAAAATTTGTACGTTTGTAGAGTAATAATAGAAAATGATAAAGATGAACATACCCGTTATCTTTCAGTTTTTAAAAGATCTTTCCGCGAATAATAATCGTGAGTGGTTTAATGAGCATAAGGCAGAATATGAAACAGCCCGTGCCGAGTTCGACAACTTTTTGGCAACAGTGATCGCCCGTATTTCCCTGTTTGATGAAACTATCCGGGGGATTCAGCCCAAAGACTGTACTTATCGTATTTACCGGGATACCCGCTTCTCTGCGGATAAAACACCTTATAAAATACATTTCGGAGGTTATATCAATGCCAAAGGAAAGAAGTCCGATCATTGTGGATATTATGTACACTTGCAGCCGGATGGTTCTATGCTTGCCGGAGGAAGCCTGTGTCTGCCTACCAATATCCTGAAAGCAGTGCGACAATCTATCTATGATAATATCGAAGAGTTTGTTGCGATCGTAGAAGATCCGGAGTTTAAGAAATACTTCCCGGTGATAGGAGAGGATTTTCTGAAAACAGCTCCGAAAGGTTTTCCGAAAGATTTCAAGTACATTGATTATTTGAAATGTAAAGAATATGTTTGCTCTTATAATGTTCCAGATGACTTCTTTACCCGACCGGATATGTTGGAACAGATAGACAAAGTGTTCCGGCAATTCAAACGGTTTGCCGATTTTATAAATTATACGATTGATGATTTTGAATAAATAATGCCTAGAATATAAACTTTAAAATTTAACTTATATGGTAGTAGATACTTTAGAAAATCTGGAGAAATATGCGTCTTTAAACCCTCTGTTTGCACAGGCTATTGAATTCTTGAAGTCTCATGACCTCCAAGCCATGGAAGTTGGTAAGACAGAACTGAAAGGAAAAGATCTGTTGGTGAATATTGCACAAACCAAACCTAAAACAAAAGAGGAAGCCAAACTGGAAACTCATAACGAATTTATTGATATTCAAATCCCATTGTCGGGAACAGAAATAATGGGGTATACTGCTGCTAAAGACTGTGTTCCGGCAGATGCACCTTACAACGAGGAAAAAGATATTACTTTCTTCGAAGGATTAGCAGAAACATACGTTGCCGTAAAACCGGGAATGTTTGCTATCTTTTTCCCGCAAGACGGTCATGCTCCCGGTATCACTCCAGATGGTGTGAAGAAAGTAATCGTAAAAGTAAAAGCATAATCCTAATTCAATTCTGATATGGAAAAGACACTTAATCTCGTAAAAAACGATCCCTGGCTGGAGCCTTTTGCCGGTGCTATCACCGGACGCCATCAGCATGTATTAGACAAAGAAGCTGAATTGACGAATAAGGGAAAACAAACCCTTTCAGATTTTGCATCGGGGTATCTTTATTTTGGATTGCATCGCACCGATAAGGGGTGGACTTTCCGTGAATGGGCTCCTAATGCTACTCATATTTATATGGTGGGTACATTTAATAATTGGGAGGAAAAAGCTGCCTACAAGCTGAAAAAACAAAAGAATGGCATTTGGGAAATCAACCTGCCGGCGGATGCCATTCATCATGGCGATCTCTACAAACTGAATGTATATTGGGAATGCGGACAAGGCGAACGTATTCCTGCGTGGGCTACACGTGTGGTACAGGATGAACAGACCAAAATATTCAGTGCACAAGTCTGGGCTCCGGAGAACCCCTATAAATTCAAGAAGAAAACATTTAAGCCCGACACGAATCCGCTGTTGATTTATGAATGTCATATCGGAATGGCACAGCAGGAGGAAAAAGTGGGCACATATAACGAATTCCGCGAGAAAATACTTCCTCGTATTGCTGAAGAAGGATATAATTGTATCCAGATTATGGCTATTCAGGAACATCCATATTATGGAAGCTTCGGCTATCATGTATCCAGTTTCTTTGCTGCCTCTTCGCGTTTTGGTACCCCCGATGAACTAAAAGCATTGATTGATGCTGCTCATGAGATGGGTATTGCTGTGATTATGGACATCGTTCATTCACATGCAGTGAAGAATGAAGTAGAAGGACTAGGAAACTTTGCCGGTGATCCGAATCAGTATTTTTATCCGGGCGCTCGTCGCGAACATCCGGCTTGGGACTCTCTCTGCTTTGATTATGGCAAGAATGAAGTGATCCACTTCCTGTTGTCAAACTGCAAGTACTGGCTGGAAGAATATAAATTTGACGGATTCCGTTTTGATGGAGTGACTTCTATGTTATATTACAGCCATGGACTGGGTGAAGCTTTCTGTAACTACGGAGATTATTTCAACGGTCATCAGGATGATAATGCGATTTGTTACCTGACACTGGCTAATGAAGTGATTCATCAGGTAAATCCGAAGGCGATAACCATTGCCGAAGAAGTTTCCGGTATGCCGGGACTGGCTGCCAAAGTAGAAGATGGCGGTTACGGCTTCGATTATCGTATGGCCATGAATATTCCGGACTACTGGATCAAGACAATCAAAGAAAAGATCGATGAAGACTGGAAGCCTTCCAGCATGTTCTGGGAAGTAACCAACCGTCGCCAGGATGAAAAGACCATTTCGTATGCAGAAAGTCATGACCAGGCATTAGTAGGAGATAAGACGATTATCTTCCGCCTGATTGATGCCGATATGTACTGGCACATGCAGAAGGGAGACGAAAATTATGTTGTCAACCGTGGTATTGCTTTGCATAAAATGATCCGCCTGTTGACCTCTTCGACTATCAACGGAGGTTATCTGAACTTTATGGGAAATGAATTCGGGCATCCCGAATGGATTGACTTCCCGCGTGAAGGTAACGGATGGTCGTGCAAATATGCCCGCCGCCAATGGGATTTGGTGGACAACAAAAATCTGACCTATCACTATATGGGGGATTTTGATAAAGAAATGCTGAAAGTTCTCAAGAGTGTGAAAGATTTCCAGGCAACACCTGTTCAGGAAATATGGCATAATGATGGCGATCAGGTATTGGCATACGAACGGAAAGACCTTATATTTGTCTTTAACTTTAATCCAAAGCAGTCATTCACTGATTATGGATTCCTGGTAACTCCGGGAGCTTATGAAGTGATACTGAACACCGACGATGTAGCATTTGGAGGAAATGGTTTAGCAGACGACTCTGTCGTGCACTTCACTATTACCGATCCGCTGTACAAGAAGGAAAAGAAAGAGTGGCTGAAACTCTATATTCCTGCCCGTACCGCTGTAGTACTTAGAAAGAAAAAATAATTTTATCTTTAAATCAAGAAGCCCCCGCAAATATTATTGAATATCTGCGGGGGCTTTCTCGTTTATTACCCTATTATATAATTCAGTTCCTAGTTTTCCAGAAAGGTACTTGGCCCGAGAATATCATACATATCACTAACGTTGCGCGTTTTGAGCAATACCCCTTGTGGAGTATAGAATAACTGATATTTGATGTCGACATTATCTTGCCCTACCTTAATTACTATAATAGCCTGCCATTTGGGAAACTCCACCATTGTCACATTATCTACCACCCAATTTGCGTATGGGCCGGATACAAAGGCATTATAGACTGTTGGGGTCAGCCGGTCGAGACTGACAAGATCAGTCTGCGTCATCACCCATTGTCCCCGAACGTTGAACCATACATTTTTAGTAAATCCGTTCATTGCAAAGTTGGCACAATAATATCCGTCGTCTTGTGACCAGGCGACGCCATTTGCTTTAGGATACATTTTCTTGAAAGTCGACTGTACATTGCCGGGAGGGGTATCTCCAAAGACAGATGTAGATAATAGCAGAAACAATGCGATTGCACAAATCATAAATTTCTTCATAAGCTTTGAGTTTAGAGGATTATTTATCTACCTAAACAGCCTTTGAGAATATTTGTTTGAGTGATGTGCATAAAATAATCCCCCGGTCATTCATAAGTGACCGAGGGATGAAGAGTATACAGATCTTAGTCTTTTTATTTAAAAAGTAATCTTTAAAATCTTTCCGTTATAGCCTCCTACCGAAACATCCGTGGGCTTATAAGGTAATAGACTGATTTCTTCTTTAGCGCCCGTCATCAAATCAGTGGCCTGATAAGATTCCATTTGAGGAATCTGTAAAAAGTCGAAAGCATGTGAAGGCACATTGATAGCAACATCTACCAGTTGACTGTCGAAATTAATAATGAAAAACAGAATCTCATTTTTATATTTTCGCATAAAAGTATATTGTTTATGCTCATTGAAACGCCATCCGTTTATATTGGCATACATTAAATCAAAGAATACTCCCTTGCTGATTGCCTGCTCTTCATTACAAATCGTCAGTACTTTTTGGTAGATAGAGTAGAGGTGTTTATGCTCTTCAGTAAGCATCTTCCCGTCAAATTTACCTCCGTTGCGCCAGCGTCGTATGCTGTCTACACTCCAATAATCGAATATAGTAGTCCGTCCGTCCCTTCCGCTAAATCCTTCACTATCCATGCCCAGTTCTCCAAACTCCTGACCGAAGTAGATCATCATAGGATTAGTGTTCATACAGGCGGAAACGATCAGTGCGGGAATTCCTTTACGCGGGTTGCCGGCAAAGAAATCAGAAGCGATACGTTGCTCGTCGTGATTCTCCAGGAAGTTGAGCATCTTTTTCTCTATTCCATTCAGACTTTGCCAGCAATGAGTGATAGCGGATGCAGATTCATATCCACAAGCTACATTGCGTAACGTGTCATACAGCCCTACCTTATCATACAGGTAATCAAACTTGCCGCGGAACAGATAGTTACGGTATTCACCTGGATTGTAAACCTCTGCGATGAAAAGTATTTCAGGATAAGCCTCTTTTACTTGAGGAATAGCCCATTCCCAGAATTCAACAGGAACCATTTCGGCCATGTCGCAGCGGAAACCGTCAATGTCTTTTGATGCCCAGAAAAGAAGAATGTCCAGCATCTTTATCCAAGTATCCGGAGTCGGGGAGAAGTGGCAGGTACCGCCATTCTGATAATCCACTCCATAGTTTAATTTCACTGTTTCATACCAGTCGGTGATATTGGGAGTAGCATCAAAACGATTGTTACCGGTAGCTTTCGCCGGGAATTCCCGGTAAGGCTCTGCTGCACCGTCTTTCATATCAAACTGGGCATGAAGTTCCGCTTGCGGAATATAATAGAAATTATTATATGGGCTGAAAGATTGGCTGGAGTCATCGTTAGCTCCCAATTCGGTCGTACCGTCCGGTTGTGCATCCGAGTGATATTGGCGTGCTACGTGATTAGGTACAAAATCAATAATTACTTTCAGACCTGTGCGATGTGTGCGATGTACCAGATTCTCAAATTCTTTCATACGTCCTTGCACGTCGTTAGCCAAGTCAGGATCTACATCATAATAATCCTTGATAGCATACGGAGAACCAGCTTTTCCTTTCACAATAGCAGGATGATCCGGACTGATATTATAACGGCGATAGTCCGTTTGAGTGGCATGCTCGATGATGCCTGTATACCATATATGTGTAGCACCTAATTTCTTGATTTCACCAAGTGCTTTGAGCGTGAAATCAGCCATTTTCCCGCAACCATTGGTGGCAATGTCTCCATTGTAGACACAGTGGTTGTTGTTATTTCCAAACAGGCGGGTGAATACTTGGTAGATAATTATTTTATTTTCGTCATTCATATAGAGTAGATTATTAATATTCGTATTCATTCTTGTTTCTGATGGATAGGAGATTATTTCCATATTTTCCCCTTTTCTTCCAACAGTTGACTAAGTACTTCGTTAGCTGTATTATAGCCTTGCCCGAAGATTTCTTCAGCTTTTTCCAGTTCGGTGTTACTGTACCCGTATAGGTTGTATGGTTCGATTAATAAATCGCATTTTTCTCTTTCGGGAAAGGTATTGGCGCGGAACATGAAATGGAATGAGCGCATAGCAATGCTTACAATATTCATTTTGTAATCCTGTGCCATGATGGGACTTACGTTGACAGCTACCACTTTATTGCAAACCCTGCGCAGGGTAGAGACCGGAAGATTCATCATCAATCCTCCATCCACATAGTTAGTGCCGTCTATGTTGACCGG
>NZ_EQ973367.1:15179-70169 GCF_000157055.1 Bacteroides sp. 2_2_4 | reverse complement strand
ACCCGTTCCGCTATGCTTCCCCGATGAAAGTGAACCATGCGACCGTGATCGAGGTCAGTTGCTGTGATAATCAGGGGAAGTTGTAGCTCTTCCAGATTTTTTGCTTTTAAGTTAGTCCGGAGAAAATCAATAAATTCACAGAGGTCAAATAGTCCCTTCTTGGGAATCACCAGTTTGGTTAAATCCTGGAATTTATGTCCGGAGAAATAATCAAGTACTTTGTGCGGCTCGTTGCCGTCCGCGTAAAAGACACCTGCAAGTGCCCCTGCACTTACTCCAGAGATGATTTCCGGTTTAATATCATGTTCCAAAAGAGCTTGCATGACTCCCAAATGGGCAAATCCTTTAATAAATCCTCCGCTTAGTGCATAGCCAATCTGATATTTCCGGCTATTCCAGTTATTTGTGAATACCTCCATGAATTGCTTTCTTTAGTTCGCCACGAATTTAGTGAATTTATTGAAAGTAGGAGGAATATAATGGATAGTTTTTTTAAATCCATACCATCTGTCTTGTTCACATTTGAAATAAACCGTCATAGAACATAAAACACGGATGGAAACTCTGCTCCGGCACCATGTCGGTCAGAATCCGAAATCGTCTATCTCAACTTTGTGCTCTTCGCTTTCTTTGAATGGTTTTGCTTCTTTTTGTACGGGATTTCCTTCGATATAGATGGCACGGAATGGACGGGCGGGACAAACATATTCACATCCTCCACAACCTACACATATTTCTTTATTTACATGGGGAATTGTCAATCCATCCTTATACGGCACCATTGCCACAGCTTGTGTGGGGCAGTGTTCGGAGCAGGCTCCGCAACTGGTTCCATCAGTATAAACAATGCAATTTTCCTCGATGAAAACAACATATCCCATTTGTGTAAGATGTTTTTGCTCTACATTTATGGGAAGAATTGCTCCATTGGGACAGGCATCTCCACAGACAGTACAGTCAAAGTTACAAAATCCTTTCTCAAAGCTAATAGTAGGTTGCATCATGCCTGCCAAGCCATATTCCATAAAAGCCGGTTTCAAGATATGAGAAGGGCATTTGCTGACACAAAGATGACAGGATGTGCATTGCTGTTGGAAGTGTTCCCGACTGATAGACCCCGGAGGAGTGATCGGATTTTCCTTTTTGTATGCCTTCTTACCTTCCAAGCTTGCTACAGATTCCTTGGCTTGGGAGATGAGTTTGGGGGTTGCTCCGGCAGTAACAAGACCGGCAACCAAAAAACGGCGTTTGGATGAATCCAAATCCGGTGATGATGGTGCAGAAGTTTCTACATCAGACTGTTTTTTTAAAGAAGGGGCGTAAACTAATGCTTTTTGTTTGCATACTCCCAAACAGTTGAAACAATCTACACAACGACTATAATCAATAGCGTGTTCTTTACTATTGATGCAAGCTGCTTTGCATTTGGTGGCACAAAGCCCGCATCCATTACATTTGGCAGTATCAATACGGACTTTGAATAATGAAAATCGGCTCAATAACCCCAATATTGTTCCTACGGGACAAATCGTATTGCACCATGTCCGTCCATGTTTCCATGCCATTACAAAGATGACTGCAAGAGTAATAATAGCGATGAGAAGGGAAGAAATGCTCAAGATGGAGGTGTCTACCTGATAAAATGTATAATTATCAAATCTGGCAAAGAGTGATTCCAGCAGATTATTCCCCAGCATATAGATAGGTTTGAATATGTGCACTACTACACGTCCATACGCACTGTACGGATCGAGCAAACCAACAATAAATGTAAATCCACATAGAAACCCGACCACTGTCAGTCCGAGCACGCCCCAGCGCAATTTGTTTTTTGCAGGACTGTAACTATATCTTTTTTTCTTTTTTCCCGTTGCTTTGGAAATTCGTGCAATCACATCCTGCAAGATACCCATAGGGCAGATTGTAGAACAATATACACGCCCGAATAAAAGCGTTAACACAATGAGAAATAATAAGATACCTATACTTAGTGAAAGGATGGCTGGAATAAATTGTAAATGTGCCAGCCGATGAAAACTGTTCGGTAATATTTCTGCGAAATCGAGAAAAAAGAAAGAAATCAGCACAAATAAAAGTGCTGATATTCCAATACGTAGCCTTCTTAACATGGTTGTTTTACATCTTAATTCGCTTGACATTCAATTTGTCAATGTTCATGGTTCCTATTTTCAATGCTTCCCCATTGGCGAGATGTCCTACTGTATCCAGTGGCATCTCACGTACTTGATTGAAGAACTTGGCAGCAGCCGTATCCACGGCTACAATATCCGGTGAGATAAACAATCCTTTTGCCAGTACAACATCGGATGCAGAGCGTCCCCGGGGACCGTTTGTTTTCATGATCCGGTAGGCGTCTACTACGTTGAGTACAGCTTTCTTCTGTAATGTACAGATATCTGCGATGCATTGTTGCAAATCGTTCTGGTGGAAGAATCCGCGATCCCACACAATCCCCATGTGATTTTTCATGGAGATAGTCAGATTGGCACCTCCGTGATTCTTCAGAATAGGAACATTGATCCATACATCACAATCCAGAATCGCTTCGTGCACTTTGGCTTTCTTCATCTTTTTGCCTTTTGGCAGATCAATTGGTTTGTAATACGACTCCAGATGTGCAGGCATTACTTTGGCTCCGGCTTTTTTGGCAGCAGCTTCAATACCACTGTTTTTGTAGCATTTCTGCCAATCGTCACAAGTATGGTCGAACACGACCACTTCTTTAGCTCCGGCGGCAAAACATTGTCTGACGATTTCTTCAATCAGTTTCGGATTCGTATTTCCTGCCAGTTCCGGCACTTTATCCCAACCGATATTAGGTTTTACAACCACTTTCTGTCCCGGTTTCACGAATTGCTTCATACCCCCCAGTTCGCTTATGGCACGGCGGAACATCTCTTCGGGTTCTCCGCCCATAACGGCCACCAGATCAGGATTGCTTCCGTTTGCTTTATTGATTGTTTGAGTTAACACCTCCATAGCCTCCGAACGCTGTATAGTCAAGGCGGCTCCGGTGATAGCTACTGTTTTTAAAAAATCCCTTCTGTCCATCTTTCTATATTAGTTTAGAGTTTGGCAATTGCTTTCAGGAGGGCGTATCCGCCGAACCATTGCAGTAACATTCCCGGAATACCGATACGGAAGTCCTGTACTGCTTCGTAGAAACTTCCGACGATGGCCCATTCAAATGCAACGCCTATGACCTGATAAGTGAGTACGACACCAAGAATGGCCAGTAATGAAACCGATTTTATAGTACGTGCTGCAAGAGCTGAAGCTCCGGCGAGTAAGGACGATTTGATTAATAGGATGGGAAGTACCGCTTCCGAGGGCATGGCAAACAATAAATGATTGATGACTGGTGAAAGAATAGCAGTCAATAATCCTACAAGAAAACCATATTTATAAGCCGCAATCAGCGTGAAAAAATAAATAGGTAACAGGGTAGGACCACCATAAGGTACAAGATGGCATAATTGTGGAAGTGCAATGTTACCCGCTACGAATAGTAAGGCGAACAGGTAGGTTTTCACATTGCTGTGTTTCAGCGAATAGAGTTTGACGGATGTTTCCATTTTCGTTGATACTTTAATGTTGAATAGAACGATAATATATTAATAATAAGACTTTTCTCCAGATAAAAGGTTTAATCCGACTGATATATTATTTTAATCCTGTAGGAAAATAGGACAGGCAGGGATTGATATTCAGAAAATATCTGTCTTGATAATGAATTGTCAGTATCAAGTGGCAGTTTCTTCCTATAACAACGAAAGAGAAGCCTTGTATGTTCGGAATAAGCATACCTAATGTCCCGATAATTGTATAATAATATGCAATTTCGTTATGGGAGATTATCCGTTCATTCTTTCTTTAATCTTTCCCCATGCATGCGTATCGAATAGACAACTTTGGCGCATCGTCTCATACATCTCTTTAAATCTGGACATAGGTATGGTATAGCTTAGTTTGTCTGCTTCGAAATGAGGGCGAACCGATGGGTCGAAGAAACCGAGGAAAGTGCGTTTGCCTCCTTTACGATTCTCTATCGTGGCTTGCGTCACTACAGCACTACAGCCGGAACCAAAGGTAGAAACGACGCAATCTGCTGCGTTATTATCATAAAAAGCCCAAGTGGTCAAGCCCGAAAGCATATCCGGATTTGCCAGAAATACGACACCTTCTATTTCTTCAAGGCTTTCTACCTTATCTATACGTGCAAAATGAAGATACTTGTTTTCTGTTCGGGGAACTCCGATTTGCTGTATAAAGTCGATGACCATTTCAGGAGTCTGTTTGTATTTCTCTTTGAGCGAAACGAAAGTCGGTACACGTTCTGGCATTTCGGTGAAGCCAGTATAGAATTTACCGCCGCCACAACCGATGTTTTCGGCATTCAGGCTGATAATACCACCATCTCTTACCGTTCTCATACCTTTGAAGAAGCAACCGTTTATCTTTTCTGTTTCTCCTTTTTGTTCGTCCGAGTACCAGAAGACAAGAGGCAATTCAGCATTTTTTCCGAATGCCTCTCTGAAATTTTGAATAAAAGTTTGGATGTCCATAAGCTTATCAATTTTGGTTCTTTATGTAGGTCTTTCTACAAAGTTAGAATAAAAAAGGATAAGCGCAAGTGATTTAAAAGTTAATGTTTGATACACTTTTCTTACACTCTTCCAGCCTCTCCAATCCCTCTTTCGACAGTTTGGGGTAATGTAAATCCAATTGCTGCATCCGGTCACAAATAATTCGTCCTACTGCGTAACGCATGAACCATTTATTATCGGCAGGGATTACATACCATGGAGCCAGTTCCGTTGATGTCTCCGTCAGTACATCGGCATAAGCATTCATATAGTCCTCCCAGAATTGACGCTCTTTGATGTCCGCCGAAGAGAATTTCCAGTTTTTAGATGCATCGTCCAGTCGCTCCATGAATCGATTTTTCTGTTCGGCTTTCGATACATTGAGAAAGAATTTCAGGACAATCGTTCCATTCTCCGTCAGATAGCGTTCAAAATCGTTGATCTGTCGATAACGACGCTTCCAGAAGTCGGGATCAATGTCATTTATGGTTTCGACACCTGGTAACTTGTTGGATAGAATAATTTCCGGATGCACTTTGGCAATCAGCACATCTTCGTAGTGCGAACGGTTGAAAATGCCGATTCGTCCTCTTTCCGGGAGAGAGCGATTGATACGCCAGAGATAATCATGGTCCAGTTCTTCAGCAGACGGTTGTTTGAACGAATACACCTGGCATCCCTGTGGGTTAATGCCGGACATCACATGCTTGATAGTCCCGTCTTTTCCTGCAGCATCCATCGCCTGAAAGATAATCAGGATTGAATACCGGTCTTGTGCATAAAGCATACTTTGCAGCTCCGAAAGCTTCTCAATATCCTTTGCCAGTTGCTCTTTAGCGTCTTGTTTGGATAAATCGCCAGTGAATGACGAGTCAAAATCCGATACCAAATGTTTCTTTCCGGGCTTTGCCAGCAGGTCTTTTAGAATATCCTTTTTCATGTGACGGTAGTTTTAATAGTTCTATTCAAATAAAACAGTTGAGGCAGTCAATTGGTTTTTATAATCAGTATGTTTGAGACATTTCATGAGAAAGAGGCTTCTTGACGGATAATGACCAAAAATGAACGGATATTGCTCTGGTATCATGAAGGAATTTATCCGAAATTTGCAATCGAATTAGTACTATATAATAAAAGAAACAATGAAGTATTTGAATAAAGAAACCAATGGTATCACCCTTTCACGTATCGGACTGGGTGCCATGAGAATGGCTGACGTTCAGCAGGGAGTCGACACGATACATGCCGCGCTGGACAGTGGAATTACGTATCTGAACACAGGGGACTTTTATGGTCACGGAGAAAGTGAACTGGTGATCCGCGAGGCTTTGAAAACCCGGAAGCGCGAAGACATTTTTATCGCCGTCAAGTTTGGTGGAATGCTCACTCCAGATGATCGGTTCTATGGTATTGACGTCCGTCCGCAGAACGTACAAAATTATCTGGCTTACACCTTGAAACGATTAGGCACAGATTATGTTGACCTCTATCAGCCAGCACGTATCAATCCGCACATCCCGGTGGAAGATACTATTGGTGCCGTTGCCGATCTTGTAAAAGCTGGTTATGTGCGTAGTGTCGGGATCACCGAGATAGATGCTGAAACGTTGCGTCGGGCGCATGCCGTTCATCCTATCAGTTTGGTTGAAGTACGATATTCCTTGCTGGATCGTGACATTGAAGAGGGGATTCTACCCACTGCACGAGAATTGGGTATTGATGTGGTTACATTCGCCAACCTCTTTCATGGAGTAATTGGAGGTAGCAATCCTGCCGGAAAAGTTGCGGGATTGAGTCAACGGATGCCACCGCAAGCTGCCGAGAAATTAAAGCAAGCCGTTTCACGGCTCGAACTGTTGAAAGAAATGGCCGATGAGAAGAACGTATCTGTATCGCAACTCGCCATTGCATGGGTATTGGCGCAGGGGGATGACATATTGGCTTTGGTAGGCTCGCGTACTGTCGATCAGCTTCACGATACCGTGAAAGCGATTGATATTAACCTTAGTCCGGAGGATTTGCAACGTATCGAGCAGATAATCCCTAAAGAATATGCTTCCAATTCGGCAATGTTACCGATTAATCTGGACGAGAACGGGCTGTTTAAATTCTAACGCCATTCGTTGTCTTTTCACCTTTCTTGTACTCCAATGGTGAGAGACCTGTATTCCTTTTAAAGAACTTCCCGAATGTAGACTGATCCGGGAAGTTCAATTCTATTGCGATTTGGTTGATCGTCTTGTCCGGTTCACGAAGTAGAATTTTAGCTTCTGTAATCACTGCATTGATAATCCACTTTGCTGCTGACTGCCCATCATATTCTCTGACCACTTTCGATAAATAATCAGAAGTAACACAAAGTTTGTCTGCATAAAAAGTGACTTCTCTGTGCATCCGGCATTCTTCCATAAGTAATTCCCTGAACCGTTGACGGAGGGTTTCACTGCGGGATAGTCCCAGCTCTCCGTCGCCATACCTATGCCAGCGGCAGTTGTCAAGGTCAAAGAATAGATTTATAATCTGATTCTTGATGACGTAAGAGTGGTAGACGTGTTCTTTATCAGGAATATAACTTTTAATGAGTTCAACCTGTTTTCTCAAACGCAGGCTTTCTTCCTCACTCAACTCTTGCCTGGTATGTAATTTCTTCAACTGACCCGCCTGTTGCAGACGGATGCCGGATGTCATAGCCATTATTTCCTTTTTCAATTCAGCAGAATGAATGATGAGATAGCCCTTGAAATCGGCTGAATAAGCTGTGTGCTCTATAATATCATCCGGATACACCTGCATCACCGTGTTCTTTTTCAGTGTATGCGATAAATAGTTTATTCCTATTGTAATTTCTCCGGAAAGAACAAAGATGAGGGAATAGCCTTTCAAACGTATCGGATAGTTTTTGACTTGAACCGGTGAACGACGGGAGTTATCCATATCTATGACGGACAATTGCTCCTGAAAGGTAGCTTCTGCGGATATTCTTTCAAAGTATTCGGGCAAAGCTAAATCTACCACCTGTTCCATAAAAACACTATTATAATTTGTGGAAAACAAAGTTCGTACTATTCTTACAGAAAAAAGAGAGTATAGGCCACTTTGTTTTAGTCAGAATCCGATATTACATATTTTTAAGACGATAGCGTCTTCAATCGGGAGAAAAACAGACATTCAACTTCGTTTTCCATAATAATTACTTATATTTGTCCGGATATGGAATAAGAAAAACCGATATGAAGTATTTGTTAATGTGTGCAGGCTTACTTTTCACAGTCTTTCAGTCATGGGGACAGGAGAGGCTTGCAGATAGAATCGCTCCTCCGTCAGGATATGTTAGAGAGACCTGCTCCGATAATTCGTTTACAACTTATTTGCGCAATTTGTCATTATTGCCTAAAGGCAGTAAAGTGTTACTTTACAATGGAAAAGAAAAAGCCAATCAGGCAGCCGCATTTGCAGTCGTAGATATGGAGATAGGCAATCGTGATTTGCAGCAGTGTGCCGATGCAGTGATACGCCTGCGGGCGGAATATCTGTGGAAACATAAACGGTATACAGATATAAAATTCAACTTCACAAGTGGATTTACTGCCGAATACAAGAAATGGGCGGAGGGAAATCGAATAAAAGTCAGCGGTAATCAGGTTCAATGGTATGCTTCGGGAAAAGGAGTGGATTATTCCTATAAAACTTTCCGTAACTATCTCGATATGGTTTTTATGTATGCCGGAACTGCCTCTTTATCTCGTGAGCTCCCAGCTGTGCTTTATACTTCCTTGCAACCCGGGGATGTCTTTATTAAAGGCGGTTCACCCGGTCATGCTGTGATTGTTATGGATATTGCCATTCATCCGAATACCGGAAAGAAAGTATTCCTTCTGGCGCAAAGCTATATGCCTGCCCAACAGATTCATATCCTGGTCAATCCAACCAGCCGGAACCTTTCTCCCTGGTACGAGCTGACCGAAACGGATACTGGGAAACTATACACTCCGGAATGGATTTTTGAGAAGAAAGACCTGAAGCGTTTTAAATAGGAGAATAGATATAAATGCAACATAACAAAGAAATAATTAAATCTTTTCTTACTTGATTTTCCATCTTTTCCTTATCTTTGGCATTCAACAAACCGTTTTAATCATACAACAACGAAAAACAACCGATTATGAATTATGATTTATCAATGAATGCTAACCAGTTGGTGGCATTCCTTCAAAAACCAACTTCAGAGTTTACAAAAGCTGACATTATCTCATTTATCCAGCAAAAAGATATCCGCATGGTTAATTTTATGTATCCGGCGGGAGACGGGCGTCTGAAAACTCTGAACTTTGTCATCAACAATCAAGCTTATCTGGAAGCTATTCTCACATGTGGAGAACGGGTAGACGGTTCCAGTCTTTTCTCATTTATAGAAGCGGGCAGTAGTGACCTTTATGTAATTCCCCGTTTTTGCACAGCATTCGTTGATCCGTTTGCCGAGATTCCGACGCTGTCTATGCTGTGCTCTTTCTTCAATAAAGACGGCGAACCCCTCGAAAGTGCACCAGAACACACTCTTTACAAAGCAAGCAAGACTTTTACAGAAGTTACCGGAATGGAATTTCAGGCAATGGGCGAATTGGAATATTATGTAATAGCTCCGGACACCGGTATGTTCCAGGCAACCGATCAACGTGGTTATCATGAATCGGGCCCTTATGCTAAATTCAATGAATTCCGTACCCAATGTATGTCTTACATCGCACAGACAGGCGGACAAATAAAGTATGGACACTCCGAAGTAGGTAATTTTACGCTGGATGGTTATATCTATGAGCAGAATGAAATAGAATTCCTGCCGGTTCCCGTATCGCAGGCAGCAGATCAATTAATGATTGCCAAATGGGTGATTCGTAACCTGGGATTTAGATATGGATACAATGTAACTTTTGCTCCAAAGATTACCGCAGGTAAAGCAGGTTCGGGCTTGCATATCCACATGCGTATCATGAAAGACGGAAAGAACCAGATGCTGAAAGACGGTGTTTTGTCGGAAACAGCACGCAAGGCAATTGCCGGAATGATGGTGCTTGCTCCGTCAATTACTGCCTTCGGAAATACCAATCCTACTTCTTATTTCCGTCTCGTTCCTCATCAGGAAGCACCTACCAACGTTTGCTGGGGAGATCGCAACCGTTCCGTATTGGTGCGTGTACCTCTGGGATGGGCTGCAAAAACAGATATGTGTACATTGGCAAATCCGTTGGAAGCTGAAAGTCATTTTGACACCAGTCAGAAGCAGACTGTAGAAATGCGCTCTCCGGATGGTTCGGCAGATTTGTATCAACTGTTGGCTGGTTTGGCTGTTGCCTGCCGTCATGGTTTTGAGATTGAAAATGCGCTGGACATTGCTGAAAAAACTTATGTAAATGTGAATATCCATCAGAAAGAAAACGAAGATAAGCTGAAATCACTGGCGCAACTGCCGGATAGCTGTGAAGCTTCTGCCGATTGTCTGCAACAACAACGGGCAATCTTTGAACAATATAATGTATTCAGCCCGGCAATGATTGACGGTATCATCCGCAGACTTCGTGGTTATGAAGATAAAACATTGCGTGCGGATTTGGAAGGAAAGCCGATGGAGATGTTAGATCTCGTACATAAGTATTTCCATTGTGGATAATTAAAAAATGATATATGAATAAAAGACTATCTTCGGTTGAAAGGTAGTCTTTTATTTTTTTATATAATACATTCAGACCAAACAGGCTACAAATTTACAGGTTTGGTCTACTTAATGCCGGGTTTGGTCTACAAACTCTCTACGCAGATCGGTAAAACTCTACTTTTGTCTCATTCAAACCCTAAAACTGATAAAAGAATGAGGATTATTTTGTTAAGTGCGTTCGCCTTGTTTCTATTACTTCCTGAAAATATACAGGCACAGGTTACTGTGAAAACCGGGTATATATCTTCTTCCCGATATAAAGATGAAAACGGACAGTATCCCGGGAAAGGGGATATGTGCTTTGTGGAAGGGAACGTCAATATTCCCGTATCACAGAAAATGAATGAAAGAAATCAGCCAACTCTTTGGATGATTTCGGCAGGAGGAAGCTATACGGCAATGAATAATAAGAATCTTCAATCTTACATAGACATAGATCAAATTATAAATATGCAGTTGAGCGTAACCAATATTCGCCCTATCAGCAAAAAATGGCTTTTGTTGACGACTGTCGGTGCAGGCGTCTATACCTCTTCTGATGTAAAACTGAAGAATGTTCTGGGACAGGGAGGAGTTATTTTCATCCGGCAGTTCAAGTCCAATTTATCTCTTGGAGCCGGATTGGCTGTGAACAACACATTTGGTTATCCGATGGTATTTCCTGCTATTTATTTTGATTGGAGCACTGAAGGACGTTATCAAATTAAAGTTTCGATGCTGAATGCCATGGAAGTATCGGCAGGAATGAAAATGAATAAATATCTGAATCTAAGGATCGTGGCAGAGATGAACGGGTCATTGGCATTGTTGGAAAGAGAAGGAAAAGATACTATGTTTTCCCAGCAATTCATTATTGTAGGTTTACAACCGGAAGTAAGTATGGGGAATTCTTTTTCAATCACTGCTACTGCCGGTGTGTCGTGTAGCAGAATAGCTTATTACACTACCCGCACTTTAAAGGCTTTCTTCGAAGATATGTCTAAAGATACTGATCCATATTTTAAACCGGCAATGTATGTTTCGGTGGGAATGAAGTATAAGTTCTAAAAAATGGTAACTTTATCGCCTGATGTCAGTTAAGATACTATTATATACGTTACTGAAGCAAATTGGGATATTTCTTGTAGTCTCCTTTTTAGTGTTCAGAGGCACTTTTGTCGAAAGCGATAGTTTAGGGCTAAATCTTTCTACGGGAGTTAGTCTTTTACTTTCTGTCATTCTATGGGGAATCATAAATCTGCATACTTACTGGTTAATTCCCGGTTATCTGTTTCAGCGTAGATATAAAAAGTATATCATATATTTGAGTTGCCTTGTTGGATTTATGCTGACCGCCATGGTTGGTGCTATTTGTTTTCTAGGGCAATATTATGTTATACCCGAACAGATGCAAAGACTAAACAGTGATCTCCCTTTCTTTCTGTTGATAAATGCATTGGCACTGATACTCTATTTCCTGGCTTTTTCTTTTACTATTTTTCTGCATCGTTGGGTGGCCTATCAACAACGATTAAATGAATTGGAGAATATTAGCATACAGACTGATCTAAATCATTTGAAAGATCAACTCCAACCGGAGTTTTTTTCGAGAATATTGAATAAGGTACGAACCTTGCTGGGAGAAGATGGAGAAAAGGCGTCATTGCTTATCTTTAAATTAAGTCGGTTGCTTAGATACCAACTTTATGAAAGTGAACGGCAACAGGTATTGTTGGGAGATGATATCGATTTTATGACTGATTATATGAAGTTGGAGAAACTATGTAATCCGGAGTTTAATTTTGAAGTCAACATCCTGAATGAAGTGCGTTATATACAAGTTCCTCCTTTATTGTTTATGCCTGTGATAGAATATGTGATTCGGACAACTGTATGTGGAGAGAATGGAAAGGGAGAAAATATAAGGATCGATTTTCAAATGGAAGAGAATCAGCTTCGATTCATTTGTACATACTGTCTGCGAAAAAAGGAAAGTCTGCAAGTAGCACCTGCTTTTGACAAGTTACGGCAACGATTGGACTTGTTATATCCGGGAGGTTATCAATTAAAAAGTGGCTATAATGATGAGGCACTGTGTACCATTGGTTTAATGTTGGAATTATGAAAGATACCTGGAATGTATACGATTGGGGGAAGAATCTGGTAAATGACCGTTTCAGGCTTATCAGTAATTTACTATTGCTATTTATTATACTCTTTTTGGGCTTTCAGAATGTATATGGAGATTTTACTAGAGAAGGTTTCCTATATGCATATCCGGTTAGTATATTGGTTTTTGCATTTCCTATCTATCTGAATATATATTGGTTAGTGCCCCGTTTCCTGTATAAGGCCAAGCGCAAGTTATGGTGTTATTGGATTTCGTTTCTCGGAGTCAATTTAGTGAGTGTATTATTAGGATTTATATTTCTGTCTCCATTATATCAACGATACGGTATTCGTGGGTTTTGTATACAGGATAACCACGCTGTTTCTTTTGATAGTATTGCTTATGGAGTATTAGTACTGCTATTAAGTGCAGGTGGCTGTACGAGCTTTGAACTATTCCGCCGTTGGGTTGTCTCCGATAAAAAGATTCTTGAATTGGAGAAGGCGACTAAACAGACAGAATTGCAACAATTAAAGAAACAGATCAATCCGCATTTTCTTTTTAATATGCTGAATAATGCCAATATTTTGGTAAAGGATGCTCCGGATGAGGCTTCACAGATATTGGAGAAACTGGACAATCTACTTCGCTACCAGTTGAATGACAGTACAAGAAGAGAAGTATTTCTTACTGCAGATATACAGTTTCTCACCAGCTTTCTTGAATTGGAGAAGGTGAGAAGGGATCATTTTGAATATACAATCTTTCAAGAGGGAAATATGGAGAATATCTGTATTCCTCCGTTATTGTTTATCCCTTTTGTAGAGAATGCGGTGAAACATAATTTGGATAGCGACAATTTATCTTATGTTCACTTGTATTTTTCTGTGCATAATAAACAGTTGACGTTTCGTTGCGAAAATTCTAAGCCCCGTGTTCCTGTTAAGCGGGAAGGGGGAATAGGGTTGGCCAATGTGAAACGCAGACTGGATTTACTTTATGAATCACGGTATACGCTACAGATAGAAGATAAAGAAACAACTTATAATGTCAACTTACATCTAAACTTATGAATTGTATTATTGTTGATGACGAGCCGGTAGCTCGCAAAGGTATGAAGTCATTGGTGGAGCAGATTCCACAACTGACATTGGTGGGTAGCTTTAATAATGCTATCGCAGCGTCTGCTTATATAAATGAATATACGGTTGATCTGATTTTCCTTGATATTCAGATGCCGGGAATTACCGGAATAGAATTTGCGCAAAGCATTCCCGTGAATACGTTGATTGTCTTTACAACGGCGTATGCGGAATATGCACTCGATAGTTATGAAGTAAGTGCCATTGATTATCTGGTGAAGCCCATTGAAATGAACCGTTTTCTGAAAGCAGTCAATAAGGCAATAGCATATCATAAACTGTTATTGTCGGAAACAGCCGAAAGAGTGGAGGAGATACAGGAAGAATATATCTTCATCAAATCGGAACGACGCTATATCAAGATAAACTTCAGTGATATTCTTTTTATTGAAGGACTAAAGGATTATTCCATTCTCCAATTGGAAGATCAGCGGGTGATTACTAAGATGAATCTGAAAAATATTCATGAGCAACTGCCCGCTAAACAGTTTCTCCGGATAAACAAGTCCTATATTGTCAATACCTCACGGATTGACTCTTTTGATACCAATGATATTTTTATTAAGTCTTATGAGATAGGAATAGGAGGTGGAAACTATAAGAAAACGTTTTTTGAGGAATTTGTAGCGAAGAATTTGCAGAAAGACTAATCCGGTAGTTTACATGGAATGGCTTGGTATAAAAAGAATAAGAACGTTAAGTATTGGCCTATTTTCATAAAAAAGATGTTTTGCAGAAAGAAAAAGGAGAGAATATAGTGCAATATCCCCAAATAATGCTTTCCTTTGTACCAACAACAATAAAGAGGTTTATTACGATTTGATTTTTTTACATGAATCTTCTCATTTATTTGAGCATATCCATCTCTAATTAAGATCTTCCTAAAACTTTCTTATTGAATTATTAATTTTTTATATTTGTATTTTATGAATTTGTACATTGGAAATCTTAGCTATAATGTTAAGGAATCAGATTTGAGACATGTAATGGAAGAGTATGGAACAGTTGCTTCAGTAAAGTTAATCACAGATCGTGAAACTAGAAGATCAAAAGGTTTTGCGTTTATCGAAATGCCGGATGATGCAGAAGCTGCTAAAGCTATCGAACAATTGAACGGTGCAGAATATGTAGGTCGTTCAATGGTAGTAAAAGAAGCATTGCCAAAGAATTAATACTGAATACATATACAGTAATAGAGAAAGGCGCACTAGGTAACTAGCGCGCCTTTCTTCTGTTAATCCTCATTGTTATCTTCTTCATCATCCACCATATTATTGAGTTCCAATTCCAGGTCTACCAGCTCTTGTTCCCATAATTTCAGGATATCCTTCGGTGTATCTTTTGCAGCTTTCTTTATTCTTTCTTGAGCAACAGATACTTCATGCTCTAATTGTCTACGTCTGCTCATAATTCTATTGTTTTGATTATAAAATGATAACAACTCGTGTGGGGAATAGTTCGACGGGATAAAATTAAAAGTAATGGGGTGAACTATTCACAAATAAAGGATGTTTTGTAATCTGAATCTTTAAAAAACATACAGCCATGCTCAATTTAATAGCCGTTTTCTTAGTATGTTCAGGTATCGGAATTGCAGTACATATTGCCATAGACCTGACACATCGTCCGCAATCAATGAAGATAATGAATGCAGTCTGGATATTATCTGCATTATGGGGAAGTTATTTAGCTTTATGGGCGTATAATAAGTTTGGACGGAGTAGTCCGATGAAAGCTGAGGATGATGGGATGAAAATGGATATGTCTGGCATGAAAGATATGTCTGATATGAAGGGAATGGATATGTCCGGTATGAAAGATAATATGGAGATGGATATGGCCATGCAGGGAGAAATGTCGATGCAAGGAATGCAACGTCCTTATTGGCAATCGGTAGCTTTGTCGGCGCTTCATTGTGGTGCAGGATGTACATTGGCAGATATCATAGGAGAGTGGTTTACAAACTATGTTCCTGTAACTGTGGCAGGAAGTCAGCTCTTTGGTAATTGGGTACTTGACTTTATTCTGGCTTTGATGATTGGTGTTTATTTCCAATTCTATGCTATTCGGGAGATGGAAAAAATATCGGTAGGTAATGCCTTGGCTCGTGCTTTCAAAGCGGATTTCTTTTCTCTTTTGTCCTGGCAGGTAGGAATGTATGGCTGGATGGCGATTGTCTATTTTGTATTGTTCATCAATGAACCGTTACCCAAAGACACATGGATATTCTGGTTTATGATGCAGTTGGCTATGCTTTTCGGCTTCTTCTGTGCATATCCTATGAATGCTCTTCTTATAAAATTAGGTATAAAGAAAGGTATGTAAAATAAATGCAGATTTACTCTAAACGATAAGTATGTAATTACTTATTTGAGGGAGTGAATCTGCATCTGTTATGATATGACTACTTTTGTCTTTTCTTTCTCTTTGGGAGTTTATCTTTTCAATAATTTCGGTATATCCGAAGGTTCTTGTGCTACCCGGATACCGGCAGCTTCTAAAGATTTAATCTTCTCTTTTGCCGAACCGGAACTTCCCGAAATGATAGCTCCTGCATGTCCCATCTGCTTTCCCGGAGGAGCTGATTGCCCGGCAATAAATGCTACCACAGGTTTGGTTACATTATTGCGGATATATTCGGCCGCTTGCTCTTCCGCATTTCCTCCAATCTCTCCAATCAGAACGATTGCTTCTGTTTCCGGATCATTTTGGAACATCTCCAGCAGTTGACGGAAATGAAGACCTACAACAGGATCGCCCCCGATGCCGATAGCGGTGGATTGTCCCATACCATTAGCTGTTAAGTGATACACAATCTCGTAAGTAAGTGTTCCGCTACGACTGATAACTCCGACATTCCCTTCTAAAAAGACCTGTCCCGGTAAAATGCCTACCATGCTTTTTCCCGGAGAGATCAGTCCCGGACAGTTGGGGCCGATCAGCATAGCACCTTTTTGTTCGACAAACTGGTGCGCCTTAATTACATCCAGCGTGGGGATTCCTTCCGCAATACAGACAATTAACCGGATGCCCGCATCTGCTGCCTCCATAATGGCATCTGCCGCAAAACGTGCTGGAACGAAAATGATGGAGGTATTAGCCTTTGTCTGCTCGACAGCGTCATACATGGTGTTGAATACGGGGATTCCGTCCACATCTGTTCCTCCTTTGCCCGGAGAAGTACCCCCGACCACTTTGGTTCCATATTCTTTCATCTTCTTGGCATGGAAAAGCCCGTCTCTGCCAGTGATTCCTTGCACAATCAAACGGGTGGATTTATCTATTAGTATGCTCATAATTGCTTTATTTTTTTAGTGATTTGGTACGTATTATGCTTTCAGAGCCATAAGAGCAGCCTCTTTCATCGTTGTGGCTATTTGGAAGCGGCTGTGATTTCGTAACAGTTCCCGTCCGATATGTTCATTGGTGCCTGTAAGCCGGACGATGACGGGGACATTGCTGTTTATCTGCTCGAATGCCTGAAGAAGTCCCATTGCCACATCATCGCAACGAGTGATCCCACCGAAAATATTAATCAGGACCACTTTTACTTTCTCATCCTGCAATAAGAGTTTCATAGCTTCAATAACCTTGACAGGATTGGAGCTGCCACCGATGTCGAGAAAATTAGCAGGCTGACCGCCGTAAAGTTTAATCATGTCCATAGTAGCCATGGCAAGTCCGGCGCCATTTACCATACAACCGATATTGCCGTCCATGTGGACATAACTGAATCCTTTATCTTTGGCATCTGTTTCCACTTTTTCTTCTTCCGTCGGATCAAACAAAGCATGAATCTCCGGATGCCGATAGAGCGCATTGTCATCAAAAACGATCTTTGCGTCAATGGCCATTAATGTACCTTTCTTTGTAAGTGCCAGCGGATTTACTTCCACTAACGACGCGTCATTCTCCACAAAGATTTTATAAAGTTCCTGAAGGATGGCAGCCATTTTACCTGCCTGTTCCATTTGTGGGAAGAGAGCGAAAGCGAAACGCCTTGCCAGATAGTCGGGAAGGCCAATGAATGGATTGATTGAATATCGGATGATTTTCTCCGGTGTCTGACGGGCTACCTCTTCAATATCCATACCACCGGATGCACTCATCATCAGAACGACAGAACGTGTATTCCGGTCGATGGTATAACTGACGTAATATTCTGCAGCAATATCAACCGCTTCGCTGACCAGAACTTGATTGACTGGAAGACCTTTAATGCTCATTCCGAGAATGTTCTTGGCTTCCTGATAAACATCTTCCGTATTGTTTACCAGTTTCACTCCTCCGGCTTTTCCCCGGCCTCCGGTTAGTACTTGTGCTTTTATAACCACTCTGTCTGTTCCCATCCTCCGGTATGCAGCCAGGACGCCTGCGGCAGTACGGCATAAAGTGTGCCTCTCGACAGGTATTCCGTACTTGGAGAAAATCTCTTTCGCTTGATATTCATGTATTTTCATGGCTCATAAATTTGAGTAAATGATTCCTATAATAAAAACAAAAGAAAGATTCGGAAAGTTTGCCGGAAAAGAAAAGTATCAGGGTGTTTTACAACATGTTCGTTTGTATTCCATTTATGGTTTTCATATAAAAAAAAACGTGTTGGCAATAGTTACCAACACGCTCTATATCACTTAAAGATAAAGTCTGCTTACGGATATTTATGCAATACCGTGAGCATTGACAGTACCGTCAATCTTTTTAATCAATCCTTGAAGTACGGCACCCGGGCCACATTCTGTAAAATCAGTAGCACCGTCAGCAACCATATTCTTTACTGATTGTGTCCAACGTACGGAAGCAGTCAATTGGGCAACCAGATTCTTTTTGATTTCTGCAGGGTCAGTGTGAGGAAGCGCATCCACATTCTGATATACCGGACATTTAGGAGTATGTATTTCGGTAGCTTTAATAGCAGCTTCCAGTTCTATTTTAGCAGGATCCATTAATGGAGAATGGAAAGCACCACCCACTTTCAGCGGAAGAGCACGTTTTGCTCCGGCAGCTTTCATCAGTTCGCAAGCCTTTTCGATACCCGGTACAGAGCCGGAGATAACGATTTGTCCCGGGCAGTTGTAGTTGGCCGGTACGCAAACTTCACCTTCTGCATTTACTGCTGCACAGATTTCTTCTACTTTTTCATCCGGCAATGCGATAATAGCAGCCATGGTGGAAGGAGTAGCTTCGCAAGCTTTCTGCATAGCCATTGCACGTGCATACACAAGTTTCAATCCATCTTCAAAACTCAATGCACCGGCAGCAACCAATGCAGAGAACTCACCAAGTGAGTGGCCGGCAGTCATTTCCGGTTTGAAGTCGTCGCCCATGCAAAGAGCAGAAATAACAGAGTGAAGGAAAACGGCAGGTTGAGTAACCTTTGTCTGACGAAGATCTTCATCTGTGCCATCGAACATGATATCTGTAATGCGATATCCGAGGATATCATTTGCTTTTTCAAACAATTCTTTTGCTAAAGCTGAGTTTTCATACAGGTCTTTACCCATTCCTACAAATTGAGCGCCTTGACCGGGAAATACAAATGCTTTCATATTTTTATTATTTAATTGATTTTTAATTGCGGGTGCAAAGTTACGTATTTTTATGATACAACCGCACAAAATGTACACATTTGTGCAACGGTGTCCGGAAAATGCCATAAAGGGCCGTTACCATGGCCGATATTTAATTCTTTTCCTGCGATAATGGCTTGAGTGATATATGTTTTCGCATGCTGGATGGATTCTCGCATGGGGTAGCCTTTGGCTAGATAGGTGGCAATAGCGGAAGAGAGGGTGCATCCCGTTCCATGCAGATTATGGCTTTCTATTTTTTTCTCCTCATATATATGGTAGATAAATTCGGACGTATGCAAAAGGTCGCACATATTGTCTCCTTCCAGATGTCCGCCTTTTAGTAAGACATTAGTCTGATAATCATCCGTCAGCATTTTGGCAGCGGTCTGCATATCCTGAATGTTGTGAATACTTTTACCTGTAAGTACTTTTGCTTCATCAATATTAGGGGTGATTAATGTGACAAGCGGTAAAAGTTCTTTTTTGATTTCTTCTATCGCTTCATCTGTCATAAGTTTCCTTCCGCTGGTAGACACCATTACCGGATCGTAAACGACGTATGCAGGTGAATATTTTTGTAGACAGTCGGAAATTACACGAACGATTTGAATGTCATTTATCATTCCTATTTTGATGGCAACCGGTTGCAGGTCGTCCATCACGGCTTCTATTTGCCCACGAACCATATCCGGAGAGATAGACTGTACGGCGCGTACTCCCAGTGTGTTTTGTACGGTGATGGCAGTGATAGCCGATGCTGCATAGCCTCCTAAAGCCGAGATTGTTTTTATGTCTGCCTGAATACCTGCGCCTCCCGAACAATCGGAGCCGGCAATGGATAAAATGACTGGATGACGTTCCATTTTAGATTTTTTAATATTTACCCGACAAAGATAGAATAAAAAACGATAAGGTACAAAATGACATATCGTTTAAAATACAATAAGTACCTTTCCGGGTGTCTGTTGGAAAAGATATGAAAAGTACTGATAATAAAGCGTCCATCTAGTTTTTGTACTTTATACAATTACTCACCCGTGGAAATACTAAAATACATATTGTAATTCGTAAGATAACACTAACTATTCATATTGTAGAATGTATGATATGTATTTATATGAAAAACAATGTTTTATAGCATAGTTCTTATTTTTGTTTTGATGGTTTTTAGCCTCTATATTTGCATCGTCTTAAAGAAATAGATATGCAAAATTTACAGAAAAATACACCTTTAGCAAACAATCATATATCAGTAGACTGTGTAGTGATTGGTTTTGACGGAGAACAACTGAAAGTGTTGCTTGTAAAACGTGCAGGTGAGGATAATGGAGAAGTATATCATGATATGAAACTTCCCGGAAGTCTTATCTATATGGATGAAGCCCTAGATGAAGCTGCACAACGAGTTTTGTATGAACTGACAGGACTTAAAAATGTGAATCTGATGCAGTTTAAAGCATTTGGTTCTAAAAACAGAACGAGTAATCCGAAAGATGTACGTTGGTTGGAAAGAGCTATGCAGTCAAAAGTGGAGCGTATTGTTACCATTGCATATTTGTCGATGGTGAAGATAGACCGTACATTGGATAAGAATCTGGACGATCACCAGGCTTGCTGGGTCGCTTTGAAAGACGTGAAAACACTGGCTTTCGACCATAATCTGATTATAAAGGAGGCAATGACTTATATTCGTCAGTTCGTAGAATTTAATCCTTCCATGTTGTTCGAACTGCTTCCGCGTAAATTTACAGCCGCACAATTAAGGACTCTTTTTGAATTAGTATACGACAAAGCCGTGGACGTGCGTAACTTCCATAAAAAAATAGCAATGATGGAATATGTAGTTCCTTTGGAAGAAAAACAACAAGGAGTGGCTCACCGTGCTGCCCGTTATTATAAATTTGATAAGAAGATATATAATAAGGTAAGAAGATAGCCCCTGTTCAAGTAAGTATCAAGTATTAAGTATTAGGCGTTGAATGTTAAAGTATTAATAGTCGGGCATTGAGCGTTAAATCGTAAATAGTAAATCGTTTAATCGTAAATAAAATTATGTTTCTATTAGGTTATGACATAGGTAGCTCGTCTGTAAAAGCGAGTTTGGTAAATGCGGAGACTGGTAAATGTGTATCCTCGGCATTTTTTCCGAAAACAGAAGCGAATATTATTGCAGTGAATCCCGGATGGGCGGAACAAGATCCTGAAAGTTGGTGGGAAAACTTAAAGTTGTCCACGCAGGCTATTATGACCGAATCCGGAGTTAGTGCCGCTGAAATTAAAGCCATCGGCATCTCTTATCAGATGCACGGATTGGTTTGTGTTGATAAGAATCAGCATGTATTGCGTCCTGCTATCATCTGGTGTGACTCCCGTGCGGTGCCATACGGTCAGAAAGCGTTTGAGACAATCGGGGAGGAGAGATGTCTTTCTCATTTGTTGAACTCACCGGGAAATTTTACCGCTTCCAAGTTGGCGTGGATTAAAGAAAACGAACCTGCCATCTATGAGCAGATTGATAAGATAATGCTGCCGGGCGATTATATTGCCATGAAGTTGAGTGGAGAAATCTGCACAACTGTTTCCGGACTTTCGGAAGGTATGTTCTGGGATTTCAAGAACAACCGGGTGGCTGATTTCTTAATGAATTATTACGGGTTTGATTTTTCTTTGATTGCAGATATTAAACCGACCTTTGCAGAGCAGGGACGTGTAAATGCAATAGCTGCCAAAGAGCTTGGACTGAAAGAAGGGACACCGATTACTTATCGTGCAGGCGACCAGCCTAACAATGCCCTTTCTTTGAATGTGTTTAATCCGGGAGAGATTGCTTCTACGGCAGGAACATCGGGAGTGGTTTATGGCGTGAACGGTGAAGTGAACTATGATCCGCAGTCACGCGTCAATACCTTTGCGCATGTCAATCATACCATAGATCAGACACGTTTGGGAGTATTGCTTTGCATCAACGGAACGGGTATTCTCAATTCATGGGTAAAACGCAACATTGCTCCCGAAGGAATATCTTATAATGAAATGAATGTATTGGCTTCCAAAGCGCCTATCGGCAGTGCGGGAATCAGTATCCTGCCCTTTGGTAACGGTGCCGAACGTATGCTGAATAATAAAGAAATCGGTTGCAGTATCCGTGGACTGGATTTTAATACGCATGGCAAACACCACATTATCCGTGCCGCTCAAGAAGGTATTGTATTCTCTTTTAAATATGGCATTGATATCATGGAGCAAATGGGAATTCCTGTGAAGATGATCCATGCCGGACACGCTAATATGTTTTTGAGTTCTATCTTCCGCGATACTTTGGCAGGAGTCACAGGAGCCACTATCGAGCTTTACGATACGGATGGTTCCGTAGGCGCTGCGAAAGGTGCGGGCATCGGTGCAGGTATCTACAAGGATAACAATGAGGCATTTGCTACGCTTGACAAACTGGATGTGATTGAGCCTAATGTGGCAAAACGCCAGGAATATGCTGACGCGTATGCAAAATGGAAATACCGTCTTGAAAAGTCGATGACCGGTAACATACCGGCTCCGGTTCTGTCTTCAGATAAATAATTAACAATTTAAATAATAACCATTTTAAAAATAAAAGAATTATGGCAACAAAAGAATTTTTCCCGGGAATTGAAAAGATTAAGTTCGAAGGTAAAGATAGTAAGAATCCGATGGCATTCCGTTACTACGATGCTGAAAAGGTTATCAACGGTAAGAAGATGAAAGATTGGTTGAGATTTGCTATGGCATGGTGGCATACTTTGTGTGCTGAAGGTGGCGACCAATTCGGTGGCGGAACAAAACAATTCCCTTGGAATAGTAATGCTGACGCTATACAAGCTGCAAAAGATAAAATGGATGCAGGTTTCGAATTCATGCAGAAAATGGGTATCGAATACTACTGTTTCCACGATGTAGACTTGGTTTCTGAAGGTGCAAGCATCGAAGAATACGAAGCTAACCTGAAAGCAATCGTAGCTTATGCAAAACAGAAACAAGCAGAAACTGGCATCAAACTGTTGTGGGGTACTGCCAACGTATTTGGCCATGCACGTTATATGAACGGTGCTGCTACTAACCCTGATTTTGACGTAGTAGCTCGTGCTGCTGTTCAGATTAAGAATGCAATCGATGCAACGATCGAACTGGGTGGTCAGAACTATGTATTCTGGGGTGGCCGTGAAGGCTATATGTCTCTTCTGAATACAGATCAGAAACGTGAAAAAGAACACTTGGCAAAAATGCTGACCATCGCTCGTGATTATGCTCGTGCCCGTGGTTTCAAAGGTACTTTCCTGATTGAGCCGAAACCGATGGAACCGACAAAACATCAGTATGATGTAGATACAGAAACAGTAATCGGATTCCTGAAAGCTCATGGCTTGGATAAAGATTTCAAAGTGAACATTGAAGTAAACCACGCAACTTTGGCTGGTCACACTTTCGAACACGAATTGGCAGTAGCAGTAGACAACGGCATGTTGGGTTCTATCGACGCTAACCGTGGTGATTATCAGAATGGTTGGGATACAGACCAATTCCCGATTGACAACTACGAACTGACACAAGCTATGATGCAAATTATCCGCAACGGTGGCTTGGGTAACGGTGGAACAAACTTCGACGCTAAAACTCGTCGTAACTCTACTGACCTGGAAGATATCTTCATCGCTCACATCGCAGGTATGGACGCTATGGCTCGTGCATTGGAAAGCGCAGCTGCTCTGCTGAACGAATCTCCCTATAAGAAAATGCTGGCTGACCGTTACGCTTCATTTGATGGCGGTAAAGGTAAGGAGTTTGAAGATGGCAAGTTGACTTTGGAAGATGTAGTTGCTTATGCAAAAGCAAACGGTGAACCGAAGCAGACTAGCGGTAAACAAGAACTTTATGAAGCAATTCTGAATATGTATTGCTAATTAACCCCACCACAGATTACACGGATTGTCACAGATTGATTTTCTTCTCTCTTATTTTGAATTTTATCTGTGTTAATCTGTGAAATCTGTGGTGATATAAATCCAACTACTACAACACTACTTTATCTACTTATAACCATGATTAATACAACGAACGAGGGTAGTAAACTCTACCTATATTCGATAACCTCTGTCGCCATTTTGGGAGGACTGCTTTTCGGATACGATACAGCGGTTATTTCCGGTGCAGAGAAAGGCTTGGAGGCTTTTTTCCTTTCGGCCTCTGATTTTCAATACAATAAAGTAATGCATGGAATCACATCTTCCAGTGCATTAATTGGCTGTGTACTGGGTGGTGCTTTGTCCGGTATATTTGCTTCCCGTTTGGGACGTCGTAATTCTCTAAGGCTTGCTGCCGTACTCTTTTTCCTTTCAGCATTAGGTTCCTATTATCCGGAAGTCTTATTCTTCGAATATGGAAAGCCGAACATGGATTTGCTGATTGCTTTTAATTTGTATCGTGTTTTGGGCGGTATCGGTGTTGGACTGGCTTCTGCAGTCTGTCCGATGTATATTGCTGAAATTGCTCCTTCTAATATTCGTGGAACGCTTGTATCGTGTAACCAGTTTGCTATCATCTTCGGTATGTTGGTAGTATACTTCGTGAATTTCCTGATTATGGGCGACCATCAAAATCCTATTATTTTGAAAGATGCAGCCGGTGTACTGTCTGTTAGTGCTGAATCTGATATGTGGACTGTTTATGAAGGATGGCGTTACATGTTCGGTTCGGAAGCTTTCCCTGCAGCTTTCTTCGGTCTGTTGTTGTTCTTTGTTCCCAAGACTCCTCGTTATCTTGTATTGATACAGCAGGATGAAAAGGCTTATTCGATTCTTGAAAAGATCAATGGTAAGACAAAAGCACAGGAAATTCTTAATGATATTAAAGCTACTGCTCATGAAAAGACAGAGAAAATCTTTACTTATGGAGTGGCAGTAATTGTGATCGGTATTTTGCTTTCTGTATTTCAACAGGCTATCGGTATTAATGCGGTACTTTATTATGCTCCTCGTATTTTCGAAAATGCAGGTGCAGAAGGAGGTGGCATGATGCAGACAGTTATTATGGGTATTGTAAACATTGTCTTTACATTGGTTGCAATCTTCACAGTAGACCGCTTCGGACGTAAACCACTATTGATAATCGGTTCTATTGGTATGGCTGTAGCTGCATTTGCGGTAGCAATGTGTGATAGCATGGCAATAAAGGGTGTTCTCCCGGTACTTTCAGTGATTGTGTATGCAGCATTCTTTATGATGTCTTGGGGACCGATTTGCTGGGTGTTGATCTCGGAAATATTCCCGAACACCATCCGTGGTAAAGCGGTGGCAATCGCTGTAGCTTTCCAATGGATATTCAATTATATTGTATCTTCTACTTTCCCAGCACTGTATGACTTCAGCCCGATGTTTGCATATAGTTTATATGGCATAATCTGTGTGGCTGCTGCTATCTTCGTTTGGCGTTGGGTACCTGAAACGAAAGGTAAGACACTGGAAGATATGAGCAAACTTTGGAAGAAAAATAAATAAATTAGGTTAGTGTAATTTCATCATGTCATTATGACTTCGGCCTCTTGGCATGGTTCTATTAAGATTATGACATCGTACCAATGGTATGGTGTCATAATTGTTTATATACATATCATTCAGTAAATCAATATTTTATTTTGCATTAATTGTTTTATCGTTGGTGTTACAATTAGTGTTTTTGCATTTTTGAGTAAATATGTTCTCCAATGATACGCTTATCTTTGCATTATAAAAATTGAAGTATGATAACAGAGCAATATAAAGATACTGTTTATTTTTCGAACCTTTTTGTACGTCACTACCCTAAAGTTTATGAAGAATTATCTAATATTCTTTCTCGCCATCATATAGCGCATGGGACTTTGATGCACACTAAAGATTATTGGTGCCGAGATTATATGCCAATACAGTGGGGAGTTAATACTTATATTCAATTTCGCTATGAACCTGATTATTTGACGGATAAACCACAGTATAAAACTAATATTATTCCCGTACTTAAAGCCACGAGTATCAAGATAGATATTATTCAATCGCCACTTATAGTTGATGGAGGGAATGTTGTTGTGTGTGAGGGAAATTCTAAGTGGGTGGGATCATGTATAAGAGAACGGAAACCAATTATTATCATGACAGAAAAGGTGTTCCAAGAAAATTCGCAGATTGATCAAGGAGAAGTACTGGCAATATTAAAGGCAAACTTTTATGGAGCAGATATTATATTTCTACCATGGGATAGATATGATATCTGTGGTCATACAGATGGAATTGTTCACAATATTGGCGATGGTAAGATTTTGGTCAACTTGAAAGTGTATCCTCAAAAGATAGAACGGGAGATGAGACGTAGATTGAATGACGTTTTTGTAGTTGTGGATTTGAAACTTAGTAAGTATTATGAGAATAGTTGGGCATACATAAATATGCTTCAGACACGTGATATAATCATTGTTCCCGGACTTGGATTATCTACAGATGGAGAGGCTTTAGAACAGATAAAAGAGTTATATCCTTCCTATGAGGGACGAATTTACCAAGTTAATATAGCTCCGATTGTAAAGAAATGGGGAGGTGCATTGAATTGTTTGTCTTGGACTGTGAGTAAATTATAGAAATTATATGATATCAGCATTACCGATTTCCAAACCTATACTTTATATTGATATGGATAATGTTCTGGTTGACTTTCAATCAGGTATTAACAACTTGAGTGAATACGAAAAGAGAGAATATGAAGGACGATATGATGAGGTACCTAATATTTTTGCAAGAATGAGTCCGTATGAAGGAGCAATTAATGCCTACCATCATTTAGTGCGTTTTTATGATGTATATATTCTTTCCACGGCACCTTGGAATAATCCTTCTGCCTGGTCAGATAAACTAATATGGGTGAGAAAATGGTTAGGTACAGATGGTTATAAACGATTAATTCTTAGTCATCATAAAAATTTGAACAAAGGAGACTTTTTGATAGATGATCGCCTCAAAAATGGTGCTGAAAATTTTGGTGGTGAATTAATCTTATTTGGTTCGGAACTGTATCCGAATTGGGACTCTGTTGTTGACTATTTGATATCATCTAAGTGAGAAATAAAAAAGTTGATATATTCGGAACAACTCTTTACTAAAAAGATTATCTTTACCCAAAGAAATATTAATACTATAATAATTATGGATACTTTGAAAAAGGAAATTGCAGTTTTAATGCAATGTATTGATTTTAAGGAAATAGAGAAACAGCTTCAAGTAATTAATAAGCTAATAGTCACAAACTATATGTTTGAACTAAGTAATGGGCTACGAATTTACCCTATTGAAGTAGAAGCTTATTTTAAAGATGCAAAATTTAATGATGAGTTTGTGCATGGAAATGAACTGCAAAAAAATAATTATGGAAGATTTTATGTTCATCGTACAGGTATAACAAAGAATTCAAAATTTAAAGGTGGAACAAGAGGAGGTATTGATATTTGTTTATCTGATGACGTTAATGCATATTATGGCATCTTAATAAGAAGTGCTAAGTTTGATGATGGCACAATTAAATTTGGACCGAATAATGTTTTAAAATTTATTGTTGAGGATAAGAATGTAGATTATGATACTTTGGAAAAAGAATCTGTTTTAAAAGAAGCTGTTAAAGATTGCCGTGATGGAGAAAGTAAATCAATCATCATGCATTCTACACGTGTTGGTCTAAGTGACAAGCAAAGTGACGATTTTAAAAACTTGCAATTACGAACGATCATAGGGCCGCTGCTTTCATCTTATGCATATAAAGAAAAGGAAAAGGTATTTAGGAACTATATCGTTAGTGATAACATCTCAAAAGAAGAAGCCGAGAAAATTTCTATTGACATCCTCGGATATTGTCCTAAGTCTTTGATAGAAAGTGTATATCAGGCATGATAGCTACTAATTTTGTATAAGGGTGCAATATCGCCCTTATACAAAATTATTTAACGATTGGAATCCAAACTTCAGTAAGAAGCTCTTTCACATCTGTGTCAGTGGGAGAGTTCAAGTAATGTTCCAGGATTGGAGTTTCTCCTAAGCTATAAAATTGCGGTAATTGTTTCAATATTGTCTCATAAAAGGCATCTAACAATGCATAATCTCCTTGATGGACATAAACTGCGTATGTACCTTGAGGTAAATCCATGTGTTTTATTGGACTAGTAAGAGGGGGATTGGTTCCTATTCCTTTTTGAATAGCTATACAAGCGTAAAAACGGCATTTTTCTAATGAGGTAATGTCCGTATCATCATAAGCTATCCCCCAATAATCTTCTTTATCTGGCAATAAAGAGTTTTCTTTTGCATATTCATATAGGCAGTCCCAAGTGTATGTCTCAAAAGCAACTGTGCTACAAGTGTCATAATTGCCAATATAAGATAAAAATAAGACAGGTATTGTTTCTGATTCCACTATGCGGTAAGGAGAAATATATGAAGGATAAGTATGACTTGTTTCCAATAATTTCTTTTGTAGTTCTCGAGGAGTGAGATTGTATTTTTTTTGAAGTGTATTATTTAAAGCTGACTGGTTAGCAAATCCAATATATTCATATATTTCAGCTATACTTTTTTTATTATCTTTGAGTAATTGCTGGGCGTATTCCATGCGTGTACGAATGATATATTGATGTAATGTTTCGCTAGTGTAAGCTTTAAACATCAGCTGAAGATTACGAACAGACATGCATGCCATTTTAGCTAATTCAGGTATGGATATCAAACGATTGAACTCATCGGCAGTTTTACCTGTCCAATTCTTTTGTATCATGGAATTTAGATAATGAAGAATTGTCTCGATTTGTCCTTGATAGGAGGATTTGTTGGAATTCATATATTTTCTTTACCTTTTGGGGTACTCTTTTATTTATGATTGATATTCGCAAAGATAGTATTTATATACGCATCCTATATGAAAATGATTCAAAAGTTGATTCTATGACTTCTCATATCGGTTTCTGGCTTAAAAAAAATCCTTTGGAAAATCTAATTGTTTTGCCTTTAGAATTTTCCAGACTAGAGAGAAGTGGATAGAAGAAGCAGAATCAAATAAAAGCAGCTATTTTCCGCAGCTAAAGCATTGCTTTAGCCTACTTAAAGCACCGCTTTCCTTCTCTTAAAACACTGCTTTTTCTCTTTCTGTTTAAGCAGCATTCTCTATATATAAGAAACGTTTTTTTCTACTCCTTCATCTTTCTTCTGAATTATCTGTGAGTAAGAATTTTGTGGGTGAAGGAGTGCTTCTTCACCTTTGGAATTTGCAGAAAAAGAATGCATAAAATAGATAGTATTGTTAATTATTTCTTGGTTTGAAAACACAATTAAAGGAATAGCTATACCTTTGCATTATCTTTTATAAAACACATATTGTTATGGAACAACATCCGATTAAAATTAATAAAGTGCAGATACGTAATCTGCAAATAGAAGATTATGTACAACTATCCCAATCGTTTACCCGTGTTTATTCTGACGGCAGCGATGTGTTTTGGACTCGTGAGCAGATACAAAAGTTAATAAAGATTTTTCCGGAAGGTCAGATCGTCACAGTAGTTGACGATAAAATCGTTGGTTGTGCCCTTTCTATCATTGTTGATTATGATAAAGTAAAGAATGACCATACGTATGCACAGGTTACAGGTAAGGAAACATTCAATACACATAATCCCAAAGGAAATATCCTGTATGGCATTGAAGTGTTTATCCACCCGGGGTATCGTGGTTTGCGTCTCGCACGTCGTATGTATGAATATCGTAAGGAGCTTTGCGAAACATTGAACCTGAAAGCGATCATGTTTGGCGGACGTATCCCGAATTATCATAAATATGCTGACAAAATGCGTCCGAAAGAATATATCGAACGGGTACGTCAACGCGAGATTTATGATCCGGTACTTACTTTCCAGTTGTCGAATGATTTTCACGTTCGTAAGGTAATGACTAATTATCTGCCAAATGATGAAGAATCAAAACATTATGCTTGTTTGCTGCAGTGGGATAATATCTATTATCAGCCACCTACACAAGAATATATCAGTCCCAAAACTACGGTTCGCGTAGGATTGGTGCAATGGCAGATGCGTAGTTATAAAACGTTGGATGACCTGTTCGAACAAGTAGAATTCTTTGTGGATGCAGTCTCCGATTATAAAAGTGATTTTGTTCTTTTCCCGGAATATTTCAATGCTCCTTTGATGTCGAAGTATAACGATAAAGGAGAATCGCAGGCTATTCGCGGATTGGCGAAATATACGGATGAAATTCGGGAACGGTTTATGAATCTGGCTATTAGCTATAATATCAACATTATAACCGGAAGTATGCCATACGTAAAAGAGGATGGGCTACTTTATAATGTAGGTTTTCTTTGCCGACGGGATGGAACCTACGAAATGTACGAGAAATTACACGTCACTCCCGATGAAATAAAAAGTTGGGGACTTAATGGTGGCAAACTTCTGAATACTTTTGACACGGACTGTGCAAAGATTGGAGTTTTGATTTGCTATGATGTCGAGTTCCCCGAACTTTCCCGCCTGATGGCAGATCAGGGAATGCAGATATTATTTGTTCCTTTCCTGACAGATACCCAGAATGCCTATTCCCGTGTTCGTGTTTGTGCGCAGGCACGTGCCATCGAGAATGAATGTTTTGTAGTCATTGCCGGAAGTGTAGGAAATCTTCCCCGTGTGCACAATATGGATATTCAATATGCTCAATCGGGGGTATTTACCCCATGCGACTTTGCTTTTCCAACAGACGGAAAGAGGGCAGAGGCAACTCCTAACACCGAAATGATTTTGGTATCGGATGTTGACCTGGATTTGCTGAACGAGCTGCATACTTATGGTAGTGTACGCAACTTGAAAGACCGCAGGAATGACCTGTATGAGGTGAGATACAAGAAATAAAAAGAGTGACGCTATGCTGTCCGGATAGCGTCACTATATGCCTTGGATAGCGTCACTATCCGGGGCATATAGTGACGCCCTTTTGATAGAATACTTTTTTATTTGGAAGACGTGCCACTCTCCAATATACTAACGATAGAAAACAGCGTAAAGCAAATAGCTCCGAGACCTACCAAAACACGTGCCGGAATGAAATAATCAGCATGTGTAGTAGCAAGCTCGAATACAAAAGCCGCCAGGAACAGACAAGTTAATGCCGTTAATACCGGAATCATAGGAATACGGTTGGCTAATTTGAACTCTTGCCTCCATATCTTAGCCAGCAGGATTACTTTGCTGGAAATACTGTAACATACTAATCCCAACCCGAGCATAATATATCCGGTGGTACCGTTTGCACTTCCGGAATCTGCCAAAATAACGAATAATCCCCATACAAAAGAGATAGATCCCATTAATAAAACCAGTTTCGGCCATTTATTCCGTTCTTTTTCTGAATAATCATTACGTATCTGACGTGCTATGGTAGCTACCAGCGCAATCAAACTGGTACAAATACATGCCAGACCGACCATTACATGCCCCGCCACAAAATAAGCAGGATGAGAATGACTGTTGCCTAATAATACAAATGCCCATATCCATGCGATCAGCGAGACGATGATGGCAACAATGACCAATGCCCGTCTCTGATTAAGGGAAAAAGCTCCTTCCGGAACTTCATTACTTGTCGCTTTTGAATTTCCCGGAATTAAAGAGAATCGGGTAGAAGAGGTGGCGGCGGTAGCTACACAAGTGGTAATAAATCCAACGCCGGTGATAACGTGTCCTGCAACAAATGCAGAGGTGGAAGTGGCATTACTGAAAATGCAGATGCCTCCAATAATAGTAATGATGGCTGCCAGATAGCCTATAACCGGCAAAATGTATTTGGCCGATTTATTATAAGTATGTATGATTTGCCGGATGATAGTGGCAGCCGTGCAAAACAGTGCAATGCATATCATACCGAGTGAAAACACAACAGGACCGGCCACAACACGACTCCCGTCATCTCCATAACCATAAATAAACGCTCCGTATCCGAAGCAAAAAATAGCCATCGCCAAAGGGATTGCTCTGAATAAAATGCTAATACCGTAATTCATAAGTTAAAGTGCTTTTAGGTTTCCCACTAAAACAAGGAGATACCTGTTTTGTTTAGGCTGTAGGCGGTTTATAATCGTTAACTTCACACGAATCCGATTAAAAGTCCTAGCTTTTTGCTCAACTAAACAAATGTTTTTGTAAATTTGCACCCTTAAAAATGGGGATACCCCTCAAATTGTAAATTGTAAATAGTAAAATCGTAGACAGCTATGGGTAAGAGATTTACTGAATATTCGCAGTTTGACCTTTCGCAGGTGAACAAAGATGTGCTGAAGAAATGGGACGAGAACCAGGTTTTCGCCAAGAGTATGACAGAACGTGATGGCTGTCCTTCGTTCGTGTTTTCGTAAGGACCTCCCTCGGCTAATGGTATGCCGGGTATTCACCATGTAATGGCTCGTACCATTAAGGACATTTTCTGTCGCTACAAAACGATGAAGGGTTATCAGGTGAAGCGTAAAGCCGGATGGGATACGCACGGACTGCCTGTGGAACTAAGTGTAGAAAAGGCATTAGGTATCACAAAAGAAGATATTGGTAAGAAAATCTCTGTTGCCGACTACAATGCGGCTTGTCGGAAAGACGTGATGAAATATACCAAGGAGTGGGAAGACCTGACTCATCGGATGGGATATTGGGTGGATATGAAGCACCCTTATATCACGTATGATAATCGCTATATTGAGACATTATGGTGGCTATTGAAGCAACTGCATAAAAAAGGATTGTTGTATAAAGGATATACGATCCAACCATATTCACCGGCTGCAGGAACAGGATTGAGCTCACATGAGTTGAATCAACCAGGCTGTTATCGGGATGTAAAAGATACAACGGCCGTTGCCCAATTTAAAATGAAGAATCCTAAACCGGAAATGACGGAATGGGGAACTCCTTATTTTATCGCTTGGACAACTACTCCATGGACATTGCCTTCAAATACGGCTCTTTGTGTGGGACCCAAAATTGACTATGTGGCTGTACAGTCTTACAACGCTTATACCGGAGAACCTATCACGGTTGTTCTGGCAAAAGCTTTATTGAATGTACACTTCAATGCAAAAGCTGCTGATCTGAAATTGGAGGACTACAAAGCCGGAGATAAACTTGTACCATTTAAAGTGATTGCCGAATACAAAGGTACTGATCTTGTCGGTATGGAATATGAGCAGTTGATTCCTTGGGTAAAACCGGTTGAGGTATCCGAAAATGGCAACTGGAAGCCTAGTGATAAGGCTTTCCGTGTAATACCGGGTGATTATGTTACTACAGAAGATGGTACAGGTATCGTTCACATTGCACCTACATTTGGTGCGGATGATGCGAATGTGGCACGTGCTGCAGGAATCCCGTCACTGTTCATGATTAATAAGAAAGGCGAAACTCGTCCGATGGTGGATTTAACTGGTAAATTCTATCTGTTGAATGAGCTGGATGAGAATTTCGTAAAAGAATGTGTTGATGTAGATAAATACAAAGAATATCAGGGTGCATGGGTGAAAAATGCTTATGATCCTCAATTTATGGTGGATGGCAAATACGATGAGAAAGCTGCGCAAGCAGCCGAATCTTTGGATATTGTCATTGCCATGATGATGAAAGCAGACAACAAGGCTTTCAAGATAGAAAAGCATGTCCACAATTATCCGCACTGCTGGCGTACAGACAAACCGGTGCTTTATTATCCATTGGATAGCTGGTTTATCCGTTCTACCGCTTGCAAGGAGCGAATGATGGAATTGAATAAAACCATCAACTGGAAACCGGAATCTACCGGAACCGGCCGTTTCGGCAAGTGGCTGGAAAATCTGAATGACTGGAACCTTAGCCGTTCTCGTTATTGGGGTACTCCATTGCCTATCTGGCGTACAGAAGATAATACGGATGAGATATGTATCGAATCTGTAGAAGAACTTTATAATGAAATCGAGAAATCGGTAGCTGCCGGATTTATGAAATCCAATCCATACAAGGATAAAGGTTTCGTGCCGGGTCAATATTCGGAAGAAAATTATGATAAGATTGATCTTCACCGTCCTTATGTAGACGACGTCATATTGGTATCGAAAGACGGCAAACCGATGAAGCGTGAATCAGACTTGATTGATGTATGGTTCGATTCGGGTGCTATGCCATACGCGCAGATCCATTATCCGTTCGAAAATAAAGAACTGTTGGATAACCGTCAGGTATATCCGGCTGACTTTATCGCAGAAGGAGTAGACCAGACTCGTGGTTGGTTCTTTACCTTGCATGCTATCGCTACCATGGTATTTGACAGCGTGTCCTACAAAGCTGTTATCTCTAACGGTTTGGTACTCGATAAGAACGGTAACAAGATGTCCAAGCGTTTGAATAACGCTGTCGATCCGTTTACTACGATTGAAAAGTATGGTTCCGACCCGTTGCGTTGGTACATGATTACCAATTCTTCTCCGTGGGATAACCTGAAATTTGACGTTGAAGGAGTGGAAGAGGTTCGCCGTAAATTCTTCGGTACCTTATATAATACGTATTCATTCTTTGCGCTTTATGCGAATGTAGACGGATTTGAGTATAAAGAAGCGGATGTACCGATGGCAGAACGTCCGGAGATCGACCGCTGGATCTTGTCTGTATTGAATACATTGATAAAGGAGGTAGATACATGCTATAATGAATATGAACCGACAAAGGCAGGACGTTTGATTTCTGATTTTGTGAATGATAATTTGTCCAACTGGTATGTTCGCCTGAATCGTAAACGTTTCTGGGGTGGTGAATTTACACAGGATAAATTGTCTGCTTATCAGACATTGTACACTTGTCTCGAAACAGTTGCCAAACTGATGGCTCCTGTATCTCCGTTCTATGCAGACCGGTTGTATACTGACTTGATTACAGCAACAGGACGTGACAATGTAGTTTCTGTCCATCTTGCCGAATTCCCGAAATATCAGGAAGAAATGATAGACAAGGAACTGGAAGCCCGCATGCAAATGGCACAGGATGTTACATCTATGGTGTTGGCATTGCGCCGCAAGGTGAATATCAAGGTACGCCAACCGCTGCAGTGTATCATGGTTCCGGTGGTAGATGAAGAGCAGAAAGCTCATATCGAAGCTGTGAAGAACCTGATTATGAATGAAGTGAACGTAAAAGAAGTCAGATTCGTTGATGGTGCAGCCGGTGTATTGGTGAAAAAAGTGAAATGTGACTTTAAGAAACTGGGACCGAAATTTGGCAAGCAAATGAAAGCAGTAGCTGCTGCTGTTGCAGAAATGTCACAGGAGGCTATCGGTGAATTGGAGAAAAACGGAAAGTATACATTAAATCTGGATGGTGCGGAAGCTGTTATTGAAGCATCAGATGTCGAGATCTTTAGTGAAGATATTCCGGGATGGTTGGTTGCCAATGAAGGCAAACTGACAGTAGCGCTTGAAGTGACCATTACCGAAGAACTGCGTCGCGAGGGTATTGCTCGTGAACTGGTGAACCGTATTCAGAATATACGTAAGTCAAGCGGCTTCGAGATTACAGACAAAATAAAAATAACAATCTCGAAAAATACGCAAACAGATGATGCGGTAAATGAATATAATACTTATATTTGTAACCAGGTTTTAGGCACATCTCTTGAACTTGTAGATGAAGTGAAAGACGGAACAATGTTGGAGTTTGACGATTTCTCATTGTTTGTGAACGTGATAAAAGACTAATACTATATTGATTAACCTTTTAAAATTGTAAAGTTATGGCAGAAAAGACTAGATATTCGGATGCGGAACTCGAGGAATTCCGTGCCATTATTATGGAGAAACTGGAATTGGCACAACGTGACTATGAACAGTTGAAGAAAAGTTTGATGGGACTGGACGGTAATGATACCGACGATACATCTCCTACGTATAAAGTATTGGAAGAAGGAGCTAATACGCTCTCCAAGGAAGAAACGACCCGACTGGCACAACGTCAGCTGAAGTTTATCCAAGGATTACAAGCTGCTTTGGTACGTATTGAGAATAAAACGTACGGCATTTGCCGTGAAACCGGAAAGTTGATTCCGGCAGAGCGTCTGCGTGCTGTTCCTCATGCTACATTAAGCATTGAAGCAAAGAACAGTGGTAAAAAATAACAGATAGCAAGTAGGCTACAGGTAACGAGCTACAAGTAGCTGCGCAAAGTTTACGCACGGCACTTGTAGCTCGTTATGTTTAACTTATAATAAACACATGAAGAAACTATTCACGAAGGGGAGAATTGCCCTTCTCGTTATCTTTTCCGTATTGATTATTGACCAGATCATCAAGGTCTGGATTAAAACTCACATGTACTGGCATGAAAGTATACGTGTGACCGATTGGTTTTATATCTATTTCACCGAAAACAACGGGATGGCTTTCGGTATGGAAATCTTCGGCAAGTTATTCCTGACAACATTCCGCATTGTTGCGGTAGCATTGATAGGGTGGTATCTCTATAAAATCATAAAGAAAGGGTTTAAAACAGGTTATATCGTCTGTGTGGCTCTTATCCTGACCGGTGCTTTGGGGAACATCATAGATAGCGTGTTCTATGGAGTTATTTTCAATGAAAGCACTCATTCGCAGATTGCCAGTTTCATGCCCGAAGGTGGTGGATATTCTACTTGGTTTTACGGAAAAGTAGTGGATATGTTTTACTTTCCGATTATAGATACAAACTGGCCTACATGGATGCCGTTTGTAGGTGGAGAGCATTTTATATTCTTTAGTCCGATCTTTAATTTTGCGGATGCCGCTATCAGTTGCGGTATCATTGCCTTGTTACTCTTTTATAGTAAATATTTGAATGAGTCTTATCATTCGCTGGATAAAGATAAAAAGGAAGCTACGGATCATGAAAAATAAATTTCGGTTTCATCTGTGTCTCATCTGCATGTTCGTGTTTGCGGTAGCCGGGTGTAAAGTGAAAAGACCCAGTGATGTAATCTCGGAATCGAAGATGGAGAATTTGCTGTATGATTATCATGTGGCAAAGTCTATGGGAGATAATTTGCCTTATAGTGAGAACTATAAGAAAGCATTGTATATCGACGCCGTTTTCAAGAAATACGGGACTACACAAGCTGCATTTGACTCATCCATGGTTTGGTATACCCGTAACACAGAGATTTTATCGAAAATTTATGATAAGGTGAAAAAACGCTTGAAAGACGAACAGGAACTTGTTGGTGACCTGATAGCCAAGCGTGATAAGAAACCGAAAATGACCAAGCAAGGTGATAGCATCGATGTCTGGCCGTGGCAGCGTATGGTACGTCTGACCGGTGAAATGATGGATAATCAATATGTATTTACTTTGCCGACTGACTCTAACTACAAAGACCGGGATACACTGGTATGGGAAGTGCGGTATCGTTTCCTGGAGCCGATGCTTGCCGACTCTTTAAGAGGTGTCACTATGGCTATGCAGGTGATTTACGAAAAAGATACGATCAATCATTGGAAAACGGTGACTGAACCGGGTGTGCAACAAATTCGTTTGTTTGCAGACACATTAGGTTCGATGAAAGAAATAAAAGGTTTCATTTATTATCCGATGGATAGCCAGGAAAAAGGCGGGGCAGTATTGGCCGACCGCTTCATGATGACTCGTTATCATTGTACGGATACGCTCGCATTTGCCGTACGCGATTCTTTGAATAAGATAGAAGCATTGAAAGCGGATTCTTTGAAGAAGATAGCTACTAAAGAAAATGCCGACTCTTTACATAAGGTCATAGACAAGAATAAAGATGACATTCAGCGTCTGACACCGGAAGAGATGAACCGTCGTCGTACGGGAACTCATCGTGAGAAGAAGCCGGAGCAGATTCAGGTGGAACAGCATATCCAAAAGGAACGGATAGAGCAAAGAAAAGAACGCCAGATGAATCAACGCAGGAAGCAACAACAAAGACGTTCAAACAACTGATTGTAATGAAACGCTTTGCTTCTCATTATTTGCTGATACCTGCCGTCGGATATATGAAGCAGCAGGTAGTGGAGATCACTGACGAAGGAGTTGTCCGAGGTGTGTTCCCATTGACCGAAGAGATTGAGTCGGTTGAATGGATGCCGGGAGTGATTGTGCTGCTTTCTGAAAGTCAGATGGAAGAAATAAAAAACACTGGGATGATTTTAAAAAACATCCCAGTGTTTCAAATCAATCTTCCCAGTGTTTCGAATCAATCTTCCCAATGTTTTAATGAGTATCTGCAGGAAGCAGAAAAGAAGGGGGAAGCTTTATTTCCTTATTTGTTTTATCCTTTTGATTTTACTTCCATGCAGCCTGTCGACGGAACTCGGCACAGATTACTGCGGTAGCAATGGCTACATTCAGAGACTCGGATGTCTCTTGGCCTGCCGGGTAATTGGGGATATATAATTTTCGGTTGATTAATGTGGCTACCTCTTTCCCTATGCCATTCCCTTCATTTCCCATTACGATCAAGCCATTGGCCGACAATGGTTGTTCATACATGTTTTTTCCATCCAGGAACGTACCGAACACAGGAGTATCTCCGAGCGACCGGATAAAATCGGGGAGGGAAGTATAATGTACTTTCACCCGGGCAATTCCACCCATAGTGGCTTGTATGGTCTTAGGGTTATATACATCTACCGTATTCTGCGAGCAGATAATATGTTCGATGCCAAACCAGTCGGCCAAACGGATAATGGTACCCAGATTTCCGGGATCTTGTACATCGTCCAATGCAAGGCAAAGTGATGAACGAACTGCCTCCGGATCCAAAGTATATTGTGGTTGTTCGAAAATGGCAAGTACCTGTTGGGGAGTTTTCAATAAACTGGCCCGTGAAAGATCTTCCTGTGAAACTTCTACCAGTTCACTTGCGTCAATACCCGGATGCTCCTGAAACCAGGAGGGAGTGGCAGCTAAAAAACGACAGGGAAAATGTCCGAGTAAATCGCCTACCAATTTAGGACCTTCAGCCAGAAATACCCGCTCTTCTTTACGTATTTTCTTCAGTTCCAGCGAGTGGATAAACTTTATTTTGTTTTTACTTAATGATGCCATAGATTTGATATTCTTTTGCAAAGCTATAAAGATATTTCCAATCTATCCTTACTTTCCTCTCTTTTTCTTAAATTATTTTCCCCGTCAGAAAATATAATTTATCTTTGTAAGCGCATTTTTCATGCTATCGATGTAAAACCGTATGAGGAGAAATTTTCTTTATTTGCTTGCTTCTGCTGCTGTCTTGTCACTTGCTTCGTGTACTACCACTAAGTTTGTGCCGGATGGATCTTATTTGCTGGATGAAGTCAAAATTCGTACGGACCAAAAAAATATACGGCCTTCTTCCTTGCGCATGTATGTTCGCCAAAATCCTAATGCCAAGTGGTTCAGTCTGATAAAGACCCAACTTTATGTATATAATCTGTCGGGGCGTGATTCGACCAAATGGGGAAACAAATTTTTAAGAAGGATAGGGGATGCTCCTGTAATATATAGCGAGGACGAAGCGAAACGCTCTGAAGAAGAGATCACTAAGGCTGTGCACAATATGGGATATATGGCGGCAACCGTGAAGCGTTCGACTAAAATAAAAAAGAAAAAGATTAAGCTGTATTATGATGTAACGACCGGCAAACCCTACGTTGTTCAATCTATCAAATATGATATTTATGATCCTAAAATAGCCTCTCTTCTCAAACAGGATTCTGCCAGAAGCTTGTTGAAGGAAGGAATGTATTTGGATGTGAATGTATTGGATGCGGACAGACAACGTATCACGAATAAGTTGCTTCGGAATGGCTATTATAAATTTAATAAGGATTATATCGGATATACGGCCGATACGGTTCGTAATACTTATAATGTAGATCTGACTCAACATTTGCAGATGTATAAAGCGCATGCGAGTGATTCGGCAAGGGCACATCAGCAATATTGGATCAATAAGATTAATTTTATTACGGATTATGACGTTTTGCAGTCTTCTGCCTTGAGCAGTGTGGATATTAATGATTCGGTTCATTATAAGGGATATCCGATTTACTATAAGGATAAGCTCTATTTACGTCCTAAAGTGCTTACGGATAACCTCCGGTTTGCTTCCGGCGATTTGTTTAATGAGCGTGATGTGCAGCAAACTTATTCCAGTTTCGGGCGTTTGTCTGCATTGAAATATACGAATATCCGTTTTATCGAGACTCAAGTTGGAGATTCAACAATGCTCGATTGTTACGTGATGTTGACTAAGAGCAAGCATAAATCGGTATCCTTTGAGGTAGAGGGAACCAATTCTGCCGGTGACTTGGGAGCGGCAGCTTCCGTTTCTTTCCAGAATAGGAATCTCTTTCGCGGGTCGGAAACGTTTATGATAAAATTCCGTGGAGCGTATGAGGTTATTTCCGGGCTTCAGGCAGGCTATTCAAATAATAACTATACGGAGTATGGAGTGGAAACGAGTATCAACTTTCCTAATTTCCTGTTCCCATTCATTTCCTCTGATTTTAAACGGAAAATCAGGGCTACAACAGAGTTTGGTTTACAGTATAATTATCAGTTGCGACCGGAGTTCTTGCGTACGATGGCTTCTGCTAACTGGAGTTACAAGTGGACACAACGTCAGAAGATACAACACCGTATTGATTTGATAAATATTGCTTTCCTTTATTTGCCCCGTATCTCTGAAAGGTTTAAAGAAGACTATATAAATAAAGGACAGAACCATATATTCCAGTATAATTATCAGGATCGACTGATTATAAATATGGGATATAGCTATAATTATAATAGCGTGGGAGGATCGATTATCAATAATACGATTGCTTCTAATTCATACTCCATCCGTTTTAATTTCGAATCGGCGGGAAATGTAATGTATGCTCTGTCAAAGGCTGCAAACATTCGGAAGAACAGTAATGGTGAATACGCTATTCTGGGAATTCCTTATGCTCAATATCTGAAAGGGGAGTTTGATTTTGCTAAGAATATCAGAATCGATTATCGTAACTCTTTTGCGTTTCATGCTGGTGTGGGAATAGCTGTACCTTATGGAAATGCGAAGACTATTCCGTTTGAGAAACAATATTTCTCTGGTGGAGCCAATAGTGTCCGCGGATGGAGTGTTCGCGATTTGGGACCGGGCTCTTTTGCAGGAAATGGGAATTTGCTCGATCAATCCGGAGATATTAAACTGGATGCCAGTATTGAATACCGAAGCAAGTTATTCTGGAAGTTTCAGGGGGCGGTATTTATTGATGCTGGTAATATCTGGACCATCCGGAGTTATGCCAATCAACCGGGAGGGGTTTTCAAGTTTGATAGGTTTTATAAGCAAATAGCAGTGGCCTACGGATTAGGTCTCCGCCTGGATTTGGATTTCTTTATTTTGCGTTTTGACGGAGGTATGAAAGCTGTCAATCCTGCCTATGAAACGAGGAAAGAGCATTTCCCCATCATTCATCCTAAATTCAGTCGTGACTTTGCTTTCCATTTTGCTGTGGGATATCCTTTCTAATCAGCCATTTATTATTTACTCTTACTAATTCGAGCGTATCTTGCAGGGAACTTACGTATTCCATTTTTCCTCCGATGGGATGAATGACGAATGCATTTTTGATTTGGCAGACAACCGACGCTTCTTCTAAATTAGCATCTATCTCACTTGAAATAACAGAAACTTTTGCAGCGCCTCGTGTCTTAAGTTGCTCCAGATGGGGTTGCCCGACATTAGATGCTAAGAAACTAAGATAAGATTGAGAAGAAGGCGTGCTCCATTCTTTGGCGACCGGATAATTGAAATTATAAAAGGCTTCACAAAAATCTATGGCTGTCTGTTCTATTTGAGTTTGAGGAGTCTGTTGCTGACAAGATAGACAGGTGAAGATTAGAACAGAATAGATAAGTGTATGTAGTTTATTCATAGTACAAAAGATTCTTGATAGAAGAAGATAAGATTGAAAAAGGAGATGAAACTCCTATATGATGTTTCATCTCCTTCGTATTTGTTTTTATTTTTAGCGGGCGGCAAACATAAAATTGCTCATTGTAGCCTGGCGTGCTGCCAGCATGCCTTGAGCATCCAGCGTTACATTCATCTTTTCGCCATTTGGCAAGAACAAATCAGCAGTGCCATCATTGTTCATTTTTACTAATTCAGCGCTTTCACCGTTTGCAACGACATTCCATGTGTTGGCTTCTTTGTTGTAGATCAGGTCCATTGAAGCAGTTTCGCCCTCTTTAGTAATGGAATATCCATTCTCAAGAGTTTTCACCATGTAGTTGCCGTTTTCTCCTTTTACTTTCTTTACGTCACCTACATTAGCCATCGGATTGGAGCCACTCCAGAATTCGATTGAGTTGATAACTAAAGCATCAGCCAGGTAAGCTACACCATAAACCGGAACAATGTTGAAAGCAAGGAATACGAGTTCGTTTACAAACTTGTTTCCAACTGATTGATTCCAGGAAGACAGGCGGTTGAATAAACCAAATGATCCTACACAAGAACTGAATAATAAGCTACCACTAAGTACTACTGCGACTAAAGTCAGTTTTCCTCTTTTCATGTTAAAATGTTTTTGATTAATAAAAAATATTGATAATTTCTCTCTTATGTGTATGCAAATATAATATTTTTTAATTAATCGGGGCTGTTATTTCTAATTTTTGTATACTCTTGACTTCCGCCGTGACAATTCGTTTCCTATGATATGGTCTATTGAAAATTTACCGGGACCGGCAATATACATCAATATAAATACAACTAAATAGATGAAAGCTAGCTCTTTAACCGCAAATACGTCATTAGCATGAACAACAAAGAAGGCTACTATCATTGTGAAAATCATCGGGATCATTGCCAAGCGATACAGGAATCCGATGATAAATGCCATCGAACATACGAGTTCGCCAAAAATTGCTAATCCGAGAGATAGGGGACTTCCTATTCCAAGCGGATCAGGAAATACTGCTGACATCTCCTGGAAGTTACTCCATTTCTGGATACCGTGGTTCATTAATAATATACCGAAGATGATCCGGACAGCCAATAGCAACAAAGATACTTTCGTTGTATTCGATTTTGTGGGAAATAAAAAACTATAAATCATAAGTTGTTCTATTTTTAAGTTTATATCTATTTATATAAACATAAAAAATATTGAATTTGTTCTCTATTGATAGCAAAATTTGTTTGGACCTTATTCCTTATTTAAAACATAATGGTCTGCAAGTTCTCCGGTTATTTCTTGTTTATCCATTGTTAGTTTGCGTAAATGATTTTCTTCTACTTTATAATAAGAAAGTTCTCCGCCTTCTTCATTAAGAGTCAATAGGTTGTCTTTTAAAGTATATGTACCTTTTTCGTCAAATGAGCTGTCTCTATCGATATATACGGAATGGAGGCTGAATGTTTTGTCCGGATTTAATGTCAGGGTTGTTTCAATACCCGGACAATCGGCAGCGGGGAAAACTCCTTTATAAGTTCCTTCGTAATCAAGTGAATTTTCCGCATTATGGATATCGGTTACTTCGATTGAAGTACTGTCTGCACCGGCACTCTTGTTTGTTTTCGCGCTATTGTTGCATGCTGCCAAAAGAGCACATGAACATACTAAAATGAAAATTTTCTTCATAATTATTGTTTCTATTAGTTAGTCTAATTGAGTATATTGGACGTAAAGGTATAAATTTAAAATGGAATCTTTATAGTAAAAAGAAACGAACAACTTTATTTATGAATAAATAAACTTTGTATCTTTGCGGAAAATTCTAAAGATATGGCACAACATACTTATGACAATGAAGCTGTTCAGGAATTATTGAACTGGGCAAAAAAGATGATTGAGACAAAGAATTATCCAACAGAAAGATATCAGGTCAATAAATGTACTACCATTATTGATGGTAAATCGTATTTGGAATCTTTGATTGCAATGATTTCCAGAAACTGGGAGAATCCGACTTTTCATCCCACTATTGAGCAATTATGGGAGTTTAGGGAAAAGTGGGAAAATAAAGAAGCGTAGCAAATTGCGATTCAATGTTGAATGATAAATCATTTATGAATATAGAAATGCACTCTAATCATGTCAGATAAGAGTGCATTTCTATTTTATTAGTTTGATATTTATCAGCTTCCTAAAAAGGCAGCCATCTTTTCTTCTTTTTCAGGGATGTTTTTTCTTCTTCTCCGTTTTGGCTATAGATATCTGCAAACGTCTTTTTCTCTTTAATCATTTCGTAAATGACTCCCCAGTCTGGTAAACCACCCAGATTTCGATCGTCAATGAACATGTCGGCTTTCAACTTTCGAGAGAATCCCTGATGGCCTTTCTGCTCTTCAGGATAATCCTTATTAACGGCATAAAATTCTAAACCTCTGGCTTTACACCATTCGACAGCTTCGTCCAGAAGTGCTCCTTCACGCACACTCCACAGTATTAAACGATGCTTTTCTTGTTGCAATAACTTCAATGTGTCAACAGCGAATGGAATCTCTTCACCAATGCGTGGATAACGATGTTCTACAATCGTTCCGTCAAAATCAACAGCTATAATCATAGTTTTTAATTACCTAATTTGGAACAAAGATACGGACAGTAAGCCAAAAAAACGTATCTTTGTCTCAAATTAACATTTTAATAAAAATATAAATACATGAACAATTCCCCTCAGCGTGCTGCTAAAGGCTTTACGAGAGCATTTTGGGTCAGCAACACAGTCGAACTGTTTGAGCGTATGGCATATTATGCCGTTTTTATCGTTCTCACTATTTATCTATCTTCCATTTTAGGTTTTAATGATTTCGAAGCAAGTATGATTTCCGGGCTTTTTTCCGGTGGATTGTATCTGCTTCCTATTTTTTCCGGTGCTTATGCTGACAAGATCGGTTTCCGGAAATCAATGATTATAGCATTTTCCTTATTATCCATCGGATATTTAGGGTTGGGTGTACTGCCCACTTTACTGGAAGCTGCCGGTTTGGTTAGTTATGGTGCCACTACTCAATTTAATGGTTTGCCTGATAGCTATACCCGGTGGATCATCGTGCCGGTTTTGTTTGTACTTATGGTGGGAGGTTCTTTCATTAAGTCCATTATCTCCGCTTCTGTGGCTAAAGAAACAACGGAAGCAACCCGTGCCCGTGGTTATTCCATATTTTATATGATGGTAAATGTGGGTGCTTTCACCGGTAAAACGATTATCGATCCTTTGCGTAATGTCATTGGTGAACAAGCGTATATCTATATTAATTATTTCTCCGGTGCGATGACAATAGTTGCTTTACTTGCTGTTATTCTTCTTTATAAATCGACGCATACGGCAGGTGAAGGAAAAAGTCTCCATGAGATTGGACAGGGATTTATGCGAATCATCACAAACTGGCGTTTATTGATTCTTATTTTGATTGTTACAGGTTTCTGGATGGTGCAACAGCAGCTTTATGCCACTATGCCTAAATATGTGATTCGTATGGCTGGAGAGACGGCAAAACCGGGTTGGATTGCCAACGTGAATCCGTTTGTGGTGGTTTGCTGCGTTAGTTTTATCACTCGTTTGATGTCCAAACGCAGTGCGATTACTTCGATGAATGTGGGAATGTTTTTGATTCCTATTTCGGCATTACTGATGGCATGTGGAAATTTGTTGGGTAATGATCTTATTACAGGTATGAGCAATATTACTCTGATGATGATTGCGGGTATAGTTGTGCAGGCGCTTGCCGAATGTTTCATTTCACCGCGTTATCTGGAATATTTCTCTTTACAGGCTCCTAAAGGAGAAGAAGGAATGTATTTAGGATTCAGTCATTTGCATTCATTCCTTTCTTCCATTTTCGGTTTTGGTCTGGCGGGAATTCTGCTCACTAAATATTGTCCGGATCCGGCTTTGTTCGAGACGCGGGAAGCATGGGAGGCAGCTAGTGGAAATGCCCATTATATATGGTATTACTTTGCTGCTATAGGCCTGATTGCCGCTGTAGCGCTACTATTATTTGCAAAAATCACCGAATCCATCGACAAAAAGAAGGAGGCTTCTCGGTAATTCTCTGCTTTTTTATGTATATTTGCCGTCACTTTGCTGTAAAAGTTGACGGCATTTTGCATTTTAATAAAGAGGATAAAACATGAAAGTAAAATTTATAAGCCTGGCGAGTGGCAGTAGCGGGAACTGTTATTATCTGGGCACTGAAACCTATGGGATACTGATAGATGCCGGAATCGGCATACGTACTATCAAAAAATCACTGAAAGATTATAATATCTTGATGGATAGTATTCGTGCGGTATTTATAACGCACGATCATGCTGACCATATTAAAGCAGTGGGTAATCTGGGAGAAAAAATGAATATTCCTGTTTATACAACCGCACGTATTCATGCTGGAATTAATCGTAGCTATTGTATGACGGAGAAACTTAGCTCGTCAGTTCGTTATCTGGAAAAGCAAGAGCCTATGACGCTGGAAGATTTTCACATCGAATCTTTTGAAGTGCCACACGATGGAACGGACAATGTGGGGTATTGCATTGAAATTGATGGCAAAGTCTTTTCTTTCTTAACCGACCTTGGAGAGATTACTCCTACAGCTGCTCATTATATCAGTAAAGCCCATTATCTGATACTTGAAGCCAACTACGATGAGGAAATGCTCAAAATGGGGCCTTATCCTCAATATCTGAAAGAACGGATTGCAAGTAAAACCGGACACATGAGTAACTCTGATACTGCAGAGTTTCTGGCGGAAAATATTACTGAACATTTGCGATATATCTGGTTATGCCATTTAAGTAAAGACAATAATCACCCGGAGCTGGCTTATAAAACGGTGGAATGGAAATTAAAGAACAAAGGTGTTATTGTAGGCAAAGATGTGCAACTACTTGCTTTAAAGCGAAATACGCCTTCCGAGCTTTATGTGTTCGAATAAAGACGAAAAAAAGATAGTAAAAAAGCTGCATGATTGTTTGGTCAAATAAAATAAAAGACCTACTTTTGCAACCGCAAACGAGGAATTAAGCACTCTTAGCTCAGTTGGTAGAGCAACTGACTCTTAATCAGTGGGTCCAGGGTTCGAATCCCTGAGGGTGTACAAATTCGACGTTGCAATAAAAATAAAATGTTGCACTCTTAGCTCAGCTGGTAGAGCAATTGACTCTTAATCAATGGGTCCAGGGTTCGAGTCCCTGAGGGTGTACAAAGATTATTAAAAGGAGAACTTAAAAGGTTCTCCTTTTTTGTTAAGAGTCTTTGTTGTTACAGTTCAGCTATAGGAATAAAAAATACCGCTACTCAAAGCTATATTCGACTTTGGTAGCGGTATTTTTTTATAGTGTAACTACTATCTATTAGAACTTGAAGAAGTTCTTGGCATTGTTGTAGCTGATATCTTCAATCATTTGGTTTACACGATCCATTTCAGATGCCGGAATTTCTCCGTTTTCTACGTCACGTCCTACCAGGTTACACAATGTACGGCGGAAATATTCATGACGCGGGTAGGATAGGAATGAACGAGAGTCGGTCAACATACCTACGAAGCGGCTCAAAAGACCGAGTACTGACAAAGCATTCATTTGTTTTTCCATACCATCCTTTTGATCGAGGAACCACCATCCGGAACCAAATTGGATTTTTCCCGGGATAGAACCATCCTGGAAGTTACCCAGCATTGTTGCAATTACTTCGTTGGCGCATGGGTTCAAGTTGTAGAGGATTGTTTTAGTCAATTTGCCATTAGTGTTTAGGCGATCAAGGAATTTAGCCATTGCTTTGGCAGTTGTGAATTCACCGATAGAGTCGAAACCTGTATCAGCACCCAGTAATTTAAACATCTTCGTGTTATTGTTACGAATAGCGCCGTAATGGAATTGTTGAGTCCATCCTTTTTCCCAGTCCATTTCACCGAAGATCACAAGCATTGCTGATTTGAATTTCAGAATTTCTTCCTTGGTCAATTCTGCGCCACCATATACCTTATTAAAGATGGCTTTGATTTCAGCATCTGTATAATCTTCTGCGTAGAATTCTTCAATACCATGGTCAGACAGACGGCAGCCTTGTTCTGCGAAGAAGTCATGACGTTTGCGCAAAGCAGCGATCATATCATCAAAGTTGGAGATGATAACGCCACTTACCTCTGCCAGTTTTTCTACATAACTGCGGAAATCTGCAGGGACTTCTACAGCCATAGCCTTATCAGGACGCCATGTTGGTAACATCTTGATTTCAAATCCGCTTTCGCGTGTTTTGATATGATATTCCAATGAATCGATAGGATCATCCGTTGTGCAAACGGCTTCTACATGATAACGACGCATCATTCCACGAGCTGAATATTCGGGTTGAGACAGTTTCTCGTTACATTCATCGTAAATTTCACGTGCGGTTTGTGGATTCAATATTTTATTGATACCAAATGCCGTTTTCAGTTCAAGGTGAGTCCAGTGGTACAATGGGTTGCGGAAAGTGTAAGGTACTGTTTCCGCCCATTTTTCAAATTTTTCCCAGTCTGTGGTATCTTTTCCCGTACAGAAACGTTCGTCTACACCGTTTGTACGCATTGCACGCCATTTGTAGTGGTCACCGCCCAACCAGATTTCAGTCAGTGATTTAAACTTGTAGTCGTCAGCTACCATTTGAGGGATAAGGTGACAGTGATAGTCGATGATCGGCATTTTAGCCGCATGCTCGTGATACAACTTTTGCGCAGTTTCTGTTTGCAGCAAGAAGTTTTCGTCCATGAAGTTCTTCATTATTACTGTGTTTTAAGTATATAAAATTATTACTTTCTATATTTATACCTATATAGTATTGATTTTAAAGCTAATAGGCGTAAATCTTGTTTTAGTTTTATTAACCGTTATCGAACACAAAAATAGAAAATTTACTTGGAGTAACAAAATAATTCGTATATTTGCAGCGATTATTTATAATATTTAAGTTTTAGCACTATGGAGGACCAGAACTATACCATTAAAGACATTGCCCGTATGGCCGGTGTTTCCGCCGGAACGGTTGACAGGGTGTTGCACAATCGCGGTGACGTGTCTCCCAAAAGCAAAGCCAAAGTACAAAAGGTGTTGGATGAGATTCATTATCAGCCCAATGTGTTTGCTATCGGTTTGGCTGCTAAAAAGAAATATTCTTTCCTCTGTTTGATACCTTATTATATAGAGCATGATTATTGGCATTCGGTAGTAGGGGGGATTGAGCGTGCCCGGCAAGAATTACGTCCTTTTAATGTGAGTATAGATTATTTGTGCTATCACCATGGGGATGAGAAGAGTTATCAGGAAGCCTGCCTTTCTATAAAAGAAAAGAATGTGGATGCGGTATTGATTTCTCCGAATTTTCGGGAAGAGACACTGGCGCTGACAGCCTATTTACAGGAAAATAAGATTGCTTATGCTTTTGTCGATTTCAATATGGAAGAAGCGAAAGCGTTGACGTATATCGGGCAGGATTCATATAAGAGCGGATATATCGCAGCGAAAATATTGATGCGCAATTATTCGGCAGGAGAAGGCCAGGAGTTGGTTTTGTTTTTAAGTAACAATAAAGATAATCCGGCTGAAATACAGATGCAACGCCGTTTGGATGGTTTTATGAGTTACATTGCCGAAGAATATAATAACTTGGTAATCCATGAGGTAGTACTTAATAAATCCGATCAGGAAAGTAACCAACAGACATTGGATGAGTTTTTTCAGGCGCATCCGAAGGCTTTACTGGGAGTTGTATTTAATTCCAGAGTGTATCAGTTGGGAGAGTATCTTCGTCATGCGGGACGTAGCATGAAAGGACTGATAGGATATGACCTTCTGAAAGCAAACGTAGATTTATTAAAATCCGGTGATGTGCATTATTTAATCGGGCAACGTCCGGGTTTGCAAGGATATTGTGGGGTGAAGGCGTTGTGCGACCATGTCGTGTTTAAGAAGTCTGTTGAACCTGTAAAATACATGCCTATTGATATCCTGATAAAGGAAAACATTGATTTTTATTTTGAATTTGTATAATATCAACTTTATAAATTACAACTAACATGAAAGCATTAAACAAAGAAACTGCTCCTAAAACACAACGTCCGGAGCGTATTATCCAATTTGGCGAAGGTAACTTTTTGCGTGCATTTGTAGATTGGATTATTTATAACATGAACCAGAAAGCTGATTTCAACAGCAGTGTAGTAGTGGTTCAACCGATTGATAAAGGTATGGTCGATATGCTGAATGCACAGGATGATCTTTATCATGTAAACCTTCAAGGATTGGATAAAGGAGAGGCTGTTAACAGCTTGACAATGATTGATGTAATCAGCCGCGCTTTAAACCCATATACTCAAAATGACGAGTTTATGAAGTTGGCAGAGCAACCTGAAATGCGTTTTGTTATTTCAAACACTACAGAGGCTGGTATTGCTTTTGATCCGGCTTGTAAACTTGAGGATGCTCCTGCTTCATCTTATCCGGGTAAGCTGACTCAATTACTCTATCATCGTTTTAAAACATTCAATGGTGATAAGACAAAAGGTTTGATTATTTTCCCTTGCGAGCTTATTTTCCTGAATGGTCATAAGTTGAAAGAAACAATTTATCAATATATTGAATTGTGGAACCTGGGTAATGAGTTTAAAACTTGGTTTGAAGAAGCTTGTGGTGTATATGCAACATTGGTAGACCGTATTGTTCCGGGATTCCCGCGCAAGGATATTGCTGCTATCAAAGAAAAACTGCAATATGATGATAATCTGGTTGTTCAGGCTGAAGTTTTCCATTTGTGGGTTATTGAAGCTCCGCAGGAAGTTGCAAAAGAGTTCCCGGCTGACAAGGCAGGCTTGAATGTATTATTTGTACCGTCAGAAGCTCCTTATCACGAACGTAAGGTTACTTTGTTGAATGGCCCGCATACTGTTCTTTCTCCGGTTGCCTATCTCTCGGGAGTGAATATTGTACGTGATGCTTGCCAGCACGAAGTGATTGGCAAATATATCCACAAGGTAATGTTTGACGAACTGATGGAAACTTTGAACTTGCCGAAGGATGAGTTGGAGAAATTTGCAAATGATGTATTGGAACGCTTCAACAATCCGTTCGTGGATCATGCAGTAACCAGCATCATGCTGAATTCTTTCCCTAAATACGAAACTCGTGATTTGCCGGGATTGAAGACTTATCTGGAACGTAAAGGTGAACTTCCTAAAGGACTGGTACTTGGTTTAGCCGCTATCATTACTTATTATAAAGGTGGTGTACGTGCTGATGGTGCTGAAATTGTTCCGAATGATGCTCCTGAAATCATGAACCTGCTGAAAGAACTTTGGGCAACAGGTTGCACAAAGAAAGTTGCCGAAGGTGTTCTGGCTGCAGATTTTATCTGGGGAGAAGATTTGAATAAGATTCCGGGATTGACAGAAGCCGTAAAAGCTGATTTGGATTCTATCCAGGAAAAAGGAATGCTTGAGACCGTTAAAGGTATTCTGTAATTAGAAGACTAAATAAAAAAATAGCGCCACTGTCCTCTGAACAAGTGGCGCTATTTTTTATTATCAAGTTATTTATTATTCTTGTTCAGCCGTATGCAAAATAAATGTAGTAGCTCCAATTGTCACAATAGCGCCATCTTCAATGCGTACACGGTCTTTATCTCCCAGAATTTCATTCATAAGGAAAGTACCTGTGAGACTAGGAGCATCTCGTAATGTGTAGACTAGCTTTCCTTGCTTATTACGCTTTATATTGATGATGCAATGGCGTCGATCCATGCTCATATCACCACTTTCAATGGGAGTATTAATGTTTGTTCCTACACAACGGCGGCCTATGACATTGTCACCTTCCTGCAAGGGAAGTAACTGTTTAAAACCAAATACATTTTCGATAACAGTGATATATCCGAATTCTTCTTTATGAGATTCAGCTTCTTCTTCCAGGTTTTCTTCTTTTCTAAGAGCCTTAACTTTACTTTTTCCTAACCGGATACTGAATTGCTTGCCACAATGTTCGCATTCAAATACCAGTGATTGGCCTTCGCTATACTTGGTTTCATCAAATAAAGATAATTCTCACATTTAGGACAAAGAACTCGTTTCATGCTTTTAAAAGGGTTTTTTATTTAGCCAGTAACCAGGCATTCTTATAAGTTTCGTTTTTTCTTAGCTCAAGTAATTGCTTGGTCGCTTCATCACGGTTGTTGAATGAACTGATACTGACACGTACTTTGTCATCAGTGTTCAGAGCTTTTGCATCAGCAAATCCTTTTGATTTTAATTGGGTTGCAATAGCTTCTGCATCTTTCAGGCTGATTCCTCCTGCCACAATGATATGAAAAGGATGATTTGCACTTTCTTGAGATTTCACCGCAGGAGCAGGAGCCGCTGTTTCCTGTTTTACCACTTTCACTTCTCTTACTGCAATCGGTTTGGAAGTCTTGGCTTTATCCGTTGTATGCTTTTTAGCAGATGAAGTTTTGGTTGAAGCGGAAGAAGCAGAAAACTTCTTTGCTTGTTGCGCAGCATCGTTCTTAACATAAACAGGAGTTATTGCAACCGATTGCTTTTCTATTTGCTCAAAAAGCTCGCTGGGCAATAACTGTGCATAATTGTTCTTTTGAACATCGGTATTCTCTACCGGAGTTGAAAAGGCAAAGAACAGTACGATGGCAGCAATCATTGCTGCAGCATTGCGGAGATACGCACGGTTGATACTAATTTCAAAAGTCTTCTTTTCCTTTTCCGGATAAGTCGGTATCAATACTTTTTCTTTCTGCTGCAGAGCCGAAAGTTCATGTATTTCAAAAGAGTCGAGACCATATAATGAAGGAGTTGTTATCTTATAATCATAAGGAACGAACTCGTAGTTGCCATAAATGTTAGATTGAATCTCGCCTATATTATCCAGATGGGCTTTCCCTTCCTCATGAAGGAGACCGATAAATTCGTTTACTTCTTTTTCTACTATACGGCTGGCGTCAGCAAAACTTGTGTCGTATGCTGACATATAAGATTGCACCAGTACGCCGTCATTCAGTTTTAATTGAGGATTAAAACCGATTGTACGGGTAGGAGGTAAAAATATATTTTCTTCCTTTACGCGGGTTGCGGGCGAATAATGCGCTACAAAACCACCAAATCCCGGAACAATGACGCAGTCGTTTTCCAGTAGTAAAGTCTCTATATGTTGTGCCAATTCAATCATGTCTGCAAAATTAAGAGATAAATTGAATATATCCCAGAAAACTTCGAAAAATTCACTACTTTTGCATCGTTTTATTTATCACTATCAATAATGAACTATATACAGACAGAAATAGACGGAGTATGGCTGATCGAGCCTAGAGTTTTCTCCGATGAACGGGGCTATTTTATGGAAGCCTATAAGAAAGAAGAGTTTGAAGCCAATATTGGTCCCGTAAACTTTATACAGGACAACGAGTCGAAATCATCTTTTGGTGTATTGCGTGGATTGCACTATCAAAAAGGAGAACATAGTCAGGCGAAACTAGTTCGTGTTCTTAAAGGAGAAGTGCTCGACGTTGCCGTTGATTTGCGTAAATCATCGCCTACGTTTGGAAAGCATGTTTGTGTATTGCTTAGTGAAGAAAATAAGAGACAATTTTTTATTCCCCGTGGTTTTGCTCATGGCTTTGCTGTCTTGAGTGAAGAAGCTGTTTTTACATATAAGGTAGATAACAAGTATGCTCCGCAAGCGGAAGCCTCTATTTTATATAATGACGAAACATTGGGGATCGACTGGCCGTTGGCAGAGTCGCAAATGTTATTATCTGCGAAAGACAGAGAGGGAACTGCCTTTAAAGATGCCGCTTATTTTGAATGAATTTCTAAACAAACAATAGATTAAGTATGAAAATTGCAATCGTGGGAACAGGGTATGTGGGGCTGGTATCAGGTACATGCTTTGCCGAAATTGGCGTGAATGTAACGTGCGTAGACACGAATAAGGAGAAAATCGAATCTTTGCAAAAGGGGAATATGCCGATTTATGAGAATGGATTGGAAGAGATGGTGCTCCGTAATATGAAAGCAAAGCGATTGAAGTTTACTACCTCATTGGAAAGTTGTCTGGATGAAGTGGAAGTTATATTCAGTGCAGTTGGAACTCCTCCGGATGAAGATGGCAGCGCTGATTTGAAATACGTATTGGAGGTGGCCCGTACCATTGGTCGCAATATGAAACAGTATAAATTGGTAGTTACCAAAAGTACCGTTCCGGTAGGCACTGCCAGTAAGGTTCGTGCGGTTATTCAGGAAGAACTGGATAAGAGAGGCGTGACGGTTGATTTTGATGTGGCTTCTAATCCGGAATTCCTTAAAGAAGGAAATGCTATCAGTGACTTTATGAGCCCGGACCGCGTGGTAGTGGGAGTGGAGTCGGCACGTGCGGAGAAATTGATGTCCAAACTATATAAACCATTCTTATTGAATAATTTCCGTGTGATTTTCATGGATATTCCGTCTGCGGAAATGACTAAATATGCGGCAAATTCGATGCTGGCAACCCGTATAAGCTTTATGAATGATATTGCAAACTTGTGCGAGATTGTTGGTGCGGATGTGAATATGGTGCGTAGTGGGATCGGTTCGGATACTCGTATCGGACGTAAGTTTCTGTACCCGGGTATCGGATATGGTGGTTCCTGCTTCCCCAAAGATGTGAAGGCATTGATTAAAACAGCAGAACAGAATGGTTATACCATGCGGGTACTTACGGCTGTGGAAGAAGTGAATGAGAACCAAAAAAGCGTCTTGTTCGAAAAGTTAAT
>NZ_EQ973367.1:0-15006 GCF_000157055.1 Bacteroides sp. 2_2_4 | reverse complement strand
TTAATGGTGATTTGCAGGGTAAGACTGTTGCTTTGTGGGGATTGGCATTTAAACCGGAAACGGATGATATGCGTGAGGCTCCGGCATTAGTCCTGATCGATAAATTGCTGAAAGCAGGTTGTAAAGTACGCGCATACGATCCGGCTGCCGTGCAAGAATGTAAGCGCAGGATTGGTGATACTATCTATTATGCTTGCGATATGTATGATGCCGTACTGGATGCTGATGTGTTGATGCTGGTTACCGAATGGAAAGAATTCCGTCTGCCTTCATGGGCCGTTATCAAGAAAACGATGTCCCGGCAGATTGTGTTGGACGGACGTAATATATATGATAAAAAAGAGATGGAAGAACTCGGATTTGTTTATCACTGTATTGGTAAATAAAAAAATAAGAGTATCTTTATATAAAAACTAAAATAGATGATGAAAAATGTGGCTGTATCGTTAATGGCAATCTTTTTCGCGGCATGTAGCGGCAATAAGAGTCCCCATTCTCTTCAACAAGAGAAAGAGGATCTTAGTGCAAAAGGACTACTGCAGGGAATTTGGCTGGACGATGAAACGGAGAGCCCGTTGATGCGTGTAGAAGGAGATACTATCTACTATGCAGATGTACAAAGTACTCCCATTGCATTTAAAATAATACGGGATACTCTTTATACTTATGGAAATGATACTACTTATTACAAGATTGATAAGCAGGCAGAACATATATTCTGGTTTCATTCCATAACGGATGATGTGATTAAGTTGCATAAATCCGAAGATGCCAATGATTCAATCTATTTTGTCCGTCAGGAATTAGTAATTCCGGCATATACGGAAGTAACCAAACGCGATAGTGTAGTGACCTATAATGGCACTCGCTATCGTGCATACGTATATATTAATCCTTCTAAAATGAGAGTCATCAAGACGACTTATTCCGAAGACGGGATTAGCATGGATAATGTATACTATGATAATGTGATGCACATTTGTGTGTATGAAGGTAAAAAGAGCCTGTTTGCCAGCGATGTTACCAAACAGATGTTTGACAAAGTACTTCCTGTCGATTTTCTGGAGCAATCCATCCTGTCAGATACAAAGTTTATGAAAGTAGACCGGAACGGTTTTCATTATCAAGCTGTCCTGGCCATTCCGGAAACTTCCATATATAGCATTGTAAATATGGAAGTAAGTTTTAAAGGAGATTTGACTATCACTTCATCCAAATAAAAAAGCACCATACATTCAGATCGTATAGTGCCGGATTAAAAAAGCCTTGCTTTAATTTTGTCTGGGGGGAGACGGACGGTTATTTCTCTTTCCTCCGTTATTATTATTCCTTTTTCCCCGGAAATCTTTTCTTTTGTAGTTGCCACCCTTGCCCTTGCTAAAAGAACGTGGCTTGTATTCCGGAGCTTCTCCCAATTCTTCGGGAATAGGAATTTTATAAATCTCTTTTTCCAGGAAGTTCTCAATACTTTTGAAGTTACTTTGTTCTTTCTCGCTGATGAACGTAAGTGCTACACCATCATTGTTGGCACGTGCTGTACGTCCGATACGGTGTACATAGTCTTCGCTGTCGTGAGGCACGTCGAAGTTGATAACCAGGCGGATATCATCGATATCTATACCACGTGCAACGATGTCCGTAGCTACCAATATATTGATTCGTCCGGCTTTAAACTCATGCATAACAGTTTCCCGTTGAGCCTGTTCCAGATCCGAATGCATTTCCCCTACGTTCAGTTTCATGGATTTCAAAGCCTTGGCTACTTCCTTGACCTTGATTTTAGAAGATGCAAAGACAATCACACGTTCCGGAACTTCATCCATAAAAAGACTGCGTATGATTCCCAGCTTTTGATTTTCGTAGCAAACGTATGCTGCCTGAATAATCTTTTCTGCAGGTTTGGAAACTGCGAGCTTTATCTCTGACGGATTATTTAAGATTGTGTTTGCCAATTGCTGAATCTTTGCAGGCATTGTTGCAGAAAACATGATTGTCTGTCGTTCCTTCGGCAGATATTTCGCAATTTGCATGATATCTTCATAGAATCCCATGTCGAGCATCCGGTCCGCTTCATCCAGAATAAAATAAGAAACCTTGGAAAGATCTACATATCCAAGGCTTAAATGGGCGATCAGACGTCCGGGAGTAGCAATAACAACATCAGCTCCTAAAGTGAGTCCTTTTTTCTGTTGTTCGAACAATATTCCATCATTTCCACCGTATACGGCAACACTCGATACCGGCATGAAATAGGAAAACCCTTCCATTTGCTGGTCAATCTGTTGGGCCAATTCCCGGGTAGGAGACATGATGACACAATTAATCGCATCTTCCGGATGTTTACCTTCAGATAATTTATTCAATACAGGCAGTAGAAACGCGGCCGTTTTACCTGTTCCTGTCTGTGCTACTGCGATCAAATCTTTACCCTCAAGTATGATTGGAATTGCCTGCTCCTGTATAGGCGTACATTCGTCAAATCGCATGGCATCAAGCGCCTCAAGCACATTTGCATTTAATTGTAGTTCGGAAAACTTCATTCTTTTATTTAATTTGTCAGCAAAGATAATCTATTTTTTGGTCTAATTACATATTCAAGTAAGAATCTTTGAATCCGAGGAAATAGAGCACTCCATCCAGCCCGATGGTGTTGATCGATTGCTTGGCATTTGCCACCACTTTAGGCTTTGCGTGGAAAGCAATTCCCAGTCCGGCAACCCCTAGCATAGGGAGGTCGTTAGCTCCGTCTCCTACGGCGATGGTCTGTGCAATATCCACCTTTTCCACTTGTGCAATGAGGCGGAGCAGTTCGGCTTTCCGTTTTCCGTCTACTACATCTCCCAGGTAACGTCCGGTCAGTTTGCCGTCGATGATTTCCAGTTCGTTGGCATAGACGTAATCTATACCGTATTTCTTTTGCAGGTATTGGCCGAAATAAGTGAATCCTCCCGAAAGGATGGCGATTTTGTAACCGTACTTCTTCAATACATACATCAGCCGTTCTACGCCCTCCGTGATAGGCAGGCTCTCGGCTATTTCCTGCATGACCGATTCGTCCAGCCCTTTCAATAGTGCTACACGGCGGGTAAAGCTCTCTGTAAAGTCTATTTCTCCACGCATGGCGCTTTCTGTGATGGCCTTTACTTCGTCGCCTACACCGGCACGGATAGCCAGTTCGTCAATCACCTCTGTTTCGATTAATGTAGAGTCCATATCAAAACAGATCAGACGGCGCATACGACGGTACATATTATCCTGTTGGAAAGAAAAATCCATTTCCAGTTCGCTGGCCAACTTCATCAGCTTCTCCTGCATCGCAATGCGATCTTTCGGAGTACCTCTCACTGAAAATTCGATGCAAGCCCTGGTACGTGTATCTGCCTGACATTCATCCAACGGGATACGACCTGTCAGACGTTTGATAGCATCAATATTCATGCCCTGCTCGGCTAATATGCTTGTAGCGGCAGAAATCTGTCGGGCGGAAAGCTTGCGTCCCAGAACCGTCAGGATATAACGGTTTTTCCCTTGCATACCTACCCAGTTTTCATATTGCTCGGTGGTGATAGGTTCAAACCGGATGGTTACTCCCAGAGAAGAAGCCTTGAACAACAGTTCCTTCATAATGAATCCGGAATGTCTTTCTTCACTCTTGAACAGGATACCCAGCGATAATGTATTATGAATATCTGCCTGGCCGATATCAAGAATCGTGGCATCATATTTGGCAAGGATTTCGGTCACGGAAGCAGTCAGTCCCGGGCGATCTTCGCCGGTAACTCGAATCAGAATCAATTCAGTATTTGATGGTTGCATAAAAAAATAGACTTTAACTCTGCAAAAGTAGAGAAAAAAGTTCGTTTTTATGCTAAATAACATAAAAAGTTATACCCAAAAAGTGATATTTTTGCTTATTTGCTTGGAAGTTAATTTAATATTTACTTACCTTTGCACCCGGTTTCAAAAATAAAGGCTCTGATAATCAGCGGATTCCTCTTCGCCTGATGCCTGAAAAGACAATGTTTCGGGAAGAAACCACTGTTTAAGGACAGTCCCGGATAGTATTAACTAAAACCGAATTACATGAAGCATGTAAAATGGATTTTTGTTGTATTACTGATTTGTTCCTTGACCGCTTTCGTTGAGAAAGACAAACCTACCGGAGGTTTGAGTGAGGGTGACGTAGCCCCTGATTTTAAAATCGAATCTACGTCAAACGGGCAACCCGCCTTTAAATTGGGAAATTTGAAAGGTAAATATGTGTTGCTAAGTTTTTGGGCAAGTTATGACGCGCAGTCCCGGATGCAAAATGTAAGTTTGAGCAATGCGCTTCGTTCTTCTCATAATGTGGAAATGGTTTCTATTTCATTTGACGAATATCAGTCAATATTCAAGGAAACCGTTCGTAAGGATCAAATAGTTACGCCCACTTGTTTCGTGGAAACAGAAGGCGAGGATTCCGGTTTATTTAAGAAGTACCGTTTAAACCGGGGATTTACTAACTATTTATTGGATGGAAATGGTGTAATTATAGCCAAAAACATCTCTGCTGCAGATCTTTCTGCTTATGTAAAAGAAGTCGGTTAACGATTTTAAGAATGTAAGGAGAAAGAGGGATTTTCCAAATCACCGTCAGGTGAAAACAATGGAGAATAGACAAAAGAGGAAATGGATACAACAAAAAAGTTCCGCCTACTCTTGCTAATGCAAGTGTAGGCGGAACTTCTACTTTTATACTCTTCGTTTATCCGGTGCATCCAAAACCTTGGGGCAATCTATGGATAGAATCCGTGAAGACTGCAGAAGGCTTGCCTACCTTTTATTTAGGTGCCTTCTGGTACAAGAAGAATGCGATACCCGCATAAAGGATATTAGGAATCCAGACTGCAACGGCAGGTGGCACATTTCCGTTCACGGCAAAGGTGGAAGTAATCGTCTGGAACAGGATATAAGAGAAACTTAATCCTAATCCGATACCCAGATGAAGCCCCATACCGCCTTTCGTTTTTCGGGACGAAAGCGATACACCGATGATGGTAAGGATGAAAGAGGCGAACGACATAGCGATTCGTTTGTGATATTCAATCTCAAACTCCTTGATGTTGGCAAATCCTCTTCGTTTCTGTTTGACGATATAATCGCTTAATTCGGGACTGGTCAGCATTTCCTGCTGGTTTTTCATGATAAGAAAGTCGGAAGGTTCCATGTTGATGATAGAGTCTATCCGGTCTCCCTTAGTGATCTTTTCCTTTAAACCATCCAGTTCGCGTACCATATAATCGTGGATCGTCCATTTATGAACGGTGGTGGTATCGTAGGTAATCCGTCGTGCAGTCAAATGTGAAACCAGCTTTTTATCCACAAATTTGTCCAATGAAAAGCGGTTACCGGTTTTCATTGCGTTGTTATAGTTGTCGATATATGCAATCACTCCGCTATCCACTTCCAGCTGCACATTGCTTACCGAGTTTTGTTTCTTTGGTTTGATATACCGGTCTTCAAAATTCAGACGCGTAACACTTCCTTTCGGAATCACATACGAACTTAGTGTGAAAGTGACGAGGGCGATGATAGCGGCAGAAATCATGTAAGGGCGCATCATCCTCTTAAAGCTCATACCGGTGGAGAACATCGCAATAATTTCGGAGTTTTCTGCCAGTTTGGAGGTAAAGAAAATAACAGCAATGAATACGAACAACGGACTGAACAGATTGGAGAAATAGGGGATAAAGTTCATGTAGTATTCAAAGATAATTTTATCCCATGGAGCTTCATGCTCCATTAGTTTGTCCATCTTTTCGTTGAAGTCGAATACCACTGCAATAGAAATGATTAGTGCAATAGCAAATACGTATGTCCCCAAGAACTTCTTGATGATATACCAGTCCAGCCGTTTTATAAATCGATTGCTTTTCATTTCTTATAATCTAGTTGATACTCTTTTGACCATCATTGGTTTCCAGGTCGAGAAATCTCCGGCGATAATGTGTTTTCTTGCTTCCCCTGCCAGCCACAGATAGAATGCCAGATTATGTATGGAGGCAATTTGCATAGCCAGTAGCTCTTGCGCATGGAAAAGATGGCGCAAATAAGCCTTGCTGTATAATGTATCCACGCAAGAGGCTCCGTCGGCTTCGATGGGAGAGAAGTCCGTTTCCCATTTCTTGTTCCGCATATTGATAATGCCATCTTTGGTGAACAACATGCCATTTCGTCCGTTTCTTGTAGGCATAACGCAGTCGAACATATCCACACCGCGTTCTATTCCTTCAAGAATGTTGACAGGAGTTCCGACACCCATCAGGTAACGGGGTTTGTCTTTAGGAAGTATTTCATTGACAATTTCGATCATTTCATACATCTTGTCTACCGGTTCGCCTACCGCCAAACCACCGATGGCATTCCCGTCAGCACCTTTGGACGCAACAAACTCTGCAGATTGCTTGCGCAGGTCGGGATAAACACATCCCTGCACGATGGGGAAGAGAGACTGATTATAACCGTATTTAGGTTCTGTCTCGTTAAAACGTTGTATACAACGGTCGAGCCATCTGTGGGTTAATCCCAATGACTTTTTGGCATACTCGTAATCCGAGTCACCCGGAGGACATTCGTCAAAAGCCATCATAATATCCGCACCGATCGTACGTTCTATGTCCATCACCTTCTCCGGAGTGAAGATGTGCTTGCTTCCGTCGATATGCGAACGAAATTCGGCTCCTTCTTCACGCAGTTTTCTGATTCCGGCTAATGAAAATACCTGAAAACCACCGCTGTCAGTCAGCATGGGGCGGTCGAAACCGTTGAAACGGTGCAGCCCGCCTGCTTTCTCGATCACATCCAGTCCCGGACGCAAATAGAGGTGATAGGTATTACCCAGAATAATCTGTGCCTGGATATCTTCTTTCAATTCGGTCAGATGTACTCCCTTCACAGTGCCCAGTGTGCCCACCGGCATGAAGATAGGTGTTTGTATCTGCCCGTGGTCTGTTGTTATCAGACCGGCACGGGCATTACTTTTAGTGTCTGTATATTGTAACTCAAATGTCATTCCTGGCTGGGTTTCTTAACAGATAAATCAATAGGATCCGCTACTTTCTCGTTAGTCAATGCAATAGCGAATACCTCTTTTATATCGTTTACATAGTGGAAAGTCAGTCCTTTCAAATAAATATATTGAATTTCATCTATGTTCTTTTTGTTCTCGGCACTCATGATGATTTCCTTGATTCCGGCACGTTTGGCTGCCAATATCTTCTCCTTGATGCCACCCACAGGAAGCACTTTGCCGCGAAGAGTGATTTCTCCCGTCATGGCAATGTTGGCTTTCACTTTTCTTTGAGTCAGGGCAGAAGCCAGTGAAGTGGCCATCGTGATACCTGCTGACGGACCATCTTTCGGAATAGCCCCTTCAGGAACGTGGATATGGATATTCCAGTTGTCAAAAATCTCTTCATCCAGACTAAGAACAGAAGCGTGCGCCTTGATATATTCAAGTGCCAGCATGGCAGATTCTTTCATCACATCTCCCAGGTTACCTGTCAGTGTGAGACGTCCGCCCTTGCCACGGCTCAAACTGGTTTCTACAAATAAGATTTCGCCCCCGACAGCTGTCCATGCCAATCCGGTGACTACACCTGCGTAATCATTTCCCTGATACTTGTCGCGTGTATATTCCGGTGCTCCAAGGAAATCATACAAATCTGTCGGTTTGATTTCCGCCTTGGCAAAATAACCGTCCGTAGCATATTGGCGGGCCGATTTGCGAAGAATCTTACCGATCTTCTTTTCCAGCTCACGAACACCGCTTTCACGGGTATATGACTCGATTATGGCTTCCAGTGTATCTTTGGGAAGTTTAATATCTGTCTTTTTGAGTCCGTTGGCTTCCAGCTCTTTGGGCAGCAGATGCTTGCGGGCAATCTCTACTTTTTCTTCTGTGATGTATCCGCTTACTTCAATCAATTCCATACGGTCGAGCAATGGACCGGGGATTGTATTCAGGTTATTGGCTGTTGCAATAAACAATACCTTGGAGAGATCATAGTCTACATCCAGGAAGTTATCATGGAAAGATGTGTTCTGTTCCGGGTCGAGCACTTCCAGCAATGCAGAAGAAGGGTCTCCCTGACGGTCGGCGCTGACTTTGTCTATTTCATCCAGGATGAAGACAGGATTGGACGCACCGGCTTTTATTAAGCTCTTGATAATTCGTCCGGGCATAGCACCGATATAAGTCTTACGGTGACCGCGAATCTCTGCTTCGTCATGCACACCACCTAAAGACATACGTACATATTTCCGTTTGAGCGCAGATGCGATGGATTTTCCAAGAGATGTTTTACCCACTCCCGGAGGGCCATACAAGCAGATAATCGGTGATTTCATATCACCTTTCAGCTTTAATACGGCTAAGTGTTCCAAAATACGCTCTTTTACTTTCTCCAGTCCGTAATGGTCTTTGTTCAACGTCTTTTCTGCGTTTTTAAGGTTCAGATTGTCAGTTGTATAAGTACCCCATGGGAGATTGAGCATCGTTTGCAGATAGTTGAGCTGTACGCTGTAATCCGGAGATTGCGGATGAGTGCGTTCCAGTTTGGCAAGTTCTTTCATGAACGTGTCTCTGACTTCTAAATTCCAGCGCATTCTTTCTGCCTTCTGGCGCATTTCCTCTATTTCCTGCTCCTGACCGCCGCCACCCAGTTCATCCTGGATGGTTTTGATCTGCTGTTGCAGGAAGTATTCGCGTTGCTGCTGGTCGATATCTTCGCGGGCACGCATTTGGATGGATGCCTTGATTTCTGCCAGTTGCACTTCGCGGTTCAGAATTTCCAGTAAGTGATAAGTGCGTTCACGCAATGAGTTGATGCTCAACAAGTCCATCTTCTCATCTTTCTTGAACGGCAGGTTTGAGCAGATGAAATTGACCAGGAACATTGAGTTGTTGATATTTTTAATAGCAAACGACGAATCCTGATGCATCACATCTGATGATTTGATGTATCTCATTGTCAAGTCCTTGCAAGTTTCCACCAGGGCTTGAAACTCTTTATCATCTTTGCCGGGGACATCTTCCTCCAAAAGTTCTATTTCACCTTTCAGGTACGGATGAGTTTCGATGATGCTAGTCAGACTTAAACGTTTCATTCCCTGAAGAATGACTGTTGTTGTCTGATCCGGCATTTCCAATATCCGCACAATTCGTCCTACGGTACCGATATTGTGTAAATCTTCCAGTTTCGGATCTTCTGTATGTGCCGATCTCTGGCATACTACTGCAATATCTTTATGTTTCTTGTCAGCATCTCGTACGAGTTTCAGAGAAGACTTACGGCCTACCGTGATCGGCAGGAATACTCCAGGAAACAATACCATATTACGTAAGGGGAGTACCGGAAGAATTTCACCAGATTTCACATTTACATCAAATGCTTGTTCATCGTTCCCATCATAGTCTGTGATTAGCGAGAAGTTGTTATCGCCTCCATCTTCCAATAAATATCTTTCTTTCATTTTTTCGTTTTAATTTAGTTTATGTCATATTGATATGCATAAATCGTTTGCAAAGTTAATTGATTCTCTCTAATAATAAAGCACTGCGCAGAATAAAAACACAAAAACAATGCCAAAATATCGGCTTGTAAAGGGAGTATTCCATAATTATTATTTATTTTTGGCGATTTGCAATAAAATAATAGTATAAAACGGCTTTAAGATAAACGGATAAAATGTCGAATCCTTATTTTCAATTTAAGCAATTTACGGTATGGCATGATAAATGTGCCATGAAAGTCGGTACGGATGGGGTGCTTCTGGGAGCTTGGACTTCCGTTGAAAGTGCGCACCGGATTTTGGATATTGGGACGGGAACAGGGTTGGTAGCTTTAATGTTGGTGCAACGCAGTTTGCCGGATGCAAATATTGTAGCGTTGGAAATAGATGAAGCGGCTGTCGGGCAAGCCAGGGAAAATATTATTCGTTCGCCCTGGAAGGAGCGGGTAGAGGTGGTGCAGGCTGATTTTAGGAAATACAGGTCTTCGGATAAATTCGACGTAATTGTTTCTAATCCTCCTTATTTTGTCGATTCGCTGGAATGTCCGGATCGTCAGAGAGCCGCGGCGCGTCACAATGATTCTTTGACCTATGAAGATTTGTTGGAAGGAGTAAGCGGATTATTGACAGAAAACGGATTTTTTACAGTGGTGATTCCGGCAGATGTAGCTGAACGGGTAAAAAAGATAGCTTCTATAAAGAAATTATATGCAGTCCGTCAACTGAATGTAATCACTAAACCCGGCGGTATTCCGAAACGTGTTTTGATTACTTTTTCTTTTTCCAATCAAGAGTGCATTGTAGAAGAACTATTGACAGAACTGGCTCGTCATCAATATAGCGAGGAATATATGACGCTAACCCGGGATTATTATTTGAACATGTAAAAGGGTGACGCTATCCGGTAAAGATAGTGACGGTATATGCTTGCGATAGTGACGGTATCGCTGTCATATACCGTCACTATTTCAAAGCTAGTTCAAAAACGCTATTTTGAGATCTTCGTTCTATTCCTTTCTAACTCATAATTCAAAAGAGTAATTTCTAGCTTTTGAACACTATTTGCTAGCAGTATTTTCTGAAGTTGCTCTTGAAGTGAAATTATTATTTTGTCTTTTGATAGTCTTAAATTCAATAAGCTGCTACAATAACTATACTACTCTTTTAAATTATTTGTTTTGTATATGCTTTATTTTAAATTCTTTCAGTGACTTTTCTATCTTTTGATAAAGGTCTGTCGTTTTTGTTGAGTATGTAGATAAAGAACCCCTAGGCTCATCTGCGAATCTGAATAATTCATCTGCATCTGCATATATTGATACTAACTCATTATAAGCATCTTTACAACTTGAAGGATAATCATTTAGTTGTGGCATTATAGCCTCGATTGAATCTTTCTTTTGTTTTAGTCTCTTATAGGTATCTGTTGTGATAATAAACTCTTGATGCTTCGCTAAGGCTTCATTGAAATCAGTGCAATATTCTCCATTGTATTCATGATCGTAAATTACTTTTCTCCAAGTATCACAATAATGAAGAGCTATTGCTTCACTTAAATCAGCTTCTTTCTCAATCATAGAAGCGGTATTAGAGAGTTTTGCTATATACTCCTTTTCTGAATTACATGAAACCAAAACTATGGCTAGTATCGCACTCAAATAAAAAAACTTTTTCATCATATCGTTATTTTTGTTACACAATCAATTTATTAGAATCCTGTTTGTAATACTGTATTAGAGTATTACAAGATTGATATTTTATATTCAAAAAAACATTTATTTTATTACTTGAAGAATATCCAATGATACGCTTATTTGATTCTTCTGGAATTCTAAAATTCAGAAAGGGACTTTGTGAATGCGAATATAGTGAAATGAAAATAACAACGAGCATCAGCAGAGTTTTCTTCATGTGTTTAAGTATTTTGTTTGTTATCGTTTTCTCTATAAACAATGTTTGTATTTCCGCTATAAAGTTAACGCAAAACATTGATAACGCCAAAATAAAAGGGTAGTAAAGTTAACAAAATAGATTTTTACTCTAAATTAAATAAGAAAATGAGGATAATGCTAGAAACCTGTTCAAAGATAGTTCAAAGAATTGCCCTTTTTATTTGCCCCCAAACGGGGATAATTACACTTATCCTATATATAATAAAAAAGCCAATACTAATTGTACTGGCTTTATTTTGTGAATCTTGACTTGATTTTCTTCGTCGGGGTAGCGGGATTCGAACCCACGACCCCCTGCTCCCAAAGCAGGTGCGCTAACCGGACTGCGCTACACCCCGAAAAACTTTGAACTTAATAACCCTCTTTTTTGTAGTCGGGGTAGCGGGATTCGAACCCACGACCCCCTGCTCCCAAAGCAGGTGCGCTAACCGGACTGCGCTACACCCCGCTACTTTTTTGAAGGGTTGTTCTTTTCAAAAGCGGTGCAAAGATAGGGAGTATTTTTTAATTAACAATAGCTAAACGAATGTTTTTTACCTATTATTTCTCAATACCTTGAATCTCATCACTTTGCGGTCTCACTTTTTTTATTGGCAGAGATCAGAAGCATCATGGGGCGTCGCAATTCATCTTTCATTCCCGGAATGATATCCAGTAAGCTTTCGTCCGGTTGTGGCTCTATAAGTTCGCATATCTCAAATCCGGTTTGAAGGAGACCGTTTATATACGTAGTCAGCGTCTTGTGGTATTTGATAACCTCTTCGCCCAGGAAGACTGCTGTGCGTCTGCCTTCCGTAAAATAACGATCTACCGGCCAATGAATAGGCTTCCCGTCCTGGTCGTAATGCCAATCCTGATTGCCATAGGCCGTAAATATCGGGTGTTCTACGGAGAAGACGAAAGTGCCTCCCGGAGTCAGGCTGTTATTGATTTTTCGGCATATATCCGTAAAGGATTCGAGATAATGGAAGGTTAGCGAGCTGATGACAATATCATAAGAATCTGGCTGGAAATCAAAATCTTCGATAGCCATACATTGGTATTCAATGAGTGGAGAAGGGTTTCTTTTCCGAGCTTCTTCGAGCATTTTCTCCGAAATATCAATTCCGGTAGCGTGTGTTGCTCCGTGCTCTATTGCATAGGCGCAATGCCAGCCGAATCCACAGCCTAAGTCCAAAACTCTTTTCCCAGCAAAATCAGGGAGCATTTTCTGCAATACATGCCATTCTCCGGCTCCTTTCAAGCCCTCTACCGAACGGGACATTTGAGAATATTGACTGAAGAAATGGCTATTATTATATTTGTTTTCTTTCATAATTTATAAAGAGGATAAGTTGAATAAAAGTACAAATATAGGAGTTAATTTATATATTATAGAATTAAGGTGTACATAAATCAAGGCAACCACCTCAAAAGTTTGTTTCATTTCCAGTACAGAAATGAGCTGAATGATAATTGTACGATTTAAACTTAAATACTACATAATGAAAAAAATATCTATCATACTATCATTTATTTTTATATTGTTTTAATTATCAGAAGAATAAGTATGATAGATAATTTTTCAAACAGGTATCTATCATGTTTCTGTCGCAAAAAACGGGTATCTATCATACCACTACTGCATCCGTTTTAGTGTAGAATCAGGGAAAAACACCCATATGAAGCCACAAGGATATTCACTTTATAGGATGATAACCTGTATTTGGCAGCTTAATAATCCATTGGAAACGGTAATCTTTTTATAGCCTACATATGTAGGCTGTACAGCCCGCACCTGTAAACTGTACAGCCCACGTATGTAGACTGTTCGTCACACATATGTGGGCTATAAACTTATCGCTATTAAAGTGGGATTATTAAGCCATACAGGTCGGATTTATACGGATTCATTGCAACAAAAACAAACCATCTTACGCCTGTCCGACCTTTATTCGACTATTTTATTGATGAGAGATACCCTGTTTTTGGTGGTATAAGTATGAGAGATGCCTTTTAGAAATATATCTATCATATTTATTTCGCTGATAATTAGTATGATATAAAAATAAATGATAGCATGATAGATATTTTTTTCACTATGTAAGTTTAAGCTCAAATCCGTACCGGAATGAACAAGCCTATAGTAGTATATTGGGGAGCAGTTGCCCCGTACATAAATTATCTGTGAGTATGAACTATCTTTCGATGTTTTCTGTTTTATAAATAAGAATTTTAAAATGAAAAGCCTTATGAAAACAAGAAAACAAAAAGAAACAGGTGAAAAAGAAGTGCACTTGTTAGAGCAAAAAGGATATGAAAGAATGGTGAATGAGATTGTCCCCGTTCAACAAGCGGAAGCATATCGTAAGCCAACTAATAAAGCGGTCAAAGAGGCTGTTAAGGAGTTAAATCCTGATACAAATAGTTTGGGTAGTAGAGGATAAGTAATTCCTCTACTACCCAGACTAATCATTGTATTAAAGGATTCGGGAGGCTTTCAGTGATTTTTATTTAGGGAAAGTAAGAATAAAGCAACTTCCTTTCCCTATTTCTGATTTTACGTTAATACTTCCGTCATGTAAAGTCATGATCTGTTTGCACAGGCTCAATCCGATGCCTGAACTGGATGTTTTGGTAGTAAAGAAAGGAACGAAAATCTTATCCAGAACATCTGGCAAAATTCCCTCACCATTATCAGATATTGTGAATGTTGGGTTGCCTTTAGAAAAAAACTTTATCTCAATGTTTTTATCCGTTCTCCGCTCGCACGTTTCGCGGGCATTTTTTAACAAGTTGATAAGCACTTGCTCTATCTGTGCCCGGTCTGCATATAAATATAAATCGGATGTAGGCATTTCGAAATGAATATACTCTTCCGGGAATAATTTCAGTTGTTTATTGGTATAGCCTTTGTTTTTTGTACTTTGGTGATGATGAAGCAACTTAACTTCTTGTTGAATACCAAAGAACTTGGAATAGAACGGCATAATGTGGGAGCTGTTGTTTATTGCTCTGAAAATGTTCCTTTTAAAGAAATATTAGAACAGATGCCCAATGTTACAAAGTATTTGAGTGGCTTTCAGACACCTATTCCCAAAATGTATTTTTCAACATTCAAGATAAAGGAGTGGGAAGGAAAGACAACTGATAGTGAGCAATATATAGATCTAGAAGATGAGACGATCAATCAAGAGTATGCCGATTTCTTTGGAGTTGAGGTGCTGGAGGGAAGCATGCTGGATGAAAAGGATGGAAAAAATATGGTTGTTATAAATGAAGCTGCTGTGAAAACTTTCGGATGGACACAACCGGTTGGAAAGAAAATTGATAAATTAGGAAGGCATTATATAGTGAAAGGGGTTATTAAAAATATTTCATATAATGCCCCAATACACCCGGTAGCCCCTGCTATGTTTTTTTTGCCGGATAATACAGGCAGAGGAGGCATTATTTTCAAGGTGAAGGAGGGAACTTGGAACATTGTTTCTGAAAAGATAAAAGCGGAAGTGGATAAAGTTAA
>NZ_EQ973368.1:148502-153715 GCF_000157055.1 Bacteroides sp. 2_2_4 | reverse complement strand
AATAAACTTTTATCGCGCCTATCAGCCCTACAATGGCTCCTGCGGCATATATCAACTTCGTGGCCGGATCGAAATAGCTGGCAAGCATGGATGTGGCCTTTGTGATACCGGCACTTCCGTCCCCCTCGGCATAGGCACTCAGGGTGGAAACAGCTATTCATGCGATAAGCGCAACCGTCTTTTTAAAATGTCTTTTCATATACAATCTACTAATTAAATGTGAATAAAAAACTCCTTTCAAATGAACCGCAGGAAACTTCCTGCGGTCCACTGCTTGCAACCACGATGTCTTTTTTAGGATCAACCTGAGTCATAGTAACCAATCATAGGTACCTCCGTTTTTAAGGGGTTAATTACTTGTTTTGAATGTCCGCTTTGATAAAGAGAAAGAATCAACCTGAATCATAGAAGCCAGTCATGTCTTCTTTTTTAAAGGGTTATACACTACGTTTCAAAAACTCGCCATGCCCGGATCAACCGGAGTCAAAGAAATCTCTCATGCTTTTTCGTTTTAAAAATTATACACTTCATTTTAAAGGCTCACAGCACCCGGATCAACCGGAATCAAAATACTTTCTCATATTCATTGTTTATTTATCTGTTGCAGGTACATGCTCCGTTATATCAAATTCCCGGAGAATGTCGTCCTTGTTTTTTCCTGTCAATAAATGGGGCTCGCCCTTATCTACATACAAGCGCATATACCGTTTCAGTCTATCGCTGCTTCCCAGGACACTCGCTTGCAGAACCCTTTCCATGTTCGTGCCTTCCAGCTTTCGGAAGGTCTGCCGGGCTTGTTCCTGTTCCGTTTCCGTAGATCCGTCCGATGTCATCACTTTCTCAATCATGTCCAAATCGTCAAAGGTGACACCGGTTGCCCGGTGGGGATTGCTCCGCTGTACGTATCCCGTAATCTCATAGCGTTCGGGAATTTCCTCTTTTTCTTCACCGGAAGAAGGGGAATCCTCCTGTATATAGTCGATTTCAGGATAGTTCAGCCGTTGGAAGGGAGCCGGAACTTCCGGGTATTTCGTATTCTTCTCAAGGGTTTCGTGCGCTCGAAGAACCGGCCCTGTTTCCTTTTCGGGAGTAAAGGTATCTCTCTTTTCAATACCTGATTCAGACTGTCCGCTATTGTCATCCATTGTCAGTGATTGTCGCATCCGGTACCGGCTTTTGCCTATGATTTCGGCCTCTGCCGGGGATATTTCCGGATGAATGACGGTAGGTGAACCCCGATGTTCCTTTTTCTCCTTTCCGCCTCTCCAGGAGAAAATGCCGCCCGTATGGATATACTTTTCAATGCTCAGGTAAGAGGCGTAGATGAACAGGATAATAAAAAGGTATTCCATGCCCTTATGATTTCAATGACTGGTAATGCTTATCCCGTACAGCGTCAAACACTTTACCTTTTTCGGCAAAATGAAGTTCCAAAAGACGGTTGACAAAACCGGCTACAGTCACTCCGCTTCGTCCGGTGGCACAAACCAACGACAAGATGCGGCGGTGGTATTGGGCGTTGATATGCAAAGACTTTCTTGAGGCACACCGGTCATCACAGAGGAACATTTCCTCATAGGCTGCTATCTCTTCCACGGTGACAGGAGCTTCAATCGTCTTCTTCCTGCCGTTGGAAGCACTTTTCTTTTTTCTGATATTTTCCATGCTATACATATATTATAAAGTAGAAGAGGATTTCAAGCCGGCAATCCAGCTGATCTCGTCCAGCAGTTCCAAAAGGCCGGAACCTTTTATCTCACGGTTGTCCGGTGGAAACAGGGTGGAACGGAAGATATTGTTACGGGTATGGCTGAGTTCCTTGTTGTAGCGTTTCGTATCGGGAATACGTGTATCCAATAGTTTCATATCCGCTTTCCGCATGACCGTATCCCATGCCTGACAAGTCTCTTTTCTCTCACGGCGGTCAATCATATTCCAAAAGAGATGGACACCTTTCAAATTGCAATTGTGACGGGCTACTAATTCTTCCCCGACAACTTCGGCAAATTCAAGGGAACTCTGCATGACGATATTGTCCGCTTTGAGAGGCACGAAAATATAATCCATCGAGGAGATGGTGTAAATCACTCCTTCGGATCGCAACGTTCCCGGCAGGTCGAAAAGGACAATGTCAAATTCGGCTCCTTCTTTTTGCATATAATCATGTATGTCCTTCATCGCTTTCTCCGGATCGCTCCTGATGACCGGATAAGCAAGTTTCTGGAGCTGTTCGTGCTGGCGGTAGAGGGCGACTTTCAGGAAATCACTCTTTTCCACACTTTCCATGTCACGTTCACGCATGTTGAAGATACTGTGCTGGGGGGCGTCGCAATCCACGACTCCCACCCGATAGCCTTTCTGGTAATGCAGGATGCTGGCGGCAAGAACGGTGAAAGTCGACTTTCCGACACCACCCTTCTGGCTGGCAAAGGCAATAAATAACGGTTCTTTTTTCATTTTATTCTATTGTTAAAGGATAATAATGCAATCGTGTAAAAACCTGAAACCTTAGGCGGTATCATATTTTGCGGTGTAAAGGAAAAGATTCCGCCAATAAGATAAAATACCCTGTCATGTATAGTCATCCGTAGTCGGTTATTGTCAGGAAAGGAACCGGTGGTTGATATTTGTTCTTTAAAATATTAGCGATTATGTGCATTGATCGTTACCTTCTGACGAGTGAGGAAGAATCAGGCACGTATGTGCCGGAGTGGAAGATTTGTATCTCACGGAATTGCGATGAAAGAAAAAAATCCCCACCCGGAAACCGAAAGCGGAAAGCCGGGCAGGGATCATTACAATAAAGGATTTCTCTACTCTTAAGGTCTTATGTAACCGTATTTACGCAAATCTGCCATGAAATGCTCCGGCGTATCGGTAGAAACCGTTACGCCATGTAGCTCTTTATAGCGACCGGCAAAGTTGTTCATAAACTCCTCGTCCGTACAATCATGGTCGAACCAGCTGCCCTCACGGAGCAGCCGGACGAATTCTTCGGGGCTGGAGGCGGTTATCCTACCGCCATCCGCCAATTCATAATTCTGTATCATCCTGTTAATTTTTTAGTCCGTAACTTAAAAAATAATTTCTCTTTTTCACCGAGGAAAGGCAGACTCTCCAAAGTGGTCCTGTCGGGAAGGCTTGCAGCCGAAGCAAAGGTAACCAAACCATTTAGAAATTTGATCCATTTTTCCATCTTTGTATAGTTGGTCGTTCCGGAATGTTGCCGGAATTCAACTGTCCGATGGCGGGAATAGGCTTCTAGATTTAGTTTGTAATAGCGACGGTTGTTAAATACATGCTGGAGGTCGGTAATCGTGGATGCCCCGCTGATAGCCGTATCGGAAATGCCATGCAGACTCCGGCAGTATTGGTTATTACGGCGTGATCCCGGCATGAAGGAGTCAATGACCGGTTCCAGATGTTTGTAGGTCAAAGCGAGATTTTTCCAGGTTTCCATACTGAAATTGGCAGCATCCATATGTACATGGAATCCGCAACTGTCGTTCACCTTGGCATTACAGAGGTCAAGTACCCAGCAAACCGTCTCAAGTTCTTTCAGCCCGGCTTCACCTACCAGGATCGGACTGACCAGTTCGAATGTGTCATTGCCGCTCAAACTGCTGTCAGTGACCAGTTTCCAATGCTCCGTCGTGCGATGGGTATAGCCTTCGATAGCGACGCAGATACCGGCTTCGCGAAGCTCATGGAGCAGCTTTTCCTGCGTGCAGTTGTAAGCCTCAATTTCTACACCGAACCTGCGGGGGAAGCTGTAGTCCAATACCGGAACGGTTCCCTGTCCTACCTGACAGGGAACGAAAGCACCCCTCTCAAGCATTTTTTTATACACATTATGCACAAAGCCGTAATTGCCTCTGGTCACAAGGTCGGCGATTTCACGTCTGGTCAATCCCAGCAGAAGCAGCTGCTGAATCTTGCTCGTCTTTGTCGCAGACTGCTCTAAAATATTTCTAACTCTTTCATTCATAGCTTATTAATCATTTGTTTTCATACATCTAAGATACGACAATATTCCCATACATCATAATCGTACACCTTTTATTATCAATGGATTAACTTAGTTTCGCTTAGACTAACTACCCTTATCGAGTGTATTAATATGATTACAAGCTACGGAAATAACAGAAGATTACCTGTCTTCTGTCATTGCATTGAGCACGTCTTTGTATTCTTCGAAATGTTGCATCAGAAGTCTGTTGACAAGTCCCTCCATAGTAATATCGCCATATCCGATAGCTCATATCAGGGAGCAAAGTTGATGATGCAGGCCGGCATCAATGTGCAGGGATTTACGTTTTTCGCTCCGGATGCCATGAAGAAATATCGTTTCGTGATCAAGCATCCTGCCGGGTTGTTCTGTCTGTCCGACAGGTTGTTCAGAAACGATACTTGCTGTATCCGTTTCTTCCGGAGACCTGGTGACAATACGTTGCGGGGATTTGCCTCCCACCAACTCTCTGATAGCCTGCTTGTCAATTCGACGGGGATCTACCTTCTTTTTCCCGGAATTTTTCATAGGCATTTACTTTTTCTTCCAGGACTGATAGGCTTTTCCCATTAGAGCGTCAATCAGCTCCTTGTTCTTTTCTAAATAATCTTTCAGCACCTGAGTGACAAAACCGGAAATGGTGCCACACCCTGCAGCCTTGACCAAAGTTGCGATATCTCGATGTAACTTACCATCAATATATATGGTTTTGCAGGTAGTGCCTTTAGGTATGGAAACCATATATTTTCTTTTAAACTCTTCAACCTCTCCGTCTGTGGGAGCTTTTCTTTCAGTTTCAGAAACATCCGGTACCATATCAGGTTCATTTGATACAAACCTGCCCGCCATACTTTTTTGAGCGACCTTACTGATAAAGTCCTTTTCGTCTATACTGCCGGGAGCAACTTTCTTCTTTTCTAAATATTCCATACTACTATCGTATTAAATTAGACACTTTTATTTATAATATTCCAAGACAAAATAAAGGTATGGAATAATCTTATAGAATATCCTGTCTGTTATAGTCACTGAAAGTCAGTTTTAGTCACCCCTTCTTACAGTAAGGACGCTTGTGGAATATACTTAAATTCTCCATTTGCAAATGCGTAGAACCAATAACTGATAATATAATGATAATGTACCGAAAGTAACTACCCCCCCCAGATGCTTATGGAATATATTTATATTCTCCATTTACAAATGT